>JAWOFX010000007.1:0-115097 GCA_046497275.1 Promethearchaeia archaeon | reverse complement strand
TTCAACTCGCATGGCTTAATCCCACCCAAAGAGCAGTCGGGTCCGGCAGGATCAACCGGAATTCATTATGAAGCATCTCGCAAGACTCCCTAATACAGAATTGAAAATTCATGTATGGGAGAATGGTTCATTCTTCAGTTATAGCCACACAGCTATAACCACATTTTTTCTCTCGCATCTTTGAACAAACTTATCATCTAACGGAATTATACCGTAATCCAAGCGTAACACCGAAAGATGCGAAATCATTTTACAATGATTGCATAGAGTAATAAGCATATCTAAAATATAAGTTTTATGGTATAGAAAAACAAAAGATTTAATAAAATAAATTGAAACTTATATTATCAAATAAAAATTTAATGGAAATTATTGGTGGAGGAATAATTTTCTAATTATACATTATTTCATAAAGTAGGAGTTAATTTTGAATTATCTATTTCATTGTTTATATTGCGATTTTTCGATTAATAGATTTTTTAATTCTTTAAAATCTCTAAGAACAGTGATTCCTTCCATTTTCTTTAAATTTTCTACATTATTAATTTCTACATCCCGAATTTTCAATATTAATGGACTTCCATCAGGTTTAGTGGTCATGATAGGTTCTTTATGCTGATCTGAAGGTAAGAGGTATACAGGTACACTACCCTTTATAGTCTGTGCCACACAATTAGTAATCAAAGTATCTGCTATACCATAGACAATTTTCGCTACAGAATTGGCCGAAACTGGACAGACTAATAGAAAATCATATTTTCCGATTTGTAGAGGTCCTGCTAAGAATGGATTATTAGCTGATTTTTCGACTCGTACACTTTTAATAACCTCATTTAAATAATCCCAATATTTATACCACTTTACAACTACCTCACCCTCTTTAGAAAGCATAACAGTTATATCCGCATTATAATCTTCTTGTAATGTTTTCATAAAATCTATAGATTCTTTTATTAGATAGCCCGTTCCGGTCATTCCCCATACAAATTTTAATCCCATCTATTTATCATCTCTAAATTGATCAATTAAAAATCTTATATCTTGTTTATTTTATTGCTTAAAGTGAGTTCATTGTTTATTAATCTTAATATTATTAAAAAAAGATAATTAATTCTTTTTTCTCTATAATTGGAGAAATAAAAAAGTCTAAAGGAATTATTTTTTAATTGAATAAAAATTAATGATAGTGAAATGAATTCATCTGATTATTTATATTTAGATTATGCGGCGACGACTCCAATGGATCCGCGAGTCATAGATGTCATCGAAAAACATTTTAGAGAAACTTATGGTAATCCTTCAAGTCTTCATTCAGCGGGACAAAAAGCTGCTAAAATATTATATAAATCTAGAGCAAAAATAGCCTCAATAATCAACGCTGAGAGAAAGGAAGTTATTTTTACTTCATCTGGAACGGAAGCTGATAATATGGCATTACAAGGAGTCGCCTATAAAAATCGAAAAGAAGGTAATCATATCATTACATCTTCCATAGAACATCATGCAGTAGAAAATCCATGCAAGGAATTAGAGAAAAACGGATTTAAAGTAACTTATCTTTCTGTTGATGAATTTGGTTTTGTTGATCTTGAAGAATTAAAAGAAGCGATAATTCCAGAGACGATTTTGATTAGCATTATGTTCGCAAATAACGAAATTGGAACCATAGAACCAATAGGCGATATTGGAGAAATTGCTAAAGACAGCGATATTGTTTTCCATACTGATGCTGTCCAAGCATTTGGAAAAATTCCAATCGATGTAAATAAGTTAAATATTGATTTATTATCTTCGAGTGCCCATAAAATTTATGGCCCTAAAGGTGTAGGAATGCTTTACATGAGAAATCAAGGTTATCGCGAAAATGAAGAAAAATTTATCCAACCCATATTATTTGGTGGAGGTCATGAGTATGATATGCGTCCTAGCACTGAAAATGCTCCAGGTATAGCGGGATTTGCTAAGGCAGCAGAATTATGTGCCGAAGAAATGCCAGAGGAAATCAAACGCCAAGAATATTTACGAGATAAAATTATAAAAAAAGCTTTGGTAGCTATTGATGATTCTTTTCTAAATGGGCATCCCACGCAAAGGTTACCTAATAATATTAATTTAACCATTAAATATGTTGATGGAGAATCTATTTTATTAGATCTTGATTCAGAAAGAATTGCAGCATCCACTGGCTCAGCGTGCTCCTCAACATCCTCAGAACCCTCACATGTTTTAAGAGCAATAGGTCTCTCAAATCGAGATGCTTCGGGTTCATTACGAGTTTCCATAGGTAGATTTACAACTGAAGATGAAGTTGATTATTTTCTCGAAAAATTACCCCCTATTATAGAAAGATTAAGGCGAATTTCACCATTTAAATCAAACAAATAAATTAGCAGTTTAGTAATTCAAATTTTTCTATTCTGATTTTTTTGATGCAACCCAAATATCTTGGAATAAGACAAGATATAACATAACAGCTATAGTTATTATTATAAAAAACAAAGGGTCTATTAACCATGAAAGAGTTGCGATTAGAAAAAATAAACCTCGATTTCCAAACATCCAGTGATTTTGTGCCGATATAAATGCTTTTTTTGCTATATTCACTCCTTTATATCCACCTTCAGAAAATTTTTTAATATCACCGGATAACAATAAAGAAACTCGCACTATGTATCTAATTGAAAGTATAAAGTTAAATAGGGAAAAAAACACGATAACAAAATTTATTGCCATTTGAACAAAACCAGTAGAAATTCCTTTAATCCCCCAAAATGGAGTCGAAGTTAAAATTTGAGTATTATATACCCCAACCAATATTCCAACTAGTATTAATAACCCTGTAATAAACGTTGAATTTCCCATAATAAAATTTCTTAATGCTTGAGTTGCATAGAGTAGATTTTCATCGTTAATCCTGTTTTCTACCCAATTTTTATATACTAAATTTAAGGTTGAGCGCTCTGAAGCAGTCTTTCGATTTCGAGATATTATAACAAAGAGAATTATATAGGTAGGCATAATAAAAATATTATAAATGATAATTCATCAATCATAATCGTTCTATTAACTTTATAATTTTACCTTAGATTAATTTAATTTCATTCTATTAAAATCTAAGTGATTTTCATTTAATTTAATAATTCAGAAAAATTTAATATCAACTATAATTGAAATCATAATTAAAATGAATAATTAATTTGATAATGATCATCAGCACAATTATCATTTTGGGGACTTTTTTTTGCGTTATTCTTTTAATCATTACTGAAAAGCTTAATAGAGCAGTAGCAGCATTGAGTGGGGCAATTATTTCTTATTTTGTGTTAATTTTTATTGAAAATTATGATTTTAGTATAATTGTTAATTTTCTCTTTAGTACTAAGGAGGAAGGCTTTGTAAACTTACATGCTCTCATCTTGATAATAGGTATGATGATTATTGTTAATATATGTCATGAGGCCGGTTTATTTCAATTTATAGCGATTAAATTAATAAAACTTTCAAAAGCTAAACCTATAATATTAATGATATTAATGTGTTTTGTCACTATCGTTCTTTCTTCAATTTTAAATAACATTCTTACTGTTATTATTTTAATTCCCCTTACCATTACAATTTCACGCATTTTAAATATAAATCCCTCACCCTATATTTTAACTCAAGCGATATTAGTAAATATTGGAGGTACATTTTTCTCCATATCATCCATCCCAAACATTTTAATAACAACTTATGCAAATATAAGTTTCTTAGAATTTTTTCTTAATTCAGGTCTAATTTCAATATTAGTATTTGGATTCACCTTACTCTTTTTTATTTTTCTTTATCGAAATGAACTGACGATTTCAGAACAAGGATTAACTATTTTAAAGGAATATAATGTTTGGAATGTTGTTCAAAATAAAAGACTTCTCTATCAATCTATGGTGTCCGTAATCTTATTATTTGTTTTATTTCTATTTGTTCCTTCTGATTTAATTCCTCCAGATATTATAGCTTTATGCTTTGCTATATTTTTAATAATAATTAGTCGATTAAATCCGAAAGAGTTAATAGCAAAAATTGATATAGAATTAATATTTTATCTTTTAGGAATTTTTATAATTGCTGGAGCATTAGAAACTACGGGATTATTAAATTATATAGGAATTATTGTCTCAGATTTAGGAAGGGGAGATACTTATGTACTATTTATTCTGATTTTATGGTTATCAGCATTTTTAAGTAGTTCAATTGATAATATACCAATAACTAAAGTTTTAATTCCTGTGGTTGGAGAAATGCCAGATATTGCATCAGAATCGATAAGAAAACAACTTTTCTTCGGTTTAAGTATAGGAGCAAACTGGGGGGATAATTTAACTCCCTTGGGTGATAATATTTTAGTTGTTAATATTGCGGAACAAAATAAAAGACCTATATCCATAAATCAATTTTTTCGACTTGGCTTTTTTACTACTATATATCAGTTAACTATTGTTACAATTTATTATACACTACTTTTCAAACTAGAATTAGGTCTCTTTATCGTTTTAATTATCATAGCCATAGTGGTTTTATTTTTGATATTATTAAAGGTAGGACCACTTATTCTAAGAGAAAATTTAAAATCCATTTTTAAAAAAGTAAAAAATATAATTATAGGGTGATAGTAATTGGTTTTTAAAAGTATAGAAAAAATAAAAACTGCTCTGCCAGAAGTTATTCATATTGTTATGTTCTACAACAATGGTATAATCTTTCAGACAACTTTTGAACAAAGCATTAATATTCCAAAATTAGGGGAGAATTTAGCACAAATTATCGGTAATTTTAACCAAATATATGATCTTACTAATCAAGAGTCCAAAAAGTATGAAAAAATAATATTTGAAACAGAAAGTGTTTCGATTATTATTTTAAAACTTGGAGAGGATAGTAATATTGCCCTTTTTTTCAAAGGTGAAGAATCAAAAGAGTTAAAATTACATGCAATTAAAAGATATCTTACTAAAATAGAAGAATTAATTGATATGGATAAGAAAGAGTTAATTCTTCAGGAAATTTTACATTATGAAGCCGATATTGAAAACCTTAAAAAAGATCTCCAATCAAAAAAGGAAAAAATTGATGAGTTAAAGAATTTAAAGAACTTACCCCTTGAGAATACACAATATGAATCAAATGTGGTAATTGATAAAGAATGTGATAACCTTCAAGAAGATTACAATAAAATCGAAACAAATATTTCAGATAAACAAAAATCAATCAATCAATTAAAAGAGGAAATTCAAAAGAAGGATTCATAGATATTCACCTTTTATCTTACTTGCATCTTAAAAATTAAAAGTCAAAAAATATAAAATAGAATTTGATATTTTTCTTATAAAAAAGAAATTGGTAAAATATGATTCCTAAAAATATTATTGAAAGCCTTATTGGAGTTGGTGTTTACATTTATATAAAAAACATAAATGAAAAGTTTAGCGGAACTCTTGTGAGAATAACAGATGAAGATTTAGCTGTGTTGGAGGATAAATATAATAATTCTACCTATATTCCAATATCAGAAATCGATGTCATTACGGAGAGAAGATAAAATCAAGGGTTATTAACTAATATTAGAAAAAATAACCAACTTTTTAGAATTCAGATAACGATATCACCAAGTTCAATAAGAATTTTTCCAAATAACAAGGAATAATTAAATTTTATTGAGATCCATTTTTAAACTCAATTAGGAAATAATTTAGATCAATCAAAAAAATTAACTAAAATCATGGAAAAGGATTCAATTCAGTATAATAATCAAACCATCTCAATCCTAGAAAAAGATCAACTCCCATTTTCATTTAAAGTAAGATCATATAACGAAAAAATTAGCTTAATGCAGAAGGAAAATATCCAACAAACCCCCATCCGGAATGTATTAGACGATTTTTTTTCAGAAAATAATAAGATCATTTCACAATCAACACTTCAATCAATAAAAAGAGTGATTTATTGTGAAGAAGATCGAATCATCATAATTGAATCTAATAAAGCCAAGGAAATTATCTGGAAGCGGGAAGAACTAGTTAAAAAATATGGTTGGTTCTTTTTTGTAACTAAAAAATATAAAGTCAAAAATAAAAAAAAATCAAAAGCGGGGGAAAGAGTTATTCAGGAAGAAGATTTCAAAGTCAATCATTTTGAAATTCCTTTAATAGAGAAGGAGAATATGCGCCCGCTTTATAAAACAAAAGAATATTTTAAATACATAAACATCCTTAAATCGCAAAAAATCCCTCAAAAAGAGATAAAAGAAACAATCACACACTTTTTAACAAAAAATAATAATATTCCAGAAAAGGAAAAAGAATCAATTAAAAAGATCATATACTATAAAGACGAGAAGGTAATTGTTATAAAATCTCTGATTGGAGATAAGATGTATGAGAATTTGGAGCAATTAGTTAAGGAGTATGGATGGTATTTTTATATTACTGGGGTTCCAGTTGGGAAAAGCGAAATATCTATAGCAGTGGACAAAATAGAAAAAAGATATGATCCTTCTTATTTTGAAGATAGAGTTTTATCTAAAAATCTAAAGGACACAGATAAAATCCGTCTAACTCTATATCCTATAGCATTACGACCAAATCATAATTGCCTTATCTTGGGGATAGGACATTTAAATATTTTACTTGATTGTGGAATTGAAGAGGATTTTCAAGAAGAAATTGAGAATTATCTTGATAATCTAAATGATTTACTCAAAAAAGATGAGAAAAGTAAGATCATTTTATCTGAAATTGAAAAAAGAATTAAAGATGATAAGGAAATAGGAGAGAAAAATACAAGCGTAGAGAAGGAAAAAATTGAGAGAAATTCCATAAAAGAGTCAGAAAAAAATATTACAGCCGAAATTTCTGAAGAAAAGGAAAATATCATTTTAAATATAAAAGATTTTCAACCAAAAATTGATGCTGTTTTCATATCACATTCTCATTATGATCACGTATCTGGATTAAAAGAATTTATTCAAAAACACCCTGATGTTCCTATTATATGTTCACGAATAACATTAGACCTTTACATTTTGAGAGATTCCGAATTTTTAAAACAAGAAAGTCATGCTCAAATCGAAGAGGAAGAATACAAAAATATTGTAAAAAATGTCATTTATGTTGAAAACGGAGACAAGATAGAATTTAAAGATAAGGATTGTTATTTATCCTTCTTCCATGCGGGTCATATGCCTGGTGCATTAATGATGCTAGTAAAAGCGCGAGATTATCGATTCTTATATAGTGGAGATTATACATATTATGATATAACACCCTTTGCAGGTACTCGAAGATTCCTAGATCAAATTTCTAGACCTTTAGACTTTTTATTAATAGATGGCTCAAACGCATATGAAGAATTTGGAGATCCATCTCAACATTTTGACAGTTTAATCCTTTTTCTTGAACAAAAAGCAGAATATGGGGATAGCTCTTTGATTGGTGCTGATCCATCGAGCTTAGCGATTACATTTATGTTAACTTTTTGGCGACATTTTCGGAAAAAACAATTGCGGCGAGATTATGAAAAAAGACCCAATATATATGTCGATATGATGGTAAGAAAAAATATTCAAGTAATTAACCACCGATATGAGTATATTTATGGTCCTATTTCGCGATTAATACGCAATAAAGCCAATCCTTTTAATAGCATTAAATTTAGATGGTTCGACCATGATAATCTTGATTTTCTGAAAAAAAGAAACAATATTATAATAAGCCATCCACCAGACTTATCTTATGGGATTATTAGGAATATTATCAACGTTGTTGGAAGAAATCCTCATAATCTTGTTTTTTTAGCGGGAGCAGTTCATGAAGAACCAGGCTTATCTTTAGTAAATCCCCCCGAAGATAAGGAAGGTGAAGAAAATATCATAGAACTTTCAGAAACTTGGAAATTGCCCTTTAGAGCTTTACTCATTAATACATTTGCTCCCCAAATCAAAATAAAATTACATGGAGATAAAGTTCAATTAACTGAAATGATAAAAAATTTGGAACCTACAGAGGTTTGTTTTTTCCACGAAAATCCTAAAAAATTATATAACGTCGCAAAATATGTAACGACCTTAGGAGTAGAAAAGGTATCAACACCCCAAGAAAATAAATTGATGATTTTAAATCAGTAATAAAAGAAGAGTATGTTTTTGAAAACTTTTTTTCTATAAAGAATTTCATATTTTAGAAAATTTTTTGTTTTACGACGATTTTATTTTATTAATCTATTGAGGAGGTTTTGAAAATTTATTCTGATAAAGTTATGGACCATTTTAAAAACCCTCGAAATATGGGGGAGCTAAAGGGAGCTGATGCCATAGGTGAGTCTACAAATTCGGTTTGTGGGGACATTACTTATATATACATAAAAGTGGCTGAAGAAAATGGTCAGAAAATATTAAAAGATATAACCTTCCAAACATTTGGGTGTGCACCTGCTATTGCAACTTCGAGTGTATTAACAGAATTAGCAAAAGGAAAAACTCTTAAAGAGGTTGAAAAAATAACGAAAGAAGATATTTCTAAAGCTTTGGATGGATTACCTGAGGAAAAAATGCACTGTAGTAATCTCGCAAGCGATAGTCTCAAGGATGCAATTCAAAAATATCTCAAGAAATAGATTATTTAGCGATAATTTTCTTTACTAAATTTTTAAAGCCATAATTATAATTTATAGAGTAATTAACTATTTGCTTTATTTCTAAATCCATCTTCTCCTTTCTTTTTTCAAGTTATAAACATAATTTATAATTATTACATTAGATATTTGATCCATAGTTATAAGGTGAATTAATAATGGATGAATCTAAGGATGAAATGAAAATTAAGCTAGGAGGTATGACTTGCGCGAGCTGTGCATTAAAAATAGAAACCAAACTTAAAAATTTGGAAGGTGTGAAAAAATCAAATGTCAATTTTACTAATGAGGAAGCGGTTGTGGAATATGACCCTAACAAAGCAGATTACAAGATATTTAGTAAAGCTATTCAAGATCTCGGATACAAAGCATCCTTGGCGCGAATGGATATCAAGATTAAGGAGTCCGTTTCTATAAGTGAACAAGAATTTGGAGAGCTTGTAGAAAATGTAGAAAATATTAAAGGTATCGAAAATGTTCGAGGAAATTATAATGCTTTAAAACTTTTTATCGAATTTAATGATATCCAAATTGATGAAAATGAAGTCTATTCAAAAGTAAAAAATTTTGGTTATGATATAACTAAAGCTGCTGGAGCTGTTGATAAAGAAATTGAGGCTCATCAAAAAGAATTGAAATATCGTTTAAGAATATTATTCATTTCATTAGCTTTTACGTTAATAATTACTCCAATCAGTTGGTTAGTGGATGCTTCATTTGTTAGAAATTTAATTTTGTTCTTATTAGCAACTGGAAATTATATTATCGCTGGTTCTTTTTTCTTAGAAGGAGCATATAAATCTTTAAAGAATAAATCAACAAATATGGATGTGCTTGTGGCTCTTGGTACAACCACAGCATATGTATACTCTATTTTAACAACTTTTTTTATTGAAGGAGCCACATTTTATGAAGCAATGAGTATGATCCTTTCCTTTCTCTTAATTGGAAAATACTTTGAACATAAAACAAAAGGACAAACATCAGAAGCTATTAAAAAATTAATAGGACTTCAACCAAATACAGCAACGATGATAAAGGATGGAAAGGAAATTGAGATTCCAATTGAGGAGATTGAAGTTGGGGACGTATTAGTCGTAAGACCAGGAGAAAAAATCCCTGTTGATGGGGTAGTAGTAAAAGGAAAGACAAAAATTGATGAATCTATGATTACTGGAGAAAGTAAATATGTAAAAAAAGAAATGGAGGACGAGGTAATAGGAGGAACTGTAAACCAGACCGGATTGATTCAAATCAAAACTAAAAAGATTGGAAAAGACACCCTTCTTTCTCAAATTATAGATTTTGTTAAAAAAGCACAAAGTAGAAAAGCAGATAAACAAAAATTAGCAGATAAAGTAAGCAATTATTTTGTTCCTATTGTTGTGTTAATTGCAATTGGCGCGTTTATATATTGGTATTTCTTCGGAGGTCAAAGTTTCGAGGATCCTCTGGAAACAGCATTATTAGTATTTACTTCTGTAGTTGTTATTTCTTGCCCTTGTGCTCTTGGATTGGCTATTCCCACAGCTGTTATGGTAGGTACCGGTAAAGGAGCTGAAAATGGAATTCTAATAAAGGGAGGGGACTCACTAGAAGCTATAAATGGAATAAATGTGATTGTATTTGATAAAACAGGAACTTTAACGGTTGGGAAACCTAGTGTAGTAGCATTATTTTCTGAAAAAGATCTAACTGGAAGAGGATTTGATAAAAAAGAGGTGCTTTATTATGCTGGAAGTGCTGAAATGGGATCAGAACATATTCTTGCCAAAGCTATAATTGAAGAAGCGAATCAAAAAGGCTTAAATCTAGTTTCACCTGAAACCTTTGATGCTCAACCAGGAAAAGGAGTTGTTGCCACGATTACAAATGATCAAATCCTCATAGGGAATGAAAAACTAATGACAGAAAACGATATTAATATAGATTATTATATAGAGAAATTTCGCGAATTTCAGAATAAAGGAATTACAGCTATTTTTATTAGTGTTAATGATGAAGTAAAGGGAATAATTGGAATCTCTGATAAAATTAAAGAGCAAGCACCATATGCTTTAGAGAAATTAAGAGATAAGGGGTTAGAAATATATATGATTACGGGAGATAATAAAGAAACTGCTTTGAATATTGGAGAGGAATTAAATTTTGATGAAGAGCATATATTAGCAGAAGTCTTGCCAAATGATAAAGCATTAAAGATTAAAGAACTCCAAGAATTAAAATCAGAAAAAACAATTGCAATGGTCGGGGACGGAATAAATGATGCACCTGCATTAGCACAAGCAGATATCGGGATAGCTATTGGATCTGGTACTGATGTAGCAATAGAAACTGCTAATATTGTTTTAATGAGGGGAGATCTAAGGAACGTGGTTGCTGCGTTAAAATTATCTAAAAAAACTTATCGCAAAATGATTACTAACCTTTTCTGGGCATTTATTTACAATATAATCGGTATTCCTATAGCTGCAGGTTTATTATTCTATTTAACGGGATATTTCTTGCCTCCATATTTGGCAGCGGTTTTTATGGCTTCCAGCTCTGTTTCAGTAGTTACAAATGCATTATTATTAAAACGCTTTGATCCAAGAACAGAACAACAAATAGAAGAAGAGAAACTTCTCGAACAAGAAGAAATGGTAACTGACCCTGTCTGTGGAATGAAGATTGTTCCAAGTCAATCTATAGAATACGAGTACAAAGGAGAAAAATTTTATTTCTGTAATCCTTCCTGTGAAAAAACATTTAAGAATAATCCGGAAAAATTTAAAAACTATGAAAATATTGACCCTAAACTTATGCACAAAAATATGAAAAATGAAAAAACCTTAGTAGAGGATCCAGTATGTGGAATGAAGACTGAACATCCAGAAAATTGGATTGAATATACCTATGAAGAAAAGAAATATTTCTTCTGCAATCCTAATTGTTTAGAAAAATTCAAAAACGATCCAAACGCTTTCATAGAAGAAAAGAATTCTTCCGAAGAGAATCTACCTGAAACGGGTAAAGAAACAAAGAAAAAATTAAAATGCCAAGAATGTAATTATATTGAGGAAATACCACAGCATTGTGGAAAACCGATGCATATAGAGGACGGACAATTCGTCTGCTGGATGGGAACTCAATGCGGAACTCAAGAAATACCTGAACATCATGGCAAACCCATGAAAATTATATAATAATTTTTTTTATAACTAATAGTATTTAAAATAAGAATACAATTAAAAAGCATAAATAAAAGGTGTAAAATATAATGGGAAAATTAACTTGTACGAAATGTGGTAAAAATATCGAGACAATACCTAAACATTGTGGAAGTGATATGATTTATAATGAGGAAAAGAATCAATATGAATGTTATATGGGTTCAGGATGCGGTTATATCAGTTTAGATGAATATGTCTGCGATGAATGCTGCAAAAAGGAATAATTTTATCTTTTTTAACTCTTCTTTTTTTTCCGCCGTAATTTGATTTCAGAGATTATAAAGATTATTAATCCCACAAAGCTTATGATCGCTCCAACAAAAAAAGCTACTTGGTATGCCATAACTTCACTGATTCCTTTTATTATTAAATAATCAATTAATGGACCACTAATAGCGGTACAGGCAAGACCCCATGATAAGAAAAATGTAGCATTATAAGCTCCGAATAATTTACCTCTATACTCTTCAGGGATTAAAATTGACGCAATGGCATAAGATGCAGCATAAATTATTACTTCTGATGTTCCAATGAGAAAGCTTCCAACAAAGATAATAAAAAGTTGATGAGCCACAGCAGTTAATATCAAAGCAACTATGGCTAAAAGGACCCCTAATATTAATGTTTTAGCATGACCAATTTTTTTACTTAAATATCCTGCCATGAGTCCAACTATAATTACGGCAAATGAGCGAGTATTTACGATAAAACCTAATAAAATACTATCAACATCAAATCCGGAATCTAAAATTAAGTATTGTGAATAAGGTATACTTATACTATTTCGACCAAAATTGATAAAAACCATTGCAATTATGAAAATCATAAAAACATATTTATGTTTCAAATTAGTCTGATTGTCTTGGATATCTACCTCATCATTATTTGATTTATGTAAATGTTGAATACCTCCTTCGGGTGCCAGCAACATAGGTAATGTTGATAAAAACATCACTAATGAAGCAATAAAAAATAAAATCCCATTTCTAAATCCAAATCCATTGTCATATAAATAGCCTCCAAATGTGATACCAACAATCCTTCCAAGACCTCCAATACTCGTTAGTCTTCCCATTATTTTGCTTCTTTCTATTGATGGATACAAATCACTGATGAGCGCACTCCATGCAATATTTGACATAGACCAGAATATTTCAATAAATGAGAGACCGATTATTATGATATAGCCTGCAATCCAATAATTAGATTCAAAATAATGGATAAACCACACAGATATTGTTCCAATACCGGCTAATATTTCCCCTAAGATGATTAATGAGCGTCTTTTTTGCAATTTATCAGATAGAGGCCCCCAAACAAAATTCTGAAATAGAACACTCATTATCATTGGTAAGGTTGCATATAATGTAGTTTCAGTCACCGAAAGGTTTAGAAAATCCCTCAAATATATTGAAAGATACGTGTAGAATAAACCTCTTCGAAACATTGTGAGAACCTGAAATGATGATAATCCTATTAGAGTGAAGAAAGAGGAATGTTTAATTTTCTCATAATTCATGATATATGCTACTTTTGCAATTTTATAATTGTAATTTAATAAAAATGATTAATTTTTCTATAATTTTTCTCTTTAAATAAGAGAATGCGTTGGTAAGTTCATTTATCTGAGCTTTCATTCAAAAAATTATCCGGAATAAATATTTTACGTTTTTCAAGGAAAATTAATTCCAATTATTGAAATTCCACTCGATTTAACATAATTTTAATTAGTTTACATAATTTTTATTTAGTTTTTAGTAATCTGGCATTTATAGCTACTATTATAGTACTAATGCTCCAATTACAGAACGCATTTCTATCCAATAATCTAATAACTTAATATCGATAAGCGTTATTAATTCCCAAAAGAAAAATCTTCCTTCGAGACAAAATACGATAGCGACGCTATAAAAATATGCAACCTGTACACACACTTAACAGAGAAAGTAGATATAGATTTGATGTCTTTAATTCAAAGATTTCTATTTATTTTCCTCTTTTTTATTAAATTTAATCCAAAGAGTGCGTTTTAAAAAATTCCCACATTAACTCAGAAGCGTGTATATCTTCGTTAATTCCTCCCATATCCCCTAATCTTAAGAATTCTACATTGGGATCAACATTTCCTCCGGGCCAAGTGTGTCCTGCATCTTCAAGTGTCCATAATATAACTTCAGTATTATTTTCATAGGAGATATATTTTTTCATGAGCGCATCCCCAATCCTCTTTTCTTCTGGTAGTTTTGAACATCCATTAAATTCGACCCATGAGTCAATTGAATCAATAACAGGGTAAGCATTTGCTTCTAACAATGGTTCTCCAACTGTTGGAGGACCTCCATTATAAGGAGATATGGGGTCGTTTAATCCTGAAAATTGCATGATAGAAATTGGTCTTGAAGGAGGTGTATCAAATGTGTCATTAGCCGGTCTCTGTCCTGCAACGGTTGATATTGCTGCAAACGTATCGGTCATCTGCTTTGAAAGACGGTAAGTAAATTGTGCGCCATTTGAAAAACCACAGGCGTAAACCATCCTATCATCGATATTGAATTTTTCTTTAATATCTTTTAAAATTTCTTCTACAAATCCAACATCATCGACATTATTGGGTGTTCCATCGCTAAAATTTCTTCCATCATTCCAAATTAAAAGTCTATTTTTATATAATTCATTTGTTGGAGTTCCAGCAGGATATACTACAATAAACTTATTTTTATCTGAAACTAGATCCATCTCAGATTCATATTTTATTGAACCAGGGTGACCTCCTCCTCCGTGAAAAACTATGATTAAAGGTGCTTTTTCATTCTTATTATAAGAAGAGGGAACATGAACAAAATAATATCTTTCATCGCCATCATATTCTAAAGTATATTCGTAATTTTGAGAAGAACTATAGGATAAATTATAGGCAGAGATGATAATTCCCACGGTTATTAAACTCAACACAATAATCCCCAAAATCGTAACTATTAATCTTTTCTTTGATCCCATAGTATTATTACTAAAGATAATCTTATTTAGTTCTATTTATTTCTAATTTTCATGTTACTCAATAATTAAAAAAAAATTGTATACAAATGTTAATAAACTTAAGAGCAAAAATTGAGAGGTAAAAAAATATTAATTCATAAACAAACCAAGATTGAATGGTTGGTGATAATATTAAAATTGAAACAGTTAAAATTATCTAAAATCATTTGATGATGATCTTTTTCAGCTTTCTCATTAATTTGGTTAGATATACAATTGTATCTGATTTCTTTAAAAAGTTCTATATTTCCTTCTGCAATTTCTAATCTGGTTTGTTCATGTTCTTGATTTTTACATGCTGTTATAACAATGAGATCAGAGTTATTTATATCGGAATAATTTCCTACTTTGATTTTAATAATCTTCGTAAACGGTGCTGTATGGTTTAAAACAATTACTTGTCCTTTCTATTCTTTCCTTGTCAATATCGACGAGAATATACTCCCTTGCAATTGCTTTAATAATCCCCGCATAAGCATATGCCATTCCAACATTTCCACAACCCATAATTGAAATCTTTGGTTCCAGTTTTTTCATACATCATTGTCTTTTTATTCTTAATTTGTGTTTTTATAGATTTCATTTTTTTAGAAGCCGAGCATTGATTGCAACTATTACTGTGCTTAAACTCATAATTAATGCACCAATAGCAGGTTGAAGAACTATTCCAACTCCAGCTAAAACTCCAGCTGCAAGAGGAATAGCAACTATGTTATATCCTGAAGCCCACCATAAATTTTGGACCATTTTTGAATATGTTTTTTTAGATAATTCAATTATATCTGCCGCATCCCGTGGATCACTTTTTACAAGAATAATATCTGCCGTTTCTATAGCTACATCAGTTCCAGCCCCGATTGCGATCCCTACATCTGCACTAGCTAAAGCTGGAGCATCATTTACTCCATCCCCAACCATTGCGACTTTATAATCCTCTTTCAATTTTTTGATCTCCTCTGCCTTTTCATCAGGTAACACTTCAGAAATCACATTATCTAAGCCTAATTCTTCGGCGACCCACTGAGCAACATATCTATTGTCTCCGGTAAGCATCATGCATTTAATTCCCATAGATTTTAATTTGTCAATTGCATCCTTAGATTCTTCTCTAATAATATCCGCTAGAGCAATAGCACCAATTATCTTTTCATTCTTTAATAAATAAACTATCGTTTTGCCTTGCTTTTTAACTTCCTCGATTTCCTCTTCTTTGAAATTCATATCGTTTTCTTCTAAATAACCGGGGCTTACTACTTTGTATTCTATGTCTTCAATTTTAGCTTTTATACCTTTACCTGGAATTGCTTCAAAGTTCGTTATTTCTCTAAATTCTATATCTTTATCCTTAGCAGAATTCACAATTCCATTTCCTATCGGATGTTCTGAATTTGTTTCCAAGGAAGCGGCAATAGTTAAAATTTCCTTATTTGTGTGGCTTTCGGAATCAATAATATCTGTTACACCAAATTCCCCTTTCGTTAAGGTGCCTGTTTTATCAAATACTATTGCTTCAATGTTCCTCGCGAATTCAAAAGACTTTCTATCTCGTATTAATAACCCAGACGTAGCGGCGAGTGAGGTAGATCTTGCAACTACTAAAGGTATAGCTAGACCTAAAGCATGTGGACAAGTAATAACCATTACAGTCGCAGTTCTCTCAATAGCATATGCTATATCAGGGTTAATAAAAATCCAAAAAATAAATGTCAGAACTCCTACTGATATAGATATACTAGTTAACCAGAAAGCAGCTCTATTAGCTAAGTCTTGAGTTTTGGATCTACTTTTTTGAGCTTCTGATACCATTGCTACAACTTGATTAAGATATGTTTCTTCTCCGGTTTTTTTAACCTCAACTGTAATTGAACCATCACCGTTAATCGAGCCTCCAATAACTTCATCATCTTTACTCTTGGGTACGGGTTCTGATTCTCCAGTAATCATAGCTTGATTTATACTAGTGTCTCCATCTATAACAATTCCGTCAATGGGTATTTTTTCTCCAGGTTTAACAAGTACTTTATCTCCCTTTTTTAATTCTTCAACTTTTAAATCAATGATTTCTCCATCTTTCTTAAGATGTGCTTCAGTTGGCATAATTTTAACTAATTCTTCTAATGCTCTTGAGGCACCAATGACAGATTTCATTTCTATCCAATGTCCTACTAGCATAACATCGATTAAAGTGGCAAGTTCCCAAAAGAAGATCCTACCATCTACGATATTAAATACAACAGATGTACTATAGAAATAAGCCACGCTGATTGCAACAGCGATTAATGTCATCATTCCTGGCTGTTTATCCTTTAACTCATCAAGTAATCCTTTTAAGAAAGGGTATCCTCCATAGAAAAATATTATTGATGAGATAACGAAAGATATTATTGTTATACCGGGAAATTGAAACGAGATACCAAATAAAGATTGAATTGTAGGAGAAAATATTAAAATTGGTATCGTTAAAGCCAAAGAGATAAAGAATCTCCTCTTAAAATCTTGCATCATTTTTTTGCGATGTTCTTGTTTGTCCATTTTTTTATTTTCGTTATTATTATTTTCCATAATATCAAGCCATCCTAATTTTAAATAGATTAATTTGTTAATTTAATTAAAAAAAAGAATATTCAGAATTAAAATAAAAGCCAAAAAAAATATTAATTAAAATAGGTTTCCGATTATTTGGTATATTATAATCAAAGAAATATTAAAGGATCTAAAAATTTTCTATCCATGAGAGTAAGAAATATCATCATGTTTATTTCTGGTATTTTTTGAATTTGCTAATTCTTCTTTTCATTACATATATCGAAGTTAATTTTTCTGAGGACTGTTAGACTCTCTTTCTTTTTTGCTTTTACTATTTTTTATTAAATTTATTTGTTTTACCAATTCATTTACATTTTGATTATAGAGAAAACATTCAGTATATGATTTAATATTATCTCTCAAATACCCTAAAATTGGTTTCCAATTTTCATTAATATATTTATTTCTGTATAGATATACCATATTTTTAGTAGGGCTATGCTTTTCAACACATTTAAGAAAATTCTGGGATATGTATTTTCTTATTTCCTTATACTCTTCAGGTCTAAATTGTGCTAATAAGAAATTCATTTGATCATCTGAAAACGGTATAATTCTAATCTTTTTATCCTCAGAATTCTCAGGATTTTCTACTAACTTTATTTCTACATCATTTTTGTCAAAAAATTCAAGGATCGGATAAAGATTTCCGGAAGTAATTTTTGTACTGTATTGAATTAAATTAGCAATTTCTGAGATCGGGATAAATATATCTTTATAATGCTCTATTTGTTCAATTCTATACTTGTACTCCTCTTTTATAATTTGGAGTAAAATAGATTTTGTCTCTTCCGTGAGATCTTCTGGTTTAAATGAAAATTCTCTTAATTCCTTAATTTGCTTATCGCTTTTGGACTGTTCTTGTCTATTATCATAGCTTGACATTAAAGAATCTATAAATTGGTCAGATGCTTTTCCAGTTTTTAGATTACTTCCTAATTTACTCATATCTTTGTTTTTAACTGAAGTGAATTCTATTAATCTCTCAGAAAGGTACTTTCTTGCTTTTTTATCAGCTGTTCCGTGTCTTTCGAATTTTTCGGTCACTGAAACAAAATCAATCCATTTTATTTTTCTATTATAATCATCTTTAGTTTCTCTTAAAACAATATCAACATCTTTTTCCACCAATCTCGTTATTAAAGAGTATATTATAGCTTTTGATAATTTTGTAGATTTTATTAATTCCCGTTCCAGAATCTCTAAAGGAAAAGCTTCACCTCTTCGTATATATTCTCTCCGAATTAGATTGTAGATCATATCCATAGCTTTTTCCTCTTCACTAACTGTTTCTTTTTGCAATCGTAGAAACATTGATGTTTGATGTGGTTTTATATAATAAATTAATAGGGTAGCTCCAAGAAAGACAATCATTAATATTGATATCAGATACTTATCTGCCAGAAATATGTTACCTAAAACAGTTATTTCTTGATTTGTTATTTCATTGGATAAAGCAAACCGGGTTAATGTTTGAGCTAAAACACAACTAAGAAAAAATAAGATTAAACCATCTCTTTTAAAAAATAATATTCTCCATCCATAGGATTTTCCAATTTTAAGAATGACTCGATAAAGGAAAACCATTGAAATAAAAAATTCTAAGAAAAAAATATAGGTGACTGTGGTTCCCGTCGCTCCTATAGTTGCTTTTAAAGCATCAATAGTTTCAGGTCTTAATATCAAAAACATACTCATTTGAAATAATTGAAAGAAAAAAATAAAAAAGACAATTAAAGAAAAAGTGAAATTATCAAATGCTCCTGACCTCCTACTTTCTAATTTACGTCGAGTTGAGACGAATTCAAGAATTATAAAAACAAATGTCATAACTAGACTAAAATAAATAAGGGGCATTACAATCTTCATCTCAATATTATAAACTCTTACGGCTTCACTTGGACTACTTGGACCAAAAAAATCAAGTGATAAAAAAACTAAAAATGTACGGTAAAATATGGAAATTATAACTAAAATAACTAAAAGAATTACTGGTACAATTAGAATTATCAGATATCTTGATATCGAATATTTTTGTATAAATTGTGCTTCTATTTTTGTTGAAAATTTTCTTGAATAGATATAAAATCTGCTACTCAATAATAATATCCAAATAAATGATAATCCTAATAAATAACTAATAAAATTAATATTCGTAGAGACTAATATGGATACAATAAAAAGTCCAGCGAATATCGCCCCAAAAATTAAAATTTGCTTAATAATGCTAAATTCTTCAAAAATGTAGTATCTTATTTTATCAATACTTAATATGAAAGATAAAACCAGATACATCGCTATTGCCGCATTGCCAAATGCAAATGGATTGCCAAAAGTTAAATAAATTATTATTATATTTTTAGGATTATTTACTCCCCATAATAACAAGAATGATACAATTGCGAAAAATATGTAAAGTCCAATAAACTTTTTTTGAAATGCATAAGATTTTGGAGGTTCTTCCCCTTTCAGATATACTTTCTTAAATATGACCTCATTTTTTATAGTATCGGCAGTATTTGTCAATTTTTTATATGTATCACTTATGATATTTCTTATTTTTCTTTTAAAACTGTTCGATTTAGTCATTTCTTGATTCTATGGTATATTATTAGATAATCTTATAATTATATAATTTTAAAAGTTCAAAAAGAAAATTAATTTTTTCTAAATTATTTTTATTTTTCAGATTATAGTATATCTTTCTTGAAATTTTATTTTAATTTATAATTTCAAGCGTTAATTAAATATTTTTTTCATTTCTCTCCTTATAGAGAATAAAAGTTAAACATCTAACTTCTTATAAAAAAAGTTAGTTGAGAAAATTTTAAAAAATATCTAATAATACTTTTAAATATAAATCATTAAAATTTAAATTTGAGAAGGATGGAAAAGAAAGTTAATGACAAGGAAAGCTTATTAGGACTTATTAAAGAAGCCATCGAATTATTGTGCGAAAAAAGTATTTCTGAAGTAGTAATCCTATCCTCTTATAAAATAAGTTCCGTTCTTAGCGACAATTACGGAATTGATATTAAAGTAGATAGGATAGGGAGAATTTTGAGTAATCTTGCAAAACGAAACGAGTTAAAAAGACTAAGTACTAATATTCCAAAATATAAATTAAGGGTATCAATGGTCTCAAGTTTAAAATTTTTCTGATGCGATATCAGTTCAATAAATATATTTGATTCCCTAATCTTTTTACTTTAAATAAAAAAAGGATTATTATAAATTCCTAAGATTTAGAATTGCTTTTTCTAATTTCTTTACATTTTCTTCAATATCATTATATCTGTGATTTATATCTCTATTAATTTCTATTATTTTATCCATTCTATTTATCTCTTGATCAATGATATCGTCGAATTGTGATTTTGATTTTTGAATTATTTTTTCTGAGAATTCTTTGATGTCATTCTTTAATTTTTGATTTGTATCAAAAACCGATTGTGCCTCATTTAAATTACTGGAGATAAAAGATGAGACTTCCTCTGATAATGTTTTTAATCCCTCAATCTTCTCTTTGACTTGGTTACTATATGTTTCAGTTTTATCCTTGATAGTTTCATTGGAATTATTTATTATCGACTGGGATTGTTCAGAAATTCTACTTTCCAAATTTATAATTTCTTTAATGCGATTTTCAATATAATTCTGTACAATCTTTTTAAATCCACCAGATTGTTCAGTTAGTAGATTTTCAAACCAATTCTTCAGTCTTTTCATACCCTGAGAAAGATTTTTCTTCATCTTAATTGTACTGGTTAGTAACTTCTCATTGCCGAGAATAGCACCTTGATTGATCTCTTCCATCCATTGATTGATTTCGGTTTGAAATAAATTATTCAACATATCAACAAATTCATCGTTTCTTTTTATGTATTCTGAAGAGATTTTAAGCATATCTTTCTCTGATTCCTGAATTTCATTCAGAGGAATTTCTTGTAATGTCTCAGGTTTTTTTTCCAAAACTTCTTCAATTTCTTTTATTAATATAGGATTACTTTTATGGTAATCCTCAACAAACTTTTGGACCCATTTAAAATAATCTAGACTGCTTGGTTTTTCAATTTTATAGATTAAATTCAATTTTTTACCCTCTGTTCCATCTTTGTAATCTTTCAAGCTATAAATTTTAAGTTTAAACTCGTCATCTTCTCTAAGATGAGTAGGATCGAAAATCATACAAAATGCATTAGGTCTATTTTCATTTTGTATTTTTAAATGATGTTGAATATCATTTTCTACCCAATTAAATCCATTTGAAGGGTGAGAAATATACCATCCAATTAAATCTAAATTTTGTGTTTGATATTTTTCCTCAATCTTCTTTATTATATCTAAATGATCTTGGGAAAAAAGTGCATTAATTTGATTACCATGAGAGACAGGGATAGCGTTTTTTATTATGATTTTTTTTTGATTCTCAATATTTCCTAAACAATATCCCCTAGTTTCCAAGCTTTCCTCTAAAGATTCATGACTAAATCGTAAAATATGCGCTAAAATATTTCTAAATGCTTCTTTTTTAATAATTACTGATATATCATTTTTCTCTTCACTATCCATTGGTATTTTCCACCTTTTTCTCTAATTTTTTAATTTTTTTTGAGAGATCTTGATTTTCCTCTTTAAATTTACTAAGATCTTCCTTTAACTTTTCATTATCCTTTTCTAAATTATTAATCTGTTTCTCATAATCATTAATTTTTGAATGAGCTTTATCTATTTTATTTTGGAGTACTTTTTTATCAGTATTTAATCCTTCTATTTTATCTTTTAATGGGTCTACTGAGCTTTCTAATATTGATAATGAATCCATGAACTTAGATTGTAGGGATTCAGCCCTTTTTTCAGATTTATCAATAATTTTATTAATTATTTGATATTTTTTCTCAAATTCTTCAGATTTTTTGGCTAAATGTGTAGAAATTTCCACCTCAATTTCTTCTTGAATAGTATTTTGCTGTTCAATTAAAGTATTTAATAAAGTTTTTTGCTTGCTTATTAAATCCTCATTCATTTCACTATTTTCTCTCATTTCGGCAAAATTACTGATTCCTTTTTGATAAATTTCATCAATGTTATGAATATTTTTCTCTTTTATTTCCGTTATCGTGCGGTTTATCTGATTTGATAAATCTTCTTCTAAATTTGTTAAGGTATTATTAATTTCCTCGACTTTTTTATCTAAAATGTCTAATTTATCGTCAATGAAAAATTCCAAATCATTAAAAAAGTCATTAAGGTTGGTTTTAAAATCCTTTTGGATATCTTTAAATTGATTTTTAAGGATATCTTTAACATTGATTAAATTATCTTTTAAAGAAAGATTTTGATTCATAACCGTTATTAAAAGATTTTGACCCCACTCATTATATCGGTTCAAGATCGGTTCTAATATTGCCTCCAAAATATTAAACAGACCAATTTTCAAATTGTCTAAAATCTTATTTGTACTTTTTTCTGGCTTTTTAACCATCAATTCACCATCAGAGGGAAAGGATATCTCCCCCAAAATATCAGTGGTTTCATTTATCTCGAGAATAGGAGGCTCTCCAGTATTAATACTTGAAATTAAATCTATAATTCTATTATAAAATTCTAAGCTATCAGGCTCTTCAACCTTTGTTTTGACTTCATGATAACCTGAAGACTCTCCTTTAGAAGGATCATCTAATCTAAAAGTTCGAAAACCTAAATCTCCAGGTTTTTCCAAATAGGTATGATCGAACACAATTCCGATAGCACTAGGATTAGCTGTTTGCCATCCTAATTGATTCATAATATCTGTACCTGAAAAAAAGATATCGAGAGCAGGATGGGAATGATACCAGCCAACGCTAAATAAATTCTCCTTAGCAAATCTCTCGTCAATCATAGAGAAGCTAACATAATCTTCGGGAGCAAATCTTACTTCAATTGACCCTCCATGAGAAATAGGCACTGCATCCTCTACTATTACATTTTTTCTCGTCCCGTCTCCCTCTAAACGACCAATTAGTATTCCCATTACTTCTTTATAACCACGTCCCTGGATTGTTTTTGCCCCAAATCTCAAAATATGAACTAACATTTTATAGTACGCTTCGGGTTTAATTACAACAATAGAGTCATCCGACATAGCTGATTTACGGCTTCCCATACTTTATCACAACTAATTATGTATAATTGTAGATTTTTATTTCTATATATTCATTAAAACAAATTATAGTTTTAAAAATGTTTTCTAAATTATTCAAATTAATACACAATACAATTAGAATTTTTTACCTAACCTTAAATTTTTATAGAGAATTTGATTAATTCTTCTCTTAAATCTTTAGAATTTTGATAATGTATTACTTTCATACCGAGTTTTTTTGCTGGTTCTAAAATTATTTTATGGTCATCTATAAATAGACATTCTTCGGGTCTGAGATTATAGCGCTTCAATAATATTTGATAAATCTCTTTTTCTGGTTTAATCATTCCTTCTTGATACGATATAACTCTTCCATCAAAGAGGGATAAAAATGTATATCGAGATTCAATATACTCAAACGCTTCTTTAATAAAACTTGATAAGATATATAAATTATACCCCTCTTTTTTCAGCAATTTAACAATTTCGACATTTTGGGTGATGGGAGTAAGCATATCCATCCATCGATCATCTTCAAAAAATTTCTTAAGTAATTCTTTATATTCGGGATATTTCTTTAAAAATATTTCATACGCTTGGTTGATTGAAAATTTTCCTCTATCAAGATCAAACCAAATTTTACTTTTAGGGACGTCATTAACGAAATTTTTTATTTTTTTCCGATCTTTTGTAAAATTTAATAAAAACTTATCTGGTTTGAAATTAATCAAAACATTTCCAAGATCGAATATTATATTTTTAATCATGACTGATAATTAACTATAATCTAATTTTCGTTAGAAATTTTTTTATTTTTCTCTAGGAATATTATTTGTTCCTAAAAATATTGAAAAAAGTAAATTAAATAAATAATTAAGAGAAAACTAAAATTCAGTCATGAGGTAACTTTTTACCGCAGTAGGGACAATACACAAAAACTGGTAAAGTACCCCCACAAAATGGGCAAAAAACTTTTCCGGCTTTTTCTTCTTGATCTGCACTAGGTATGGAGTGTAATTGTCTTCCTTTTTGGGATTGAATCGTCTCACCTTCCTTTTTAGCTTTCACACTCTCCTGAAACGCCTTTCGTTTTTGTTCTTCACTAGTGTCATGTGGTGCCTCTTCTTTAACCCATCCACTTGCTTTAGGACGTTTAATTTCACCTTCAGGTACTTTTTCTAATTCAACATCTTTTGTTTCTGATAAAGGTGCAACCACTTTCTGTTTATCCTTATTTTCTCTTGCTTGTTTCATTAATGCTTGTGTTGTTTTCATTACTTGATGAGGGTTAATATTTGGAATAGCTACTGTCCTAAGTACCCATCCAACAATAAGATTTTGGTTAGGATATCCTCCTTCTACATCTTCATCCTTATAGACATATGAATCGATGATATTGTTCCCTTTTAATATTCTCGATGCCCATTTTTCATTGATTAATCCTAATTGGAGCCGATAAGAGGTGCCTGGTATACCCAGTTGCGAGGATAATGGTTCAAATCCTTTTTCTGTCATTTTTTCTGATAACCTTTCTCTATAAACTTAAAAAATTATTTATTGTATATTATATTGAATTATCTTTATTATAGTAATTTAAGATTTTAAATATATTATATTTTTATTTTGGAAAATAACTAGGGTTTTTTATTTTCAAATGAAAAATATGAAAAAGTATCAATTAGCAAAACGGAAGATTTCCGAAATTGGAGATCCTCTTAGTTTTTTACTAAGCATCAGTATATATAAGATTTTAACATTGAATACTATTAATAATATAATAAAAAGAGGGTAAAATTTTTTAAACCGATAAGCATAGTTTAGCTTTAATTATAATTTAGAAATTTCCAATTAAAAAATAAAAAAGTGAAAAAAAAATGACTGAAACAAGTACAAGTACAACTGTTAAAAGAGAATCACCTGCTCCAAAATTACTCGCATTTATCGCTATGCTATACATTGGTGCATTAGCTATTGATTATTTTTATCCCCCTATCTTTCCAATCTTTCAATTTCTCTGGGGAATCATTTTATTAGCTATTGCTTTTGCAATTTTTCTAACATTTGAATTAGTAGATTTTGGACCTGTCAAAATACCTTTTGAATGGTGGATAATGCTTATTTTCGGTGCTATTTTAATATTGATGGCCTATTTCTTTGATCCTGGAACCGGATTTGCATACGAATATCTACCTGGCATCTTATTATTAATGGCGGCAATAATCGATTTTGTAATGCAAAAGAAACCTTATAAAGCTTCTAAAATGGTAGCGCTTGTAGGTGCGGGGTTCACAGTTTATGAATGCTTTGTCTTATTTTTGTCTGCGAGTCCAATTCTTATCGTTAATGCTGTTTTCGGTTTAATATTAATAATTTTATTGATAATCCTAATTTTTGACTTTGTTGATCTGAAAATCTTAGACTTTTCTTGGTGGGTTCTGCTTATTATTGGATTCGTAGTATTTACGTGGATATCACCAAACGCCACAGGTTATCCCGTTCTTGGTTATGGAGGCATAATATTACTTATAGCATTTCTACTGAATCTAAAGGATTACTAAAATAAAAATAAAATTTAATGTTTTTTTTATTTTCTTACATTTTCAACTAAATAGAACCAGTTAGAAAAATTCGATTATTCTAAAGATATTAAATTATCTTAAAATACGCATAAAATGAAAATTAATTTTGAAATTCCATATTTTTAAATAAAAGAAGTTTTATGTATCAATAAACCAAGTCAAGAAAAGATACTTTAATATTTAAAAAATGACTGTAATTATACCGAAAAAAGAATATCAAACTATAGTAGCCGCAGCTGTTAGATTTGCAAACACTCGCGTTCCGGAAGATGATTGGCTAGAAGTATATGGTATTTTTATTGGTAGTGTGGATGGTGATGATGTAATTGTTTCCAAAGCTTATCCAATAACCCATCAAGAAAAGAATCCAGAAGATATAATTGATAAAGTATATTGGAGTACAGAAGATTATGAATCATTTAGTTTAATTGATGATAAAGCTTTCTCTGAAGGAAATTTTACCATTGGATGGTGGCATAGTCATCCAGGATTTAAAGTAATGATGTCTCAACTTGATGTTAAAACTACACTTTCTTATCAACAAAATAATCCAAAAGCAATTTCTTTAGTATTCAATCCAGTTCGACTTATCCGACAGGTAGAGCTTCCCGAAAAAAAAGGGAATCCAGTTAAACAATTGAAAAACGATCCTGGGTTTAAAATTTTCCGTCTTGACAACGTCAATCGAGGTATTGAAGCCTCATATCATGAAGTTGATTATAAAATAGAAGGATATGAAAGTGAAGAACAACTAGTCAAGCAAATTCAAAAATTCATTATTGATATCACAAATTTCTTCCCAAGAAAAAATATTTACATTCGATATGAAAAATTTGTCAATGATAAGATAAATGAATTAAACTCAAAATTATTGGGAACCGAAGAATATTTGAAAACTCTGATCAGAAAAGGTGAAGGCCACAGAACTCAAGAAGTTTTGGAAGAGCAAGTGAAGGATATTAGAAGATTTGTAGCTCAAACCTATATTAATATTGAAAATATTAAAGAATTTATGGATTACCTAGAATTTAAGGAACGAGGAAAAGTCATTCCTAAAGTTAAGGAAATTCTCTCTAAATGGGATGAAAAAGTTGCCCAATTGGATAATAAATTCACTGAATTAGCAAATAAATTCTAAAGTTTAAGAAATTCAAGTATTGAACTTATAATAAGAAAATACCTTTTTCCATTAGATTTCGAATTGCTATAATTGGAATTCTTGACGCCATTTCTTTTTTAATAGGTTTTTTTCAATGGTTCTCTTTCTATCAAACAGTTCATCTATAAATGGCATAGCATGTTTAAATGCGAAATCATTGGCGAATCTAGCTGGATGATTTTTGATTAAACTCACTTGATAAAAACAGTTTGATAAACATCTTCTATTGCAATAGTTCAACATTTTTTGGAATTTCGATTCAAATTTCTTATAATAAGACAAATCTAAATCAAATATTGTAAAGTTCTCATCAATTAAATCATTAAGATAAGAACAATATCTAATCCTTCCATCACAGTCAATTTCTATAAAATTCTTTCCCGCTTTGCAATTCCATAATTGCTTTGGTATTTGATTAGGCTTTTTTAACATTTCTTTCATAAATGGAACCCATTTCTGGTAATATGTTTTGTCCATAGCTAAAAAAGCACCTTTTTCCTTCAGTTTGATAATGTTGTTAGTAAACCTTTCAAGGTTTTTTAAATCCTCATGGGTGCTAAATGCGAATGGATCACTATAAATATTGTCTTTTGATAGGATATCAGGGATATAGAGACCTGTTGTTATTGAAATGGGTTCCCCTGATATTAAGCGAATCAAGTCATACAATTCTTTATAATTTTGTTTTGTAATAACCATATTAATTGAAAGTCCTACATCATAAGTTTTAGTATAATCAATTAATACATCAAGGATTTCAATCAATTTATCACCCGTCTTTTGACTAATTGGGGATTCTTTCATCCCATCGAGAGATAATTCTAAAAAATCAATATCTGCCTCGCATAACCGAAAAATCTTTTCCTCAGTTAGTAATATCCCATTTGTGGTTAAAAAAGAAGTAATGTTTAATTCTGTCATATATTTTATGATTTCAGGTAAATCTTGCCTTAATGTTGGTTCACCTCCCATTAAAGCGATAAAAGAGCAATGCAATTTTTCTTTAATATGCTTAATTGCTTTTTTAAGCTCCATTGAATTCATCTCAGGATACTTTTCACGGGAGACATAACAATATTCACATCTTAGATTACATCGATGAGTAACCCATAAATGCGCCCATAGAGGTACATTTCTATTAGGTAAAAGAGAATAAAACACGGATTTAAGATACGTTTTTGCTATATTGATTAATTTATATCTGTTCATACTTTAGAATCTGTTATTAATAGAATAGACAACTAAAATTTGTTTTTTTCTCTTAAATCCAAGAAGTGAAAGGATAAATAAAAAATTATTAGAATTTTCTCTAATAAGGTAATTTTAATGATCTAGGAAGGACCATTTATTTTTTGTTTAAATAAAACTCATTAAACACATTTATGATCAATATAGCAAGCATCACAAAAATACTCCCCACACTTTTTACAGATACGGGTACACAGATCACAAATCATATTGCCACAATTTTTACATGAAAAAATTTCATCATCCGGTCCATTTTCGCCACAATTTTGGCATAATATAAACTCATCACTCACACTTCATCACTTCATTAATTTATATTTATGATTTTGACTATGTTTTCTCTAATAAAGATTCTTATTCTCTATTTGATATGTATGCTAATTAAAATCAATTATTTATATGTAAGTTTACTAACTTATTTAATAAAAAATATCTATAATATCCTTATTATGAGAATATATCTTGATGTTTGTTGCTATAATCGTCCTTTTGATGATCAAACTCAAGAAAAAATTCATCTTGAAACTGAAGCTGTTTTAATAATTCTTTCTAATATATCATTAAAAAATTGGGAACTAGTGGGGAGTGATATAATTGATTTTGAAATATCAAAAATTCCGGATCTAGAACGAAAAAAAAAGTGAAATTACTAAGTCAAAAAATAAATCAAAAACAAAAAATCATTGATAAACTGATCAAAAGAGCAAAGATCATCGAGAAAAAAGGTATAAATTCAATAGATGCCCTTCATATTGCCTCAGCGGAATTTATAAAATGTGATTATATTACAACAGATATTGACATTATTAAAGATTACCAAACATACAAAGATTTTTTAGTAAAATTAAAATATTTAATCCAATATTATTTCTTACAGAGGTCTTATAGTAATGGAAATGAATATGAGCGAAATAAGAAAAAAGGGAATTGAAGCTTTAACTGAAGCATTAGGTCCCGTTGGAATGGTTCGTTTTTTGCATCAGTTCGAATCTGGTAATGGTGATTATACAGAAGAGCGGGAAATTTGGTTAAAAGAATTTGATATCGATTCAGTTTTAGAAGAAATGAAACAAAAAAATGAAAAATAGTTTTTCTTTCTTATTGTTTTTGATCTTTTAATTTTAAACTAATACGATGTTTTGATTTTGACTATGGTTTTCTATTAATGACTCATATTTACTATTTGATATTAATACCAATTTGTTTCGAATTATTAACTTTTTATTTCATTTTTCGTTTCAATATCTAAGATTTTGAAACTATAGGTGAAAAAATTGAAGAAATTGAATTTTCCCTTCACAGCAATACTTGGTCAAGAAAGAATGAAGATGGCATTAATTCTGAATGTTATTGACCCTCAAGTAGGTGGAGTCCTTCTCTCTGGCCATCAAGGTACGGGTAAATCCACAGCAGTTAGGTCTTTGGTAGAAGTGATGCCTCAAATCGAAGTGGTAAAAGGATGTCCATTTTTATGTGATCCAAATTCTGAGATGGATGAACTTTGTGTTGAATGCCAAGAGAAGAAAAAGAATGGCCAGATTGAGGTTATTAAGCGTGACATGCGTTTAGTCAATTTACCGCTTGGAGTCACAGAGGATATGGTGACTGGCTCGCTTTCAATTGACAAGGTGCTCACGGAAGGCATTTCTGAACTCCATCCTGGATTATTAGCAAAAGCAAACAGAGGAATTCTTTATATCGATGAGATCAATCTTTTACAAGATCATATCGTAGATACCTTACTTGATGCTGCTGCTTCTGGTGTAAATATAATTGAACGAGAAGGAATCTCAATAATGCATCCTTCGCGTTTTGTACTAGTAGGCAGTATGAATCCAGAAGAAGGAGAATTAAGGCCACAGATAGCTGACAGATTAGGTTTAGAGGTGAGAATTCAAGCGCCATGTGATCCCAGTTTACGTGCAGAAATTACAAAAAGAGTTATTGAATTTAATGATAATCCAAAGCAGTTTATAGCAAAATATGAGGGGGAACAAAAAGAATTAAGAGAAAAATTATTAAAAGCAAGGAAAATAATTAAAGAAGTGAAGATACCAAGTACTATTTATGAATTAGTTGCGAGAACTGTTAATGAATTAGATATATTCTCACAGAGGGCGGATATAACCTTCATTCGTTGTGCTCGAGCTCATGCCGCATTTAGCAATAGGAATCATCTTATAGAAAAAGATCTTGATATTGCAATGGATTTAGTTTTTGAACATAGAATTAAATCCTTACATTATGAATTAACTCCTGAAGAAATCAAAACTAAAATAAAAGAAGTCTATGGAAAGATTCGAGAGGCATATGAAGATCCTGATATTTATCAGCCTAATAGGGAAACAGAAGGACCCTTGAAACATTCGGACGAACCACAAGAAGAATTTAAACGGCAATCAATAGATCCTGATAAAGTAGATCTACCAGAGACGAAAGAACAAAAATTACCACCTCCGAAATATGAAGATGAAAGAAAAAGAAATCCAAAACCTGCTGGAGGATGGAAAGTTAAAGAAATTCCTTCAGAAAATGATTTTAATTTCACTAGTAATGGATTTGATCCATTTCCATTAATCTATAAAATGGAAAAAAAAATGACATCTATTTTGGATAATATCCGAAATGAACGAAAGATTTCTAATTATGGAGGGCGGGGAATTGGTCGAAGAATAAAAGTTGCATCTTCTCAAAAAGGAAGATATGTCTCATATCGCTCTCCTATTGGACAACACCCCAAAAGTATCGCATTAGATGCCACTATACGGAGTTACTTAAAAAATTCAGTTTATAATAAAACAGAGATTGATTTTCCCATAAAATTTAATAAATATGATTTAAAAGATAAGATCTATGAATATCGTGCTCCCTTATGTTTATTTTTTGTTCTTGATAGTTCTGCCTCTATGTATTATGTGATAAAACAAATGACTGATGTAATTTTATCACTGCAAAGAGAGGGTTATCGTAAAAAAGATAAAATTTGTTTAATTGTGTTCAGGGGAAAAAATGCCCTTGTCCTCCAAAAACCAACAGTATCATTTCAAAATGCGATCCAAAAGTTAAAAAAATTAGAGGGTAAATCTTATACTCCAATGGCAGCTGGATTAAAGAAATGTCAAGAATTAATAAAAATTGAAAAGTTAAAAAATAGAAATATAATTCCAGTGATCTTCATTTGTTCTGATTGCGGAGCAAATATTTCTGTGAAGCATCCAGATTTAATAGCACAATTAGAGAGCGATTATAACTTAATAGTCGAAGAATTAAAGACTATTACAAAAACTTTGTCCCGACAAAATGTACATATGGTTCTGCTTGAACCTAAAAAGAGTTATGCTACTCAAGCTCTAGGCGTACACCCATATTCGGCTGATAAAATTAAAAAGAATTTTAAAACATACGGAAATGCTGAAATTTATCGCTTTGATAAATATCATCCAGAAAATTTAATTTTAAAATTAAAAAAGATCCTTTAATTTTTGTTATATCATTCCATTACCTATTCTCACAACTTAGACGGAAACAAGAAAATTCTTTATATATATCAGAAATCTGATTTATATACTTCTGTGAATATAAACTATTTTAAGACAATTTCATTTTTTCAATTAATATCTTATATTCCAATTCTATGAAGAGACCGAATCAATCAATCTTAGTTGTCGGATTTAATACAAGACCTTTAGCATATTCTTTATATAGAGCAGGTTTGGAAGTTTTTGCGGTGGATTTTTTTGGAGATCTTGATCTTTTCCCATACGTTAAAGATTGCATCATTATAACAAAAGAGTTAGATATGAGATATGAACAAATTAAAGAGGATTATAAATCTTATTTGGCCAAATACACAATCGACCTTTTGAGAAAATATCCAAATATCAATTATTTACTGATTGGAAGCGGCTTAGACGATGCGCTTAAAGAACGAGAAATGGTCTTGGATTATATTTTGAAGAATAATTATCAAATTATAAATTTGAATAATGATTTGGAAGTGATTAGACAAGCACGAGATATTAGAAGTATTTATCAATCTTTAGAATCTGAAGACTTCAAGATCCCATATACTAAACCTTTAATAGATTTTAAAAAAAATCAATTAGATATATCTTATCCTATTATATTAAAAAAGAAATCCAGTTCTGGGGGTACAAACGTTTACAAAATCAATAGGATAGAGGAATTTGAATTACAATTCAATCTAATAAATGAGAGAGACAGTATCGAAGACTGGTTAATACAAGAATATATTGATGGCATCCCTATAAGTTGTACAGTAATAGCTAACGGAAAAGAGAATCAGATAATCTCAATAAACCGTCAAATTATTGGATTAAAAATTTTGAATCCTCCTAAAGATTTTATCTATTGTGGTAATGTGGTTCCATCAAATTTATCTAATCAAGATATTGTTAAAATTTCTAAACTTTCCTCATATTTAGCTAGAAGTCTCGGCTTAAAAGGTATTAATGGATTTGATTTCGTTTTAAGAGATCATGAGCCTTTTCTTATGGAAATTAATCCCAGAATACCCGGTTCCATAAGAGCATCGGAGGAATCGTTAAACCTTAATTTGTTATTCTTACATATAGAGAGTTTTAATTATTCTAAATGGAACGAAATAATAGAAAAACTAAAGAATAATAAAAATCAGTTATTTACCACAAAATTGATTATATTTGCTCCTGATGATATAAATATTGCTAAAATTAAGAAAATTAATAAAATTGAAAATGTCCATGATAAAACGCCCCCTAATGAAAAGATTAAAAAAGATCAACCAATTTGCACTATTTTATATAAGGATCAAAATTATAAAAAATCATATTTTGGAGCGCTTAAAATTGCTGATAAAGTATTCCAAATTATTGAATGACTATTTCTCTACTATAGATTTAATTTTTGCGATATAAGTTCCTAATTTCTTATTTTCTGCCTCTTCAGGTACAGCAACACACAAAATTCGAGTTTCATCTAACTCATGAACTATTATAGATCCTGCTGTCCCTCCAATAACTGTATACTCAATGCCTCCTTTTTCTAATAATATCCCTGATAATTTGTATAAGGCTGAAATCATAGCAGAGAGCATTGGTTCTGCCATTGTTGATTGAACTTTTATAGGCATACCTTCTTTTGTGATTATAGCAATAACCATCGCATTAGGAATCGCTCTTTTTAATTTTACAAAGATTTCCTCTTTTATAATTCCGGAAGTTTCCACGATCGCAGATAATTTAAGTGAAAATTCTTTCAAACTTGAGATATATGTATTGATTCCTTCTAACTCGGCTAATTCTCTATTTAAATGAGCAATTAGGGTAATATGCTCAGTTAGTACAGATAGAACGATCCTTTCTTTACCTGCTATTAAATCATATGAAATTTCTTGATTTAGAGAATTTTTCAGCAATTTAGAAGAGAGAAATAAGATACTACTGTTAGCAGCTGTTAATTCTTGTTCTCTCATTCCAATAGGTTTCTTAAATTCACTTGCTATCAGAGTTCCCCCATGTGTACCAACCACAATCGATAGAAGACCATCAGATTCTTCTATTTTTTTATTAATTAAATCTCTTATATCCTCTTCTAACTTAGCAATTTTAGGATCTAAATCTTTCCCGTTATTCATATCATATTAATAAAAAATTATATTTTTATGTTTAATGGATTTATGTAAGCTGATAATAAATTTAGGAATTTCAAAAGATCTTTAGCTTAAACTTTATATAATATTAAAAAGAAATATTTTATTAAACATATTAATCATAAAACTTGACTTAGACCATGGAAGAAAACAAAGATAGAATGATAAAAACACTTAAAGATTCAATTAAGCTTAAGGACGAACAAATAACTACTTTAAAAGAGTCATTGGATTTAAAAAATGAACAACTTGACACGCTTGAGAGTTCTTTAGATTTGAAAAATGAAAAAGTGGAAACATTGGAAGAATCTATCAAAGTAAAAGAGGAACAAATTAAGGAAATTAAAAAATCCTCCGTAAATAAAGAATTATTAGAGGATAAAAATAAAATAATTGAAGAACTCGAAGAGAAAGTTAAAATTTTAAATGAAGAATTGGAAAAATCAGATCAAGACTTTGAAAAGTTAGAAGCTGAAATCGAAAAGATTAGAGAATCAACTGCTCAATCAAGTGTTACGGGAATAATTGATTATACTAAGGTAGAAATTACAAAGGACCAAATTATTGAAAAAATGAGAGATATTTTAGGAAAAGCTCTTCATAATGTAATGATTGCCGTACCATCAATAATAGATTTACAAGACTTGTATCTATATGAAATACGATCTTCTGTGAATATGAAAATTTCATGCCTTATTAATCCTGGAATTGAATTACATTCGGAATTATTGGAAGAATTGGAAAGTTTAGATAATATATCTATTCGCCTTTATGAGGGAGAAGATAGGTTTGTAATTTTGAGAGATGGTGAAGAATTATTATTTTCAGTTATCGGAAGCGATGAAAATAATTTCCTCACTTTTCAAACACGAGATCCACACCATATTAAATTATTCCAATCAGCTGTCATGGAAACCTGGTTAAGAAGTAAGAAAATATGATAAAATCTAAGATTTTACTTCAATCTTGTTTTAAATTAATCTCGATAAACTTTCATATGAAATTACTCAATTTTTAATCTAAATATCATAAGACTATTCTCATCTCACCTAGATTTATTCACTTAAATAAGTTATATATTAAGGAATTCGAAATTGCCAATTATGATTTAAATATCTTTCTTTCATCATCTTTTTTGCGAGATTTATCTCTTCTTCTGTTAAACTCATACTGTAAAATGTTTGATGAAATTTCTTCTCAGTTTGTATAATCATATCATGAATAATCTTTTCAATTGTTAAATTATTATCGATATCACTAAGATTTAATGTATCGGCTCTCAAACTGGGAACATATCGCCCCGCATTAGTATTGTTTTTCGGTTTGAGAACATCTTTAAGTATTTTGAGATCTGTGTTTACTAGTAAGGTTCCATGGTGTAATACAGAATCTTTTCTAAAAATTTGGGCATTTCCTGAAATTTTTTTTCCATTGATAAAAATTGAATTTGGAGGTTTAAAATAACTCTCTAAATTGTTTTTATTTAAGGCATTTATAACAATTGATAAAAAGAATCTATTTAGTCTTTTCACATTTTTTGAAAAAAATTGTGATTTATTATTTAGATAAAATGAAAAATTCAAACATCCTAAATCTAAATATACCGCCCCTCCTCCTGTAATTCTTCTTATTATGGGAATTTGATACTTTTTACAAGCATTGATATTTACTTCTGCTTTTATTGATTGGTTTCTGCCGATAATTACGGATGGTTTTACTTTCCAAAATCTCAAGATTAAATTAAAATCTCTATCAGAAACTAAATCAAGGAGGAGTTCTTCAATTGCTTGATTTAAATAGGGATCTGTAACGCTGGGAGATATTACCCGTGTTTTAATCATTATATTCTTTTTTTAAATATTAATGCGAGTAATAACCTTTATAATTCATAATCATTAAAATTTTATTATCATCGATCTGAATTATCCTTATGGATGATCTAAATTTATTACCAGATAAGAAAATATCGGATCGAGGAGAAATATCCAAAAAATTTTTAAAATTAGGGATTAAATCGTTTAAAGAAGCCTGTCATTACGTCCACAATTTAGAGTATGGATATAACTCTGATTATGATGATAAAATGATTCTGTTCAAAGAAAATAAAGGAACATGTACTACTAAACATGCTGTTATTGCAGGATTAGCTGAGGAACTCGCCATCCCCCTTTTTAAATATGTGGGAATATATAAATTCACGGAGCAAATTTCTGATGGTGTAAATATGATTCTCGAAAAATATGAAATCTCGTATATACCGATGGTACATTGCTTTTTAGTTTACAAAAACTATAGATTCGATCTAACTGAAGGTAACAATAACGGTAAAAAGAAATCCATAGAAGAATTTATTCATACAGAAAAAGTAGATCCTTTTATCAGCAGAAAAGATGAATATTTAATCTTTAGAAAAGTCCTTAAACAAAAAATTTTAAAAAGTGAAGAAATGAAAGGTGTTTCCGAACGAGATTTATTAAAAGCAAGAGAAGAAGGTATCATCCAATTAAAAAATAATATAGAATCTTAAAAGATATTTATAATCTTCTTATTACTTTTTTTACCTAATTTAATCCTTAAGGAAGGGGTATTGCTCATATAAATATCTAAAAAATTTTTCAAAATTTTCATTTATAATTTCGTAATGTGTAAAATAACCTTTTTTTATACCTCTAATTAGTCCCGCTTTTTCAAGCAATCTTAAATGATGTGAGACAGATGATTGAGCTTTATCCAAGATTGCTTCCAATTCACAGACGCAATAATCATTCTGACTCAATAACTTCAAGATTATTAATCTCGTGTCATTTCCAAGAATAGTAAAGAATTTTTCAAGATTTTTTAGCATGTTATCTTTTGTAAAATTCTTTCCTATTTTACGTAGATTTTCAAAATAATTCTCTAAAGCCTTATCAGATAAATCCTTACACAACCTAAGACTATTGATAATTTCTCGTTTTTTTTGTTGCTTCATATTAAAAAAATCTAATTAAAGTAATTTTATTTTAAATAAAAAAAAAGAAATTTATGAATATTTTGTTATTGCTTCTTCATAACCTTTCCAATAACCACGTCTTCCAAGATATCTGCCCAAATATACCAATGAAAGCATCACGGGTACTTCCCAAAACAAACCCATCGTAGTACCTAAAGCTGTAATCGAACCAACCCCATGCATCGCAACTGCAACAGCAATAGCAATTTCAAAATGACTGGATGAGCCAATAATTACTGTAATGATCGCTTGTCTGTATCTTAATTTTACCAATCTAGTAACTAGAATGTTATATCCAACGACAATAGCAAATCCAACAAGCAATGGAGTTGTGACTAGAAGTAATAGAAGGGGATTGTTAATTAAAACATCTCCATTTAATGAGAATAGAATAATCAATGTCATCAAAAGCGCTAGGATCGCGACCTTACCGACTGCGGGACGATATGTTTCATCAAACCACAATTCTCCTTTAGCATTAATTAGAGTTTTTCTACTTGCTAACCCTAATGCCAGTGGTAACCCTATAAAAACCACCAATGAAATTAGTAATTGGAAGACATCTAAGGGTATTGGTTCTGTTAATGTAAGATTTGCCAGAGTAACTAAGAAATAAACCATCGGTATATAAAAAAAGATTATCGTAACTGTGTTCAAACTTGTTGTTATGACATTTTGCTCTTGATTTCCCTTAGCCAACCAGCCCCATACTAATACCATTGCAGTGCATGGACTACTAGATAGTAATATTACAGCAAGTACTAACTGTGGATTACCTCCTAAAAAGAGCAGTGCCATTGACAAACCCACAAAGGGCGCGACTATCCAGTTTGAAAGAAGAGAGAGAATTATGGGTTTTGGATTCTGCCCTAACTTTTTAATCTCAGAACTTTTAAGATTTAACATTGCGGGATACATCATTAGAAATAAACAGATACCGATTGGAACGGAAATCCCTCCGATTTGCCAAGAATCAATCACTTCGCCGATTCTAGGTACAAATTGAGAAAGTAGTAGCCCAATTATTATACAGATTGCGATCCATAATGGGAGAAATCTGTCGAAAAGCTCTAATCCCCCACCACATTTGACACACTCATCCGGTGGGGCACCTTCGTAATAGTGAACGTGTCCGCATTCAGGACAAACCCATTTTTTTTCACTGTTTTGTTCATTCATTTTATTTCATTATTTTCTTATTAGATATTTTTATATAATATATAATATTATTATATTAAAATCTATCGATTCAGATTTACTAATATCGATTTGGATAATTTTTTTTAAAAAATAATAATACAAAATAAGGGAAATAAAATAAATATAAATGACTAACAAGAAAATAGGTGGTTCCTATTAAAAAAGTTACAATAAAAATTAGTATCCCATTAACGGGATTAGAACAAGGGAAAACGTTTAGTCTTGAACTTGAGGATGATACGGATGTCGTAGAAGCATTAGCAAAGGTTGATAAATATATACACGAGCACCCCGAAGAATCGATTTTTCCGATATATGAAGACTATATATATTATTATCTTCAATTAGTATGGAATCCAAAAAAAGATAAGATTTATGAAGATATTGGATTATATGCTTATGGTCCCGATGAAAATGGAAATCTAAGGAAATTTATGCCGTTACGAGAGAACATCCATTTCAATTTATATCCCGATAGCGTGATCGATATACAACCTGACTCCGGATGTTGATGAGAAAAGGTGAGAAATAGATTGGATAAAGGCGAGTTTAAAACGCTTATTCGCAAAAAATTTGGAAAAAATAATGAAAAATTTGCACATTATTTCAATGTAAAACGAAAACAATAATAACAATATTTAACTAATTGGGATGAGATCTTTCAAAAAAATAATAGTGAAAGATGGACCGTAGGGTGGTCCCCTATATTTAGAATAGTATAATTTTGGACAAAACTCATTTCTCTAGTGTATGAATTCATAAATGCGAAAATATCAATTAGCATGAAATTAGATTATAATGAATTAAACAGAAAAAATAAAAAAAATATTTATAATTTTCTAAATATTGATTATAGAATCATTTGAGAGCACGATATCGATGATTTCGCCATAATCCTTTATTTCTACGTTGTCGTAAATATATCCTTTTAATCCACGAATAGTGATATCTTCTTCACATGCAATTACTTTTAATCCTTGATCAAGTGCATCCCCTATTTCTTTTATGTTTTTATTAGCAAAATATACGGCATTTTGCAATAAACATATCGTTTTTTCATTGATAGAAAATAATTATATAAAACCTTGTATTAAAATAAACATTTCAAAGTTGAATTTTCCTCTCATATTACTTCTTTTGGAAGTGGAATCACAAGCCTATGAACATGTGGTAAAAATTTATTCAAAATGCCCAAGAGTATTAATGTACCACCGATTAATTGGTGAATATAATCTTTTTCTTTTATTCTTTTGTGAAGATTTTGAATTAGTAGATACCATTACAAATCAGTGTTTACTTTATAATATTAATGGTGTGAGAAAATCAAATATTCATATTTTAGCAGAAAACGAAAGAAAAGATCTCTTTTTTGAAATTGAGGTTTCAAAATTGGATCAATTGAATGAAGATTCTCCATGTGGGGTATGCTGTAAATTTTGTAAATCATTCATAAAAGATCAATGTATTGGGTGTCCAGGGTCTAAATACTATAAGGGACCTCTAAGGTAGAATCGGGATTAGTAATTAAAATTGAATGAATCTTTTTTACTATCTAAGATCGATACTGTAGATAAAGACAATTGCCCAATCGTTTGGATTCAAAAAAATTTGTTGAGTCCTAAGTCTTAATTGTTTCTATATCAAGACCTCTATTTTCAAGTTGCCTTATTACGTGATCCACTACTTTTTGAATGTCTTCAGTCTTTATTTCACTCAATTTTCTTTGATTTTTAAATGAATTTATATCATTGAAATTAATGCGTTGTTTAGGGATAACGTCTTGAACGGAGATGATTAGATCTGGTGAAATTCCCAAATGTTCATAAATTTGACTTGAACAAGAAGTATGGCACCCATTTATTATTACAACAAATGAATTCTTCAAGTGATTTTTTGATATTTCAACCAGTTGCTCCTTCTCTAATAACACATTTTTAAGAAAAATGGTTGAGCATGTCATTGAAGCCAACATGGAGATTTCACTCTTTTCAGCTAAACTTATAGCTACCCGACGGGCTAACTCCCCATGATATTCGGAACCTGAACAAGGTATCAATATGATATTTTCAAATTTTTCTTCTAGTTCTCTCACATTATATCAAACCTTTTTCTTTCAAAATTTCTGGTAATTTCCTTTTAAGCGCAAAGGAACTTGTAACAACCTCTTTACCATCAATAACAATGCTATTTCCGTGAAGGTTCAATTCGCGGGCCTCCTCAGAATTAAGATTTTTCGTTTCGAAATCTATATATTCATTATATTCCGTTAAAACTCTAAATACCAAGTTCATGAAACTTTCCCATTGACATGCACACACATTCAATGGAACATAAATATCAACATTTAATTTATTTTTCTGTTCATCTTGTTTGAGTTCTGTCATTTGCTCACCTCTTATAATGATTGCTGAATTTCAATAATTTTTTCATATTTTTTATTTCTTTTAATTAGATTATCAATTACCGCTAATATTTTAAAAACCTGAGTATCTTTTATACTAAAAAACTTTTTTATCCCCACTTTTCGACTCTTAATTATATCTGCATCTTCGAGAGTTTTTAAATGACGCGATAATGTAGATTGAGATTTGTCGAAATCTCTTTCAATTTCACAAACACATATCTCTTCTCCATGTTTCAAATAATCTAATAATTTTAACCTTGTTTCATCTGATAATGCTTTTAAAACTTCCAATCTTAAATCATCAATTTCCATTTTAATCAAACTAATAATTTTTATGCATTTATGCGTTTTAATACATATATTTATAAACGAATATATAATATAAATCTTGTGATTTTATTAAAAATAATTATTTCCATAAAAAAAAGAAAAGCTGAGTGATTTTTGATGAGTATTGAATCGAAAGATAAAAAAGTAGGTTTTATAATGTGTGTCTGTACAGGAAAATGCCCAGGATTTGCGAAAATGGATATTTGGGATTTTATAAACCAAGTTCGTATTGAGCTACCCGTTGAATATGGTTTTATACATCCACAACTTTGTGAGGAAGATGGAGACCGCTTTTTGGAGGATTTTTTACGTCCTGGTCGAAAATATATTGTAGGAGGGTGCGCTCCTAATATGCAATACAAGCTTTTTAGAGATGCCTTTAAAAATGTAGGTCTTGATGTTAAAAAAGATCTTATTCCTTTAGATATTAGAGAAATGAGCACCCAAGAAGCTGTAGATTTAGTAGAAAAAACATTGAAAGAATTAGAGGAGGAGAAAAAAGATGAGTAAAGAGTATGACTCTGAAACTGAAACCTTTATGGGTGTTCCAAGAAATAAGATAGACTGGTATCCCAGAATTGATTATGATAAATGCGATTATTGTATGGAATGTGTAAAATTTTGTCCTCATGATGTATTCGAAGTGCGAGAGCAAGAAGAAAAACAATTGATAGTTAAAAATCCTAATAATTGTGTCGTTTTTTGTAGAGCATGTTCCAAGGCTTGTTCTCCAGATGCCCTTGATTTCCCAGATAAAACAGAAATTAAAGAATATATAAAAAAATTAAGAAATAGTCAATAATAGGGTCGATATAATATGACAGAAAAACTGTGTGTTTTACCTTGTAATGGTTTAGATAAATCATTGGGAGTAATAGCAAGAAATGTTGCATTGAAGTTAAATGAAAAGAAACCTGAAATAGAGATCGTTTGTCCTGTGTCTTTAAACAGAGGGGATGAGAAATATGAAGAAATTGTAGAGGATTCTAAAGTCTTAGTAATCGATGGATGTATGACAAGGTGCGCTACAGATTTAATTGAAGAGCGAGAGGAAAAAATATTTAAAAGGATTTTTATACCAGATATGATCAAAAAATTTGATTTTAAGCCAGGAACAGGTTTAGTTCTCAACCAAGATGGTAAGAACTTGATTAATGCTATAGTAAAAAGTATTATTGAGGAATTAGAGAAACCTAAAGAAAAGTCTATTACTAAAAAGAAGTTTGAAGAAATCGAATACTTTAAAACAACAATCGATAAATATCATTTTAGGGTTCCAAAAGAGGGATATTTTTTCAATGAAAATGATTGTTGGATTAAACCTGAAGGTGACACGGCTTTAATGGGGATAACTGATTACTTACAGAACAAAGCATCTGATATTTTATTTGTAGATCTACCAGAGATTGGAAAAGAAATTGAACAATTTGACGACGTGGGGAGTTTTGAGTCGACTAAAACTGTCTTACAATTGATCTCTCCCGGATCTGGAAAAGTTATTAATGTTAATAGAAACTTAGAAGATTCACCAGAATTGATGAATCAAGACCCTTATGAACAAGGATGGTTCTTAGAACTTGAATTGAGGAATTTTGAGGAAGATAAACAATTGGTAATGAATGGTACAAATTATTTTAATTATATGAAAAACAAAGCAGAAAAAGAAAGTCGACAAAATAAAGATGAAAATTGATCATTATGAATGAAAAAAAAGTATATATTATCCCATGTAGTGGGATTGGTAAGGTTTTTGGCAGTATTGGCAGAGAAGCTGCTTATATCGTTGTAGATGAATTGGCTAAAGGGAAAGCGGAAATCGAATGCTTACCATTAATTGTGAAAGGCAAAAAAGAAGTAATTGAACGATTAAAAGAAAATTATGTCATTGCTATCGACGGTTGTCCATTAAAATGTTCTTACAATGATATTAATGAAGCTGCGGGAAATGTTGATGCAACTTTTATGACTATAGATGTAATTAAAGAAAATCGAGATCTTAAGCCTGAACAGAAAATAATACCGATTGAGGAAAATACCAAAAAGCTGTCCCAAAAATTAGCTGAGAAAGTAGCAAATAAAGTAGAGAAATTACTTGAAAATGGTGAGGTGAATGAATAAATGAAGAAGAAAGTAGGAATTATCGCATGTAGCGGTGAGGATTTAGTTGGAGGGACTCTAACAAGAGCAGCAGCAAGAATGGTAGTTGAGGATTTACGTCCCAATAATACTATTATCTTGTGTCAACCTCTTTTCATGGCAGGAGGGTTAGAAAGACATGGTGGACAAGAGGAAAGAGATTTTGCAAAAAACCACCCGACTATAACAATAGAGGGCTGCGAAGAAGAATGTGCAAGAATTGCTGTTGATCAATATAGCGGGAGTCCCGCAGCAACTATTAATGTAAAGAAATTTATAGACAGTCATCCCGAATTAGTTCCAGAAAATCCTCGAAGATTAGGTGAAAAAGGATTAGAATTAGCAAAAATTATTGCGGAAGAGATTGCTCAAAAAGTTGATGAGTTTTATGGAAAAAAAACAAAAGGGAGTTGAATCTGAAATAATTCTTGAACTCATAGAAGATCAAATTGCTTTCTGTACATTTGCAATACAAGACTCCAAATGTGATCCTACTAAGTTTATTACCTTCAATGATTAAAAACTAATAATCTTCTATTAAAATTAAATTTCTATAAAGCTTATTTTTCGATTCTCGAAATGAACTAATTGAGAATATCCGATATCCTGCAGTATATTTATCATATCCTTAAACATATATGCGACTTCTTCAGGATTATGCGCATCGGAACCTAAAATAATTGGGATATCTAATTCGTACATTTTTTTAATAATATCTATACTTGGATATTGCTCTCCGATTTCCTTTCTAAATCCACTTGTATTAATTTCTATGGTTAAATCTCGTTTTTTTATACTTTCTAGGCCTTTATCAACTTTTTCTTGAACCAAAATCTTATTCTCAGGTAATTTTCCAAACTTTTTCGGCAAATCAAGATGGCTGACAATATCAAAATCAAAATTCTTATTCTCAATCATTTTTAACAGCATTTCATAATATTCAAGATACACATTATCGATAGTTCTATATAGGTCAAATTCTTTTAAAAATTTACTGTCATCAAAGCACCATGGTCCATTCTCGGAATATAATACATGTAAAGATCCTAATATATAATCAAGCTTTTCTTTTATTTTATTTAAGTGAGTATTCAATAAATCTTCTTGATTCAGTATATAGTCAATTTCAAAAGATAATCTAATATTAATTTTATTCTGATATTTTTTTTTAAAATCTTCAACTGTTTCTATATAATCACCAATTTCGGCAAGATTCATACTATATTCTTGGTATGGAATTCTTTCGAAATTTTGATAGAATTCATAGGGAAAATGATCACTAATCCCTATAGTCTTTAAATTTTTATTAATTGCTGATTGTATGTAATCTTCAATATTTCCTTCAGCGTGTCGGCAAAGACGATTATGAGTATGCCAATCTTCACACATTCTTTTATCTCTTTTACCAAAACTTAATTTTAATTGGCAATTTAAATTTTATAACAAATTATATAAGAAAATAAACTAGAAAATTTATTTTTGTTTATTATCTATTATAAATGTTAATAGCATGGAATTTAAAGATAAACAATATGACGGGAAATTTGAGGTTTTTGAAATCGAAATTCATAATCAAGGAGAGAGAATAAGGGGGATTTTATATTTTCCACCTAATAAATTTTTAAAACCTTATCCTCTCATAATCTATTTTCATGAATTTCCTCAACTATTATCCTTTCAAAATATTATAAGAGATTACAAATATCTATTAGAAATGGGTTATGCTTTCCTTATGTTTAATTTTCGAGGTTATAGATTAAGTGAGGGTGAAATATCTCTGAGATCGCAGGTTTCTGATGGATTAAGTGTATGTGAATTTGTATCGAAGATGGCAGATAAAAATATTTTCGATTTAGATGATATAAATATAATTGCCAATGATTTGGGAGCTTATATTGCTTTGCTTCTAACTCATAAAATAGATCTTATAAATCGTCTTTTACTGATAAGTCCTATTATAGATTTGGAAAAGCATGTCTTTCAAGAGGATTTTAAAAGAGTTTTAGAATATATAAAAAAATTTCTACCAACCAGTATTAGAGGAACTAATGACATCCAGGAATTTATCAAATCAACAAAAGAAGAATTGTCTGAGAAGCATCTAAATTTGAATCAAGTAGCAGAAAAACTTCAATATAAGAAATTGAAGATAATAATGGGTGAAGATGACAAAATAACTCCATTAAAAGAAGTAAATTTTCTTGTAAAAAACCAACATAAAGATTTAATATTAATAGTAATTAAAGATATGGATCATGAACCTTTTGAAGACAATGAGTTTGAAAAGATTAAGAGTGAGATCAAACTTTTTTTTAGCAGATGATAATCTTTCATTTTATGCAACATATTCAACAATTTTCTATTTTGCTTTAATTTAAACTTTTTTGTTTAGATCGGTTAAATATTAGTCTGTTCTTGCTAAATATGTTGAATAACCATAGATTTAGATTAAATTTCATAGTTACTTAAAGATTTAAACTTAACCAAATTTTAGAATAATTATGTAATGGAAAACACTCTTGAAGTGAAATAGTAATATTTAAATATAAGTTATGATATGTAATTTCAGAAGAAATATATGATTTATAATAATAATCAATTAATAAACAATGGAGGTTATATAAATGGAGAATTTAGAAATATATGGTCCAGAGGAAGAAGAAGATTGGGACGATGATGATGATTGGGATGAAGAATTTGAAGAAGAATATGATGGAGATTTTGATGAATATAATGATGGGGATTGGGATGACATCGGGGAAGATAATTGGGAGGAAGAGGATCTAGATATTGAAGATGCATATATGGATGATTATTAATTACGATTCATTTATTTTATGGCCTAGATTTAATCATTGTCTTAATTAGAATAAAAAAAAGTATAATTTATTCAATTTGTCCTAATAGAGCAATTAAAAAATTCCATGTATGTTGAACACTGGAAATTTTCAACTTTTCATCAGGAGAATGGCACGCCTCTATTGTTGGGCCTAAAGTAATAATCTCTAAATTAGGGCATTTATTTTTGAAGATACCGCATTCGAGCACAGCATGAACAGACCTTATTTGTGGTTCGGTATTATATAATTTCTTATAAACATTTTGTGCATATTTTAAAAATTTTGTATCTAAATCAGGTTTCCAAAGTGTAAATTCTCCAACTTTACTAATTTTATGTGTTATATCTGCTAAATCTAACAATGTTTTAATTTGATCTGAAATAAAATCTATATTTTGGTGATTAAAACTGCGTTGATATATTTCTATTTGGATTTTATTCTTCATCGACATGACAGTACCTAAATTAGTTGAGCTATGAACAAGATTTTCCATAAATGGGTGCCAACAGATCGGACCAAATGGAAGGAGATAAAGAATATTGAGAATTTTATTTTGAATTTTTCTTTGAAAAATGTTGAAATTAAGTTCATCCTCCTGAACATATTCAATATTAATTTGAATATTATTTTCATATCCTTGGAATCTCTTTTTGAAACAATTCTCCAATGAATTTATTAAATTCTTAATTTCATTTGATTGATTATTTTTAATATAAATATCAGCTGAAGCCTCTCTCGGAATCGCATTAAAGCTTTCACCTCCTTCTAAGGAAACAACACAACAATCAAATTTTTGTTCAATTGTTTTTAGAACTTCAGCTAGTATTTTTATGGCATTTCCCCTCCCTTTGTGAATATCAATTCCCGAATGACCTCCGAGTAGTCCTGAAACCGATATTCTTACGGGTAAAAAGTCTATAATTTTATTAATTTCTGAATCTCGTTTTATTTTAATATTGATCATAGAGTATTCGCAATCTGTACTTCCAACTACTATACTATTTTCATCCATGCAATCTAAATTCACTAAATAGTCCCCATCTATATATTTCTTATCAATATGGAGTGCACCCGATAACCCAGATTCTTCATTAACAGTAAAAATTAATCTGAGATTTATATTGTTTAATTTAATCTCATTTTTATTGATTTTATCCATTAAAGCTAAAGATAGAGCTAATCCAACTCCATTATCAGCACCTAAGGTAGTCCCTTCAGCTGTAATCCATTCATCTCCTCCAAATTCAATTTTTTTCAATTTTAGAGGATCTTTAGAAAAATTATGTTGTATATCTTCATTCTTTTCACAAACCATATCCATATGACTTTGAATAATAAAAATTTTGGTAGATTCTTGGTTTGAAGGAACATCGACGATCAAATTACCTGCTGGATCAGTTTCCACAACAAAATTGAATCTTTCTGCCTCATTTTTAATATATTCTCTTATTTTTTCCTCTTTCCATGAACATCTAGGAATTTTTGATATTTCTTGAAAATATCTCCAAAATTCTTCGGGAGATCCTAAGTTTTTAACATCTAGCATTTATATCTAATTTAAAGAGAATTTTAAAAAGATAAATAATTTACTTCTTTTTTCGAATTTTCCACTTTAATCAATTTATGATTAATCTCAGAAAAAATAAAAAAAAGAATATTAAAAAGAAGCGTTTTTGTAGAAAATTAATTTAGTAAATTTATTCTTCTATTCTGATTCTGTCCTCATCATATCCCATATCTATGAGGAATTTTTTCATTCTAAACTTATGTTCTCCTTGTAATTCGACAGTATTGTTTCCACGTAATGTTCCACCCGCACCAACTTTTTTTTTAGCCTTTGTTAACATTTGATCTAAATTAGCGTCAGTTTTTCCTTTAAAGGAAATCAACGTCACAACTTTTCCCCATTTTCGTCTGCCATTAGAAATTACTATTTCCTGTTCGTCAGCGCTAAGGGAATCGCATACACACAGCTCGCTAGGCAAACCACAGACTGGACAGATATCTCTATCTTCACTAATTTTGAATTTTCACAACTTTTTTGTTAATTAAAAATTATTAAAATTTATACTATAAAAATAACATTTTCAATATTATAAATGTTTATCAAAATTTTATTTGATCTCATCTTAATAGGGCTAAAAAATCCTATTTTATATTTTTAACTATAATTTATATAATTTTTACGACTCATAATAGCGAATTTCTTCGAATAATGATCTTCAGTTTCAAATTACGCCCTCTTTCATTAATTTTAAATAATTGAGAAATCATAGTGATTAATTTCAAATTCAATATAATATCTTTTAACATAATATGAAAAACCCAAATATCCTCTTTGTTTTTACTGATCAACAAAGACATGATACTTTAGGATGTTATGGACAAGGATTGGATATATCTCCCAACTTAGATAAAATAGCAAAAGAGGGAGTAAAATTTACTAATGCATTTACGTCTCAACCGGTTTGCGGTCCAGCCAGATCTTGCCTACAAACGGGATTATATGCCACTGAAACGGGTTGTTATCGTAATGGTATCGCATTGCCTATTAATTCAAGAATGATTGCTCACTATCTTTCTGATGCAGGATATTTCGTTGGATATATCGGAAAATGGCATTTAGCATCCACAATATTACCATCAAAAGAAGATATTGAAAAGCAAATAGATTTCCAAGAAAAACCGATACCTCCAGAGCGTAGAGGCGGATATAAAGATTTTTGGATTGCTTCCGATTTACTTGAAAATACGTCCCATCCATTTGAGGGTCATCTATTCGATTCTGATATGAATAAAGTTGATTTTGAAGGATATAGAGTTGATTATCTTACAGATTTCGCTTTAGATTTTTTAGAATCTTATAATCAAAAGAAACCATTTTTTCTATTTTTATCATATTTAGAACCTCATCAACAAAATGATATGGAAAGAATGGTAGGTCCCAAATCATCTCAAGAGAAATTTAAAAATTATAAGATTCCTGGTGACTTAAAGGGACTAGAAGGAGATTGAAGAGAGAATTATCCTGATTATCTGGGATGCTGTAATAGCATAGATAAAAATGTTCAAAGATTATATGAAAAATTAAATGAATTAAATATTTTGGAGAATACCATCATTTTCTTTATGAGTGATCATGGATGCCACTTTAAGACGAGGAACTGGGAATATAAGAGATCTTGTCATGACTCCTCCATTCATATTCCTCTTATTATAAAAGGATTAGATTTCTTAGGGGGTAAGGAAATTGATAAAATGGTCAATACTCTCGATATAACACCTACAATACTAAGAGCCGCAGGAGTAGAAGTTCCCAAGCAAATGAAAGGACAACCATTACAGCTCTTACTCAATGAAGATTACGAGAATTGGCCTGAGGAGGTATTTATTCAAATATCTGAATCCCAAGTTGGAAGAGCTATCAGAACTAAAAATTGGAAGTACTCAATTAGGGCTCCAAGGAAATCGGGATTTCTTTTTATGAATAGTAATAAATACAGGGAAGATTGCCTCTATAATTTAGAAGATGATCCTTTTGAGCATCAAAATCTTGTGGAAGATCCAAGTTATAATGATGTCAGAAAAAAATTAAGAAAACTAATAAAAAACTATATGAAAATAGCAGGAGAAAATGTGCCCGAGATAAAACCTCATAAGCTATAAAATTCTAAAAAGCAATAATATAAAGATTATTTTATCCTAATAGGTTAATTTTATGTCTTTAAAATGAGTTTTATAATACCTTTTAATTTCTAAATATTTATTTAAATATTCTTTTTCATTTCGATCCATTAAGTTGATTGATAACGCTAATCCCTCTAATTTTTTAAACTTGTATGGAAAATAGTTCGTAACAGTATCGGTCTCAATTGCAATCATCATATTATCAATCAGTTTTCTAAGTTTTTTCTTTCTAATCATTCCATTAAAGAATTCTTTAAAAATATCATATAATTCTCTAAAAATACTCATATAGGACCTCTTTATTTATTTAATTGTCATTTTCATATAAGTAAGAATGAATAATTTTCATCATATTTAAATGACTAGAGGGGTGATTGGAAGTAAATTTTCATATTAGAAACTCCCTAGCCATGAAATTTTCATAGATGAAATCTATGAAGATAAAAATATGATTTAAGGACGATTTTGTTTCATATACCCTTTAATATATCTTTCTACTTCTTCTTTTGGCTTTATTATTCCAAAATGACCTTCACATAATATATCCGGTTCCAAGTCAAGGAGTTTTTGCATAGATTTTTGATAATTTTTTAAATTTGAGCCGAAACTCTCATAAAAAGGACCGTGAATATCTTGCCCAAATAAAACTTTTTTTCCTTCGCTTTCTACTAGTATGGAAATAGAACCTGGAGTATGACCTGGAGTATGGATTATTTTAAATTCTAAGTTTCCTAATATTAGCGTTTCCAAATCTTTAGTGAATTTTTTATACAATTGTACGGGGTTATATTTTTTCCCATACCACGATGCAGCAGTTCGTTGGTCATGTCCTATCTCTTCTATAGCTTGTGCGTCTAACTCATGAGCATAAAATTTAATATCGGGAATCATTTCCTTGAGTTCATGGCATGCTTCGATGTGGTCGATGTGGCAATGAGTGATAATGCAATGCTTAATATCTTTAGGATTAAATCCATCATCAGAAATATCTTCTATTATCTCAGAATCCATTCCACAATCAATTAAAACTAATCCTTCTTTACTCCGAGTATTAATTAAGTAGACTTGACAACCGAAAAGTCCTATATAATATATCTTATCTACAATTTTCTTCATCTTTTTTTAAAGTTCTTATATATTAGATTAAAATCATTAATTTTTCTTTATCAAATTAGATTTTTAATCTTGCTTTTCTTTATAAAGATAATTTGCCAACAAAACTGTAAGCAATATAGATATTTCTGCTGAAAATAACACATCAGATGCATAATGAGCACCTATTAAGACTCTTGAAATTGCTACAAATAAAGCCCAGCCAATTATTATAAACGATATTATAAATCTATATACTTTTTTAAAATTTAAGTTGTTTATTAACAACAAAAGAGTTAAAGTAATAAAGGATGTTGAAGCATGTCCCGAAGGGAAGGATTTATTTCCTGTAAAACCTCTTGGTATAAACCACGGAGTATAATCAGAATAATCTGGAGCAAGATCCTCAAATCTTACACGTCCCCATGTAATTTTAAATATTTGGACAATGAGAAGAACATTGATAATGAATACAAGAAAGGTTATCCATGCAAAGGTTTTATACTTCTTCCAGTCTTTTTTCCAAGTAAGACCAAGAAATATAATACTACAAATAATCATACTTGAACTATCTATAATACTTTTTATCGATAAAGAAAGGATACCAATAATCAAATATATTGATCCACTAAGTATTGGGAATATAATGCCTATTTTTTGTTTTTCAATCTTTTTAAAATTCATTCCAATCAATATCGCTATACTTATCCCAATTAAGCCAAACCCAAGAGTCTCTCCAAAATCTCTTCCAATTATTCCCGCAATAGAATTTGGATTAGCAATATATTTTGAAATTTGTAAATCATAAAAACCAAAAACAATGGCTAAAATAATCCAACTAACAATAGAGAAATAAAATATTAACTTATACTTTCTATTAATCCATCTCAATGAAATCACTATTTTATACTATTAAATTAATTATTATTATATCTGTATTTTAAGTTTATATAACTTATCTGGATAATCAGTATATATTGCCTTAACACGATAACCCTTTTTATTTAAATTCAAGACCTTTTTCATACGAATTTTAGAATTTACGCCCCAGACAAAGCATTTGAAGCCGCTTTTCTTAATAAATTTAACATTTTCTTCCAAAAATCTATTTGCTTTGATATTTAAGGTCGTGATAATAATATCTTTCAAAAATTTATATGGTATCTTCTCTTCTTTTAATATTGGGATATTATGGGGAATTGTGTGAACTAATTTCACTTTTTTATTGAAATCCCTTAATTTTGATAAGAGTTTGACTCTTGTATCGGTTATAATAATGTTATTCAAAATGTTATATTTCTTAGCTAATTTTATGGCTTGAAATCCCGCATTAATGTCTACTATATCGAAACTATAGAGAAGATCAATATAAGAATCTCCATTAAAATATTCTAAAACCTCCTCCAAAGTGAAAATTTTTCGATGATCCTTGAATTCTAAATTCTTTAGTTCTTGAAGTGTTATATTTTTAATTTTATACCATTTTTTATTAATTTTGAATCCAGGATCGTGAAAACAAATCAAAAAATTATCTTTAGTTAATCGTAAATCTGTTTCAATATTAGCATTCATTTTAACTGCAGTTTTAAAAGAATTAATAGTATTTTCTATACAATAGCCCGATGCTCCTCTATGACCAAAAATTATTGGTTTGCTCATTTTTTTCTGAAATTTTATTGTTTCATTAAGAGATAATTTAATTTGAATTATTTTTGTATTGAAGTATGAAAAAATTTAATATTTAATTAAAATAATTATTCTAATTATTTGAAAATAGATCTTATTTTAAGATACAGAGACCATTCTCATAAATGAATTATAAATCTCTTATGAAAATTTTATTAACATCAATTTTATAAATATCTATCTCTAGATATATTCAAAATTCAATAAATTAGAGGGAAATAAATATTATAGAAATTAGACAACCTGAAGAGATTTACGAAGCACACGGAAGAATTAAAAATGGTACTTTTACTGGTCGCTGGCATTTTTCATTCGGAGAAAATTATGATCCAGAAAACATCCATTTTGGAACCTTAAGGGTCTTTAATGATGATATTCTTTCTCCTGGGGCAATATGGCCATTACATCATCATACCAAAAATGAAGTAGTAACTTATTGCGCAGAGGGAGAATTTAAACACGCTGATGAGAATGGAGAAGGAGGAATATTAAAAAAAGGTTGGGTTCAACATACTACTATTGGAACGGGAATGGATCACTCTGAAATTAATAATAATCCAGATAAACCGATGAGATTTATTCAGATGTGGTTTTATCCAGAGAAATTGGGTCTTACTCCTTCTGTTGAGCAAATGAAGGTGGAAAAAAGTGAGAGAACTAATATATTATTACCGATTGTCTCTAAAAGCCATGATAATGCCTTACCAATTCGTTCTGATGCAATCGTTTGTTCCTCTTTTCTAGAGACAAATAAAACTCTTTCATATCAAATTCAAAAAGAATGGGGGGTTTATTTGTATATTTTAGAAGGAGGTCCAATATTATTAAATGATATTAAAATGACTGAATTATCTTCAGCAAAGATCAAGGTGGAAGATGAAATATTAATTAAGGCAGAATCTGACACTGAAATACTTTTGGTTGAAACTTATCTTAAAGCTTCCTATATTATTAAATATTGATTTTTTCCTTATATAGAATATTTTTACTTGCACTTAGAAAATTTGAAAATGTTAAAATAAAATCATTTTTAGAATAACATTTCTTTCGATTTTAAAAAATCAATAAAAAAGATTTCAATATCCAAATATGTAATTTTGTTTCAATTTAGAAAATCAAAAAAAATTATTTAGAGGTTGAATTCAATATTATATCTTTACATTTCTTCAAGAAAGCATTTAATATTGGTTAATATGAATCAAATATCTCTTAAAGTTGTCGTAATTGGGGATGGAAGTGTTGGAAAGACAACCCTCTTGCATCGATATATTAACGGGGAGTTTATAGACACTTCAACGATGACTATTGGCGTAGATTTCTATGTTAAAGAGATCAAATTTGAGGAGACTATTTGTCAGCTCAATTTATGGGACATTTCAGGTCAAGAGAGATTTTTCTTTATGATTGATAAATATTTACGTGGAGCAAGCGGGGCACTTTTATTATTTGATATTACAAGTATGACCAGTTTTGTAAATCTCGATAAATGGGTAAAAATTCTTAGAGAAAGAAACACTTCAAATGAAGAAATACCGATTATTTTGATTGCTGCAAAATATGATCTTTCCGAATATTCTATCGTCGGAGATCTTTTCGCGAATAAGAAAAAAGAGCAATTAGGATTGATAGATTACATAAAAGTCTCCTCTAAATCTGGAATGAATGTTAATTTAGCCTTTGAGTCAATAGTTAATTATATATTGAAAAAGGATTGAAAAATTAATGTATAATTATCTCTCTAAATAAACATGTTTATTTGAGGCAAATAATAGCAAAATCCTTATCAAATATAACAATTATTACAATCGAAGCGAAATAAATTGATTAAACTATTAATTTTAATAATAAAAAACATTTGCAATATTACTTAATTTGATATTAAACAATTGATAAGAATGAATGAAAATCAAGAAGTGGATTCATCCAACGAGAAGAGAAACCTTTCAGATAAAATAAAACAGTATTTCAAAAATTTGGTGGATTTCTCTTCCTATGATCCTAAAACTATAATATATATGGTTATTATGTTAATTTTAGTCGGAATATCTTTATATTTAGTATATATTCTTCTATTTGTTGATCAAACATTCCTTTATCGCTTAGTTATTGATTGGTTTGTAAATCCAATCTATAGTATTGGGATATGGGGTATTTTTTTATTTGTTGCGGTGATGGGATTGCAGGGTTTAATCATACCTATCCCATCTGAGGTTGTGTTGTTAGCCACAGGGATGATATGGGGTTTATGGATCGGAGGGATAATGGGAATTATTGGATCCCTTGCCGCTGGAATTCTCTGTTATTACATAAGTAGAAGAGGAGGTAGACCATTAGCAGAAAAATTGGTAGGAGAGACAGCGATTAATATGGCGGATAAATTTATTCATAAGTACGGTCTTGGAGCAGTATTAGTTGCAAGATTTCTCCCATTTATAGCATTTGATCCTATAAGTTATGCGAGTGGAATAGTAGATTTGGATTCAAAAAAATATACTCTCGCAACATTTGTTGGAAGTATTCCTCGGGCATTTTTTTATTCTGTCTTAGGTGCAAGTTTTGGTTTAGAACTACCTATTGATTTCTCATCCCTCCCTCTTTCCGAAATAGAAGCACAAGCAGCATCATTCAATTTTATTCTTATAATTATTGCGATTGTTTTAGGTGTTATATTTATCGCTTATTATATAACGAGTAAATATTGGAGTAAAAAACTGAAAAATAAAAAGCAATAAACTTCGCAAATCGAATCAAAGAGATAGATTAAGAATGACCGAGCAAAAGAAATATCAAGGATATTCTATAATGATTCTAGCAGTATTCACCTGGTCTTTCAGTGAAGTCATTGTTAAATTACTGAATAATGCTGTGGGACCTATCTCGCTTTCCTTTTTTAGATTCTCTATTGGAGGGATTTTTTTATTATTAATATTATCAATTAAAAGAGATTTTAAGGGTTTATTTTTAATCATCAAAAATAATTTGGGGCTATTTTTAATCTCAAGTTGTTTTGCGTTTGGATTTTCCAATGTAATCTATTTTCTCGGTATCACATTTACTCAAGCGAATATAGCTGCAACTATTTATACAACATATCCAATTTGGATAACTATTTATTCTATATTTCTCTTGAATGAAAAAGATAATTTAAAGTATAAATTTGTTGGAATTGCTATTGGAATCGCTGGAATTTCAATATTAATGACTCATTTTAATTTTTCTGGATTCTTCTCCCTTGAATATTTATTAGGGAATTTTCTTGTCTTAATTGGTTCTATTATCTGGAGTTTATATTCTGTACTTGGAAAAAAAATACAGCAATCTGAACCAGATATCTCCAATTGTGCTCTGAAATATAGTATGTTATCTTCGTTTTTTGCTTGCATCACAATTTCCGTGATATTGCCTTTTTCACCAGAAGTAAAAACCTTTTTTAATTATTCTGGTTATGAATGGTTTTGGATTATATTTTTGGGAATCATATCTACAGGTTTAGGTATTTGGCTTTTATTTGAAGGTATTAATAGGATGGAAGTTTCAAAAGGAATGTCTCTAGCCTTTTTTAAGCCAATCTTTGCTACAATACTCTCTTTTTTTATTCTCTCTGAAACTCCAACTTTAATTTTATTGATTTCTATTATCTTAGTAATAATTTCAATAATCTTAATTAATCGAAATACTCAAGATCTAACACACTAAATTTAAAAGATAATCTTCAATACTATTCTTTAAGTAAATGGAACGAATCACCATTATCTATTGGAATAAGAGTACTGGACCTGAACAAATAATTCAATATCCTCCAGAAGAGGATTCACTATCCAAAGATCTTCTCCTCAAAATTTGGGCAAAACATGAACTCAATAAAGAAGAAAAGATGATTGATTTTGTACCTGAAAATTTAAATAAGAGATATATTTCGATAATTCAGAAATATGAGGGAGAGATCTATTTTTTGGTTTTGGTTTATAAAGGGCAAGATAACATTGATTCAATCATAACTGAATATCCTGATATTTTAGCCAATATCTCTAAAAATCTTATTCAATTGATTAATACCAATAAAATAACCAGAGCAATCTCCGAAGCTTTCAATTCTATTAAGAACTATTCAAAATTAGATAATGAACAGAATTTATTAACCTTTTTTAAAGATAAAATCAAATTTACTATTCTAAAAATTTTACGAAATGGAGTAATTTCAAAGAATAAATTAAAAGACATTTTAAAACATGAATATGGGTTTTCCACCATAAATATTGATCTTATATTGATGGCTTTTATTCGTGAAAAACTTATACTTAAAAAAAATATTCCTGGAAGTATGGATTGCTACTTTCTTATGAGAGATTTGACTTGTTCAAGGTTACCTCCCCAAAATAGCTCATCTTTTTTTGAAAATATTAAAGAATCGATTAGAAATCGAATTATTTATAATTATAAGAATGCTTTAATCACATTTTTCAACACTTATGATAGTACTCAAGAAAATAACTTGAATACCATACTTAATCTCCTAGTTGATAAAAATGTCTTAAACTTAATTAAAACCCTAAGAGAGAACCGTCTCTCAGTTAAAAAGACATTGAATATTTTGAATAATAATGAAGGTCTATTTAATGATATGCTAGCTCAGCACTTTATTTTCGAATCAAATGGAATGGTCTTTCTCCTAACTGATATAAGATTTATAAAATTTGTTCCTTCTTTTATTGTAAAGCATCTCATTTCAAAATATAAAGAACGAGAAATTTCTTTAAATGAATACTTAACTCATCTTGAAATATTAATCGAAACATTAATGGAAACGACGACAATAAATTATGAAATTATTTAAAAATCATAATTTTAAAAATTTTTAATTCACTTAGACAAAAAAACTTATTATTGTTTAATAAAAGTTACTAATATTTGAAGTAATCTCATCTTTTAGTAAAAAAAGTATAAATAGATAACTTTCTACTATTCAAATATAAATTAAAAAAGTGAGGTGTTTTTTTTTGGCAACTTTGGGTAACTTAGAGATTATAGATTTAGTACAAGGTACTTTTAGCCTTCTATTTGTAATTATTTCATTAATTATTGGGATCACCATTCTTTTCAAATATTTTAAATTTAAAAGTAAAATATTTATTTTAATGGGATTATCATGGATTGGTCTCGCAAGTCCTTGGTTTCCAGACTCAATTAGCTTTCTAATTATGTTATTTGGTGGATCTAGCATTCCAATAGATTTATATCTCTTAATAGGAAATGTTTTACTCCCTTTTTTCCTTCTGATTTGGATTTGGGCCTTTAGCGAATTATTATACAAAGATAAACAGAAATTGCTATTAGCAATTTTTTTAATACTGGCTATAATATTTGAAGCTACGTTCTTCCTATTATATAATATAGATATAGAAACTTATCTCGGAGAATATCAACGTGTTTTTCAAATTGAGTTTAAAGAATTTTTGACATTATATCTTGTTGGATTTGTCATTATTTTATTAATAACGGGTGTTTTATTCGCTCGAAATTCATTGAAATCTGAAAACCCAGAAGTGAAAGTCAAAGGGAAATTTTTAATGGCTGCTTTTATATCATTTTGTATCGGGGCACTCCTCGATGCTATAACCGGATTGATTTTTACAGATATCTTAGGCCTTCTCTTAACAAGTCCCGTGATTTCTATTTTTGTAGGAGTTGTAAGAAGTATATTGATCTTAAGTGCTATTGAATTCTATATTGGTTTTATATTACCACCATTCGTAAAAAAAATATTCCAAAAGAAAGAGTAGGATATTTAAATTTTTTTTTTTTATTTTTTTTATAGGAAGTTCAATTCATTCATTATTAGATGGCGCTTTTCCTTCTCCATAGAGTTGGTATAATACTGTTCTTCGGGAACATTCTTGAAAGCTTTCATATATGTTTTGTTGTTTATCATATAATGCGCATGTCTCAAAAATCTCAGGATTCCATTTAGCTAAGTCAGTTCCAGAATTATACCATAATTTCTCATCTTTTAATATTTGTTCGAAATCTTTCTTAGTAATAGTCTCTTCTAAATCTTTTTTATTTAGCATTATAACTAAGGGAATTTCTTTGATTAGTTTCTGTTGGGCTAATGATTTTAACTCTTTCAGAAATTCGATATTTTCTCTAATTAAATTAGTTTGCGAATCAGCAACAAAAAGAATTCCATCTGTGCCTTCGAATACTCTTTCTCTGAGAGAAGAGAAACTTTTCTGACCGGCTACTGTATACACCATGTAAAAAACTTTATTCTGCTTTTTAGATTGAAAAAGACCCCGATCGAAATAGAGTGTTGATCCACTGCTTCTACCAATTTGAGTCAGGTTTCCAACAGGTACAATATCTTTTTTCTGTTGTTTAGTGAGTTTAAAAAGAGTTTGAAGTATCGTGGTCTTTCCAGAAGCGTACATTCCAAAATAGAGAATTTTTATATAAATCTTACCAGATTTGACTAAAACCATTTGCTTCTTAACCTAATTTTTAAATAATTTCGCTTCCTTCTCTTCCAAGATATCGTGAAACTCAATTAAGATTACACTTGGAATTTCTATATTATATATTTATTTGATTAATATAAATAATTTACTTTCTTTAAACATATAAAAGTTCTTCTATAATTCAACACCATTTTCATATAAGAATATAAAAAATTAATTTCAAAATAAAATAAAGAGATATGTAAATTGAATCTATTTGTGTTTTTTCAGTAAGTAGCGTGCTAATCTCGATTGCTTTTTTATATTATCGTAAATATTAGGTTCTTGGTTTTCCAAATATTCTTTCAAATTATCCCAATCTTTTTTATTTTCATCGGGAATGTCTTTTAGTAAATTGACGTATTGTTCAAATTCCATGGGATAAATTAATTCATCATTTACTCTGTTTGCCTCATTTGATAATAAAAAGAGATAATAATCATTTAATTCATCAGGTTGCATTACACTTGGAGGAGCATTACCATCTCCCGCTTTATCACCTCTTAAAAGCTGTGTATCGACCATTGTAGGGAGAACCATATTAATATTAAAGTTTTCTTTCCGATACTCTAAAGCTAATGCTTTTTGGAACCCAACAACCGCGTATTTAGTAGCTGTATAGGCAGCAAACTTAGGCATAGCTGCAGGATAAGCCGCACTCCCAGTGATTATGAACCGTGCTTTTTTCTTTTTATCATCTTTTTTTAAATGTGGATAAGAAGCTTTAAAAGTATTAAAAACTCCTAAAATATTTACATCAAGAATTTGAGAAAATTTATCGGATTTAAACTCATGAGTATCCCATCTTCCAGCTATTCCTGCATTAGCGATAACTCCATCTAATTTACCTAATTTTTCCGAAAAATAATTAAAAAGATCCTCAACTTCAGAATAATTTGTTATATCGGCAGTTTTAATAACAATTTTAACGTCCGGATTTTCCTGCTTAATTTTTTCTGAAGTTATTTCTAATTCCTCGATAGTCCTGGATGTTATTCCCACATTAGCTCCTTCCTTACCACAAGCTATAGCAACCGACCTTCCAATACCTCTCCCAGATCCTGTGATGACGATATTTTTATTTTTTAACAACATTTTGGACCAAATAATGCTTTTATTTTGTTTTAATATGATAATCATTACTTGAATATCAAATTTTATCAAATTTATCATAAATTGCCGAGTAATCTATTATTAACTTTCACTAAATCTGTATAGTTAATTTAAACAAAATTAGATTTTTATAAAACGATTATTTTTCATTTATGAAATGTAATCAGCAGCTAAAATTCCGGTATACATAGAAATCGGATATCCTCCTAAAAATAACTCTTTACTCGCATATAAACCCGCCATCAGTAAGTTTTCGATTGGCGTTGTGATTAATAGTTGTCGATCAAAAGCTTTTACTTTCCTTATATCCCTTGACCAGCCTGCAATTGAACCTCTATATCTTTTTCCCCAGTCTTGATAAGTGAGGGGTGTTGCAATTTCCCTTTTTAAAATACTTCCCGAAAAACCCGGTAAAATATTTTCCATTACATTTATTAATTTATCAGCTAATTTATTCTTATATTCGTTGTATCCTTCTTTTCTTCTTTTTACTCCTGTTCTCCAAGGTTCCATAATATCATATGGAAAATTAACTCTCAAAAGAATGCTTTTTTTTCCTTTCGGTGCTAATTCTTCTAATTTTTCAGACCATAAACATATCTCAATTTCTTTATTTTCGAAATCTTCTCTGAATTTGTTATTTGTCCTTGTCTTCGCATTTTCTATTTTTTTCCTGTAGAAAACGTGGGTTGCTCTTACTTTGCTTAAGTCAATATTATTAGGTTCAATCCCGAGATACACGCAAATTTCTGATCCCGTGTATGAATTTTCCTTGATAGCATTATAAAATTCTGAGGGAACTTTTTCATTATTAATTAAGTTCAAAAAAGTTGTTTTATAGTCTGCATTAGAGATAATGTAATCTGATGAATATCTTGTTCCATCTTCGGTAATCACCCCTTTTGAGTAATTATCTTCGATTATAATTTCTCTAACAGGCGTATTAAGCTTAACCTCCCCCCCGTTGGAAAGTATAGAATTATATAATAATTCATTAATTCCATGAATACCGCAAGAAGGAAACCAAATTCCCTCTTCTGACATCACATTCCACATAAACGCTAAATGAAGCATTGACATAATGGGTTCATAAGTACCTTGAGAACCAAGCAATTTTTTTACAGTCAAATCATTAATATAATCATCCAAAACTTCTTTAGAAGAAAGATTTGAATATTTCTTAACTAAATCATATTTCTTTTTATCTATTTTTGAAAGATTTTTTTTTGCGTTGGATTTTGTTTTTCTTATACTATAGTCAGGATTCCAATTATATATATCCTTAATACTACTAACTATTTCCATAAGAATTGAGAAAAATCTTGAAATCCCTATTTTTTCTTCTGGAAACCTTTTTATTAAGGTTTTTTGAAGTTCTGATAAAGGTTTAGAATAAATTATATCAATATCTGGAGATATAAGTTGAAAATGGCTTCTTGTATAAGTTATTTTTTCAGTGATACCAATCTCTCCAAGCATTTTGTTAATAAAATTAGGATAACTAAATGATAATGGTCCCATTGGAAAATAAAACTCACCTCTCCTAAAAACATGGCTTGTCCCACCAATATGGTGGATTTTTTCTAATACTAGTACTTTTTTTCCCTTAGAAGCGAGTTTAGCGGCAGCTGTCAATCCACCAACTCCAGCTCCGATAATAATTGTATGATATTTCAAAATTATTACACTAATTACAAATATTATATTTTTTTATAGAACAATTATGTAATTTGTAATTTATATCTCGCTTTTATTAAATAAAATCTCTAAGTGGTTTATTATTATTTAAATCTCTTATAATCGTTAAGTTAGTAACGTTTTATTTTTCTAAACCAAAATCTAATAATTTTTTTACAATACACAATATTTTACAATAGAAAGAGAAGTAAATAATTAAATTTGAAGAGTAATCTTATGCAAGAAACTTCTGATGAAGAATGGAGTTATGACTTTCTTGAGAGTTTAGTGAAAGATGTCGAGGAAAATAAAAACATTCGGCAATGCATTGATTGTGGAAAGTGTGTTGGAGGCTGTCCGGCATCTAAAATTTCAAATTTCAATATTCGCAAAATTATTCGAAAAATATTGCGAGGAGACAAAAGTGTTTTAAAAGATTCCGATATCTGGTATTGTTTCCTTTGTGAACGCTGCAAACGGGTATGTCCTAAAGAAAATATTAATATTCCCTTACTTATTTTAAATTTACGTAATGAATCTTTTAAAAGGGGTTATGGTCCACGTTATAATGATTTAACGAAATATGTGGAGATGTCCGAAAAATTTCTTACAAACGGTTCTGTACTTGATGAACCTTTAGATGGTGAATTACCAGAAGAGAGAGTTAAAGAATTGGATAAAATCTGTGATTTTGCTCGAATTAAATATGTGTTTAAAGCAAGTGATAAAGAACAGCAAAATAGAAAGGAAAGATCTAATAATTCTTCAAATAAAAAAAGAAAATAAATCAATATAATTATAATAACAATGGAAATTGAAAATCTTGCTTTAGATCTTGATGAGATTAGAGTGAAATATCCTGAAAATCCATTAGAATTTTTTAAGGGAAAGAAACTATGCTTATTTAAAGCATGTTTGGAGAAATATTTTCCAGGTGTGCGATTTGGCATGAAGAATTTATTAGAAGCTTTAGGATTGGAAGTCTCTATCTGCAAAAATCAATCATGTTGCTCAGGAACTTTTTTTCAAAGAAATTTAATCACAAGAGCTCAATTTGCGGCTATCAATGAGCGTAATTTAAATGAAATTAATAATCAATCAGATATTCTCCTCGTGAGCTGTAATGGATGTTATAACTCATTATTAAGAGGGAGAGATTTTCTCAAAGTCCCTGAAGTTAGAAAAAAAACACAGAGGATTTTGGATGAATTAGAGGAAAAAATGGGCGGAGAGAAGTATCCTGGACAATATAAAATTTTAGAACATCCTAAATTACGCATTGTGCATGATTTGGATTTTATTTATCTAATTAGAAATGAAATTGTACGGGTTTTAAAATATGATTTGAAAGGATTAAAAGTGGCATCACATTATGGCTGTCATTATCTTAATCTAGAAAGAGACCGCGACATGGAAACTTACTTGAGGGATAAAACTAAGCTTGAAGAACTTATCACCCTTTTTGGGGGTGTTCCTGTTGATTATTCAGAAAAAGACAGTTGTTGCGGGTGGGGTGCTAGCCAGATCGTTATCCACCCTGAGGATGCGTTAAAAATCACCTATAAAAAGCTAAAGAGTGCTGAAAATGTTAATGCGTGTTTTCTCTTGATGCCTTGTCCTACTTGTCTATACACTTTGAGTAAACCTGAATTTCGAGAAAAAATGTATGACATAACTGATGATAAATTAGAAATTGCCACAATCCATTTGAATGAACTCATTGCTATTCTTCGAGGCTGTGAAGAGGAACAGTGTATAAGTTTAAGAAGAAGTTCTCCCCGTATTCATTTAATTTTTGAGACTATAACCTCTGAAGAATAAAGACTAATTTTTAACAAAAAAATTTAATGTAAATATTTTCTCTCAGTTTCAACCTACAGCTTTTATTTAAAATTCTATTTCTTGATATAGAAAGAATTAAAATATTCACTATTCTTTTCTTTATTCCTCATTTTACTTTTAAAAAATTCAAAATAGATTAAAAAGGGACATGATTATAGATAAAGTATGGAATATAGAAAATTTGGGTCTACTGGTCATAATATTTCTATTTTAACAATGGGAGGATGGGGAATTGGATTTGTTAAACAAGAAGAAGCCGATAAATATATTCAGCAAGCGTTAGAAGTAGGAATAAATACTATTGATGTAGCTCCTACGTATGGACAAGCAGAAAAGAGATTAGCTCCTTGGGTTGAAAAATATCGAGAAAAGATATTTCTAGCTGAAAAAACTCAAATAAGAACAAAACAAGGAGCTTGGGAGGAACTTCAAAATTCCCTTAAAAGTTTAAAAACAGATTATTTTGATTTATATCAATTTCATGCTGTTAAAACTGAAAAAGATTTGGAGACAATTTTTGGTAAAGGAGGAGCATTAGAAGCTTTTGAGGAAGCTAAAGAGTCTGATATTATAAAAAATATTGGGATTACTGGTCATGATGATATTCAGATCTTAATTAAAGCTATAAAGAAATATAATTTTAAAACGGTATTATGTCCTATTTATTTAGGGGCGATGGTAAAGCCAGATCCTTTGAATGATTTTCGCCCTCTTTTAGAATTAGTTAAAGAGAAAAAAATAGGGGTTACCGCGATTAAATCAATAGCAAAAAGTCGTTGGACTAGAAAAAAAATTTATAATACATGGTATGAACCGCTTGATACTCAAGAATGGATTAACCGGGCAATTAACTTCACTTTAAATCAAAAATGTGTCTCAACATATTCTATTGCGGGCGAAAGATCTCTATGGTCTTTAATCTTCTCATCTATAGAAAAATTAACAGATTTAAATAGTAAGCAACAAACTATGATGATACAAAAAGCAAAAAGTTATGGGATTAAACCTCTTTTTCCAGAAAAATAGAAATATGTAGATTATAATAATTTTATTTACTTTCCTCTATTGCTCCACGTGGACAAGAGTCTATACATATTAAGCACCCCAAACATTTATCCTCTTCAAAATCAATGGAACTATCTTCTTTAAAATATAACGCATCAGTTGGACATAGACTTACACATGCTCCACAATCTATACAGACATCCTTATCTAAAATAACTCTTCCTTTTTTATTCACTTGAATTTCATTTTGACGTAAAGATGTTGTTATAGTATTGACTTTTTCTTCAGGTACATCTAAAAGTAAATTAATACCGCTAGAACTTGTTGAAAATTTAAGAACATTGAAAGAAATATCATGTTTTAAAATTTCATTAATTATTCGTGAATAATCATCAATTTTTTTTATCAAGCGAAAAGGAACCATAACATTAATAATCGTCATACTTTACATCAACTCCTCCGAAGAAATTATTCCAACGACTATATCTTTATCATCTACCACAGGTAAGGCAGAAATGGCATTTTTTTTCATTTTTCGAGAAGCCACCTCTATAGGTTCATTATCTGACGTAGTAATAACTTTTTTCGTGATGATATCAAGAAGATTTTTCTTATTTCTTGCAACTGCTTTTGTAATATCAAATGAGGTGACTATACCTTTTAATCTCCTATTTCTATCAGTAATAACGATATGATTTATATTTTGATTGATTATTTTATTTGCAACTATTTGGATATCACAATCTTCATAGCAAATTACAGCCTCTTTCTTCAAATCTTTAACGAATTTAATTTCTGATGTTTGTCTCATTGGTTTAAAAGAAGTATTTGTGGGTAATTGCTCTGCTGGAGGATTTAAAAGAAAATCGCCATCTTCAATCCATTCTTTTAATTCATTTGCAATTTTTCTCGCATAATATAATGAAGACATTGACGAACATTTTATTTCTTTTCCATTAATCTTGATTAATCCACTTTTTAGTTCTTTGTAATTAGTTGTTCCAATTTTTGGTCTATCTCTCCGGGGAACACCATAATCAACTATTTCTGTTATTATATCTTCGTCTTTTATAGCAGTTTTTTTTGCTAGTCCTTCATTTAAAATAGGTATTGGAATTCCAACACCACAGAACATTGAAGTACCATATTGCTCATAGTTTACTCCTCTTAGATATTCTGAACGCATTTGTTTCAAATCTCCCTTAACAAATAATGTTCCAAATCCCTCTTTAGGATTATGTTGAGTACCTTGTCCAATTACATATCCTACACCTCCACCCAGAAAAATTCTTGTCCCTATCCCAATAGTTTCATAATCAGGGTCATTTGTTAAAGGGTTCAAACAACCAGCACCACAATAGTGTGCATTTCCATAATTTGGAAGTAATTTGCCCATATAAGTATAGAGAGTTCTATCCGTACTATTTACAGCGCAATGATATCTTTGGTATGCATTACGAGGATTGCAGAGAACCGCTTGATTTAAATCTTCAATAGTAAAATATGTATCAATCTCACCTAAAGGATAGCAATCTGTTGTATTGGAAGTTCCCCTTAATCGAATTGGTTTTCCTGATACTAATTCCTCTATAACATTTCCTCCTCCATATTCGAAAGGTCTTTTATCAGCCATCCTTGTCACCCCTAAATAGCAATCAACAGCCGCATTTCCATGATACGCATGAACTTCATTAAGCCATAAATGATCAAATTTAATTGGAGGATCAGAATGACCAAAATTAAGGAATGCCCCACTAGAACACATTGGTCCAAAAGTTCCAGTTGTTATGATATCTATATCCTCCGCAGCTACTTTTACTCCACTTTCCTCGACTATCTTTATCATTTCTTCCGCAGTTACAACGACAGCATCTCCATTCTTAATTTTTTCATTTATTTCTTGATAAGTTTTTGTCATCAAATCATCTATTTTGAATTATATGCATTTCAATTTTAAATTAAATATAAGTTAAATTAGGAAAAACTAATTAATTTAAAAATCTTTAAATTTCTTTTATGTTTGATATGCATAACATATCCATCAGAAGCATTATTATTTTAAATTATGAATATCCCCGAAATAGCTGAAATAAAGATATTGAGAAAAAAGTTAAATATAAGTCAACACGAACTTGCTAAACTTTGTAAACTAAATCAATCAACGATTTCAAGAATTGAAAATGAATTGGTTGATCCTCCTTATTCAACTTTTAAATTAATATATTCTTGTCTAAAAAATGAAGAGAGAAGAAAAAAAGAATCTTCAGAAAGAATTGAAAAAATTATGACGAAAAATATAATCTCAATTGAACCAGATACTAAACTAAAAGATGTTATTAAGTTAATGAATGAATATAATGTTTCCCAGCTGCCAATACTTAAGAATAGTCAAAACCTAGGCAGTATAACATCCCGGAAGGCTCAAAAATTAATGATGGAAAATTCAGATTTATTAAACATCAAAATTTCTGATGTAAAAGAACTTCCTTTTCCAGAAGTGAATAGAAATTGGAGCTTAAAAGATGTATCCGATCTTTTGATAAAATATTCTGCAGTCTTAGTGAGGGATTTTGATAAATATATAGGCATTATAACTGATGCTGATTTTCTGAAGTTACCCTAATTAGATGAAATCAAAGAGAAAATTCTAGAAATCAAAAATATAGGAATTCGGAAAAAGATATTCAAATATTTAGTTAAGATAATTAATTTTCAAATATTTTATGATTTAATAAATCTTAATTATTTAATATACTGGGAACTGAGGAATGCAAAAAGAGATATCTCATCCATCTTCATCGAAGAAACAATTTATCGCAATAGTTCTTCTAATAATTACAACGATCTTGTGGGGTACCACATTCATTATAACTAAAACAGTTGTAAAAGATATCCCCGTTTTTTTATATTTAGGCTTAAGATTTTCAATTGCTCTCTTAGGATTCAGTCCTTTTTATGTTCGCCTAAATAAAATCAATAAGAAAATATTAATTATGGGAACTGTTTCTGGGTTACTCTATTTTATCGCAATAGCTACTCAAACAATTGGGTTAACAACAACTTCAGCAGGAAAAGCTGGTTTTATCACAGGATTAAACACTATAATGGTTCCCTTTTTAGCATACGTTATGTTCAAACAATCCTTTAAAAAAAGGGTTTGGTTAGCAGCAATACTTTCAATTATCGGACTGGCATTCTTATTTTTAGAAGGTGAGAGTGGAGTTATTATTGGCGATATTTGGGTTTTAATATGTGCTGTTTTTTGTGCTTTATTTATCATATATAATGATAAATATGTGAGTCTTGCTAATATTTATCTTTATTCTATAGTCCAATTATTTGTTATATCTCTCTCTTGCTTTATATTTTCATTTATTTTACAAGAATCTTATGATCTTCTACATTCAGATCCTATGTTTTGGATAATTATCTTATATATGGGATTAGCAGTAACTACTTTCACTTTTTTATTTCAAAATTGGAGTCAGCAACATGTCAATCCTGCAAAAACTGCAATTATTTTTGCTTTGGAACCTGTTTTTGCGTTATTATTTAGTTTTCTCTTAGGAAACGAGACACTTTCTATTACTGCCTTGATTGGATGTGCATTCATATTTATTGCTATCATCATTACCGTAATAAAGAATAAAGATCAAAAAGAGAATAAATAATTTAATTTGCTGAAACTAATTGATTTTCAATTATAATTTCCATTTATTGAGAGCTTAACTATAATAAAATAGTTATTATATCGAATACTATCATATTTAGATTTTATTATATATTTGAGTCAATAAATTACCGAATGGAAAAACATTCTTGGAAGAAAAAAAACCTTTATTAGCAGATATTAACGTTTCACCCAAAAAAGTTAAAGTTCGACAATATTATTCAATTTCAGTTAGTTTTATTCTCAAATTTAATCTTCCAAAGAATTCACTTTTGATTTTTAGGATACGAGGGGGAAGAAATAATAAAAATGATTGGTACTATTTACAGTCCTATAATTCAGATGAAAAAGGATATATTGAACTAAATCTCAGAAATGATAAGAAAATACTTCCCTTGACTATTACGGGAAAAGATCTAATGATAAAATATTTGATTTTGGATGAAAAAGGTTTAGAGAAAGATACAGAAGTTAAATTTTCAATTTATAATACACTAAGCCAATCGATTATTGAAGAAAATAAAAAAATAGAGGTATTATTTAAGAAACCCGGAAACAGCGAGATATTAATCCAAGAATGTCCAAAACTCACCATTATCAGTAAATCTTTTGATCATATCAATATTATAGCTCCCTCTACTGTTAATATAACTGAGAATTTTAAATGTATTTTAAGATTTGAAGATAAATATAATAACTTAGTAGCTAATTTTTCGGGAACTGTTAGTCTCTATTTTATACTCCAAGAAAATGAAGATTTTATCACAAATATAGACGTGAAGCCTAATGATGAAGGATATATTGAATTGACTAATTTAAAGACAGAAAACGAAGGAATATACTCTATAGAAGCAAAATATAATCATCAATCTTATAGATCAAATCCTATTCATTGTAAATCTATAAAAGTAAATGAGCTAAAGTTATATTGGGGATATATTCATGGTCACACATCAAAAAGTGATGGAATGATATCTATTGATGATTATTTTGAAAATCTCATAAAATCAGGTTTAGATTTTGGTACATCTACGGAGCATGATCGGTTATACGAAACATCAGATGCAGATTTTAGAGAAATAAAAGAAATAGTAGAAAAATATAACGCTCATGGAGATTTCGTTTCTCTATTTGGTTATGAATATGGAACATGGTATACTGGATATGGAGATATTTGTATTTATCATGTAAACAACAATATCCCAATATTTAGATCTGAAATAAACAAATATAATTCAACCCCTAAACTTATAAAGAATTTAAAGAAATATTCAGACCAAGTTTTAATGGTAGGACACCATACTGCTTTAAGACCAGGCTATCGTAATTGGGATTATTTTGATAATTCTCTTGAAAAACTAGTCGAGATATATTCAACATGGGGGAATCAAGAATATCCTTATTCGGAAGGAAATCCTCTTCCTCCCCGATATAAATTTTTTGGATATGGAAAGTATGCGAGAAAACGAGGTCCAATATTGGGAAAGAGAGGTTCTTATGTTAGGGATGCTCTTGAAAAGGGATATAAACTCGGATTTATTGCTGGGGGGGATGATCATTTTGGAGCTTTTCCCTCTGGGAATATGGATCTTGATAATGGGATTTATCCTTCGGGAATTATGGCAATATGGGCAACATCACTCAATAAAGATGAATTATGGAAAGCTCTTAATACAAGAAGATGCTATGGGACTACAGGCCCAAGGGTTATTCTCGAATTCTGGATTGATGAGCTTTTTATGGGACAAATTTTTGATTTAAATGAAGATGAAAATCTAAAACAAGAAAGGAAACTAAAATTAAAAGTTATTAGTCCCATAAAAATAAAAAGAATTGAAATAATTAGAAACAATATGATTCTCTCTCAGAAAATTGTTAATAAGAATCTAATTGAATTTTACTTTTGCGATAATGCTGATTTTAAGAATATTTCTTTAAATCATATCAAAAAACCTCAAAAATTCGTTTTTTACTATCCGCGGCTTTTTTTAGATGATAACAATATGGCATGGGCGAGTCCAATATGGATAATAGAGAATAATAATCTTTAGATTTTTTAAAATTGGGAGATTTAACGTTTAAAATTTAAAAGTCTTTTGTTATCATTGTAAAAAAATATAAAGGATTAAATTAATAAATGAGTCGTTTCTTAACTCTGACAAAATAATTCTTCAAAGAAAGTTCTAGACAAATTTAAATAAAAATATTTTCTTTTATATAATGAGGAAGTATATAAGAATAATTTTTAAAAAATTTTAAGGGTTTTCAGATGACAGCTCAAGATATACAAATACAAGACAATGATATTTGTGAAAAATGTGGGAGCAAAATGATTATAAGGAAACTCTCTATTAAAAATAATGGGGCTGTTAAATGGAAATATATAAAACAGTGTAAAGTGTGCCGCCATTGGATAAATATTCAGTAAGCGCAATAATAAAAGTAACTTATTTTAAAAATGAATAGAAAGAATCTTTAAACAATTCATTATTACTCAACTTAGGATTCATAAATATATTTGGTTTTAATGAATGTTAGTGTGGAAAGAACTTATAGATGGAATTTTTTTAGTAAAAGAAAATTCTAGTCGTGTTAATATCCTCAATAGTTTAGTAATTGAACAAAAAAAGCAATCTAATATATTAATTGATACAAATTATCCATTTGATGATATAGATAATCTATATTCTGAAATTGATAATGCTGAATTTTTACTATTCTCCCACGGTCATTTAGATCATACTGCTCATGCATTTTATCATCAAAATAAATATAAGACCCCGATTTATATTCCGATTCAAGAAAGCGAATATGTAACCAATATAGAAACATTGAGTGACAAAATTGGATTCAAGAAGTTAAATTTAGAAGATAAATATCGAATGATGATAAAAAAATACATGAAATTTGACTTATGTAATGAAATTAACAGTTATATCCCTGGGAAAGATAATTTCCAATCAAGGAATTTCATAATAAATACAATTCATATTCCCGGTCATTCGCCTGGACATACAGCATTTTCTATCAAATCTAAAGATGAAACTTCTAAATCTATTTTATATGTATCAGATATAGGTAGTCATCCATATTATGGAGACTTAAGTAGCAATTTAACCGAATATCGAAAATCCATCGATAAATTAGAAAGAATTTACCTTAATGGGGAATATATTTTAATACCTGCTCATGGAACTTATTATTTAGATAAAGACAAGGAATTTTTTAATCGTATTAGGCAAAAAATAGATTCAAATGAAAAGAAAATTGTTGATTGTCTAAATACACGTAATTATAAATCTATTAAAGCGATTGTTGAAGAAAGAATCTTAACATCTACAGATAGAATTTTCGAACCTATAAAGGAATTATATTATATATGGGATGGAGGTATGATTCTCAATCATTTAGATGAGCTAAATAAGAAGGGTATTGTTGAAAAAATAAAGGGAAATACTTTTTTAGATAATAAATACAAATTAAAATAGCAATAATTAATAATATAAAAAAGCATGTCAAAAATTAAAGTAGGAATAGTAGGAGCTGGTTCCGCTGGCCTCTTTGCTGCAAATGAACTGGGAGATCAATTAGGCAATAAAGTAGAAATAAAGATCTATGATGCTGGACCCGCTATCGGAGATAGGTTTTGTCCTCAAAAAAATGAATATGAGTGTGCTCAATGCGATCCATGTAGAATCATGAGCGGTATAGGTGGAGCTGGTGCTTGGTCTTCTGGAATTCTAAATCTTAATAAAAATATTGGAGGAGACTTGAATGAATTATGTACTAATGCAAATCTAGATGTCAATGATGTAATGAAACAAATTGATGATTTTTTTCTAAAAAACGGAGCACCAGATAGAATTTTCGATCCATATAGTAATAAACAAAAAATGGACGAGTTGAAAAGGAAATGTGCAGCTATAGATGTTCGATTTATACCCATCAAACAAAGAGTACTTGGATCAAAAAATACTACGAAAATAATTAAATCCATAACAGAATTTTTAGAATCAAATTATAATATCGAATTTTTTCCAAATACTAAGATACTTTCTTTTGATGAAGAAAAGTTCCTTTTTTTTGAAGAAGGCAATAAAGAACAGTTTGATTATATTTTACTAGCTCCTGGAAGATGGGGCATGATTTGGCTCTCTAAGCAATGTGAAAATTTAGGAATTAAAACTTACTATGAACCACTTGATATAGGAATTAGAGTGGAGGTTCCTTCCATTATATTAGATGAAATATGTGAAAATATCCAGAGAGATCCTAAATTCCATATTATAACCCCGACCTATAATGATTTTGTTAGAACATTTTGCGTTAATCATAAAGGATATGTGGTAAAAGAAAATTATGAAGAGAATATTGTTGGAGTAAATGGTCATCAAATTTCTCTAAATGGCGATTCAGATACTTCTAATTTTGCTTTCTTGATTAGACAAAAATTAACTAGTCCTTTAGAAGACACTACAAAATATGGGAGATCAATCGCTTTACAAACTTCGATTTTGGGTGGATATAAACCTTTAGTGCAAACCTTGGGAGATCTGCGTGACGGCCATCGTTCAAGAAAATCATTAATTGAACGCAATCCTGTCCAACCTACATTAAATGATTATACCCCTGGGGATATTGCTATGGCTTATCCGTACCGATTCGTAACTGATATATTGGAAGGATTGGAAATCTTAGATAAAGTTATTCCAGGGGTTAATAACAATAGTACTTTAATTTACGCTCCAGAATTTAAGAGAAGTGCTAAAAGTATAGAAGTAAATGCATTTTTAGAATCAAAAAAATTTAAAGGGATTTATTTTGCTGGTGATGGAGCAGGATTGTCAAGGGGTATAGTCGCAGCAGCTATGACAGGAATAATTGCAGCAAAAGGAATTGCTGAAAGCGTTAATAACGAATAATATAATACACATATTGATATTTAAATCGTATGAGAAGAAGATTAAGGAGTATAGACACATTTAGGGGTATATGTATTACTTGGATGATTATAGGACATACTATGGGTTGGTGGATACAACCAAAAGATTATTACACCATCTTTTTTATCTATATAAATATTTTTGTTGATGCCTTTGGTTCAGCGGGATTTTTATTCATCTCTGGAATGAGTCTCACACTTTCTTATAAAAAAAATTTAGAAAATCTCAGTAGCTATGAAGATTATGAATATAAGCAATTTCGTTCAGAATATCTCCTTAGAGCATGGTTATTATTCCTTATTGGATTTGCGTATAATTTTATAATGGTACTTAGAACTTTTAATATAAAATATATATACTCGTGGTTTATTCTTCAGACATTACCAGTTTCTATGATTTTATTTTGGCCTTTTTTCAAATCTAATATCTTTCTTAAAATACTTTTTGCTATAACTATACTGATCTTAAATGAGATATTATATTTACTTCTTATACCGTTTCAAGATAATTTTAATAGTATTTTTGTCGTAATCTATTATTTTATGTATAATCAAGTCGAATTATCTCCTCTTTTTAGATTTTTTCCTTTTTTTATAATTGGAAGTATAATTGCAGATCTGATATATTCAAAGATCTGGAGCGATGCTAATTACTCGAAAAAAGTTGTTTTAACATCTTTCACTATTCCTATGATCTTAATTGGATTTATATTAATTTTCATATCATTATGTATAATTCCTTTTGATATTTTAGAGAGATTCAATTTGAGTTGGCCAGTTTATGCTATAGGAGGTCATCTTCTAATATTTGCCATATTGTTCAGTGTAGAATTTTTAACTTCGATTAAAATACAAGTAAAATATAGATTTTTCTATTATTTCTCTTATTATTCTTTTACAATATTTTTATTACATTATCCACTCTACTTTTTATTTACTAATAGATTATCTGCGATTCTATTCCTTCCACTTCTTTTAGTTTCTATTATTATTATAAGAATTTTCCTAGGATTGATGTATAGGAAGTACGGATCGAAATTCTCTCTTAAGTATCAATTAAGAATAATTAGCACAGAATTAATTAATTATTTCAAGAAGACCAATGATTAAGAACAAAGATCTCCCGCACGTGAGAATATAAAAATTAAAAAAAAAACCCAGAGTTCTTGGCTAAAATCAAATGTTTTCCTCTAAAAAATTATGAAAATTAATAAAAGTTATATTTATAAATTTATTTAGATGTTTTAAATAGAATTAAATGAGCTTTTATTTATATGAGCAATAGAATTGGGAGCGTGGATTTTTTCCGAGGGTTTTGCATGTTTTTAATGCTATTAGGGCATTTAAGTGTCTGGTTGATGTCCCCAGCAGCTTTCCAAATTCAGGAAATCTTTATATGGATTCCGCTTGAACCTATTGCAAAAGGCACGGGATTTATTTTAATTTCGGGAACAAGTATTGCTCTTTTTTTTTCAAAAAGGAAAGTTGATTTAATTGATCCATATGATGAAAAAACGAGAATTTTAAGAAACAGCTCCTATTTTAGAGCATTTATATTATTTTTAGTTGCTTTTATAATGAATATCGCTTTACTTTCTTCCAGTTCTAACGCAAAAATTTATGATTGGTGGATCTTATTTACTCTATCTATTTGTCTAATTTTTAGTTGGCCATTGATGAAATTATCTATAAATCAGAGAATTCTATTTGGAATTGTACTATTAGTATTCAATTATTTCTTTCAACAAATCTTACTTTATGGAAATTTCTCAGATTTTTCTTCTTTCTTATTAGATTTCTTTTATCCTTCCGATTCTCGTCAGAACCCTCTATTACTATTTTTCCCATTCTTTCTATTCGGAACAATTATAGGAAGTTTTCTTGTAGAAAAGGATTTTGGGAATAATGAAGATTTTCTTGGTTTCCTCAAAAAAATTTTTTTACCTTTAGCATTACCTTCTGTTTTTTCCATATTATTTGGTATTTTTCTTGATTTCCCAAATTTTCTAACAACCAATAGTTTTTCGTATATTATTTATGCATTAGGTCTGAACAGCTTGATTGTCTCAATTTTATTAACTCTTGAAAAGGCTACAAATATTAATTTCAATTCAAAATATAATCCTCTATTCTATTTTTCCTATTATTCATTAACTTTTTATTTATTACATTATTCAGGTATGCTTTTTGGATTTTTATCATTAAATTATTGGACTTTTTGGTTAGTTTTTGGTGGGGTTTTAGTAATTCTAACAGTCTTTCTACATATTATGTATAGATTTGTAGCTGGACTATTTTCTTTGAAATATTTTGTGAGCATTTTAGGGGAATATTTTTCTCTTAAAATAGAAGAAATTTTTTATAAACATGAAACAAGTGCACTCGATAATCTCACGAAAAAATTAAAGTTAAATATTTCCTCAAACAATTAGAGGGTTTCTTTATTCTTTAACGATAATTATTCTCCTTTTTAGTATAATTAATATAAAAAAATCATAAAGTCTATAACTCAAAATTAATTTTCAAAATTATTAGTGGATATTTTGTTTGATAATGGGGAGTAGAATAGGAAGTATTGATATCTTTAGAGGACTTTGTATTTTTTTAATGCTTTTCGGTCATATAGGAATATGGTGGTTATCGTCAACTGATCTAATTGTTTTTGAACAATATATTCTCCCTTTTATTAAACCAATAGGGAAAGCTGCGGGTTTTTTGTTTGTTTCAGGTAGTAGCTTAACTCTTTCGTATTCTAAAAAATTCATTGATTATTATGATTCACACGTAGAAAAAAAAAGAATTCTAAGAAATACATATTATTTAAGAGCTTTTATTTTATTTATACTTGCTATTAGTATTAATTTAGGATTGACTTTAATAACTTCAGGGGCAAAAATTTATGATTGGTGGATCTTATTTACTATTTCTTTCTGTTTATTTTTAAGCTGGCCTTTAATGAAATTATCTAAGAGTAAAAGAATTGCTATTGGAATCACTTTACTAATTTTTAATCTGATATTTCAAAATATTTTGAAGTTTACTAGTGAATTATCACCAATATCCAATTTTCTTTTAGATTTTCTATTCCCTTCCGATACAAGACAAAACCCTATTATCTCGTTTTTTCCATTCTTCTTATTTGGAACTGTTTTTGGAAGTTTTCTAACCGATATAGATTTTGAAGACACTACTAATACCACTAAATTTTTAAAAAAATTTTCTGCTCCATTACTATTAATTTCAGGATTTACGATAGTATTCTCAATTTTTCTCCAATTTCCGAAATTTTTATCTGTAAATAGTTTTTCTTGGATCCTTTATTCATTAGGATTAAATACCTTTCTTTTATCCCTATTAATAACGATTGAGAAAATATCTAAAATCAATTTTAACTCTAAATATAATATTCTTTTCTACTTTTCATATTATTCATTGACCCTTTATCTCCTAAATTATGTGTTTATGCTCACTTCATTTATAAAGCTTGATTTTATGCAATTTCTTTTTCTCTTTTCTCTCGTTTTTTCTATGCTATTTCTTTCTATGAAATTTATTTTCAATAACATAAAAGGACTTTTCTCCTTAAAGTATGTCATGAGTGTTTTAAGCGAGTTTTTGTCACTCAAGTTTGAGGAATTATTTTATAAAAAGCATAAAAGTGCATTTAGAGATTTCATTATAAAATTAAAGTTCAATATTTATTCAAACCCTCCTTTAGAAGCATAAGATTTCTTTAACATTAGATTTAGGCTGAATCTTATATAAAAAGAGATTAACAGATTGGATATTATATTAAAAAATTAAAGCTTAATAATAATATAATAGAAAAATTTTATTTTTACTCAACTTGTTGCTACTATCCGTAGCAACTACTAAAAAATTGTCAAAAATTATAAATCAAATTAAATATTTCTCAATATATTTAGTTTTGAGTTTAATTGGTAATGGGAAATAGAATAGGAAGTATCGACATTTTTAGGGGATTATGCATTTTTATAATGTTTTTATCTCATTTAGGAATTTGGTGGTTATCCTCAGAAGGATATACAACTTTATTTAATTGGGTATGGCAGCCAATTGCGAGACCCATCGCTAAAGGCTCGGGATTCATATTAATTTCTGGTGTTAGTGTTGCGCTTTCATATTCAAAAAAAGTATTAAATCATCGAGATAAATTTAGTGAGGAGACGAGAGTATGGAGGAATAACTCTTTTATTCGTGCTATAATTTTGTTTATTATTGCCATATTAATTAATTTAATGATCACCTCATTCGATAAAACCGCTAAAATATTCGATTGGTGGATTTTAATAACTTTGTCTATAAGTTTATTTTTTGCATGGCCAATTATGAGACTTTCTTTAAAATTTAGAATAGTTTTAGGCATTAGCTGGTTGATATTTAATTTTACCATTCAAAATATTCTAATGAATTACAGCCATTTGTCAAGTATGTTAGACTTTTTAAAAGATTTCTTTTATCCATCTGATGCGGGACAAAATTCAATACTCCCCTATTTTAGTTTTTTTATATTTGGAACAGTTTTAGGATCTTTACTTGCGAGAATAAATTTTGAGAAAAAAGCCAATGTAAAAGAATTTATTAAGAACTTTACAACTCCTTTAATCTTGTCTGCGATTGCTGCTATGATATTTGGTATATTATTTCAATATCCTAATTTTCAAATAGCAAATACAACTTCATTTATAATATTTGCTTTAGGGCTCGATACTTTAATATTAGTGGGACTTATAACAATCGAGAAAAACTCACGGAGGGATTTTAATTCTAAAAAAAATCCACTCTTCTATTATTCTTATTACTCTTTAACATTATTTGCATTACATTATATTTTCTATCCCTTTAGTTTTCTATGGTCCTTAGATTTTATTAGTTTTTGGTTAATCTTTTCTATCGCTTTAATACCATTTACACTTTTTCTCGTTTTTATGTATAAATATGTATCAGGATTGTTTTCTATTAAATATGTAGTAAGCATGGTAAGTGAGTTTATCTCAGTGAAAATAAACGAGATGACTTTCAATTCGGAACCAAAAGCATTTAAAAATCTTGTCTCAAAGCTGAAGATTAACCTTGTTTGGAAAGTCTGAAATTGAACTTCCTCAAAATAAGAAATTCATAATCTCATTTTAACCTATTATGGATTTATCTAGATTAATATACGATTTATCTCTATATTCATATTTTTTAAAAGGAAAAAATTTGTTCTTGAGGGTGTAACAAAAAAGCATAAAAAAACTACCTTTTTTATAATGGGAAATATCATTAATTATTAAAGAAGGGTTCGCAAAAAATACGCACAACATTACTTTACCACTAACATTGGATTTCGCCCTCTATTAAACTCTCACCGAGTTTAATTCTCTCCCTCATTCTTTCATTTATGTGGTGGTGATGTTAGCCCTTTTCTACTTATTCTTTCTCAAAAATCGAGATTTAATTGAGGTTTTGAGATAGACTTTACAATTTGGTATATTTATTAAAAATACCTATTCATCATAATATTTCTATTCAAAAAAGCAGGTTATATTCTATTCGCTGATTGATATTATTATTTAGGATAACAAATCAGATAAGCTCAATTTTAATCCATCTTCAGCAGCAATTACATTTTTTATATTTGTATTTTTACGTATTTTCTCAACCTGGCTTGGTACATAATTCATCTTTGATAACGGGCTGTCCATATAAGCCCCAAAATGATTTAAAATTAAAATATTTGGTTTAGGAGTAATTTTGTTCAATTCAGGTATTACTTGGTCAGTACTGAGATGCCTTCGGCATACGACTGAATTAGGACGTAATAAATTTAAAATAAGTGCATCAACACCGTTAAACTGCTCTCCAAATCCTTCAAATACTGTCGTATCACTACTATAAGCTATATTATAATCTTTGGATTTGATTTTTACTCCAAAACCTGCCGTTTCTGTATGCTTTACTTTTGTTCCTATTATTTTTATATTTTTATAAGAGAAAATTTTATCCGGGTCGAATATTTGAGTGTTTTCCAGCATGTCAAGATGATATTTTGAAACATAATTCACCACTTCAGGAGTGGTGATAAGAGTTCCTTTTTTAAAATAGTGATGGTTTTTATCATGAAGGATTTTTCTCGAAGCTTCAATCATGACGGCTAAGTCATTATAATGGTCAAGATGGAAATGCGTAACAATAAATAATTCGGTCTTCGTAGGGTCTTCTTGATATTGATTAATCCGCACAATCGCGCCTGGACCAGGGTCAATATGGGTTTGAATTCCACTAACTTTTAATAAAATTCCCCCAGTAGCTCTATATTGCGTTCTTATATGATGCCTTCCTCCACCAGAACCAAGAATCACTATCTCATCTTTCATAAAAATCGAGGGTTTATGGTTTATTAAGAAAAAGATTTTTTTTAGTTATTTTTTTGCTTTTTATAAGAAATAAGTTGAATATCTGAAAATAATTTTTAATATCAAAATTTTTTAATTATAGAATTGATTTTGAAATTTTTAGGTCTGTCTCTCCTTTTATAAAACTCCAATTGTTCTTTTATAGGAGAGACCGGTAAAGATATATCTTCAAGTTTTATAGATTTTGGATTTTTCAATCGATTTTTTAAAGAGATCCATTCCTCCTCCATCTTAATCTTTAAATCTCCCATTATCTCTACATTAACTCCCTTTATCAAAAATTTTCCAAAATATGAATCAAATTCTGCATTTTTATTCCATTTTACTGGTTGCGTTACATAATCCTTTAAAATGCTGTTGAGTTTAAGCGCATCTTTTCTATTTGTTAATATGTCAATATCATTTGGTTCTACATTTAATCCCTGCTATTTAAAACTCATACTCCCAACTATAACCCAATTAATACTATTTTCTTGAAATTTTTTGACGATAAATCTCAGAACATCAAAATAATCTTTCTTAATCATTTTTCAATAAAAAAAAACAATTGATTTCATTAATTCTTACAACACTGAAAATAGTTAATTTTAAACTTGTTTTTTTTCAATTAATTTTTCTGCCATCATTCGAAAAGGCTTTTTCGCATTTTCACCTGTCTTTGCTGATGTTTTTATATACGTCATCATGTTAAAAGTCTCCATAATATCTAACATTTGTTCATCATCCACAGCGATAAAGTCTTGTAAATCATTTTTCGTCCCCACCAGAATAATTGGTAGATTTATATCATGTAGTCGAACTATGTTTACCCATTCAACTATTTCCTCCAAATTGGGAGTTCTTGTTAAATCAACCAACAGCAGTGCTCCACGAGCCCCCATAACATAGTTATCAAGCAGATGTCTGAAGCGTATTTGTCCACCAAAGTCCCATAATTGTAAAGTACATTCCGCTTCAGAATTAAATTCAATTTCCTTAATAAAAAAATCAACTCCTACTGTCATAATGGTGGATTCATCATATTTTCCTTCCACATACCTTCTTAGTAATGAGGTTTTACCCACACCCGCGTTTCCTGCGACGAGGATTTTATATAAGTATCTTTTTTTCTCCATAAGATCAACTTCATTAATTATGAGAGGAGTTTTATTTTAATTATATTATAATGCATATTTAAATATGGATTTTTGTTTTAGAATTATTCTAGGATTACATGTAATTAATTTCTGAGATTATCGTGAAAAATTTCAAAAAAAGATAAAAAAACCAAAATTTAATAAACGCTTTGCTTGACATATGGATATATCATTTGAAGCAATCCCTGAAGAAGTCCATCAAAGTGAAATATCACAATTAGGAAAAGTATGATAAAAGTAATGGAAATTCCTAAAGCGAGAAAATTTATAATTATCTTCTTTTTTGGTAGTCTTGGATCAGATAGATTTTGAGTTTTATAGAATAACTCGATACCGGCAATTCCTAATAATATCAATGAGTTAAAATAAAAGAGCAATTTAATCACTGAAAACCCATAAGACCATATAATAAATCCGTTTCGATTAACTTCTATTACTTTTCCCATATATTCAGTAGAGATAAGATAATTTCCATCGCCTAAATAATCTGCCTCATAAGGAATCATTAAATCCTTTTCGAAGATCCATATTATTTCTTCAGTTGTTTTATTTATCTCAATTATTCGGTTATTATAACTGTCGGTAATCAGTAAATTTCCATTATCTAACTCATCTGCATCCCTTGGCCATCTCAACTCCAAATTAGAAGTCCAGACTCGTTTTTTTGTGGTATAATTGATTTCAACGATCCTATCATTTTCTGAATCTGCGACAATTACATTTCCATTCTCTAAATAATCAGGGTTATGTTGACGAGAAAGCAATGAATGATTAGAATAATCCCCATACCACCATATTATGTTATCCGCTTTATTTGGATTTAATGACTCTGCTGTATAATTGATCTCAACTACTAAATCGAAATTTCTAAGTGAGACTAAACAAGCATTCCAATTTCCATACTCTTTAAAATCAACGTCATTAATATGTGTCCAATCGTAATTTTTTGGATTGTTATAATAATGGGAACTATTCCATTTCGGATTGACTTCAGTCCAGTTTATTTTCGAAGGCTCCCAAGCCCAAATTATCTGTTTTAGTTCATAATCAATTTCTATAACCCTATCAAAAGTGGTATCTGCCACGAGTAGATTTTCATTTGGTAATTCAAGAACCTCATGCGGCATCCCCAGCCCAGAAAACTCCCATACTTTATTACCACGCCGATCTATTTCTAAAATTCTATTATTAATTGAATTATTTGGCATAGAAACTTGTTTATCTACCCTTGATGGATGTGTAAACATTTCATTTAAACTCACAGCACAGATTAGTGTGTTTCCATTCGATTTTCTGTCAACATCATGAGGCGCTAAAAAATTTCGATTATAAAATAATTGAGGGATTACTGTTAAATTGAAAACTAAAAAGAGTAGTAGAATTAATATTCTTATTTTATTCCTCTTTTTTAATCGTTTTATTCTTTTTATAAAACGTTTAACCATAATAATTTTCTTAGAAACAGAAAAAATTTAAGTTTTTCTAATAAATATTAATTCTCTAAATCTTCTTCAAGGGTAAAATTAATCTTATTGAAAAGTGAACCAAGTTCTCTTTGTATTTTTTTTTCTAATTTTCTTTTCGAAAAATTCTCTTGTTCAGTTTCTCTAAAATTTTGGTAAATTTTTCTCGTTAACTCTTCTCCATTCTTTCCATATTGTACTAATTTCTGATGGTTTTTGTTTTTTTTATCAAATTTTTTTATTGGGATATTAAAAGGGATTTTAAATATATGACGTGAACTTTTCATAATGTTTATTTTTTCGGTCAAAATTGGAGAGTTCAAAACCGCAGAAAGATAATAGGCTTCTTCAATCGTTTTAGAATCATAAAAACTAAGATCTCCAGTGATTATAAAATCTCCTAATACCACAGCACTCTTTAAAATAGACCCAGAGTTATTATATACTACTTTAATCTTTGCCATTTGTCTTTTATTACATAATTTTGACCAACGATCCAAATTTTCAATTAACGATCTATTTTTTGTCGTTTTTTTCTTCAAATTTAGATATTTCTTATTTATTTGATCATAAAAATTACGAGCATTTGGAGGTAACTTGTTATAGTGAAATTTCAGTGTTTCTTGAGATATTGGAAGAAAAACATTATAGAAATCAAATACCAAGAATTTTAGAAGTTCGGTACTTTTTATCACATTAAAAATATATTCTTTTTCAACAACTTCATTATCGAATTCATGGTGATTCCATGGAACTTTTGCTCTTTTAAAGATTTTCTCATCAGGATTTATATTTACATGCCGGTGATTTTTTTCCGTAATTTCTACAAATATTAAATTTCTCGGATTTAAATCTGCACCTTTATGAAAAAGTTTTTTATAAGGACTTTCTTCAAGATTCCCAAGAAGATTATATTCTTCCTCAGAAATTAATTTTTTAGTATAAACTTTATTTGCTTTTTGGATTTTATCATAAGGTATGAAATTTAATTTTTTATTAACTTCTAATTGTATTTCATCGAAATTTTTTAGATCTTCCTTATTATTTTTAAGATCGAAAATTAAACAAGGAATCTGTTTGGGTTTATTATTTTTTTTGTCTGAATTTATCGCAAATAAACACACTGCCTTAACGTTAAATAAATTTTGAATTTGTTTTGAAAACGACCATATAATAATCTCTTTTAAATTATTAAAATTTCTAAATCTGGAAGCATGAGATCCATTTATTATACCTTCAGATAAAACAAAAAAGATCTTTCCATTATTTTTTAAGTATAAATTTTTACATTGATAAAAAAAAATTGTCGCAATCTCAATATTTAGAATATTTTTAGGCTGGGGCTTAATGTGTAATTCCTCAGCGAGATTTTTAATATAATTTTGAGTTTGGACAGAAACCATATCTCTTAATGTAAACCAAGGAGGATTTCCTATCACCAAATCAAATAAAATGCCTTTAATTTTATTATCAGGTTCTAAACAGTCAATATTGTACAGATTTGAATATATTTTAGAATTTTTTTTTCCAAGCAAAAGAAGAATATTTATCCTCGCCATTAATATTGCCATTGGATTGATATCAAATCCATAGATCTTATCAATCGCTTCAATTTTATTCTTCATCGGTTCATTTCTTTTTAAAATTGTATCGATTATTGCAAGCAAAAAGTTTCCCGATCCACAACAAGGATCAAGAACGTAATCTCCAAAATTGTAAGAATACTCTGTCATCTTTTTGGTAAGAAAAGGAGGTGTGTAGAATTCCCCCATTTTATGCCTCAATTTTGGAGAAAGAAGATTCTGCATTGCGTAATCCAAATAATAAATATTTTCTATCTCTTTATCTTGAATTTTTTTAAAAATTTTTAGTATTAATGAGCTAAAAAAGAAAAATTGTTTATCAGTTAAACAATTAAGAATAGGATCGAAATATGCAATTTTCTTCAAATTAAAAAACTCAAAATCATCAATTATATTACTTCTTATTTCAATAAAAGTCGGTTTTTTTAGTATACAAACTGATTCAGGATGCTTTTTATCAAAAAATATTTTAATCAAATAATAAGAAAGAAAATACAAAATTGAGTAATTTGTATATAAATCCAGATTTACGGATTTTGCATTATACAATTTAATGAAGTCGTTTTTCCATTTTTTAAAATTTTGAGTTTGAGAAATACCGTGTTTTTCAAAAATATTTCTAACAGTCTTTAATTGATCATGAAAAACTTCACTTAGTAATCCCATTAATTATTATTTTTAGAATACTAATTTAAATAGTCTATGAAAATACCAATGTTCTAATATATAACATTTAAATATGAAATAAATCATGAGATTAATAATTAAACATAATACCCATAAATTCTCTTCTAATAATTAGTAAGCATAAATATTAAATATTTCAAAACAATTAATTCTTTAGAATTAAAGACCTATAAGGATATTGACCTCGACGAATATAAATCTTACAAAGTTTTTTAAAGATGGCATACATTTTGCATGTCAAAAATGCGGGCAGTGCTGCAGAGGTTTTAATAGTGGAGAAGTTTTCTTATACAAGGAAGATATCATTCGCTTAGTTAATTATATGAATCAAGAATTGGATCAAGATATTACATTAACTTCATTTTGTGAAAAATATGTTAAATTAATTGGAACTAGTTTTTATTGGAAACCTAAAGGTGCAAGTAGAGGAAGAAATTATTCCTTTAAAACGCTAGGATTCCGATTTGTAGGTGAGGATGAGCATTGTCCTTTCCTTTCCGAGGAAAATCTTTGTACAGTACATAAAGCGCGCCCTTTTCAATGTAAAGCTTATCCAATAGGCTGGAATATGCTTATAACTAGTGTAAGAAATTTTCGAAAATATACTCGAGAGTGTCCAGGACTGGAAAAATCATTGCAAAATGAAGGGCGTTATTACACTTCTGATGAGATTACTCAATGGGCTCACAGAGAATACAAAATCGAGAAAAACTTCTTTTTAAAAATGAAAGAGCATGATTTTGATATTTTTAATGTTTTTCCCTTTTTACCGAAGGATTTATGTAAAAAATCTAAGCGTTATTAATCGAATTATTTCTAACTTTACACTATTTACAACTCTTAATCAGATAAGCAAGAATCTTTGAAATTAAACTGGTTTCCTTTTAGAGAAAAATAATTAGTAAAGATAAAATTATTTTTATGAAGAGTCAAGATTATTTTTAATAATTATTTATAATAATTAGAATTATAAAATTAGATTTGAAAACCATTTTTGAGTGAATATATTTGAAAATCGGGCTATTTTTATGCGATTGTGGAAAGAATATTTCAGGAGTAATTAATAATGAAAAGATTATAGAACATTTTTCTGAATATCCCGATCTTGTCGTACATCAACAGACTTATTTATGTTCAGAACTCGGATTAAAAGAAATCACTGAAAAAATCGAAGAAGAACAGATCGATAGAGTTGTTATAGCCGCATGTTCTTTTAAACTACATGGAAATCTTTTCAGAAAAACGATAGAAAAAGCGGGAATAAATAGATTTTTAATTTCATTTGCTAATATTCGAGAACAAAATTCATGGGTTCATGCTAATCAACCACAGAAAGCAACTAGAAAAGCTATTGACCAAATTAACATGGCAATAGAACAAGTAAAACTTTTAGAACCCTTAGATATCCAACATGCGGAAGTGAACCCCAGTACTTTAATAATAGGAGGAGGCATCGCAGGTATCAAGGCAGCATTAGTTATTGCTGATGCGGGTTATAAAGTCTATTTAGTAGAAAGAGAAAATACCATTGGGGGACATATGGCTCTGTTTGACAAAACGTTCCCTACTCTCGATTGTTCGATCTGTATTTTAGGACCGATGATGTCAGAAGTTAATGAACATCCTAATATCGAACTTTATGCATATTCTGAAATAGAAGAAGTTAATGGATATATTGGAAATTTTAAAGTTAAAATTAAGAAAAAACCTCGCTATATAGATGAAGAGAATTGTGTAGGATGTGTGGATATATGTAGAGAAGTATGTCCAATCGATGTTGAAGATACTTTTTTTCCTAGAAAGGCAATTGATGTTGCATATCCTCAAGCAATTCCTTTGTATCCCAATATAATAGAGGAATATTGTATTGGATGTAAAGCTTGTGAGCAAGCTTGTGATAGAGACGCAATAATTTTTGATCAAGAACCCGAATTTATCAATATTAAAGTAGGGTCCATCATAGTTGCAACAGGGCTTAAAACGTTTGATCCTTCAATTTTAGCAGAATTAAATTATCAAAAATATCAAGATGTCATAACCACGCTTCAGATGGAACGATTATTAAACAATGACGGTCCAACTAAAGGTGTTGTTGTCAGACCATCTAATGGAGAACCACCGAATAAAGTTTCTTTTGTTCTTTGTGTTGGGTCTAGAAATAAAAAGATCAATCATGAATATTGCAGTCAAGTTTGTTGTAATGCATCAATAAAACAAGCAATACTATTGAAAAAGGAAAATCCTAAAATAAATGTGAATATTTATTATACAGATATTAGAGCAGTTGGAAAAAATTGTGAGGAATTTTACAATAGGGGTCGAGAGGATTTTGGAATAAGATTCATTAAAAGTAATATCTCTGAAATAGTTAAAAGTGACAACTCAGATGAATTAATCATTAAAGGTGAAGATGTCATAGGAGATAATATATTTGAACATAAATCAGATATGGTAGTCTTAGCAGTTGGAATCGAGCCCGCGGAGGGAACAAATGATTTGAGTAAAATTTTGAACATATCCCAAGATCCCTATGGATTTTTATTAGAAAGACATCTTAAAGTAAGACCTTCTGAATCGTCTGTAAATGGGATATATATAGCGGGAGCCATTCAAGGACCAAAAGATATCCCAAATAGTATCGCACAGGCAGAAAGTGCCGCATCTAAAGCGATAGCATTAATTTCGAAGGGAAAAGTTGAATTGGATCCCCATATCGTGTATCATATTCCAGAAAAATGTGATTTATGCCGCTTATGTGAAAATATATGTATATATAAAGCAATCAAAATTGAAGATAATAAATTAAATATTATTCCCGCCAATTGTTCTGGATGTGGAGCATGTGCTGCTATGTGTCCAAATGAGGCACTATATATTCCAGGATTCACAAAAGATCAGACTCAGGCACAAATTAAAGCTACTCTAAAAAGTAAAAGCGAATCTCCTCTAATTATAGCATTTTTATGCAATTGGTGTTCCTATATGGGAGCAGATTTAGCTGGAACTAGCAAAATTAATTATCCATCTAATGTTCGGCCGATAAGAGTGATGTGTACTGCAATGTTAGATCCATCATTAGTTTTTGAGAGTTTTAAAGAGGGTGCTGATGGAGTTTTAATCGCAGGTTGTTATCCTCAAGATTGTCATTATGAAACAGGTTTTATTAAAGCTAGTACGCGTTATAAATCCATAAGAGATTTGTTAGCAGAATCTGGGTTAAATGAGAAACGAGTTAGAATCGAAAGTGTGTCTGCAGGAGAAGGAGAAAAATTTTCACGAGTCATTAAAGAATTCACAGAAGAACTTAAAAATCTAGGTCCTTTAAAACCTGGTGAATACAGCAAGAAAGTCCCTTCTATGCCCAAACAAAAAGAAAAAGCAAGTTTGGATGAAATTTAAATTTAATACACTTTCACACTTTTTTTCCGCTAATCTTATTTAATAGTCCTAACTTATTTATTATTTAAGATAATTTTCAATAAAAAAAGAAATTTCTAATGAAAATCAGAGCAATAACTATTGGTGCTAATATCCCCTTCCTTATGGAAGATGAAGATTTAAGAGATGCTTTAGAAGAAAAACTTATTAAATTTCGAAGATTGAATGAAGATCTTACTGAAGAATTTAAAAATATAGATTCAGACGTTCAAAGCAGAAGAATCTGTTCGCAACCTTTATTTTCTTATGCAGATCAAACCTTTTATAAAGAGAATTTGAAAGAAACTTTACAAAGATTAAGAATTCAGTTTGAAATTATTAGAGACTTATTTAAGCAATATAATATTGATTATTTTTCATGTTGCTCTATGCTCGCAGATAAACTTGAAAATTTTGGTGTGTTTGAGAAATTACTACTTAATGAGATTCCAGAATATTTGAAAAAATTTGATTATTTATTTTCTTCTATCAATGTTGCTTCAAATAATAATGGAATAAATATATCTGCTCTCAAATCAAGTGCTAAAATTATAAAAAATTTATCTTCAGATCCATTTAAAAATCTTAATTTTTGCGTAAGTTCAAATGTGATACCTGAATCAAATGTTCCCTTTTTTCCAGCATCCTATCATAGCTCCGATAAACCTGGATTTGGCTTAGCATTAGAAATGGCAGATGAGGTTATCAAGATAACTGAGGAGATTAAGAATATATCTGAATTTAAAGAAAAGTTAGAGAAAAAATATAAAGAAATACATAATTCTCTGTTTAAGATCTCAGAAAAACTAGCTACTCGACATGATATACGTTTTAAGGGAATAGATTTATCACCTGCTCCTTTTCCAGAGCTAAATAAAAGTATAGGAACAGCAATAGAAAAATTAGGCTTCGAATATTTCGGTTCTCATGGATCATCTTTCGCTGTAGCATTAATTAAAAATAGTATACCACAGGATTTAAAAAAGACTATCGGGTTCTCAGGATTTATGCAACCTGTTTTTGAAGATTACACCATTTCAAAACGTTTATCAGAGGGAAAATTTAATTTAGATACACTTTTACTTTATTCTTGTTTATGTGGTACTGGATTAGATTGTATTCCCTTACCTGGCTCTATAACAGAAAGAGAATTATTTTATATTTTGCTAGACATATGCACTATTTCTCTTAAGTTTAATAAACCATTAACGGCAAGATTGATGCCTATTCCCGGAAAGGAGGCGGGAGATGAAGTTCAATTCGATTTTGAATATTTTTCACCCACCAAAGTCATTGATTACAAGCGATTGACTGAAGATTATAAAAATGATTTTTATAATAAGAAAGATATTTTCATAAAGTTTTAAACTCTAAATAGGATAAAAAATAAAATATCAAATAACTATTATTTATTTAAGGAAACTCAAGGTGACCTATTACGAAAAGTGAACTATCTCAAGAATCTCAAGGAGGAAAACTTAGATTCTTCAACGAAGCAGTTGAATACATGAAGAAATATGAATATATTGATGAAAACAGAAAAAATCAAGAACAACAAACATCCGAACCTTATAATAACTCAGAATTATCTAATGAAAACTGTTTAAGAAATGAAATGTTAGAAGAACTTAATAGGTTAAAAGAGTTGATTCTAAAGAATCCAGATAAAAAATTAAATAACTTAAATGAAAGAGAGAGAAAAATCTTTAACAAATTTATAAAAAAGTACGCGTGTTGTCCTGTTTGTGGTAATTATAATCATTATTATAATTTAAAAAGTCTTTATTTTGATGAAGATTTAAAAGATTATAAGGAATTTCTCGTCGAACACATGAGAAGAAATATAAATAACAAGAAATTAAAAAAATATAATATAAATATTGGAGTACTATGTTGTAGTTGTTATAAAAAATTATATGAAACATAACTCATTTTAGGTACTCAATAATTTTACCGTTTTTTGTAATTTTATAAAAAACTTTCCCTTCCCTTTCAATCTTTTCAATACAAAAAGCTTTTTTTAAATAATCAAGATTATATATCAAATTGGTCTTATCTTTGATTAAGTTTTTATCTTTTAGTTTCTGGTGGAGATTATCTTCCGATGCTTGCCCATATATGCTCAATATTTTCAAGATTTCCCTACGGACAGGATGATTAACAGCTTTCAGATAAACATCATGGATATACCGGGATCCCTCGATGGATTCTGCAAATTCATCAAAATTCTCATAATTTTTAAAATCAAATTCATCGGGCATATTAAGTTAATGAAATTCGAATAATGTAAAAAAATTATTTATTAAAAATGGTTTCATTTTTCAGATCTTACCACATACAAAGGCCATCTTTTCAGAATTCCTTTTGGATAAATTCCTTGACGTACCTTTTGTAATACGTTCTCTTTTGGTTCAAAAAAATCTATCAACTTTTCATTGAAATCTTTGACATCGATAATATGATGTCTAATCGCGTTCTTAAATTTATTTTCATTTGGACAATTAAAAATTACTTTATTAACGTCCCGTTCAAAAACTGAAGTTTCTTTATTAGTTGGTATAATTAAACTCCATTTTGAATTGTTTTTCTGCGATTTAATTAATAAGAGAGAATCATTTTTTAACTGCAGTTGTCTATTAATACAATTAAAAAGAGATTGTGAATCTTTAACCTCAAATTCATCAAATATCATAAAATTTCCAGCGCTAATTACTGGATTGGCTGGTTTATTTATTTTATTATTAATTTTAATTTGATATTTTAATTTAAACTCTCCTCGTAAAATATCTCCGCCAATTACTGGCAGAGAATTTTGCCCCAAGACCGTAATAACATCATCAGTATCAATATTAATTAATGGTTGAGAGTTATGCATTCTTGACACTAATAAACGTCCTTTATTTGCTTCAGTTTCAGTGATTAATTTTATAGATCCTCTATATTCAAGGGCTGGCAGAGTTAATGGGAATACATACATTTTATTTTCCCTGGAAGTCTTAAACTCACGAAAAGGAAGACTTGAAGCAAATGGACCAATTTCAGAAGCAACATATAAATTAGTAAATCGTTCTCCTCCGCGATTCCATTTCATAAAGTTCCTTATTAGATCCCACTTTTCCTCATTAAGAGAACTTATGCTGAAGATTAAAACAGCATCAGAAATTGTTTTTGATAACTGCTCTTGGATCTTTCTCACTCCAATGTCAAGACCTTCTTTTTCAATCATTTGCATAATATCTAAATTCTCGAGATTGATTTTCTTCTCTTTTTTAGTTTTAGCGATATAATTCTTAATACCAGATTTTAATCGCTCAATATCTGCCCATTTCAGTATTGTCGCTGCTGGAGCTGAAATTACAGATATATCATCCAACATAAAAATATAGGATAACACTTCAAGATTAAAAACATCCTTATATGGATATAATAAATATGATTTCGGCTTTATTTGAGATAATACTAATCTCTGAGAAAATTCAGAGGAATATAATGAGATATACTTATTATCTTCATAATATTTTATTCCATCAAAATTCATTCTCGAAGGAACAAAAATAATTGCTGAAGATTTAAAACTTAAACCACTTGATTCAAAAATGGCTTGCATTCCCGGAACCCATAACTTTTTTATTATCTCTTCAGACATATGAAACCATTTGAGAGCGGATGGATTATTGTTTGTTGTTCCCGATGTATGACATAATACTGGTGGTTTTTTAAAATCATATTCTCCCAGAAACTCTTTTAAATTTAATGCAAATTCTCTTGATCCAGTTTTAGTACTGATTATTTTTTCTAAAATTTGATCGATTTCTATTAAACCAGAATTATTTAAACATAAGTCAATAAATTCATCTTTAGTTGAGATCTCTAACCAATTTTTCCAAGTTCCTCCGAAATTAAAAGAGAAATACCTATTAAAAATATCTTGTGTTTTTACATCAAAATCAAAGCGTTTCATTATTACTCTATTGAAACTTTATATTTTCAGATATATAATTATATTTTTTTTTATTAAATTAACACTCTTATTTTAAAAAATTAATATTGTTTCACTTCTACATAGAAATGCAAGATTTTTGTCGATTTTCCATTGATTTGATTATTACCTTCATTTTAATCATGAGAAAATATGTAGATTTAAATATCTCTTCTATAATTCTTCTAGTGAAGATAATGAATATATTATTGAGGATTTAGAGACATCTTTTATAAATTAAAATTAAATTCAAATTTTAGAGGGTTAAAATAAATATGTGTCAATTTGGTGGAGTATATTGGAGAATTGAGAATATAGAATTCAAAGAATATAGTAAAGATTCTGATATCTCAGAAGATAATGTTGAAAAAATGCATACTATTATCTCTCAGTCAGGAAAAAATACCTAAAATTTCATTTCAAATATTACTTCCTTAATTTATTATTTAATATTTTTTTTGATTTCTATAAATTCAATTTATAGATATAAACATTAATTAACATTAATGAAAAATTATTATTAGATCTTTTAAACAATATGAATTATCATGAGTGAAGATAAATTAACTCGAAATATATCAATTAGTGTTTTTTTAATTTCTTTAGCAGGTGAAATTGCTTGGGCGGTAGAGAATCAGTTTTATAATGATTTCCTTAGTGAGACTTTAATTGGGTTAGGACAAAAAGATTTAGTGCCTTTTGCTGTTGCACTTCTCGTAAATATAACAACTATTGTTGGAACAGTAACCACAATAATAATTGGTTCCTATAGCGATATCATAGGAAAGAGAAAACCATTATTGTTATATGGAACTATTTTCTGGGCTGTCACAACTGCTTTATTTCCTGTTAGCGCATTGTTTTCGTTTCTTGGTTTTGGAATTGTAATATTTACGGCAATCCTTTTTGACTCAATAATGACGGTGTTTGGAGCCACAGTAAAGAATGCTGGACTTAATGCATATGTAACTGACATAACTACTCTAAAAACAAGAAGTAAAGCCATGGGAATTGTACAAATAACCGTGCTAATTTCATTTTTAATAGTTTATGGAGCTTTGGGGTTATTAATTGATTTCATAGGATATTATATTTTTTTTATAATAATAGGAATACTTGTAGCAGTCATTGGATTATTGGGGGTTAGATGGACCGAAGATTCTCAATATCTTGAACCTATGACCATTTCTACATATCAACATATTAGAAATACTTTTAAAAAGCAATCTTCTGTTGATTATAAAAATTTTATAATAGTGCTTCTGATAATTGCTGCTTGGCAAATAGGATTAATGGTATTTTTTCCTTATCTATTAATTTACTTGAGATACACCATAGGAGGAGGAGATTTGCTTTTTGGATTAATAATTATGGCTGTAGCAATAGTGATATCAATTATACTTTCTATTCCATTGGGAAAATTAACTAATAAACTTGGACGTAAAAAAATGACTATACTTTCAACTCTTTTCCTTAGTATAGGAACCTTTTTATTGGGACTTTCAGCAGAATTAATTACTCTAATTATAGCTGGGATCATAACTTTTGTATTTTATACAGGTCTATCAATTAGTACTTTCACCTGGGTAAAAGATTTATACCCTCCAGAAGGACGAGGGCAATTTAGCGGTTATTGGAACTTGTTTTCGGGGACAATCCCAATGATAATCGGGCCAATAATAGGCGGAACGGTTTATACACTATACGGTATAGAAGCAATTTTTGATGGGACACCCGTCTTAGTCCCTCCAGATCTATTATTTTATGTAGCAGCATTTGTTACTTTAATTACACTGATTCCTCTTATTTTCGCCAAGGAAATTAAAATAGAAAGATAATCAAATAAATTTTTTTTTTTAATTAATCAAACAAAATAATCATCAAAAGAAGTTGGGAATGTTGGTTTAATAAAATAAAATAATTTATAATTAGTCTGCGCTAGGTATCTTAGGTAGATTTCGTTTAGTATTCGATCTTGGCTTTTCTTCTTTGTTTTGTAATGGTTTTTTAGTATAATTCTTGTTTTTTTTATTTGATTCTTTTTTAAGTATCTCTATCGCATCTACCGTCTCATTTTCATGGTTAAAATATATTCGAAACAAATGAGAATCTAAAATAATTATATTTTTTGGAATTTTTTTTACCAAGGCCCAATCTGTTTCCGTTTGCTTCTCTCCAAAAACTTCCACCTTTTTTGATATCGCACCATATAATTGATGTCCAATGATTAAATTTTCTCTATTATAATTTTTTGGCAATTCAATCCCTAAAATTTTTTCAGAAAGAGTATCTCCATTTTTTGGCATTATAATAGAGGTTTTATTCATCGAAGAAGCAGTTCCATTGGTTTTTCTTTTTAAAATTTCAATACCCTCTATTATCCCAGCATCTTTATCGAAATAGATTCGAAAAATATAATTCTCTAATAAATATATGCCCTCAGGTACTTTTTTTATTCTTTCCCATTCTATCTCTTCTATATCATCACCAAACACATTTGTTGTTTTGGAAGTTGATCCGTAAAGTTCGGTTCCAATTACTAGATTCTGCCTTTCATGGTCTTCAAGTAATTCTTGCTGTAATATTTTCTCAATAATTTTTTTTTTGTTTAATTTTCTCTCTGAGAATTGTTTATGAGGGGTGCTCCCTGGTGGACTATAAGGCTTTTTAGCTGTTCTAGGAGATGATATCGCGGAGGAGGGATCTAAGCTTGTTTTGGACATCTCTACGGAGATATCTACCCCTTTTTTTTTCAATTCTTCCAAAGCTGGGGAATAATACTCTTCCTCCTCCTCTACTTGAATTTTTCCATTTTCAATTACTCTTCCCTTAGCTATAGTAGGATCTTTATCAATATTTCGAATATATCTCATATCTTTTGCTCTTTCTTTGACTTCCATTGATTCTAAATTGAAGGTTTGCAAAAATTCAATAGGTTCATCGCCTTGGTCAACACTTACGATCTTACATCGGTGATAAGCAGCTACTTTTACTAATTCCTCTTGCAGACCACTTGCAACACGTGAACTTATGAATCTTTTCCGGACAGGCGATTTTGCTCCTTTCCAGATATAAATTCTTCTTATTTCTTCATTTAAAATAACGAAAACCTGTTCTGGAGCGAGGATGGATTGTAAATCTTCTTCATCTACTTCAATTTTTTGTCTCTCCCCGTTGTCTAATAGTTCAAAGACCATGAAATTTTGATATTCTGCATCAGACATTTTTAGGACGTAGCTAAGAATGGTTTTTATCAAAAAATATTTTTTGAGTTATTATTGTTATAAAAAAACTACTATTTATTTATTTATTTTTAGAAAAAAGGGAGTTGGAATTACCTAACATTAGGAAATTTATATCTAGTCGGCAAGGAAAATTTCCTTTTCTAAGCACTCTGAACACATACAGATTAAAGACGTGCAGTCTTAAAATTAAATTAGGAAATATTTTAATTATAGTATGTTTAATCTATAATATATGTCTAATCGAGTTCTAGATCTTCTTAAATTAAAGGACTATATTACAATCACGGGTACTACCCTAGGCTTACTTGCTCTAGTGATATCGACATTAGGAGGTAGAGCTTATATCTCTTGGGCTTTTTTCTTTTTGGCTTTCACAATAGGTACAGATTTACTTGATGGGTATATTGCACGAAAAACAAAAACAGTAAATGAAATTGGAAAGCAATTAGATTCTTTAAATGATTCTTTAACGTTTGGGATTGCTCCAGCATTTTTAACTTATTTAGCTTTCAGGACTGGAAATATTTATGACATTTTCATAATCATTGGAAGCATTCTTTTTGCCCTCGGAGGTATTTTAAGGTTAGCTAGATTTAATATTTCAAAAACACCCGGATATACAGGGGTTCCAACCCCAATGAGTGGGCTATTCCTATTGATTTTCTTTTATGCTAATTATTTTTATGCTGTTTTTGAATCAGGTGGAGGGAGTTCGGCATTAACTCACCCTTTTCCAATTATATCTTACTTTTTGATTCCGTTTCTAATGATTTTTCTTGGATGGACTAATATAACTACACACATCAAATTTGAGAAAAAAGGAAAAAGTGTTTATATCTTATTTTTAATATTTGCTCCTCTCTGTCCTGTATTTGGAATAATAGGGATCCTAAATCCAACACAGATGGTAGGAATTGTTTCAAGTATAATATTTTTCGGATGTGTAGGCATAATATTTGCTTATATCATGTATGGTCTAGTTCGAACTCTACTAAAGAACAATAAAACAGAAAAATCAAGTGAAAATTCACTCTAATTCAGGGAAAATAACAATCGTTCATCATTCAAATTTTCAATTTTAATGAATAAAAGGAGCTTAATTTAATAAGAGTTTTTGCTTCCAAGTTTCAATTTTCTCAAATATACGATTTCGCTCTTCTATATTTAAAGGGCCTTTTTGAGCTTTATAATCATTGATAGTACTTCTTAAATCATGAAGAGTCACAGAAAATCCGCGTTTCTCTAAAATTAAATCTGCAATTGATTCTAATTTATTACTAAAAGCCTCTCCTGTGAGATCACTCAGTTCTTGTAATAAGGAATTAAATGCATTATTAATTTCCATACCTGCAGTATCTCCTGCCTTAGGGAAGATCTTTGATGTATAATCTCTCTTTTCTGCTTCTTCTTTTGGAATCTTTGCCTCCTTTTTTTGTTCTTTAATTTTCTGAGTCTTTTCCAGCGAAGCTCTTAATTCCTCACCAATATCTTCAGATATCTTTTTATCCCCTACTTTTTTTGATTCTTTTATATCGGTAGATTTGATGGTTTCTGAAGTGGATTCTGGTTTCATCTTAGGTTCAGGTTGAATAGGAGTTTCCTTTGGGATTGCAGGTCTTGAACTACCTCTGACTGGAGATGTAGAACTGACAGTTGTTCTTCTTGTTCCTCCATAATCAGGTTCAGCAGCAGACCAAACATTATATAAAGCCACCTTAAATACTTTGATTAACTGAGTATTGTTTATTGCTAATCCACTAAAATTATCTAAGGGATTTTCTTCCTCTTTATTTATAAACCCCATAGCAATTAAATTATTATCGGATTTTAATCCAATAAAAGAATCATTATCATAATGTCTAAATTCAAGATTATTGATACTTTTGAATTTCATAACCATACTATTAACATGGGGGTCTGAACTTGCTATTTTAACCTTGAGATTTTTAGGAAGATTCTGGAATAATTCTATTTTTAGGAAACTTTTCAACTCTGGGACAATAATAACCAATTCCTCGCTTGAGTTACCGATGGTATTAATAATTTGTTCATTGATTTCAGTAAGAGTTTCAATTTCCCATACATTTTCAATTTTTAGATTCTCTGTTTTCAGACTATACTCCTCATAGTTAGACAATGCTCTTATGATGGGTTGATTTAAATTAGCTATCTGATCTACGGAGTTATAAATTATTGTATTTATTTTACCAAGGATTTTTTCTTTTAAATTTTGAATATTTGGATCAAAATCTTCTCTCTTGCTTTGAATTAATTCAGATATTTTTTTGATTTTCATCTCGAAACTAGAGATTAAATTCAAAAGCAACATTTTAAAGTCATTTCTCTGTTGAATAGATTTATTGATGATTGAATCTAAAGGTAATTTTTCAAACTCTTGATTAATTAGGGTGGTTATTTGATTAGTAAAATCTTTAACCATCTTATCAACCTGATCTTTAAAAACTCCTTCAATAGCTTCAATCACCCCTTCTTCTCTTTTTTTAAGCTCTAATTCTTGAATCTTTTTTATAAGATTTTTTCTTATTTGAGTAATGGTTTTAATTAAATTGCTAAATTGTTTTTGAACTATGGTTTCAATTCTTGCCTTGAGATCTTCAATGTTTGTTTCAAGGTTTTTTATTTTATCCATCTCTTTTGAAATGTCTTCAGCATCCTTTTTTTGTAATAAACTATCCTCCTCAAAATCCTTTTTAATATCTTTAAATTCATTATAAATGCTTTCCATTTCCACCTTATTTTCTTTTTCAAAAATCTCATTGACTGATTTAACTACAAGATCTTGCAAAGCATTTTTTATATTAGTAAAGCTCTCTTCTATGTTAGAATAATAATTTAATATAGGTGTTATTGGAGGATAGGCAAGATAATAAGTTAAAAGCTCTGTGTCTTCAGATTCAATAGGAATTAAGAGTTTTTGATTAATTAATTCTTCAATTGAATCCGCAAAAGTTCCATCGTCAATATCTGGAAGAATGGTTCTTAATTCATAATAAGTATACGGAGACCTACCTATAATTTTTAAATATAATCTAATACAATTTTCACTTAAGTTTAATTTCTCTAAAAATTCTTTCATTCTGGGATCCTTAACACTATTTAAATTCTCTCAAAAAATTGAATAACACTCTTAAAATATAGAAAACATACACCTTATAAATTTTTTTGGATAAAAAAACATTTAAGAAACTTCTTATTTATGTTAAATAATAATAGGAAAACGGGATTCGAGATTTGCCAGAGAAAAAAAGAGAAGAAATTTATTTTTATTTGGATTTAACCAAAAATTTCATAAAACGGAATGCTCTCTCCCAAATTTGCGAGGATTGTGGAGAAGTTTTTCATAATTGTTGTATTTTAGATTATTCAATTGATCATAATATAGGAATTCCATTTATATTCCGATGTCCTCAATGTGGTAGTCTTCTAAAGCTTAAAAAAGAGGATTTAAAGCCATCAAAAAGAGAAAAAAAGGAAAATTTTGATACATTTTCTCAATCTAAAAAATTAAGTGAAAAAAAAATAAACCTCCCTAAAGTTAATATTCCAGAACCAATTGATTTTCACGAATATAATCTCCAGAACCAAGAAAATGAAAATAATTCGCAAGGTGATTATGAAGATGAAAAATTGATACGTATCGGTGGTTTTTTCGGAAAAACTTATAAAGTTGTTAAGAAAGAAAATAAATTAATATATAGAAAATTGGAAAAGGATATTAACGATAATCAATAATGCATTTACTTTAATAATTTAATTAATAAAAATACATCTAATTTTCAAAAAAATTTCAAGAATTAAAGTATAGGATGCTTTTTTAAATTGATAAAAAATTTTAAGGAGAAGTCTAACAACTTTAAAAATCTAAAAATATGAGCTTAAACTTTAAGAGATCACATCTTTTTAAAAAATTAAAAATAAATAAGAAATCTAATATATTAGTTTTAAAGTAGTATTAAGAATAATAAACTATTTCAATTCTAATTTTCTAATTGGGGAATAGTAATAGGATGGATAATAAGAGGAACACTTCAACAAATTCGGAAGAAATTATTTTTTATTTAGATATAACTACCGATTTCATAAAAAAGAAGACTTTATTTAAAGCTATAGATTCATTTATCGAAGAAAAAAGCGAATTAAATAAAAAAGTCACTTATAGCTTAGTTCTTTTTCAACAGGGAAAAGACCTTTTTACCTTGTATGATAAAAACGCTGAAAATCTAATAAATACCATTAATGAATTATGGGATGAGAAAGATGAAGAGCAAAGTTATTTTGAAAACGGTTTGTATGAAATATTGGCACATATTTTTAAAAGAAGCAGAAAAGAATCTAAAATTTACCAAGTAATCATATTTTCGGATTCTGTTAGCAATTTATCAGATGAATACCACACTGCTTTATATAATCTAATTTTGAAAGCTAAGAATTTTTCCACAAAAATCAATATTATTCGATTGGGGGAGGAGAAATTTTATGATGATGATGTGAAGCTTAAGGTTATCACAAGCGAGACTTTTGGAGCTACATTATATTGTAATGATCGCAAAAATCTCAACACTTATTTAAACTCCTTGGTTAAAGCTCAAGAAAACGTTAATATTTTAGAAACAGAGACAAATAGAATATTAGAAGAAGATTATACATTCTATGAGAAATTAGCTACTGATCTAATTTCTATTTCCCTTGAAGATGAGACCATTTGTGTAATATGTGAAGAAGAAATTTGCCCAATATGTGAGACTTATAGTGATGAGGTGCATAAATGTTATAATTGTAATGCTCCTTTTCATAGCTGTTGTGCTGCAGAATATTCAATAACAAATAAAATTGGATTTTCCAATATTTTTCGCTGTCCTAGGTGTGGAGCATTATTAAAATTAGATAAAGATTTTGTTGAGACTATTATTAAAGAAATGGCTAAGGAAACTCAAGAGGAGACAGAAGAACCGGAAAGGTATAGAATACCAGAGGAGTATATTCCGGAAGAAGATTTTACTGAAGATGAACATGAAATGAAAAGCCAAAAGTTCACACCATTAAAAAAAAAGGTAAAAGTTGGTGGTTTTTTTGGAACTGAAATTGATATATCTACTTTAAATAGTTCTTCTATTCAAGAGAATGCCACAGAAATGATCCAAAATAAAGACCAAGAAGAAATCTCAATTAGCTCTTTAAAACCTCCAAGAGCTAAAATCTCTCTTAAACTTTGCCCAATATGTGGAGCAACCGTTAAAGAATCACTCTATTGCCCAGTATGTGGCTCTAAAATCGATAAATAAAAAATCTTTTTTTATAAAATTCTTAAATCTTCTTGAAATTTTCAAAATATAAAGAAATTCTATTTATATGGTGTAGTTATATAATCTTTAAGAAGTAAGATATCATATAAGAAAAGATTTAAATATAAAAGAGGAATTTTAAATGGATTTTCAATTAACTGATAAACAAAAAGAACTAAAGAAAAGAGCGCGTGAATTTGCAATAAGAGAAGTATTGCCAGTTGCGAGAAACTATGATGAAAAAAATACTATGGCGATGGAAGTTATTAAAAAAGCATGGGAAGAAGATTTATTGAATTTAGGAATTCCTAAAGAATATGGAGGTCCAGGATTAGGGTTATTAGAAGCAGTAATTGTTGTAGAAGAAATAGCTGCCGCTTGTCCGGGTATAGCAACTTCTATTTTTGATAATAATTTAGGATCTGAACCTATAGTTCTTGGAGGTAATAAAGAACAAAAAGAAAGAATTTTGACAGAATTGGTTAACGAATTTAAATTAATCTCATTTGCAACTTCAGAACCAGGTATGGGCTCTGATGTTGCTGGTATGCAATGTAGAGCTAAAAAAGAAGGAGATGATTACATATTAAATGGAACGAAATATTGGATTACAAATGCTGGATATGCTGATTACATCTCTGTTTTCGCGACTGTTGATCCAGAAAAACGGCATAGGGGTATTTGCGCGTTTATAGTTCCAACTGATTCAGAAGGACTTAGAACCGGAGCACACATCCCAAAGTTAGGGCAAAGAGCTTCAAACACATGTTCTGTGGTATTGAATGACGTTCGAGTTCCAAAGAAGAATGTTCTAGCTAAACCCGGTTATGGATTTGTTCTCGCTATGCAAACATTTGCTAATACACGTCCAGCGATTGGGGCTTTTGCTGTAGGATGCGCTCGTTCAGCGATGGAATATTCAATTGATTATGCAAAAGCACGAGAAGCGTTTGGCAGAAGTATTGATCACTATCAAGCTATACAGTTTAAGATTGCAGAAATGTATAAAAATATTGAAGCAGCAAGGTTATTGACTTATAGAGCAGCATGGGAGGCTGATCAGGGAATAGATAACAATATTAGTTCCGCATGTGCCAAAGCGGTTGCATCTGATGTAGCAATGGAAGTCACTACGGAAGCGATTCAAATTTTTGGAGGATACGGATATATTAAGACATATCCAGTAGAAAAATTATTTAGAGATGCCAAACTCTTTCAGATTTATGAGGGTACATCAGAAATTCAGCGGATAGTCATCTCTCGACATGCAATGAAGAAGTATGAACATGGGATGCCTAATCTATATGATTTGCCATCTAGAGAAATTTCTGAGGAATCAAAAGTAGAACCCACCGAGAAAAAGGAAATAAGTAAGACTTCTGAAGAACTTGGGGGGAAATATAGGTGTTCGGTTTGTGGATATGTATATGATCCTGTTAAAGGAGATCCCGATGGTGGTATAGAACCAGGAACTCCTTTTGAGGAAATTCCTGATGGTTGGGTTTGTCCCGTATGTGGCGCAAGAAAAGAACAGTTTAATAAAATGTAATTCCTAATTTTTATTTTATTTTTTATAAGTTCGCTCTAATTTTTATTTTTAATATAGGAATGTTATATCTTATAACTAATGAGAACTTGAACTTTAATATATATCAATTATAAATCGTCTTTATTAATTAGAAAAATGGATAAAATAACTAAAGAAAAATTAATAGAAAAATCGAAAAAACCGGGTAAGAAAGCATTAAAAATGCATCCTTTTTACCGAGGGAAAATTCAGATTATGCCGAAATGTCAGATTCAATCTCATGAAGATTTTGGTATATGGTATTCTCCCGGCGTAGCTGCTCCGAGTGAGAAGATTTCAAAAGAAATAGGAAAAGTTTATGATTATACAAGTAAATGGAATTTTGTAGCCGTCGTTTCTGATGGTTCAAGAGTTTTGGGTCTTGGAAATGTAGGTCCAGAGGCTTCTTTACCAGTAATGGAGGGAAAAGCACTATTATTTAAATATTTAGGGGGTGTCGATGCCTTCCCTCTTTGTATAGGAAATGAAAATTGCTGTAATAGCGAAGATTTCATTTCATTTGTCAAATTAATTCAGCCTACATTTGGTGGGATTAATCTAGAGGATATCTCAAAACCTAAATGTTTTCAAATTCTTGATTTTCTTAGGAAAGATCCAGATATTAAAATTCCCGTATGGCATGATGATCAGCAAGGAACTGCCACTGTTACTTTAGCAGCCTTAATTAATGCTTTAGAGATAGTTGGGAAAAATAAAAAGGAAATAAAAATGGTATTTAATGGAATTGGAGCATCTAATTTTGCTATTTCAAGATTATTAAGAGAGGATGGCTTTAATATTCAAGATGCTATTTTTGTGGATTCAAATGGAATATTATATGAAGGGAGATCTGATTTAACCTGTCCAGAAGATTATAAGTGTGAAATTGCTGAAAATAGTAACCCAGAAGGATTAAGAGGAAAATTAGATGTGGCACTAAAAGATGCGGATGTTTTGATTTCTTTAAGTATTCCAGGACCTAATGTTATTAAAAAAGAATGGATTGAAAATATGAATCAAGATGCCATTGTTTTTGCATGCGCTAATCCTATTCCCGAAATATTTCCTTGGGACGCAAAAGAAGCTGGAGCACGTATTGTAGCCACTGGAAGATCTGATTTTGCTAATCAAGTGAATAATTCTTTAGGGTTTCCAGGAATCTTTAGAGGAACCTTGGATGTAAGGGCTAAAACCATCACTGATGAAATGTGTATAGCGGCAGCTTATGAATTAGCTTCTTTGGTACAAGGAATAGAAGGTTGCTTGGTTGAGGAATGTATCATCCCTTCAATGGATTATGAAGAAATATTCATTAGAGAGGCTGTTGCTGTTGGTTTAAAAGCGATTGAACAAGGATTAGCACGTAAAAAATTAACTGAAGAGGAATTATATAAAGAAGCTAAAACTATAATTGAAAAATCGCAAAATCAAACGAAATTACTTATGAAAAAAGGTTATATCCCTTCATATAAAAATTCTGATTAATAGAAGAAGAATTATTCTTCTTTCTAATTATAGCATTTAAATATAATATCTTCATTAATTTTCATAAAATAAATTCGAAAAATGCTAATTATTTGAATTGATTTTTCGCTCCTAAAAGTGACTTTAAAGCCTAAATCAATTTTAAAATACTATAATACAGGAAAATTAAATATCTAATGTATATTTCTTTTAATTCTTTATACTTTCATAGAAATAAAATTCCTTTAGCACTTGATTTCTATGATATAAATTTTTTATTAGAATCAAATTAATAAATTTCAAAATAAACAAGAATCTATTAAATTATAAGTATAAAATTGAATAATTTTCTATAATTCGGTGTGTATATTTGCCTTGTGTTGAGATAAATCTTTCGAAAATAAAATATAACGCAAAATATTTAAGAAAATTCCTTGAAAAAAAAGATATTTCAATTATTGGTATAACTAAAGTTGTTTTAGGAGATCCTAAAATCGCAAAAACTATGATTGACGCTGGAATCAAATATATTGGCGATTCTAGAATAAATAATATTAAAACTATTCATAATGCTAATCTAAAAGCAGAATTAATATTAATAAGAAATCCCAGCCTCTCTGAGATTAAACCAGTAGTTACCTACGCAGATATTAGTTTAAATTCCGAGTTAGAAGTAATCAAATCACTCTCTAATGAAGCGATTCAACAAAATAAAATCCATGGTATAATTGTAATGGTAGAGATGGGAGATCTCAGAGAAGGAATTCTGCCGAAAAAATTAGATTCATTCATTAAAGACATCATCGAATTAAAAGGAGTTGAATTATTAGGCATTGGTACAAATTTAAAATGTTTTGCTGGAGTAATTCCAGATAAAGAAAACATGAAGAAATTCTCTCAAATAGCACAAAAAATTCAAGAAAAATTTAATATTCAACTAAAATTTATATCAGGGGGAAATTCATCCAATTATAATTGGATAAAAACAACTGGTGATATCGGACTAATTAATAATCTAAGATTAGGCACAGCAATTATTATGGGAGCTGAATCTATAGAAGATAGTCCTATCCCAGAGTTAAAACAAAATACAATTACTTTAATGTCTGAAATAGTTCAATTGAGTGAAAAACCGAAAAATCCTATTGGAAACTATTATACTAATGCTTTTGGAGAACCTTCAATTTTTACTAAAGAGAAATATAGAGGAGAAGGGACAAGAACCCAAGCACTCTTAGATATTGGTAGGCAAGATATCGATGAGAATGGACTATTTCCACATGATGATATAGATATAATGGGTGCTTCAAGTGACTATCTAATTTGCGATATTAAAAATAATAACTTCTCAGTTGGGGATCATCTTAAATTTAATATGAGTTATGAATGTCTCCTAAGGGCAATGACTAGCCCATATATTGAAAAAACCTATTTAGATTAATCTTATTAATTCTTAATTTTGTGAGTTATTTCTCAAAACCCGCCCGGGATATTTCCTCTTCATATCTCCATTTTCTAAGACAATCTTTCCATTTATTATTACAAATTCTATTCCTTCAGATTTTTTATTTGGTTTTTCAAGGGTTGCTTGATCTTTTAAATTATTAGGGTCAAAAATTGTGATATCAGCAAAAAAACCCTCTTTTATTAACCCTCTATTTTTTATCTCAAATTTATTTGCTGGAAATGAAGTCATCTTGCGAATAGCCTCTTCTAATCTTAAAATATTTCCATCGAATACAAGTTTTCTTAAATATCTGGGATATGTGCCGTAATATCTCGGATGAATTTTATCATCTTCTATATCTCTGACTTCTCCATCTGAACCAACCATAGATAAAGGATGTTGAGCTATTTCTATAACATCTTTTTCATTCATACCTTGTAATGCTACCAACATTCCTATTCCCTCAGTGGTTATAATATCTCGCATTGCGTCTATTATATCTAAGTTATTCTCATTAGCAACTTTAAGGATAGATTTACCTTTATAATTTGGATTCTTGGCATTCGATAAAATCACATTATCCCATGCTTCAGAAGATGATGGTGCTAACATAGAAGTCCCATTTTTATAATATTCTCTTAGTTGATTTTTAATTTTTTCTTCTTCCAATTTCTTTACAGCATTATCTAATCCATTTTCAAAGACCCAATCTGGAAAGAGAGCATGAATACCTGTCATACAAAACGTATATGGATAAACATCAGTGGTTACATCTATTCCATTTTCTCGTGCATTTTCCAATTGTTTAAGCCGTTCATTTGCTTTCCCCCAGTTTTTTCTTCCATCTAGTTTAAGATGAGATATCTGAAGCGGTATTTTTGCCATTTGAGCAATATATATCGCCTCATCAACAGCATCTTTTCCCAAATCTCCTTCATTTCTTACATGAACTGCAAAAATACCATTATAGTTTGAGACCACTTTACATAATTCAATTAATTCGCTTGGTTTAGCAAACATTCCAGGTAAATATTCTAATCCAGCAGAGATTCCAAAAGAGCCAGCTATCATGCTTTCTTCAATAAGCTTTTTCATCTCTGTTAATTCTTCGGGTGTTGGCATTCTTTTCTCAAGCCCCATAACAGCGATTCTCAATGTTCCATGTCCTACTAATGGTGCTAAATTTATAGTAAATCTTGTTCCATCAAAGAAGTTAAGAAAATCCTCAAAACTTTGCCATAATTTGGTCAAATCCACATCTAAATCTGGTGCTACTAAGGATATTAGATCACTCACAGTATTTTGATTGATAGGTGCAGCTGTGAATCCACAATTACCAATAACATTAGTTGTAACCCCTTGAGTGATATAATTAAAGGCAGTTTTATTAGTAATTGCAACTAAGTCGGAATGAGTATGTGCGTCAATAAAACCCGGACACACAATCATCCCTCTTGCGTCAATTTCCTTTTCACTAGTTTCGTCTAAATTTTGTTTAATCTTTACAATTCTTTCATTCTCTATCCCGATATCTGCGTAAAACCAAGGATTTCCTGTTCCATCTATTATTTTCCCATTTTTAATTATAATATCCATAATTATATCATTTATATAGTATTAAAAAAAAAAAATTAAAGTTGCAACTCTTCTAATTTTTCTTTTATCCTTGTGCTTTTTTCCGTCGTTAAATCATAATATTTCCAAAAGATAACCACAGCTATAAGAAGGAAGATTGCAGGGATCCATGTCATAGCAGCGATTATACCTTGTTGAGCTAAAAATGTTTGGTTAGCAGGGGTATCTGGATTATAATTGGTGATTATATGAACAATGGTAAATATTATGGGTTGAAAGAGAATGCCTATCCTATCAAAAAATACTAAAACGCCTTGATATATTCCCTCTTGCCGTTTTTTCTCTTCGATAGTAATCTCATCAATAATATCACCGAAAATAGGATATTTAACAAATGTATTTGCTCCTGCAGCAACTCCTAGAATTGTGAAACTAATGATCGCACCCAAAAAAGATCTAACAAATAAGATAGGGATAATTGAAATAAACACTGCAATTAATCCAATAACTTGTGTATTTTTATGTCCGAATTTACTGGCAATTTTAATCCATAAAATAATTGATCCTAAACCTGCTAAGAACCATAATATCATCAAAATCACGTCAGCTGGGCTTTCTTTTGGCAAAAGTAAAACTGCCTCCACCCAGTAGTTTATAGACGCAAGTATACATGCTGCAAATAACTGAATCGTAATATTAACAAAGGTAAAAACTACAAAATTTCTCTTTTTCAATGCTTTTTTCATTGTTGTAAAGAATGGTTCTTTTTCTATTTCAAGAGCTCTCTTAATCATATCTGGTTCTTCACGAATTCCTGGAATGCCTAAGAAAAAACATAGTAAACAAGGTAAAGCGAGAATAAGAGATGCTATTAAGAATGAAGAAGATTCCTCCGTAATAAAAATAAAAGGAATAATCAATCCAATGAATAATCCTAAATTATATGTAATAATCCCTATTCCTGCATTTTTTCTACGCTCCTTATCAGACCTAAACTTTTCTGGAAAAAGAGCTCTTGTTAAACTAACCGCAGTATAACTGAATTCATGGATAAATAACCAAATTAAGATCCAAAGGAAAACAGGCCAAGGATTAAGCTCTGCGTTCACTGGAAGTGGAAGAAAGAGTAGGATTAATGACACAAGGGTAGGAATTCCGAAAATTATGATAAACGGAAATCTTCTACCATATTTTTTTGTAAATCGACTTTTTCGATCTGATAAAAAACCGATTATAGGGTCATTAATACTATCCCATATTAAAAAAAGAACATTAGCGGCGCCAACAAATATAACATCCAACTTAATAACAGTCTCATAGAAATAGAAAAATTGTGTAGAAAATAGCCCATATGTAGCAGGTAGCATTACCATTACAAGATTAAAAGAAAAATGTATCCATATAGAAAATTGTTTTTTTTCTGAATTTTTTTTTTCAGACATTTTCAAACTATTTTTAATTAAATTTTTAGAATTACTTTGTTTCCATAAGTATAAATAATTTCACAAATCATTATAGTTAGAAATATTGAAATTAAAGAATAAATTATTTAATCTGGAGTTTAATAATTATGGAACCAATAAAGTTACCCCAAATGACAGAAAAAGAGATAAAAAGCGTTATAAAAAAAAATAATATCTGTAGAATTGCTTTTATTGATGGTGTTTTTCCTTATATTGCTCCATTTCAATATGTTTATGCTAATAGCACTCTTTATTTTCATTTTACAGATTATGGCAAGAAGAAGAAAATTCTTGAGAGAAACAATAATGTATGTGTCTCTATTGAAGATCTTAAGCCAGACTTAAGCACATTCTATTTTATAACAATCCAAGCAGAATTAACAGAGGTTTCGAATGAAGAAGAGCGAGAAAAAATCAAAAATACAATGGTTTCTGAAGGAAAAAGTAAGTTCTCTACAAATTTCCTTTCCGCTCATGGATTTGAAAAAAATGAAGAATGGGAAATATTGAAAAATGAAAAAATAAGGATTTTCAAATTAATTAATTTTAAAAAGCGTTTAGGATTAAAATCTCCTTAAAAGTTTTTTTAGTATATTTTCTCATTATTATTATACTTATTTATTACAATTTGGTAAATCTATTACGTATTTATTTTAAGAACTATTAATTACTTATTTTAAATTTATTATGTCGATTTAATTTTTCTAATTTAATGCCTTCTCAACAAATAAATTTCAAAGACATTATTTTCGACCCAGATGTCCAAAAATATTGTATTAGTGAAAATTTCCGATGTCCTAATTATAATCATTCCTGGGCCTGTCCTCCTGAAGCACCATATATGAAAGACGAAATCTCTAAGTATTTTAAGTTTTTTTTAATTTACACAAAATTCGATTTGGCTTCATATGTTAAAAAACAAAAACACAAATATCCTTACAAGAATGAGCAAACTATAAGAAATAGACTTTATTTGAAAAATATTCTTCGAGATGAGTTGGAGAAAGAAATTGCTATTTTCTTAGATAAATATGATAAGAAATTTGAAGAAAAACTTATTCTATGGGATGGTCATTGTAGACTCTGTGAAAAAAAAGATTATCCAAGATGTACTTATGATGATGGAGAACCATGCAGATTCCCTGATCAAATAAGATATTCTATGGAAGCTGTGGGCATTCACGTAACTAAAACAGTAAAAAATTTAGATTTAGATATTGAATGGCCTCCAGTCAATAATCTATATAGATTTGGATTAATTTGTTTTAAGTAGTTCTTGTCTATATTGATTCAAAATCCATTCTTAAACTATATTAAATCATTTCAATCTAATAACAATTGGACTCCATTTTTTTAATATTTAATTTATAATATTTCTTAATTAAGAAAATCAATTTATCAAATTACTAAACTAAAGGTGGAAAATTGAATGGTTAATTGGGAATCATATCCGTTTAATTGGTTTATTGAATATTGGAATAAATTTGTAGATTGGTTTATAATCCAACCATTATTTGCTCAAATATTAGTTATAGTAGGAATATTTGCCATAATAGTTGCAACTATCTTTATAATTTATTACATATGTTTAGGTGTCTACAAATTTTTTCATGCGATTTATAAGGCTATTCTTGGAGAAGAAAAACCTATTGAAAAAACCATTAATACTAATAGTTCAAAAGAAATTAATAGCGAAATATATCGAAATCGACCCAGAACTAGTGGAATACAAATAAAAAATCCTAAAGGGGTTCATTTTTGCTCCGAATGCGGTGTGGAATTTTCAGATAAAATAACTGGACTTCTTTTGTCTAGAGGCATGGTTTACTGTGATAATTGTGGTAAAAAGTATGAAACTAAATCAATTAAGAGTCTTCCCTAAAATTTTTATTATTTCCTTTTCATTTTTAAAAAAATTCCTTTAAAACTATTGTATCCTCTCTCTGAGGACCTATAGAAATCATACAAACTTCAACATCTAAATGCTTTTTAATTGTATCAATATATATTTTCATTTCTTCTGGCAGCGATGCGTATCCTTCCTTGGCGATGGAAGACCATTCAGTTCTTGGTCTCTTTTCCCAACCTTTAAGATTCTTATAAATTGGGATACATTTTTCCACTATTTCTGGTTGAATAGGCCAACTATCTAATATTTTATCATCCAATTCATATCCAATACAAATTTTCAATGGATCAATGCCTTCTAAAGCATCTAATAGCATTATAGCTATATTTTCAACTCCATTTATCATAACGGAATATTTTGTATTAAAAAGATCCAACCATCCTACTCGACGTGGTCTACCAGTTGTGGTTCCATATTCATTCCCTTGTTCCCTAATTAAATCTCCAGTTTCATTATATAATTCTGTGGGTACAGCTCCCTCCCCAACTCTAGAAGTATATGCTTTAATAATTCCAATTATTTGTCCAATTTTGTTGGGAGGAACTCCGGTTCCATTCGAGATACCTGAAGAATTCGCATTTGAAGATGTTCCAAAGGGATAAAATCCATGATCAATCCCAAGGAGTGTTCCTTGAGCACCTTCGAAGATAACTTTTTTATTTTTGTCTATTTGAGTATTTAAATAATAAGCGGTGTTTTTGACATATTTCTTTAGTTTCTGACCATATATTTTATATTTTTCTAAGATCTCATTAAAATCTCCAATCCAATCAGGATCATAACAATGAATGACTTTTTTATTAATATCATAAAGTCTTTTTAATTTTCTCTCCAATAACTCTGGATGAATTAGATCGAAAACTCTTAAACCAAATCTTGCTGCTTTATCCGAATATGTGGGACCTATCCCTCTTTTTGTAGTGCCTGCTTTATAATCCCCCTTAAATTTCTCTTCAAGCCCATCTATAACTTTATGAAATGGAAATATAACATGTGCCGTTGAACTCAATTTTAAATTGAGATTTTTATTATGAGCTTCCAAATTTTCAATTTCCTTCAATAAAACTTTAGGATCCACTACACATCCATTAGCAATAACCACTTCTTTTTCAAGAACAGCACCAGAGGGCATAATATGGAATTTAAAGGTTTTATTGTTATGTACCACTGTATGACCAGCATTATTTCCTCCTTGAAAACGAACAACTATATCTGCTTTCTGAGCTAAATAATCTGTTATTTTTCCCTTTCCCTCATCTCCAAAACTAAGCCCTATAATCCCAATTGTGTTTGAATTTTTACTCATTTTCTATTTTACGTAAACTTTTTTAATTGTTTTCAGATTTTAAAAAAAGAATTGCCATTTTCTTAAAAATATTAATAATTCTATTTCCAAAATTGATTATTTAATAAAATTTAAAAAATTTTGTTATTATATCCCTTAATTAAATTAATTTCTTAGAAAACATCAATATTATTGTTGAAATTACACAATTTATATTAATATTAAAAATGAATGGTTCGAAGATATATAATTCAAGAACCCAAAAATATATTTGAACTATAGGATGATTTTTATATTTGTATTTTTATTAAAGAGGTAAATAAGTCGAATTGGATTATATAATGTCATTTTCAAAAAGATCCACTATTTTATTTGATGTATCGCATAATGAAATGCTTAATCTCTCTGAAAGTGAATACTCTGACTTTTTAAATCTCCTTAAAACTCTTAATCAAGATATTATAAAAAATGAGAATTCTGATATTACTGATGAGTTATTAATAGATGTAGATATTTTGGTCATAGGCAATCCTATAAATGATTATTTTTCAAGTTCGGAAATCAATAATATTATAGATTTTGTTAAACAAGGAGGCTCATTACTTCTAATTAGTGAATATGGAGGAGATCCTCTCCAAAAAACAAATATTAACGATATTTCGGGCAAATATTTTGATATCTTCTTTGAAAAAACCATATTGAAGGAAAAAATAGAATTAGATCAAAACAGTACAAGTATCCTTAATATAAAATCTTTTCCAGAACATGATATAACTCACCAATTAAGAGAGGTAGTTATAGGAGGATCATGTTCAATATTATTGAAGGGTAATGCCATTATATTGCTTGAATTGAACAATAATGTATGGTCAGAGAGATATAATCCTTCGATTAATGATTGGGATCAAGATCAAAAAAAAGAGAAATATGTTCTTTCAGCTTGTTCAACTTATGGTAAAGGAAAAATAGTTGCTCTTGGAGATGTAGATATATTTTCAAAAGACCCTAATTTTGGAATAAATCAATTAGAGAATCGTAAATTTATAAAAAATATTTTTAATTGGTTAATAAAACCAAACGAAGAGGATAATTCTCTGAATTGGGCCTTGAATAGAATAGGAGCAATCGAAAATAAAGTACAAGAACTGAATGTAAAAATAAATAATTTGATCGAAACCATAACTCTTTTAGAAAACCGTATTTCAGATATGGAAAAAAAAGAAGGCAATGCATTTTAAAGAGTGCACGTTCTCTGCGACCAGCAACACTTTCGTGAATCGGTATTAGGTAGAACTACTACACATAGGCAGTTTGAGTCTTTTCCAAAAATTTACTTGGACTCATTTGATGCCTTTGTGGTCTAACCTTACTTTTATTTAACCTTTCTTTTCTTTTCAATTTTTTGGTAGGAATTCCATTTGAAGGGGAAAATTTTATGGGCGGGGTAGTGATAAATTTATTAACCCTTTGTTTTGCTTGATTGGTTAGGCGTCGGCGAGGATCGGAAATCAAACATAAGATATAGGCGATCATTCGTTTGGAAAATAATTTTGGATGTTGTTTTCTACCGATATTAGCCGCACCGTTGATATCTCCGTGAATGATTTTTCCGTCCTTTGATCGAAATAACCCATTATGTTTTACTCCGTTCTGGGTAAATCTGCGTAATCCAATATATTCATCATTTGGTTTTTTCCCAATTGATTCATCGTCGATATATGAACATTTGCTGGTATACCATTCGGTTGTATAATCCAGATTTATTCCAAAATAAATCGCTTCTTGCTGAATTCTCTCGAACATTTGGTTAAATGGCAATGAAACGAATAAATCTCTGGTTAATTTATTCAATTTTATCTTTTTATTGCGTTGATTTTGCCAACCTTTATTATAACCGAAAGTAATCGTTCCTACTTTATAATATAAACAATAATACATTAACTTTTTGGCAATCTTATTAATGGAATCTCTCTTCACTCTGTCATATTTGTCCCATAATTCATCAATCCTTAACCCAAGTGATTCCAAATAATCTTGTAAATCCTGAATTGAATATCCTAAAATTTTTTTGAGAATTTTCATCTTACGATCTCTTTTACTCTGTAAATAGCGAAAATACTTATGCAAGAGAGAATTCTTTTCACGTGGGGCAATCTCCATCAAGATAATTTTCCTAATTTTATTAAAAATGCCTTTATAGATTCTCTGACCGTTCTTTTCAGCAAGTTTCTTGAAATCGTTCCAATTTGTATTTTTTACTATCTTAAAAAATGATTTGGAACGAAAACATTTGAGAACAATGGCTTGATTGTCTAAATTATTAATATCTAATCTTGAAAGATTAGAAATTTTCCTAAAAATATAGAGAATCATTCTTTTCAATTTCCCGAACTCGTCGTGATAGGTTTGAATTCGAGAATTGATGATTGATTCTAATGGAGCTTCCGTTTCTTCATATCGCTTTATCACATCGGCAATCACGTCAGCACGACGTTGTAGTGTGGGAATATTATGATTTATCCTATAGTTCCAACGCTTTAACATTGATCCGCTAAAGATAGGAAATCTCGCACCAAAATTGTTAAAAACTGTGAGGAAATTATTTACTCCGAAGTCGATAGAAATGGCTCGATTAGGGTTTTTCTCGTGTCTATTGATATCAAAACCATATTCTCTTGCTCGTTGTTCTTTGGTCTTGATATATTGGATGTTAAATGAGTAATTTTTCTCGCAAGGAATAATCTCCACAAACCCGCCGTTTTTGAGCAATTGAGATAGCACTTTTGTTCTGACTCGTATTCGGGGGATTAAATGATCGTATGAGGGTGGCACATACATATAGCAAGTATATTGCTGGTTTTCGAGGGCCTTATCCTTGCTTTCCTTGTTCCCAGCGTGAGCGAGCCTTTGCTTCGGATAAATCAATTTCCACTTTCCCACTCGCTCTCCCGCTATCTTTTTGCCAAAATATCGGGGTAGACCAGGTCGTGATGGTTTTTGTTCGCGTTGATTTTTGGGGGCGTTTTCCCATTCCTCTATTAATTTTAGATGACTGATAAAAGTTTCACACACGGATTTAACGATCGCTTGAGCACAAGGAGAATATCCTATGTCCTTGTAGGATTCCATAAATTTCATTATCGTTGGAACAATACTCTTCAACGCCTTTAATTTAACAAATAAGTCTTTCAAAATCACTACAGCGGCATTTTTTTTCTCATTAGGATATTCGGACTCTTTTATGGTTTTGTAAAATTTATTACCTATATTTCTACGATAAAGTGCCCTTATCTCGGGATCATTTGTATTATGAAAAAAATAATACTGCCGCAAAAAATATAAAGTATCGTTTGCGAGTGCTCGAGAGCGGTTAGCAAGGCGATCCAATCCACTTAAAGCAAATCTTGACCGAGATATTCGCACTGATTCGGCGGAATAACGCCCTTTTTCTTCACTCATCGATTCCATTTTTTCAATGCGTTCCCGTTTTATAATGAAAACATTATCATCTCTAAAAATATCTGAATGATTGGCAGAACATCTTCTACGACCCGAATCGCAAGAAAGTCTTAAATCCCTATTATCCATACGCTACTAATATTTTTTATTTTATATGTATTTGAAAATTTATATTTAAAAAATTCGATAAAATCGTCTAGACTCCGCAAAATTTCAAATTTTTTTCATTTTTGTTCTTATTGTAAAAAATTCGATAATTGCGAATGTATTCCACCCTATCCAAAATGCAAACATTTTGAGTTTAAAGACTATGTATTAATTT
>JAWOFX010000131.1:0-10246 GCA_046497275.1 Promethearchaeia archaeon | reverse complement strand
TAAAAAATATTTAAAAATAAATAAATGTGAAAAATATGGGATTAAAATTAGCATCTACATTAGCAGTAACAGCATTATTTGCCCTTGTATATGCTGTAGTGTTCGCGATAATGGTATGGTTTGTCGGAACTGCATGGTGGTCTCTGGTATTAATGATTGGGTTTACTGTTGTTATTATTTTGATCCAATATGGAGTTTCACCCTATTTAATTCAATGGGTCTATGATATAGATTGGATGGACTATGCTGTATATAAATCCAAATATCCCCATCTAGCTGAAGCGCTTGATAAAGCTGTAAATCTTAATAAAATAAAAATGCCGCGGTTGGGCATTATTCATGATAAGAACCCAAATGCATTTACTTTCGGTCATACAAAAAATAACGCACGAGTTGTCTTAACGGATGGAATCTTGGAATTCTTAGATAAAGACGAACAAAAAGCTGTTTTAGCACATGAACTAGGACATGTGGTTCATTCAGACTTCATTCTTATGACAATTGTGTTTGCAATTCCAATGATATTATTAACAATAGCACGTTGGGCATATTATGCAAGTTTCTTTAGTAGAAGAGGGAGTACGGATAGTGATGGAGCAGCAACAATCGGAATTGCTTTAATAGCAATTTCCATCCTATCATATATTTCGTATTACATCGGCTTTTTAATCGCTTTAATTGTAAGTAGGATAAGAGAATATTATGCGGACGAACATTCAGCAGAATTGTTAGAGAATCCAAATCATCTTTCCACAGGACTTGTTAAAATTGCATATGGTTTGGTGGCAGATCAAGGTGTTAAAATTGAAGAACGTAATAAGTCAAAGGTTCGTGCCTTGAAAGGATTGGGAATCTTCGATCCAAAGCAAGCAAGTAGTTTAGCTATTGAGGCTGTGGGAAAGACTGGTGTATATTCAAAGGAAGCAATTGAAGCAGCAGCAGCATGGGATCTCTATAATCCATGGGCAAAATATTTCCAAATCTTTAGTACCCATCCTCTTCCGGCAAAAAGAATTCAGCGTTTAAATCGACAATGCAGAGAATATGGAATAGAACCTGAAATAGATTTCTCTAGAGCAAAAGAAATAAAGGAAGAACAAGCTGGTAAATCTATGGCCGGTGAATTCTTAACCGACCTATTCTTTAAACAACTTCCGGCAATTGTTTTCATCTTATTCTTAGCCTTCACTATTGCATGGATATTCGATTATGCTGGATTTTACACATTACCATTTGGATTAGGAATCGCACCAGAACAAATGCTTCTCGCTTGGGGAATAGGATTCTATTTCATTGGATTTGGATTTATCTTTCGTACTCAATTTATGTATCGTAGTGGATTTGAACCGATGAAAGTAGTAGATTTAGTGACTAAAGTGAAAGCCTCTCCGGTTCGATGTATTCCTGCGATTATTGAAGGTAAAATCATAGGAAAAGGAGTTCCGGGGTATTATTTCAGTGACGATATGTATTTCCAAGATGAAACAGGAATTATGTATATTGATTATCGTTTTGGAATAGGATTAGTAGATTTCTTTTGGGCGATACGGCGTGTTCCTGAGTTAATAGGGAAATCAGTTCGTATTCAAGGCTGGTATAGAAGAGGTCCCTCTCCTTACATTCAAGTAGATAAACTCTATGTTGGAAACAGGAAATTCAAAAACTACAGCAAACATTTGACCTACGTTTGGGCAGTAATTTGTTTCATTATTGGAGCAGTACTGTTCTATTTCTGGTTTACAATATAAAATAATAATTATCTTTTTTTATTTCATTTTTTATTTTAGTTTGAATAAATTTGAACAGTAGGAATTTTCTAATTTAAAATACGAAGTATAAAATCCTAAACAAAAAATTTATTTTTCCTTGATTTCCTATCTTCATTATGGGGAAGAATGAAAATCAGCGCGTAGAGTTAATGAGCCCTCTTAAAAACTACAAATCTTTAAATGCGGTTTTGAATAATGCAGACTCAGTTTATTTTGGGGTCGAGGACTTAAATATGAGAGCATATGCTGATAATTTCAAGTTGGATGATCTTTCTAATATTGTGGATAAGTGTCATTCTAACAATGTGAAAGCATATTTAACCCTTAACGTTCTTGTTTATGAAAATGAGTTCAATCTCGTAGAAAAGATTTTAGATGCTTGCATTGAAGCTGAGTTGGATTCGGTAATTTTACATGATGTTGGGGTTATTAAGTTAGCAAAAGAGAGAGGATTAGATTTTCATATATCAACTCAAAGTAATATTTCTAATTCCTATTCAGCTAAATTTTATGAGGAACTTGGGGCAAAACGTTTAATTCTTGCTCGTGAATTATCTTTACATCAAATTAAAGAGATAAAATCTAAATTAAAGAATGTGGAAATAGAAACATTTATTCATGGGGCACAATGTACCTCAATTTCAGGGAGATGTTATTTTTCCGCTGAAATATGTGGTTCTCAGGAATATTCTGCAAATAGGGGTAAATGTACGCAACCTTGTCGAGGAAAATGGACAGTAATAGATCAAGAAGATAACAGATTACTCTATGATGGAGTTTTTTTCATAAATGCGAAAGATCTCTGTATGATTGAATATATCCCAGAATTAATCGAGGCGAACATAGATGCATTTAAAATAGAAGGAAGAATGAGGGATCCAATCTACATTGAAACTGTAACCCAATGTTATCGAGAAGCGATAGATGCCTATTATGATTCAAACTTCTCTGAGGACAAAGTAAAACATTGGCTTTCTCAACTTAAAAAAGTATATAATAGAGGGTTTACTACTGGATTTTATTTTGGTATGCCAAAGGGTGAGGAAATATCAAGATATGAACATGGCAATATTTCAGATTACCGCAAGAAGGAAATTGGAAAAGTAATTAATTATTTTCCTGAGAAAAAAGCAGCTAAACTCTTACTTCATAGAGGCAAACTACGATTAGGTGACGAGATCTTCATTATAGGAAAAAATACAGAGACATATCTTCGGCAAAAAATCTCCTCAATCCAAATAAAAAAAAAGAAAAACCTAACAGAGACACCCATTATTTCTAAAGGAAATCATTTAGCTGTTGGGATTAAAGTTGATAAGCCTGTGAAAAAAAATGATAGTGTGTATATATTAACAAAAAAACTTTGAATTTGGTTTTAAAAATCCCTAAATTCGAACTCAGAAAAAATTGATTTAATAATTTCTTTTTCGCCTTTTTCTAACCAAGTTGATCTATTATATTCACTAGTTTTGCCTAATTGAGGAATTTTTGACAGCCATAGGGGATTATAAGGTAACAACTCAGTTTTTCGTATATTTAGCTCTTTTAAGTAATCTTTCCATGCGGTAAGATTGTTTACATCAGTTGTTATATCAGGTATTAAAGGTATTCTTGGCAATAATTCAATAGTTTCTAGTTCCAATAATGTTTCGAAATTTTGTAAGATTAGTTTATTATCCACTCCACAATATTTTTTATGAAGCTGAGGATCAAAAAGTTTAAGATCAAAATATATTAAATCTAAATAGGGTAAAACTGACTCCTTAAATTCATTATAATTAAAATAACCACATGTTTCTAAACATATATGAATATCATGCTTTTTAACTTCAGGCAAAAATTCTCTTAGAAATCTTGGTTGCATGGTAGCCTCCCCACCAGAAAGGGTAATTCCTCCTCCAGAGTTTTGATAAAAAATTTTATCTTTAAGTATTTCCATTAGAAGCTCTGAAACATCGTATTGAAAGGCGGTGAACTCTAAGGCACTGGTTTGACAAGCCTCTATACATAAACCACAGTAATTGCATTTATTTGTATCTATCGGATAAATATTGGAAAAATCAATACTCTCGGAAGGACAGCTCTGTTGACATTCTAAACATCCTATGCACTTTTCACTATCGTAAGAAATCTCTTGGTCCATAGATTTTGTTTCTGGATTTTGACACCAAAAACAAGATAATGGACATCCTTTAAAGAAGATTAAAGTACGAATGCCGGGGCCGTCATCCAAAGCATTTCTTTTGATATTGGTAATAATTGCTTTCATAAATGCATTAGTTAAAATAAAATTAGAATAGATATAAAGATTAATTAATGAGTTTGAAATTCTGTACGATTTATTATTTCTAATTGTAAATCTTTATTTAAATCTACGAAATATGCATTATATCCAGAGATCCGAACCATCAACCATCCATAATTTTCCGGATTATTCATAGCATCTCTAAGGGTATCTGAGGACACTACATTAAATTGAATTTGCATACCTCCTAAATCAAAATAACTCTGAGTATATCCGTAAAATTGATTTATAGTTTCCTCATGGGTATCATGAGCTCCGGGGACTAATTTAATATTAAAAGCAAGATTATTTGGCATTTTTATAGTATCTAATGATGCAACTGACTGAATATTTTCAATCAACACATCTTTTTCACTTGGAACGGGAGTTAAGCCAGGTGTAAATGGTTGATATGCTTTTCTTCCATTTGGTAATGCTCCGGAAACCGTACCAAATGCGACATGATTAGACATACTCCAAAATCCTACTAAATATCTGCCTCCACGATAATTTTCAAAAGAATAAAAATCATCATAGACATAATCAATTATCTGTTGGCCTAACTTAACAGTTTCTTTATCATCTGTGCCAAATTTCGGTATTGATTTTATTCGCTTTAGTATCAGTTCTCCTTCAGGGCCGGAGAAATTATTCGCAACATGTTGATTTAATTCTGAAAAAGATATTTCTTCTGTGTCATATACTAAATTTTTAACCACTTTTAAAGTATCTATAATATCTGCAAGTCCAATCATTGCTACTCCAGAAGTATTATAAATTGCTCCACCATCAACTAAATCTATTCCTCTTTCTATAGGACCTTCATAAAGGGAACTTAATAACGGAGAAGGATGCAATAATTGATGAGATCTTCCCAAATAATTATTTATTTCTACACTTTTATCAATCATGAAATGTAGTTGAGCCTTGAAAGCGTCTACAAACTCGCTAAAAGTATTAAATTCATTAACATCTCCTATCCGAGGACCAAAAACCTTCTTACCACTCACAACAGGATGGATACCATTATTTAATGTCATCTCCATAGCAGCGATTGTATTAAACATCATAGAATTAGTATGACCAAAATGTTTTCCGCAAATAGTGGGTTCAACACATCCAGTTGCAGCCCATGTTCTCGCGTCCTCTAATTCAATTCCTATATTTGTCAATGCTTCCACCATTTTGAGATCATTATGAATTGAAGGCGTTGCGTGAGTGTTTATATTTACTTCTAATAATCGGTCTAAATATTCTTTTGAATTCACCCCTGGATAATATCTCGCATTCATATTAGGATCTCGTAAGGTTAGCATTTCGGTAACTTTTAAAATAATAAAGGTCATATCACAGACCGCAGAGTTTCCTTCTGTATCTACACCGCCCACAGTGAGCGCAAAATCTTGACTACTCCCGCCAAATAGATGATTGCCAACATCGGGCACTAAAGGAGCTTGATCTGATACTCTTATGAAGAAATTCCCCATTAATTCTATTGTTCTTCTTACATAACCTTCTTTTTCTTCAGGGGTTGTAATTTTTTCCATATCTGCTTCAAAATAAGGCTGAAGCCAGTGATCTAACCGACCTAAAGAAAGTCCCATATGAGGGTTTTCATGAGTGAGCGCAATCCACATAATCCATATTGATGTTATTGCTTCTTCCAGAGTTTCTGCCGGATTGGCGGGCACTCGTGAAAGCACTGATGCCATGTTCAATAAATCTTTTTTTCTCTGTTGCATTACTGGGGAAGCAGAATTATCATCTATCGCTTGCGCTTGTAATTTCACTTCTTTTTCGAGATTTTCGGTGTAATTTAATACTCCAGAAAGCGCTAAGTCTAAGCCTTTATAAAAATCACTTTTATTTTGATCTGAGACGTGCTGTTCCTTATGTCCAATTTCTTTTACTAATTGATTTATTCCCTTTTTCAAAAAGGTTGGAAATCCAGGAATTGTGTGCGAGATAGCTTGAGTCTTCCACATGAAATAAAATACAAAATGTTCATCCATTTGCTGGGAAAGTGGATTATCATATTGAGTACGAGTATATTCCCTAACATTTCTGTCCATCCAATATGGAAAAACATCATAATTGAGGATTTCTATCGCTTCTTGATCAATTAAATGAGGATTTAGTTCTCGATCATCTATAGAAAATAATTCTGGCCAAAAAATAATTGCTCCAAATTCAGGATAAATCATTGTTCCTAAGGTTTTAGTGGTCGAGGTTCCTGGTAATTTTGCCCAGTCTTGAATCATGGGTTTTTTCTTAGAAAGAATATAATTTACTATCTTTCCCATTTTTAAGTCCGGATGATCTGTATTCCCATCCTCGGGGGTATATCCTTCTTTTCTACATATTTCTGTTATTAATTTGGCTCGCTCTGGACATACTTCTAACTCCGAGACTGAACGAATATATTTCAAATACTCCAGTTGTTTAAAATCCTTTAGGTTGTACTCACTCAAATACGGATCGTCAAGATATTTTACCGCATCAATTTTATAGCCTAAATGTTTGTTTTCCATGTGCTCCGTTCCATTTGTCCAATTTTCAAATTCTTCAAATTCCATTACGTCTTTTTCTTTTCTTTCTTTTTGTCTCTGATCATATGCATCCTTTTGTTTGAGAAGAATATAAACCAGAAGAAAGAAAAACTTGGACATATGGCTGAGATTGCCCCTCGTATGAATTTTATTCTTTAGCATCATATTAATCACTTCCTCTGGTTTACTCCTGGGAAGCTTTTTGAAATCCTTTACTTTCTTGTACTTCACTGTGATTGTAGGATCCTCTATCTTATCTTCGATTATTTCCATATTTCCATCCTTAAATATAACGGAAACACTCTCATCCTCATCCTCTTCAGTTGTAAAAAGAATTCGTGAAGTGAAAATATATCCCGTATTTTCATTATAAATTTCCTTCTTGTATATGTGATCTTCGTCAAGTGTTTGTTTCATTAATCGGAATACATTGGCGATTTTTTGTTTTACTTTTGCCATTTGTTTTATCAACCTATTTTTTTTTTCTCTACAATAAATCTTTTTTAAAGATTTAAATAATTTTTTGATTTATTGGATAAGTACTGAGACTTAAATAACTCAAAAGGCTTATGTAATGATATTAAGAACTTTGTGTTATTAAAATCATCTCATTTCAAAAAATTCCAATTCCACAAATACCTTCATAAGAGAGTTGAGTGTATAGTTCTCCATATTATCCCTATTTAAATATGAAAATATTTGGTAATCTCATATGTTTAATGATATAGTATGTGATATCGAATTTTATAATTCAAAGAGTCAAAAATTAGAGCAGGTTATCGGGAGAGTCAATAGTTCTCAACTCATTTCAGAGGATGAGAGAGAAATTATCGCAAAAAATCTAATTCGGTATAAGGGAACGTGGAAACTCATCAAAAATAGAATTTATAAAAACGATATTAAGAAAATAATTTTTTATTAGTGTTTTTGGTTTTAGGGAAATAGGAAGAACTTTAATTAAACCATAATCTATTATATCTTCCGAAGAATCTCCTTTTATCAGATTCAAGTAGAAAATATTGCCTAGAATCTGAATAATCAATCTTAATGATATTTTTAGATATAGCTTGAGTTACCGAAAGATTTATTAATTTTTAAAAATACCTTTGAGTTTATGGGATATGATAATTAATGATCACCAACATATTTCAAAGAATAAAAAAAAATTGATCAATAAAATGTCAAAAAAATTAGCAATTGCATCGGTATTTGTTTTAATTCTTGGAGGAATATCTATAACTGGTGGCATTTTCTTAAACAATTATATTGCAGATTTAACCTATAGTTCTGTGGATGAGGGATTGCTAGGGATCAAGGAAGAAGGTATTCCTATCATTAAAGATTCTGTACATGAATTAGGACCTAAGGCTCTTGCGGTCACATTTGATTTAATGAGAGAAAAAGGAATCATCGCATCGAAACCGGTCGTTAATGGCACATTTCTGATGGGACAAATACATAGTGTAGACGATTTACATTCTCAACTTTTTCCTTTGATTAATCTTATACCGATCTTTTGGGATTGGCCTAATGGAACTTATATTGGATCGGCTGGGTTAACTTTTAGTGGTTTAACATCAGCAGTAGGGTATCCTCCCATTTCGGGTATAGCCGAGTGGTATAGCAATGATTTAAATTTTACTGCTTATAACTTAACAACTGGAGCAGACATTTGGGGAGGGGTAAATCGTTTAAAATATGGTGTTGATAAGTCCGGATGGTGGGGTGATCGATTACCTGGCGTATATGAAGATACATTTAGGCGAGTCGGAATAGATAATTGGTCCCCTAACAATTTAACTCACGCAGTCGAGTTAGTTGATCTTGACCTTGATAGAGGATTTGGATTAATAGAAATGCTAGAACTCATTGAAAATGCCAATGAATCCCAAATTGAATTGATGACAGGTCCAAACGGATATAACCTTTCCAATCCATACGATACCTTTACATATAATGGTAGTGATTACAACAAATTGGAAATTTTTAGATTTTATTTCACTGACTATTTTGTTCAAGAAACGTTAAGTTTATTCATTACCGACTTTAATGACAACAGCACCACCTTATATAGTGATTTTCCACTCTATCGCCCCCGAGACTGGAATGGAAATAATATTTCTTATGAAGAAATAGCATATTATAGTTATATTGAACAATGGGCAAAATGTCGGTCCTATGATGATGGGGCAGATTTTCATAATACTGAACCCGCAATTCCCGAAGGTACTCAGGGACTAGAACCTGGCGGACCAGGTAATAGTTCAGGAATTCCCATGCAAGCCGCACTTCAATTGTGGAATAAAACAAATAAATATTCTCTTCTGAATGAAACTGGTATAAATAAATGGTATGAGGCTTATACTAATAATTCTATAAAAAATGAAATATTAAAAGAGTTTTCTAAATATCCTGGATATGAAGATGCCGATTGGAATGAAAATGATACATATGGTGAATCTGATTGGGGATTTAACGAAACCGATATGGATTTATTACTGGACTGGCTGTGGGGAAACGGAGGAGGGTGGGAGCATGGATCATTTTATAATGTAATTTTACCCAAACTCATCTATGATGATATAGCCTTTGAAATTTTATTAGAACAGTGGGCAAATGGGACGATATATGGGGATAAGGCATATCCTGAAGGATTTCCTCTGCCACTTGGCAATAAAGAGATATTCGGATTTGAAGTTGGGATTCCTACTCCTACTAATATGTCATTAGAATCTGCATTAGCATTATGGAATATCTCGAGTGAAAATTCATTGGTTTCAAAGATGGGTTTAAGAAAATGGTTAGGTACAGTCAAAGGAGATACAGCATTGTATGCAGAATTGAAAACTGCGAATAATCTGAATAATGGGAGCATGGATCTCTTACTCGAGTGGCTTCCAAACTTCCAAAGAAATGTAATGCCACACCTGGCCCAATATCAATATAATCTGCCGACAGATTCTATTACTTTGGGAAATTCTATTCAACTAGGAGGTATCATCATAGGAAGCATTTCCTTAGGACTTGGAATTGCAGGAATTAGCCGAATTTATCTTAAAAAACGTAAAATTGTAAAAGAATAACTTTAGTCCTGAATTCGTGAACACATCAAAAACTATGATAACATGTGAAATTGAAAACCCAAAAGTTCAAAATTTACATTAACTCAAAATTCTTCTTTTTATTATTTATTCTTATTCGAACGTAAGATGAGTTAGATTTGAATATTAGAAAAATTGATGATGAAATTAAAATATTCGTAAATTTACTCCTCCTTTAATTTGTCAACTAACTTTTTAATAGACTTAAAAGGACTAATAAATAATGATCCCGCAACGAACAGACCTCCTCCAATTCCTACCAACATTGTAAGATCTAATTGAGATATTTACTCATTATTTCTAAACGGAAGTAAAATAAAAGGAAAAACGAAACATATAACTCCTATAATTATACAACTATAAATTGTTATCTTAAATATTTTAAGTTCCTTTCGTAAATCCTCTTTTAAAGCCATGTTGTTTATTAAAAATGAAATATCTAATTTGTTTCTATTATTAGTTTCTTCCTTTAAACTTAAATAAATTACTATTGAATCTAAATCGTATATTTAAAATAAAAAGAAAACAGAAATATAAAAAAAA
>JAWOFX010000055.1:0-10897 GCA_046497275.1 Promethearchaeia archaeon | reverse complement strand
GCTACTAATATTTTTTATTTTATATGTATTTGAAAATTTATATTTAAAAAATTCGATAAAATCGTCTAGACTCCGCAAAATTTCAAATTTTTTTCATTTTTGTTCTTATTGTAAAAAATTCGATAATTGCGAATGTATTCCACCCTATCCAAAATGCAAACATTTTGAGTTTAAAGACTATGTATTAATTTATAATGAAGAGATGATCTTAGATTATTCAAATGTTTTGGATAAAAAAGTAAAGGATCTTAATGGAGAAGCATTTGAAATGTTAGACAACTATATTTGGGACAACACTACAATACCTAAAGAAGAGTATTACAATTTTTCCATAAAAAAAGCATTTGGTATTGTGAAATCTATTTTAGAAGAGTTAATAATTTCTTAACTTTTTTTTTTCTTATTTTGGACTATCCTTTCACATTAATTCCAAGTTTCTTTGTCCCTATTCAAGAAGCCATACATCCACATATGGTTAAAGGATTGTCTATTTGAAATGAACAAATGCTATAAAGTAAGAGATCTGTTTGGAAACAAAGTCAATCCTTCTTTTAAAGTTGGGAACGGATATGAGCCCTTTATTTTAGATTTTAAACCATTTTGACTAATAATCTAAAAAATTTAGCTTTTTTTTCCTTATTTTTCCAGAAAGAAAAGAATACTATTCGGAAGCGAAGGCAATATTAAAAATGCTTCATAATGATTATATAATAATATTTTTTTAAAATAATCTCTTCAAAACGAGTTTAATTTTCATATTAAGCTAAAATTTAATCAAAATTTAAAAAAAATCTTTAGAGATAAAAATTTTTGAGTATTATGGCACAAAAATCATATGAAGAAATCTTGTCTATTTTTGACGAAATTTCTAAAAATTATAAAAGAAAAAACCAGTATTTCGATATTTTATATGATTCCATCGCTTTCTTAAACATTAGAAAAACTCCTTCTGAGGAAACAATATCTATAAGTAAAGATAAATCTGGAATTGTTGCTAGAACGTATACAGATAGATGGAAAGAATTTGCTTTTGATGATTTATCTGATATGGATAAGGTCGAGTTTCAAATTCCAAAAGTAAGTAGCCAAGACAATAAATTAACTATTCAAGAGGGATGGAAGATAAATAAAGAAGTTGAAGTAAAGATAGATCCAAAAGAAATTTCTCTTCAGCAAAAAATAGAAAAAATAAGATCAATATTTGAAAGTTTCAAGAAATACGATGAAAGGATAATTAACCCCATAATCGCTTACTCTGAGATTTTAACAACTCGAATATTTGTAAACAATGAAGGATGTCAATTACGGCAAGTTATCCCAAGAACAAGAGTTTTTATTCAACCTATAGCAAAAGAAGAAGGAACCGTTGATTTTGATTATCATTCTTTAGGGGGTGAAATTGGTTTTGAGATCTTTAAAGAAATTGAAAATAAATTAGAAGAATTTGCTCAAAATTCTTTAGATATGTTAAAAGCAGATAAACCTCCTTCTGGAAAATATCCAATTATTTTGGATCCCGATATGGCAGGATTAATAGCCCATGAATCTTTTGGTCATGGTTTGGAAGCAGATCAGATTTTAAGAGATAGAAGTTATCTTAAGGATCTTCTCAATAAACAAGTTGCCTCCAAAATTTCAAATATTTATGATGCGCCGAACATCTCAAATAAATATGGATCATATTTTTTTGATGATGAAGGCATTAAAGCAGAAAAAAATTTTTTAGTAGAAAATGGTATTCTTAAAAATTTTATTCACAATCGACTGACTGCCTCTGAATTAAACACTGAACCTAAAGGTAACGGTAGACGAGAAAGTTATGCTCATCCTTTGCATGTAAGAATGACTAACACATATTTTGGTTCTGGTGATTATGAACTTGATGAAATGATTTCAGAGATTAAGAAAGGAGTGATTTTAAATCGTGGATACTTTGGAATGGAAGACCCACTTGGGGGAGGATTACAAGTGACCTCAAAAAAAGGATATCTTATAGAAAATGGAGAAAAAACAAAATTATTAAAAGCAACAACATTAAGCGGGTCTGTATTGAAGCTTCTTAAAAACATTAATGCGATTAGTAAAGATGATTTAAAACTTAAGCCTGGAACATGTGGGAAGGGATATGAGGATTTCGTGCCAGTTACGAGTGGAGGAAGTTATATTCGGGTTAAAACAGCATTAATAAGTCCAGGTTAAGCGATCTTAAAAAAATAAATTATACATAGTGAATTTAAAATGAAAAATAAATTAGATATGATTGAGAGGATTATAAAATCAAAAAATGTTTCTGAATATGAAATTTATTCAATAGAATCGAAAATTTATGAAACAGAATTTCTAAAAGAAAGAGTTGGTTCTGAAAGACAAGTAAACGATTTCGATTATTTCATACGAATTTTGAATCAGATTAATGATGGAACAGGGATAGGAATCGTTAAAGGAAATCAGTTAGAAGAAAATAAAATAGATAAAACAGTAGATGATTGTATAAAACTTTCTCAGATCAATGAAGATTCAAAATATTATTTCCCATCTCCTCAATCTTATCCAGAGATACAACCAGCCTCAAAAGATGTCTTGGACAATCCTTTAAAAATTGTTACTGATCTAAGTGACATGATCAAATCTAAGATTTCTAACCTTGAAAAAACACAATCCACTTTTGGGCGACTGAGGTTGCATATTGATTATATAAATCTACTAAATTCTTCTGGATTAGATTTAACTTCCACAAAATCTTATTTTTATCTGGAATTTGCAATAAAAGCTGAAAGAGAGAAGAAACTCTCAGAATTCTGGGATGTTGAATACATAAGCAGATTATCAGATTTGGATCTTATAAATCGAATTGAACAGTGGAGTGAATATGCGCTTGCAAATCTTAACGCAAAAGAACCCATTCCCAATAAAAATGCTACAGTTATTTTTTCACCAGGTTTATTAAGAGATGCTCTCGCTCCTGTTATTGGATTCCACTCTTCTGGAAAAGCATATCACGATAATCAATCCTTTTTTAAGGAATCTCAAGAAATAGCCGATTCAAAACTTAGTATATTAGACAACGGTCTGTTAGATGGTGGATTAAGAACGAATCCATGGGATGGAGAAGGTAATCCACATCAAAAAATAAAGATGATTGATAAGGGAATATTTATGAATCAATTATTTGACCAAAAATATGCTATTTTAGAAAATAGAAAATCAACAGGAAATGGAATTAGAAGTCCAAATGGAACGATTGAAAATACAATTTCTAATTTTGAAATAGAAGCGGGAGATATATCACTAAAGGAGATGATTTCAAATATCAAAGAGGGTTATTTGATCGAGAAATGTTCTTGGTTGAATCCTGATAAATATTCTGGATCATTTGGAACGGAAATAAGAAATGGATATTATATAAAGAACGGTAAACTAGATACGGCAATTAAAGGAGGAAATCTCAGCGGTAACGTATTAAAAATGATTAAAAATTGTGTTTTTATTTCGAAAGAACGAAAATTTTCAGGAAATAGTTATTTACCTTATATAGCTTTCTCAAACTTAGATATTTCATCCTAAATAAAAGAATTATATATAAAGTAATAAATTATTTTTTTATTCTTCTGGTTCGATCTTAATAGGAATTAAATCATAATCTCTGGTTCCTAAACCAATTTTCTCTCCTGCCTTTAATTGAGTTTCCCAATGTTGAGAAGGAACGCCATCTTTATTTAAGTTTATCTCATCGCCGTCATCATACCTTGGGATAAATGAAAACCACTCTCTTTTCTCTAAAGGAGAAAATTTGTTTATCTCTCCAAGTACTGAATTTAAATTCATATAAGATTTGTGGACTAAATCAACGCAAGCTTGATCAAGAGCAACAGGGTCTTTGCTTGAAAGAATTCCAATATCACTTACAAAAGGTACATCAGAGCTTCCAGAACAATCACATTGCCAAGTTATATCAATAGCATAATTAATATAGAATATATTATCATTTCCAAAATAATCTACAACTCCTTTTGCGTTATCTACCATTTGATATATAAATTGTTCTCGAGGAACAGTTCCTATACTTATGGCTTTATTTTTACAAACAGATTTACACATATAACAATATCGACATTTTTCTTCTATAAATTCCATTTGATCATTTTCATTTCTTCTTAAAGCTCCTGTCGGGCAGATATCTATACAATTACTGCAACCTGGCATGCAATTATCGAAATTAAACTCAAATGTTTTTCCAGTATGTGCTTCTACTTTGCCACCCTTTGATGCACATCCTATTCCTAAATTCTTAATAGATCCCCCAAATCCTGCACTTGAATGCCCCTTAAAATGTGAGGCTAATATCATATGATTATATTCTCTTAATCTTCCCGCAACTCTTACTTGGTTAAAAAATTTACCATCAATGTCTTGAATTATATAATCAAGCCCTTCGGGACCATCAAGCATAAAAATAGGAGCTCCCATTGTGTTTTCTGTATAACCATGTTTTAATGCTACTTCTAAATATTCTCTTTCATTTGCCCTTCCACCATATTCACCTTTTGCCCCAGGGATCCCCCATCCACAAGATTCAGCAACTGCTGGATAAGCACCAAGACTTTTGACATAATCACATAAAAATCTAATATAACTTGGTCGAATATATCGTGTGTTTTCCAAAGCTCCAAAATGTGTTTTTATGATAACTTTCTCATGATTTTTGATTTTTTCTTCGATTCCAATTTGTTTCAATGCCAAAGGACCTTTAAAACGGCTCATACTCTGTTTATATTCATTAGCACGGGCCGAGAAATAATAAACTTCTGATTTCATTGCTCAGTTTTAATATTTAAGTAGTATTAAATTATATTTTAAAATCCTACACTGATAATAAATGTTCTATTTATCAATTATACGAAAATTATTTTAGTTTTAATGAATTTAATTAATTAAAAGAAAGAAAAAAGTTTTTTAAGATGCCTAGTAGATGTCCTGAGTGTGCTGGGAAAATGACATACAATCCTAACCTAAAATCCATGGTGTGTAATTCTTGTGGATTATCTTTGACGCGCTATGAATTAGATAATTACTGGAAAAAAATAAAGGAACAAAATTTAAATGATGCAGATGAATCTGAAAAATCTCGTCAGCGCAAAAAAGAATGGTTAGAATGGTATAGTCGTTCCAAAGAAGATAAAGAGAGATATTAAAATATAAAAAAAATAATTTCTTCACTGAAATTAGTTCAAATCATTTTTGAAAATATAATAATCAGAATTTTTTACTAAAAATATTATCTAATAACTCTATTAACTTTTTTGGTGGAATATCAAGCATAGTTATTTCCAAATGCCGTCCTCTTTTATCTTCTTCTATTCTTACGGTTTTTGATGCTATTATTTTTAAATCATTTAATTGTCGCACATATTTTCTGAAACTCATTTTTACATGGGGATTAACATCATAAGTTTCACATATTATTTGATATTGTTCATATGCATCATCTACTAGGGTATAGGGCTCTTCTCTATTTCTTAAGGACTGTGCAATTCCATAAAGCGCAAATAATTCTTGATCATTCAATTGATCAACAATATCTCCACGAAAAGTAGGATATACTTGATCTGATGCTTCTCTAACCATATCTGCGGTAATGTAATCGAATCCTTCTTTATCTGAATATAAGCCACATTTTCTAAGAATTTCAATTCCATGTCTCATATTTCCATGTTCTACCACAATCTGAGAGATCATCTCAATGATTTGTTCACTAATAACTCCGTCTTTAAAGGCGATTTCAGTTCTGTATTTAAGGATTTTTAATGATTCTTCGTAGTTATAAGGATTTAGCCTTATTTTAGAATTTAATCGACTTAGAATTCTCTCAGTCTCGATACGCATCCAATCCTTAGTCCTTGAAATAAGAAGAATCGATAATTTTGCATTTTGATGCCCATAAGATTCCGCAATATCTAATAAAGCCCACACTTCTTTTGGTTTCAATAAATGAATCTCATCAATGATTAATAAGATGTAACCCTCATCCCGAATAAGTTTGGAAAGTATAAGCTTAATTGCTTCATCATCTGAAAAACCTCTACCTGATCCATGGGTATATTTTGCTAATAATTCTCTAATTATCTTACTTTTGGATCGAAAATTAATACAATTAAAATATTCAATAAATATTTTGACCTTATTCTCTATGGCAATTGTTCTGAAATTTTTTCCAAAATATCGTGCGGTGACAGTTTTTCCCACTCCCCCTTTTCCAGTTATCAGTATATTAATAGTGGGTTGCATATCCTCTTCTATAATTCTGCGGAAATTATGTATCAATTGTTTGATTTCTTCATCACGACAATATAGGGTATCAGGAACATAGCTAAAGTCCAACGAACTAGCTTGGCGAAACACAGATTTTTTACTGAATTCGGCTCGAAATTTATCTTCATCCATACCTATACCTTATATTCAAATATGTTCTCATTCAATTTTATATTAATATAGAAGTTTTCAACTTAAATTTTCTTATATTTACATTTAATAATAATGTAAGAAGTGTTTAGTAATTTATATATTAATGAAATTATCTTAAAAATTTCTGATTAAAAAAAATTATATTATTTTTGATATTATTTCATTTTAGAGAGAGCCATATAAAATGTCAGATTAAGCAAATTGAAATAAAAATAATATTGCCATATGATGTTGAGGACGTCGTTGAGGGTCTGGAGCTAGATTAATCTCGATCAAACTCTTAGATCAGCGTTAGTCCTTAAGATTTAGATTATTCTAATTTTTATGCCAAACTTCTTATCTCTTTAAATAATAAAAAATAATATGGATTCTCAAGACATTGATTTATCTCTACGAATATTCATTCTTTCTAAGACTTATTCTGCCATAAATACTTATTTTGCCCATTGGAAATCCATTCCCGAACTCGAAATCGATACTTTATATAATATGATCATACCACGCATAACACGGACTTCCAATCGTTACGAATTTGACCTTATCATGATGGAATTTTTTTCTCATCTTCAAAACGGTCATACATGGTATAAAGATAATTGGTTGGAATTAGAATATGGAAAGAATTTCGATTTTACATTCACATATTTAAAAGATAAATGGGTCATTACTTCTTCCAAGGAATCCGAATTATCTCCAGGAGATATAATAGCATCTATAAATAACGAGGATTTTAACGCTTTTTTTGGTAGGATGGAAAAATACATTTCAGCATCCAGCAAAAGGGCGAAAAGAAACAAGTTTTATAGTTTTAATTTTTTATTTCCAAAGCAATTTTCCATAATTCTTGAAGATGGAAAAAATGTAGAAATTAAACAAGTTCGGAAAAAAAATAGTTCTGGCAGTAAAATAGATCCTTTAAAACCAACTCAAACATCAATCCAAGATAAAGACATAGTATATATCAAAATTCCAAGTTTTGGATTACCCAAATATGAGAGGGAAGTAATACAATTTTTAGAATTATCTTTGGATTCAAAAGCCCTCATTATCGATGTAAGAAAAAATTCAGGGGGCTCCACTCCCATAAAATTAATTTCAAATTTGATGGATCGACCCTACAGATCTTGGAGTGTATCCACAAAGCTTAGCATTGGAGTTTTTCGATACTACTCAGAGTTCTTCAAAAGGTTATTAGATAAACATGACCCTTTAAATGAGGGATATTCCGAAATTTATAATAAATTTCAACAATATTCATATTTTCAAGATCCTCATATGCTATGGTATAGTACTTATGAAAAACCTATTAAAGAGTGTTATAAAGGAAAGATTGCGATTTTAACAGACGGGATGACGGGTTCCGCAGCGGAAGATTTTGTCCAACCCTTTAAAGATAATAAGAGAGCCATTATAATTGGAGAAAAAACAAAGGGAACTACAGGGGAGCCCTACCAATATAGTTTCGATAATGGGATTACTATTTATGTTGGAGCAAAACGGGCATATTTTCCAGATGGCTCCGAATTTGAGGGTGTAGGTATTTCTCCCGATATCGAAATTATTCCGACAATAGAATCATTAAGAAGAAAAGAAGATATAGTCCTTGAAAGAGCGATCTCTGAATTGTCGTAATATTATCAATCCCTCTAATATACTAGATTAAATAATTACTAAATTTCTTTAAATTGAAGATTATTTAATATTTTCCTTATAACATTTTTAAAAAATAGATAAAAAAAAATCAAATCTCCTTAGAATTGCTTAAGGGATGCATCATACTATAAGACTCTTTCAATTTAGTTATATCATTTTTTGCATATATACGAGTTGTATTAGGGGAAGAATGTCCTAATATATCCTGTAATTCGCTAATATCCATACCAGATCTTCGTAAATGTGTAGCGCCTGTATGCCGAAAAACGTGAGGTGTAATGTCTTTAGACTCTGGAAATCCACATTTTTCCTTAATGATATTAATATCATTTTGAACAACTCTAGGCTGTAATTGTTCATTGCGGGTATTAACCATTAAAAAATCATCGGGTTCATATACTAATCTATTCTCTAAATGTTCTTTAATAATATAGAGTGTCTTTGAATCAATGGGCACGATTCGTTCTTTATTCCCTTTACCCCGAAGTCGTATATATCCCTTTTCGAAATTTACATCTCTAATTCTAATATTACATAATTCGCTTACTCTTGCCATGGTTGCATATAAAATTCGAACCATTAGATAATATCTTTTGCTCTTTTTGGAGTTGAAAATCTTTCGATTTTTAAGATCCTCAAATATTTTTTTCATATCTTTCAAATCTAAGAATTTTGGAAGACTTTCTTCACTTCTAATTTTTGGACTCTTGATCGTATTCATTGGATTTTTTTCAACATATTCATTTAAAGTGAGAAATTTGAAAAATGAACGCAAACAAGCAATTTTTCTACTAATAGATCTTTTAGTATATCCCTTATCCTTTAATTTTTTCAAGAAATATCTAACTTTTTGACGCATTAATTGATGATTAATTTCTAAGTCGCCCAAAATTTTTTCAAATTTTTCAAGATCATAACGATAAGCTCGAATAGTTGATGGTCGGCATCCCTCTTCCACCTCTTTTGCGATAAGGAAATCATCAATAAAATCAGAAATCTTGTAATCACTCATAACAATTGAGATATTACTGAGATATTACAAAAGTTCGTATGTTATGTAGGTGATATAATTTTAAGAAATATTATTAAGAATTAGTTTTTATATTTCTATTCTTTCTGTAATTGCCGTACATATTTAGCTGCATTGATACCTGCTCTTGCCCCTTCAGCTACCGCAAAAACCACTTGAAATACTCCTCCCGTTACATCCCCTGCAGCAAATACCCCTTTTAAATTAGTTTGTTGATTTTCATCAACTGCAATATTGCCTTTTCCATTAAGTTCAACACCACCCTTTTTAAAGATCGAATTAGAGGGTACATAGGAAAAAATAAATAAAGCATCCAATTCAATTTCATTTATTTCATCGGTTTTTTTTGATTTATATTTGATTTTTTCTAAAATTCCTTCTGAATTGGCTTCTGCTTCAAGAATTTCAGCATTTGTAATGAGGTTAATGTCCTTTTCTTCTGCTTCTTTTATTTTTTCTGGTAATTGTTCAATGGATACAGGTGTTATGATATTAACATTACAACCCATCTGATCAAGAATGAGGGCGTCTTCAATTAATTCTTCATCCTCTCCATACAGATATACCTCCTTATTTACATATAGAGGTCCATCACAGAGGGCACAATATGAAACTCCATAACCTATGAGATTAGACTCTCCTTCCATTATTTCCTTTTGAGCACCCATTCCTGTCGCAATAATAACGGCATCTGCTGTTATATTTGCGGATCTCGTAGAGATCATGTTTTTTCCCATCCCTAACATCAATGAAATAACATCTCCGTCTATCATTGTCACATTCCCAACATTTTTAGCATGTTGCTCAAATTTTTTTAATAATGTTTGTCCTTCGATCTTTTGTTCTCCGATCCAATTCTCAATCTCTTTAGTTTTTTCTAAGGCCCCTTTCTGTTTTCCCTTGATAATAAATGTATTTCTCCCAGCGCGACCACAATAAACTGCTGCACTTAAACCCGCTGGACCAGCTCCTATTATACATATTTCACATTCATAATTTTTCATTTGGTCTGCCATAATTCCAATCTCCGACTTGAATTTATAGATTTTTAATAAATTCTCTAATTTTGATAAATATTTTATGGCTTAAAATTTAATTGATTTTTTATTTTAGTTAGTTATGAATATTCATTACTATATACACATTGTTTTTATTAATGGTTTTTTGTTTTCCAGTAATTTAATATTGGAATATGCGAATGTAAAGAAATTATAATTCGCCATGAGCTTTCTTTTCATAATAATTTGATAATGCTTTCACTTGGAGGAGTCTCCCTTCGTGTCCAGATATTCCAAGAAATGGTTCAAAGGATCTTATGAATTTTAATTCTGCAGGACTCGGATTCGCTATCTTCTTTAAAGATTTCCCAATATCTTCTGCAGTTTTTAAATCCCAAGGAATCATATCTCGAATATTATCTATAGTCGTATCTGGGAAAAGGCCTGCTAAATACATTTCTTTTGAATCCTCCAAAAACCTAAAAACACCATACTGACTGAATACTGCTGAAGGCCCTCCTGGTAATCCTGCTTTTCTTCTTGATTCCCCTCCATCCAACCATCCTGGGGTAGTTAAATAGTCTAATTTCTCAACAAATTTTCCTCCAACCACTGTGAAGATTGTTCTATTACTATGACCCGCAAATTCATTAGCCCCTCCCGAGCCAGGAAGTTTCATATCAGATCTATTGTTTATTTCGTAATCACCAACAACAGTGGTATTTATATTCCCATATTTATCTATTTGAGCAGC
>JAWOFX010000010.1:0-6816 GCA_046497275.1 Promethearchaeia archaeon | reverse complement strand
ACGGTGGATTACACAACCGAATGGTATACTAGCAAATGTTCATATATCGACAATGAAGCGATAGGGAAAAAACCAAATGATGAATATGCTGGATTACGCAGATTTACCCAAAATAAAGTGAAACACAATGGGCTATTTCGAACAAGGAACGGAAAAATCATTCACGGAGATATCAACGGTGCGGCTAATATCGGCAGAAAACAACATCCAGAGCTCCTTTCTCATAAAGCCATCGCCTACAATTTACGCTTAATTTCCGATCCTCGCCGACCCTTAACCAATCAAGCAAGACAAAGGTTTGTTAAATTTATCACCACCCCGCCGATTAGATTTTGCCCTTCAAATGGAGTTCCCTCAGAAGAATTAAAAAGGAAAGCCAGATTAAATGAAAGCAGAGTTAGACCGCAAAGGCATCAAATGAGTCCAAGAGAGTTTTTAAAGATGACTCGTGTTGCCTATGTGTGAAGTTTATTAGTAGTTTTACCTAATACCGCATTCACAAACGTGTTGCTGGTTGCAGAGATGTGCACTCTTAAAAATGCATAGTCCATTTTTTAAAATAGAAACAAATTGGAAAAAAAATGATGAGAGTAAAATTTTATTGATGTTTAAATTCATTTAAGGTTGTTATTAGTAATGTGTAGTTCTTTTCTAAACCATAATATTTTATCATTTCAAAAGGTTCTTCTATAAATTTTAGTTCATTTATATTATGAGAATCACTTCCGATTCCCACAGGAATATCATATTCTTTTAATTTATCAAAAAAAATTTCTTGGTATTTTTTGGAATAATAATTAGAATACGCAGAATTAAATTCATAATAAATTTGATTGCTTTCCATGAAATTAAATAAGGTTTGGGTGTTTTTATACGCAAAATGGGAAGGATCAAAATGAGCTAATCCTAAAATTGGAAACGGATTATCATTTTGAATTTTATTTTTCCAACTTCTGATTAAATTGTTAATAAATCCAATTGATTCGGAATCTTCTAAATACTCTAGTAAGATTAAATCGAATCTATTGGGATCAATTAGTTTTTCAATATATTTGTAAGAACTGCCTAAATCTATTTCAATCCCTTTTAAGATTTTTAGATTAACATTCTTTCCTATTAGATAATCATTTTGATGTTCTATCTCCTCTAAATAAAGATTTATCTTTTTAGAAGAATCTAAGGTTTTAATAACTCCCGATTTCCAGGCATTAGAAAAATGATCAGTAATGGCAATAAAATTAAATTCTAATTTAATTGTCCTTTTAACTATCGTGCCTATATCATTTCTACCGTCAGAATAAATGGAGTGAATATGAAGATTAATTTTTGGGAACAACACGTTCTTAATCGCCTAAATATTTTTTTTATTTAGAAAACTATTAAATATTAAATTAATCTAGTAAATATTTTCGTTTAAAGTTGATAAATTTTAATCAGCATGATTAAAATCTCTAATAATTTATATATTCAATATGGGATACATTAAGTTAAACAAATCACAAGAGGAAATTCCTATTTTAGGAATGGGCACATATGGAATTTTTCCAGGAGAATCAGAAAAGTTTTATGAGCGCTGGAAAAAGCTATTAAGAGCAAATATCTCACATTTAAAAGAAAATGCTAAAGCCTCTGAAATAATATTACAAAAAGATGAAATAAAAAAGCTAAATCATTTTTAGGTTGGAGAATCTTCTATTCAATAGCCCCTGGAGTTAAGTCTTCTTCTTCTTTATTTTCCTTATTTTTATCCTTTTCTTCAATATCTGCTTTCTTAAGTTTTTCCTCATCCTGTTTTTCCTCTCCCTCCTTCTCCTCTATTTTTTTTTCCAAGTCTTTTTCTTCCAATAGATCTTTAATCACTTCAAGTTCCTCTCTTTCTGGGAAGTTCCTACGCGCATGTACCTTTATGAAATGTTCTCTATGTTTTAAAATATCCTCATGAATATCCTTAAGTTGTTCATTCTTTAACATTCTATTATAAAAATCCAAAATAGAATTATAAACATCAGCAATAAACGTATCCATTTGAGATAATTCATAAGACAAATCTTTCAGGAACAGATATTTAATTTTTATATCAACTTCTCTATTAATCAGTTCTTTTTCGAATTTCTCACGCAATCTTCTTTTTTCATAAGTATCCCATATAGTTTCAAATATAAAATAATTTACAGATTGTACTGCTTCGGTTATTAATGCAACGATTCCAGCAACGGCGAGATCTCCTGTAGCCAAAAATACTGTAATTGTTCCCAAAATTAGTGTAATGATTCTGTAAATAATTGTTTTAATGATATTCCTTTTCCATTCTACTTCTGCCATACATATCACATTCTATTTATTGATTGAAAATTGAATTATGAACATATCAAAAAAATAAAAATTTTTGGATGAAATATACAAATTATAACTAATTCATCTTCTAAAATTTATGGGTTAAAATGATTTTATCCATTAGCTTATGTTTTATAGTATAAGTATTTTAACATTGAAAGTATCAAATTAAATGATTTTAAGATGTTCAATAATAAATTTTAAACATATTATAGAAAATATACTAAAGATTGAATCACTACATTCTTAATAATAAATCTCATAAAAACAGCAAATAATATTGTTCCTAAACTTTGATAATAATTGAGATTGAGAAATATAGAAACTATAGAGATCTTAATGGGAATATAATAGATTTCTAATTTCGGAGAGTGGGTATATATAATTTTTATAAATTTTCATATTTTGAAATTTCAAATCTAAACTGAACTACAAAAGATTTTTCCATCTCTGAAGTTAAAAAAGCTCAAGAAAATCTGAAAAAATATGAAAGGATAAGCCCAAAACAAGCAAAAAAAAGGGTTCCTAAATTTACCACTACCCCACCCATAAAATTTTCCGCCTCAAACGGACGCCCCACCAAAGAATTAAAGTTAAACAACAAAGTGGGAATAAGTAACATCAAACCACAAAGGTATCAAATGAGTTTAAAAGAATTTTTGGCAAAGACTCAAACTGTTTATGTGTAGTAGTACTACATAATGCCAATTCACGTATGTGTTGCGGTCCACAGAGATGTGCGCTCTTTAAAATGCATTCCAATTCCTTTAGATTCTAGATTCCAATTCCTTTAGATTCTATATTAATATAAATTAAAAATGACCCTGAGCTTAAGAGGATAGATCCAAAAATTGTTAAGATAACCATTAAAATGAATTCGCTAACCATTTCTGAAAAGAAGATTTGAATGGAAATGACATTTAACCCAATTAAGCTTACGAGTATAATGATATATACAAAAAAGAGAATTTGAAAGATTCCTATAATGTCATTTATAATATGAATTATTTTACGTTTTTTTGGTTCTAACTCAATTATTTGACCGGAACCGACGATAATAGCAACTTGTTCTTGTTCCTTTTTCCTAATGAAATAATATACCCATTCTTTAAGAGGAATTATATCTAATAATACGGTCCCTAATGAAAAAATACAAATGAATATTAAAATATTTAGTAAAACCTTATCAAAAAATGGAATAAATGTCGGATTAAACGCATCTAATATTCCAATATTCTTAATAAGCCAAATCATTATCCCGATGAAAATGATAAAAAAGAATTTCATTCCAGCTAATATCAGTTTTAAAGAATTGCGATCGGTAATTGTTAATAAATAATAAATAAAACCTACACCAAGGATTATGAGCCCTATCATCATATCAGAAAGTGTAAATAAGAAAGCTGAGACTAAAAAGACAGTACCATAAACCCTTCTCTTACTGCTGAAAAATAAATAAAGAATTAATCCAATTAACAACCAAAATAATGCAACGAGAATGCTATCTAAACCTAAAGAGATTATCAATAAAAAGGCAGTTCCAATTGCAATAAGTGTACTAATAGGGTGCCCTGGTAGTTTAAAAGCTTTTTTTGGGTAATCATATGTTTTGCGAAATTTAAAGACCGACATCCCCATAGCTATTTTGGCAAGCATGTAAGATACTGATGAAATTGATGCGTAAAACTCTATTTGCCCGCTGATTAAAATTAAAATAGTTATCATAGTTGATAAAAAAATTGCTTTTACGGGAGTACCTGTTTTCGGATCTAATTGACTATATCTTCTATTAATAAAATCTTTTCTAGAGAGCGCAAAAACATTACGAGACGAAGTCATTAAAGCTACTCCTGATGTTGCTATAAGTGAAAAAATTGCCCCAAAAAAAACTATAAAATACACAATTGGATTCTCTTCAACAGCCTCCAGAAATGCGATTTCGCTACCAATTATGGCTTCCATTGATGTTGAAATAAGTAATGAGAATATAACCATTGAATAGAATCCAGATGCAACAATAAGCATAACTAAATATGCTCTTGGAATATTTTTCTCTGGTTCTTTTGTTTCTTCTGAAATAGCACAAATATCCTCAAAGCCTATAAATATATTAAACATTAATGCTGCAGCCATAAATGTGGGAATGATAGTATAAGGCATAAAGGAACGTATATTCCAATTAAAGGAAGGATCCGGATTTAAAAATAGATATATCGAACCGATAACAAGCGAAAATATAAGGGCGAATGTTAATGGAATTTGAACCTTTGATAAAAAATTTGAACCAAGTATATTAGCCCCGCTCATTATAATTATGAATCCTATTCCAATGAGTAAACTATAACCAGTAGGAATATTAAATAATCCTGTAATAAATATGGCAGCTGTATGGGCAACTAGTGCACCATAGGACATATTAGCCAGCCATGTGGTCCAACCAAGATACAGAGCTTTTCTTCCAAAAGCTTTTTCAACAAATACAAAAGCTCCTCCACTTTCTGGATTGATCGCAACTAATTCAGAATACAATCCTGCAAGAAAAAAAGCGAGTACTACACCGATGAAAAAAGACATTATCATCGATTGTCCTGCGATCTCAGCCGAGGGTCCTAATAACGAATAAATTCCTGCCCCCGTTAAGGATGAAAGGCCTAGAACTATAAGCGGAAAAAGACCTAATTTCTTCTCAAACTTATCATCGATTTCATCCAATCCTTCTCTTCCTTCATCTCTCATCTTTAATCATTTTTTTTATTGGAAGTTTCTTATTCAAGACTAAATAATAATATATTGAGAATTTATTAATTAAGCTCATTAAGATTTCTCCAAATGGAAGATTCCAGAAGCAAGCATTAAGATTGAACTGACTGTAAACATGAGAGCAATTAAATCAACATATATATCATCAAATCCAAAATTAAAGAATCTTAAAAACATTCCTATTCCAAATATCAAGAAAAGAATTGAAAATCCAAGTAAAATTCCACCAAAAAATTTAGATAAACGATAAATTATGCCCAAAACTTCCAATCGATGAATTCGACTTTCTTTATCTCTTATCTCTTTTTCTTGTCCCTCTAATGCACCTTTTAAATCCTGAAAAACTTTTTGCGATTCACTTATACTTTTTTCGATTGAGTCATTTACATTTTTTAATCTTTCATGTTCCTCTGAAACGGATTCATATTTATCTGAAACAGATTCTAACCTATCCTGCCATTCTTTATATTCATCCTTAGTTGTTTCGATATTTTTCTTAATTTCATTTAATCTCGCTTCATGTGCACTTACTAATTCCTCTACTTTTGAGATTTCTTCTTGTAGATTCTCTTTTTTGTCATTAAGTTCTTGAATACGTGATTCTAATTCTACAACTTGTTGTTGCTTTTCCGTCATTTGATATTTATATTTTTCTAAAAGTTGCTCATAAGTATCTCTCTGTTTTTTTATTTCTGGAAAACCATCTTTATACCTCTCTATATCCTCTTCCATCTCCTTTAATTCCTTTTCTTTATTCTCTATTTGTGTATTCAAGTGATTTAATTCTTCTTCTTTAGCGTCTATCAAGTTATTCGAATGTTCTAATTCAGTCTTATTCTTACCGATAGAAGCTTTAATCGCTTCATTTTCAGCTTTTAAACTTTTTAGTTTCTTTTCTAATGAGTCTAAAGATTCTTGCTTATTATTGAGTTGATTCTCTTTTTCTTCAATCTTTCCTTTAATATCTTGTAATTTATTTCTTTGATTCTCTCTCTCGGCTACTTTTTCTTTAACATCATCAGACAGAATCATCAAATCGATTTGTCTTTGTTCAAAATTCTTTACCACTTGTTCATTTTTTTCTAATAATTCTTGGTATTCTGTTTCTAAATTGTTTTTACTCTCTTTTGTGATTTCCATAGTATCTTCTAAATTTTGCAATTCTTCGACTTTATGGTTATATTTTTCTTCCAATGAAGATATTGTCTCTTGTAATGCTTCTAAATATTTCTCTTTATCTTTGGTTATTCTGCTTACCTCTTCCATTCTTTTTTTTGGTGTTGATGGTTCGTTTTTTTTTTCATCGATTGTTTCTTTTTCCTCATCAGTCGTGTCCTCTTGAATATCTTTGTTTTCCATTCCATCTTTCGCTTCTTCTATGCTATTTTCAAAATCCTTAAGATGTTTGTCTATTAAATCCCTTGAATCTTTAGCTTTTGCCAGTAATTTCTTATTTACTTTCTCAACTTCCTTATTTGATTCCCTTTCATTCTCTTCTTCTTTAGATTCGTCTGACATATTGTTTGATCTCTGGAGTTTTAATTTTTATAAAAATGTATTATTTTAGAATAAATTTTTAAAATTTAATATAGGTCATATAGCTAATGGCTACATAATAAGACTCATATGATAAAGTAGAATATATTAATCTATTCAAATTAAACAGCTCAATATAGTTAATGTACTCCTTATAATTATATTAATTTGAGTTAATTTATTAAC
>JAWOFX010000185.1:0-11676 GCA_046497275.1 Promethearchaeia archaeon | reverse complement strand
TCTACTACTATTGATCTTATTCCAATTTTTAAATCCTTACCTGATACAAAAGGAAAAACTGATCTTGAGAGATTAAAATATCATGAACTTATATATACTGGAGGTTTGCGCGCTACAATCCCTTCAATTACTCATTATATTCCTTATAGAGGAAGTAATTTACGATTATCATTTGAAAAATTTGCCTTAATATCTGATGTACATCGAATTCTCCACAATATTTCTGAAAGAAAATATATAAATGACACGGCAGATAATAGATCAAAATCCATTGAAGATTGTTATGCACGTTTATCACGAATGGTATGTGCTGATTTGAATATGATTTCAAGAAAAGAATTAGATAAAATTGCAATCTACATTTATAACAAACAAAAAGAATTAATCCATGAAGAGATAAGAGAATTCTTACACATCCACGATCTTAAAAAGTATACTGATACTGATAATAATCTTAAATTTATTATTACGGGCTTATCAGCTGATTTCCTCATCAAACCTGTTCTAAACGATTTAGATTTTAACATTATTAAAAAATATGAAGAAATTACTAAAATACCAGATAATATTAGCTCTTCTGCTTATGCTGTTGCGGGAGCATTCTATTATCGGCATTTAATTGAGAAAAATGAGCTTTAAAGATATTATTTTAGTGAAATTAGGAGGAGCAATAATAGAACATGAGAATAATTTAACCTCATCCATTAATCAATTTAAAACGTTAATTTTCAAGAAAAATATTATAAAAAAAGTTATAATTATTCCTGGTGGAGGCAGTTATGCGAATTTTATACGTTACATTGATAAGAAATCGCATTTAGGAGATGACCTAGCTCACTGGGAAGCGATTTTGGCAATGAATTGGAATGCTTTTAACATTCATAATAAATTTAGAAACACAAATTTAATATCAGAATTCTCAAGCCTTCAAAAAACTTTAAAAGATAATTCGGAAAGTGAAGAGATAATTATTTTCCAACCATTTAAATATTTAAAAGATAAAGATGAATTACCACATAGTTGGACTGTCACTTCTGATTCAATTGCATTATATATTGCAAATAAATGTTCATTAAACGTTTGTTATTTGATTAAAGATGTCGATGGAATATTGGATAAAAACTTTAACCTGATAAAAACTATTACTACACAAGAATTAAGAAAATTAAAGCAAAATAATTTATTGGCAAATTTAAATGAAGCGGATGAAAATATTAAATTATCAAGACCTATAGATCAGTATTCCTTAGAGCTAATAGATAATTATAAGTTAGAATGTGTTTTTCTAAATGGTTCTGGGGATAAAAATAGAATTTTGGAATACTTTTCCTCTTCTTCAGAAAATAAAAAGAAATACACTAGAATGATTAAATAATTTTTCTTTATCTCTTTCCCAAAACAATGATTAATTTTTTCGCTTATAATGAAAAATTCTATTAAGATAAAAATAATGATAGAAAAAATGAAAACATTAAATAATGAAAAAAGCAAAAATAGTTAATAATAAAAAACCAAAATTTTTCATTAAAAGGTGTCAAGAGTAAAATGGACGAAAAAGAAATGAAAGAAAATGCAGAGTTTTTAATCAAGGAGTTACCAGGAAAAAAGGTCCCTGGGAAAGTAAGAATACGATGCAGATATAACGATCTAGTGAACTTTGCTGATGTTTTTGGAATTGATGATCCTAAATATGTTGGCCCAGAAGAGGATGGTATTATTGCATGTAAAGCTTTCGCTAATCATTTTACAATTAAAGCTTTATACAAATTACTCTTAGGGATGAAATTAGAACAAAATGGTAAGACTAGAACATTTGTTTTAGATCCTGGGAAATTGCTCCATGCAGGGCAAAAATACAATTGGGAGGATTGCGTAGATCTCAGAGACGGAGACAAATTAACTGTAACTGCTGAATGGGGAAAAGTATGGTTAATTGAAAAAAATATGATTCTTTTTGCTGAATTATTGGTCACGGTTAAGAATGAAAATAAAGAATTAGTCTGTAAGCCAACAGTAAGAGCGGCTGTCAGACCAGGAGGGTATTAAGATGGTAACTATCACTGATATAAAAGTTGATCAAGTTATTAAAGATAAATTTGATCAAATCACACGGGATTTACTTAAAATGTACGCGTCGGCTAGCGGCGACACAAATCCAATCCATACTCGTGATGATATAGCAGAAAAGCAAGGTTTGGGCGGTGTAATAGCTCATGGATTATTTAGTTTTGGCTTTATTACAAAATTATTTGAAGACTTTCTGAATGGTGAGAGAGATGGAGCCCTAATTGAAATTGATGTAGATATGCGCGGTATGGTACGTTGTGGAGATAATTTAATTACAGAAGCTACTGTTAAAAAAATAGAGAAGAATAAAGTATTTTTGGATGTTGTCCAGAGAACAATCACTCCAGTTGATATTCGGGACAGTGATGCTAATATTATTGAGCAATTCGAAGCGGGAGAGAGAGGATATGTCACAGAAAAGGATCATGAAAAGGGGCTGGTCTTTACCAAGGACGTTGATGGAGGAATTCTGACTTACCGAGAACGAGTGGCAACTGAAGGGACAGCTATTATCGAACTTAATAAATGAATTTTATTTTTTTCATTTTTGAAAACCTTTTTCTTTTTGTTTTTAAGCTCTAATTTTGGAAATTAAAACCAGATTATCACTTTCAAGTAGAAACAATTATTAAAGCATTTTTATATTATTAGGATAAAAATTCTAGCATTATAACATTATCAGATCTTGCGGATTTTAAATTTGGATATTAAAGACATTGAAGGATATATTTTAGAAGGAAAGTATGATAAGGCCACAGATGAGATATTTGAGGCGATAGAGGTATTTTCATCCAGTGATGATAAAGAAATCCTTTTAAACTGTCTTAATCTTCTGAATATAATCTGCGATAAATCTCCAAAGATATCGCTAAAAGCAATTAAAAATGTATCACCTCTTATTAATGATCAAGATTCTTGGATTCGTTTAATAGCTCTTGAGATTATCTATCAAATTGCAATATATAGACCGAATTTATTAATAGAGTACTTAACTGATATTAGATCTCGATTATTCGATAGCGATCCACCTGTACGAAGACTGGCAGTTAAGATTATTGGAAATCTAATTTTGTCCCTTCATATAGATTCACAAATTTTACAAGAGATACTAAACGAATATACCGAAAAATTAATGGATAATGATTGGAAAGTAAAATTATCCGTAATAAATACTACAATAGACATTATAAATCAAGATTATACCAAAATTAAAGAAATTGAACCATTATTATCTATGGTTATTATCAATTTAAGAGATAACGATGATGATGTGGCAAGGGCTTCTGCTGAACTTCTCAGGATTCTTGGAAATTACTTTCTTTCAAAGGAAAAGATATTCTATATTTTGTTAAATCTCCTTTACAATGAAGAGTCCAGGGTGAAAGAACTAGTATTCTGGCTCTTTGGAGAAATTGGGAAAGAAAAATCTTCAGAAATAATTCCATTTATTCCCAAGATCATTAAATTTTTGAAAAATAAGAACTTTCGAATTCAAGTAAAAGTAATTGACGCTTTAATTAATATATCAAAAAATAATTTTGAACAAATATGGGCCAATTTAATACATTCTATTTCAGAATCAAGCGATAATATATTTAAAAATTCCTTGAGCAATGCTCTTTATCAAATATCTCAAAATCATATTGATTTTATTTTTCCTTACTTATTTGAAGAATTAGAAAATCCTTCTGAAAATGTTAGAGCGACTATTGAATTAGTTTTTAGACGTCTCTTTGATGAATATCAAGTTGAAATAGAGAATGAGATAACAAGAATAGTATATAAATTGGAATCAAAATATTGGAGAAAGCGTAAAAAAACTATACAACTTCTTCAAAATATTTGTCTCATATTAGAAAGTAGAAAAATGGCTCTTTGGATAACTATTGAATTGAATAATAAATTAGATCAAGAAAATGACTTGGAAATTAGGAAGGAAATCATTTACACATTAGAGAAAATTAATGATAAATATCCTCATATTGAGGAATATATCGAGAAAATAAACAAACAACTTTCTAATTTTGAGGACAAAATTCTTGAATTTCAAAAGATTCCGGTTGAATTCAGGCGGAAACTTAATTCATACATTAAGAGTTTCAAATTTACTACTACAGAAATACAATTAAACCAAATGTATGACGATATAATCAAAGATATTCAAGAATTTCATAAGGAAATAAATCGGTTTGAATATAAAAGATTAGCTTTTGATTTAATTGAAGAATGGGAAGAAACTAAGATTCAGATCATTGATGAGTTAAGTATTATAAAAGGATTTATATCAAATATTTGCGAGGAGAAAAAACAAGAATATAAATCCAATCTTCAAATAAAAATAAATATTTTAATGGACAGAATTGATATCCTTAAAGCCCAATTTGATTATATAAAGCGCAAATCATTAGATGAGAATATCGTCAAAAAAGAGAATATTGAAAATATAGAATGGTATCCAGAATCCTCGTTTCATGAGAATTTTAATTACATTTCCCTTCTCCGAAGGAATTTATTTAAATTAGATGTAGATATCCGGGAAATGTTGATCAATAATGTTGAGTTTGATGACATATTTAAAGAACTATTAAGCAGCTGGGTGGCAGTTAAAATAGAAATTCAAATATTTTTAAACAATTTAGATCGAGAAATTAAAGATATGAAACAAAAGATAATAAGCGATTTATCTGCAGTTGATTTATCAGAACAAATTACAAAATATGATGAGATCGATGGATTAAGTGAAGAATTAACATTTCAAATCGTTCAAGGTCATATCCAATCAATTATTTCATACGGAATTGAAGGGATCAAAAAATTTAATAAAAATTTTGATAAGTTAGAGTCAAAGTTAGATTTACTCATAAAAAAGGGTGGATTTGAGGAAGCTAAGAAACTTATTGAAACTCATTCAAATCAGATTAATTCTTTTATCGACGATACGGAGCAACAAATTGAAAGTATCATAGAAAAGGACGAAATTTTTAAGAAAGGTCAAAATGGATTTGATTTATATATTAAACCTTTTATGGAGAAATGGAACACTTCTAAGGAGTTATTAATTCTTAAGTCAAAGAAATTCGTCAAGAAAGGTAGAGATAAACTATATCTTAAACAAATAAACCATTATCTTAAAATTGTGAATCCTATCAATTTTGATCTTCTCTCAAATTATATGGGACTTAACAATTCACAAATAAAGGAACGAACATTAACATACATTAATAAAAAGAAATTAGATGCCAAAATAATTGATGATTCAATTTATTCCGCTAAATTGCAATCAGATATAGGTGATATTAAAGAAATTAAAGTATTTAAAAATATTAAATCTATGATTAATCAATTGGAAATTAATCTAAGGTTGAATAATCCTTCAAATTATGATTTTAAAGATTTGCAAATCACTCTCCGTATTCCAGAATATATTGAAATATTAAAAGATAAAAGTTTTCCCAGATATTTTCAAGTCTCTGAGTTAAAAACAGGAAATAACTTTAAATTTAAATATCTTTTACATATTGATAAAGATATAAAAAAAAATCTTGCTAGTAATACCCATGATGAAATTGGATTGATAATTCATTACAAAGGACCTTTTGATCTTCATAAGAGATTAACCAAAAAGATTGATTTACTTCTCTCATAATTTATTCGATAAAATATTTTTAAAATCCAATTCTAATATCAATTTCAAGCTTAATTTTAATTATTCTTAAGCTGAAATGTAATAGAAAAAATAAAAGAAAGAAAAATCTAACATTTATGCTTTTTTCACTTTTAGGTGATAATTCTCTCCCTCAATCTTATGTTCTAAGACTTTATGCCCTTGTTTCTCCACAAATCGTTTTATATTTTCAGATGCCTCAGCAAAATCTCCGGTGATTTCAAGTATATCTCCCGAATTTAATTCACGCAACTTGCGCTTAGTCTTCGCAACGGGCATAGGACAGACCATTCCTTCACATTTTAATATTGTCTTACTCATTTTTTAAACACCCATTTATTTAACTGAAAAGTATTTTATCTGCCTCTTCGCACATTTCCAAAAAACCATTCATGGTTGTTTTTTCAATTCCTTGCATTAGTTCATCATCAGGCATTCCTCGTGCTTTCATACACACTCCACATGATTTGACATTTGCTCCTTCCTCAATTACATCGCTTAACCATTTGCCAATATTATCATAAGTAGTCGGATTTTGGTTTTTTTTTCCTACAAATATTCCGTCTTCAACAAGAAAAATATTAACCTTATGGCCTGTTAATAATGCAGTATAGGCAAACCGTAACATTGTGTAAGGTCTTTCCTTTGTGTACGCACCATCTCCAATTGCGATTGTAAAAATCATTTGTTTTTCTGCCATATGTTCAATACTCAATCGATTTTTTCTAAATTATACTTGTTAATAAAAAAAATATTTCTGAATATATTAATATTTTCGTAATTATTTATTTAATAAATCGATAAATCTAAATTTAAAGAAATAGATCATTACTAAAAGATAATGGTTTTCCAAAATATTTTCAAATTGACGAATTAAAAACCAGAACAAATTTTAAGTTTGTTTATTTCTTAAATTTTGATAAAGAAATAAGATCTCAACTCGTGAATAATACTCATGATGATGTAAATCTCATAATTTATTTTAATTGATCGTTTGGTCTTCAGAAATAATTAACCAAAATAGATCAATTTACTACTTTTCATTAGTTTTCGGATAATTTTTGCTTTTTAAATATAATTTTTATATCTATATCAAGGTTAATTTTAATCTATTTCAAATTTAATTATTTTGAAAAATATATCGATTATTTCGATAAACACTATCGAAAAGATTTATAAGTAATTTAAAATTCTCTCTCTTAATTTTTAAGTATTTAGAAAGTGATTCTGAAATGAAAAACGAGAATGAAAAAAAAAGTTTGTTAAGTATTATTAGAATTCCCGCTTTTTTAGGGATCATAATTGGACTTCTTGCCGCTTTAATACAAGCATTATTAATTAGCGCAGGTGGACCAGAAGCATATGGTTTCTGTGTTGCATGTCATACTAGAGATTTGGTAAATGCAATAACAAACGCTTTTATGGGAACGAGTTTAGGAATTGCTCCTTTTTCGGCAACAACTCCAGTCCTAACAATCGTAGGAGTTTTGATTGGAGGATATTTTGCTGCTAAGAGAAAAAAGGAATTTCGTTTAAAAAAAAGTTCAATTCTGAATTATATTTTATACTTTCTCGGAGGTATCGCGGTGATTAATTTTGCCTTATTAGTGGGAGCATGTCCATACAGATTAGCGTTAAGATTTGCATATGGAGATCTTATCGCATTAATAGGGATTTTTTCTATTGCGGGAGGAGTAGCAGTGGGAGTGATTCTCCTTTTATTCTATATGAAACGGAGGGGTATATAAAATGAGTGGTCTTATTGCAAGCACTGCCTTAGTACTTCCTATAATGACACTCATATTGGGCTTTATTATTGGATATCTAGCGCAGCGTTCAGGATTTTGCTCAATTGGAGGTCTAAGAGACCTATTTATGTTTAAACATACTAGATTATTCTTTGGATATTTGGCATTAATAGGCGGTGCTTTCATCGGATATTTTATTTTTTGGGCAATAGTTCCAGTTGCGTTTCCTAACTTCTTTTGGGTAGTAAATCAAGCTGATCCTTTAACTCCCATCCCTGGAGCTCCTGGAGGACTTGCAAACCTCTCTTATGTAGTTTTAGCCATAATTGGAGGTTTTGGAATGGGATTTATCGGAGTCTTATTAGGAGGATGTCCACTACGACAGATTGTTATGACATCTGAAGGTAACCTTAAATCCCTATTCTTCATAGCAGGAACTATTGTTGGTGCGATTCTATTCCATGGTGTAATAATTCAATTAGTTCAAATGATTATGCCTTGAGGTGAATAAAAAAATGACTGAATATGAGTTGGATATTATTGGTAAAGTATGTCCTTATTGTTTATTAGCTGTAAGAAATAAGGTTAAAGAATTAAGTTCTGGAGATGTACTTGTTGTTAAAACTGATCATCCACCCGCGGCAAATGATACAATTCCCACTGATATAAAAAAGAAGGGACATAAAATTGAATCAAAATTACTCGATCCTGGTATGTGGGAATTAAAAATAACAATACAATAGAAATAAACGAAATTTTTAAATTTTTTTTTTAAATATGGAAAAGAGAAAGGAATTATTATTTCTTTTTATGGAAAAGATCCCACTGGAACGGATAGAATGGTTGGCTGAATGTTTTCATAAAATTGAAACCGAAGAAAATTTAAATCAAAAGAATTCTACGGGTTTTAATGAAAAAGATCAGATAAGATTCTTTCTAACTGGAGACGCACTTTTCAGTTTGATTGATAAGAGATATCAAGAATCTTGGTTAAAACTGATTTCAAAAAATAATTTTCAGTGCTATTTGGATTCAGAAGAATTATCCTTATTAGGATTAAAATTTAATAGGTGTGAAAAATATTTTCCTAAAAAAGAAATATCCAGAAATATACCTTTTGGGAACCTTAAAATAAAAAAAGAATCAGAATTTTGGCACACTCTTATTAATGCTACTCATGCTAAAAATTATGGGAATCAAATAGGTTTTTTAGAGTTTCAAGGACCTTACATGAGCAGAACTTCCGTAAATGCTGTAAAATTCTTGGAAAGTGCGATTGATAATAACTTAAATCCAAAATTTTTCACTTATCTTGATGGAGTACATATAGGACATTTAGGACAAAGACCATCGGAATTTGAGAACATTGGTAAAAAATTAGTCTATTTGAACCAAAAAGCAAAAAAAAATAACCTAAATTTCAAAATGTTATCTTGTTCCCGATGTGGTACCGCTCGAGGGCATATTCGAGAACCAGAAAGCCAAAAATATATTCAATCTGATGATGTAATTCCAAATTATATGTTTTGCAATTTAAATAGAATTATCGATGAATATGAAGAGTCAAATTTAATTCTGGCACCTTCTTGGGGATCTGTTCAATTTTTTAGTGACCCCGTCCAAAAAATTCCTGATAAAAAAATTAGTAAACCTTCTATAATTGTATTTATAACACATAGCCCATATGGGTCGGAATGGACTTTTGGAGGATTGTCATTTGCCATGGCATGTGCAAACCATGAAATTCCTACCGAACTTGTGTTTATCGAAGATGGTGCTTATTGTTTACCAACTAAACATAAAGTTACCGAAGAAAATAAAATATTTAATATCCAAGATATCATTATGGCGACTTCGGATATGGAATTTTTAAACTATTATGTTTTTGAAGATTCATTAAAAATGCGAAATTTAGATTTAGCGAATAATTTAAATAATATTATCGAAAAAATTAATAACTTAGGAGGAATGATCCTATCTAGACCAGATCAATCAATAACTCATAAACGGATCATTTTCTATTAATTATTAATTTACAAAATATGAATAATAGGTTTTTGAAATAATATAAAAATGACACTGAAAGAAATGAAAGAAATACCAAATTATATCGATTTAACTTGTACGAATTTAATGTTAAAATTAAAAATAAATTTGAAAAAATTGAATAAAGGCGAGTCTTTAGAATTTTATTCAAATAGAGAGCAATTCGACAACATTAAAAAGCCTTTTTCCAAAAACGGATATAGAGTTGAGGGAAATCAAGTAGATGATAATAAATATTATATCTCAATATTAAAAAATTTGTAAATAAAAAAAATGAAAAAGACGGAAATTAAAAGAATTCACTATATTTTCACACATAATAATAAATCTTATATCCTATTTGATATTCATGATTCACATTATAATTATCTATATTTCTTTAATCCTGAGAATCAAAATCGATCATTATTATACGGTAAAGATTTAGTTTTATCAATTTCTAAATATTCAAGAGATCCATCTATAAAATGTTTAGAATGCTATTTAGGATCTCATATACTTGGAGCAGTGTCCCTTGATAATGGCGATATAGCCCAATCTAACCTATCTTTAGAAGAAGCAAATAGGATTTTGGAAAAATTGAAGGAAATGGTTACACAAAAAAGAGAGTTGATTCAACTCTTTTGATTTAAATTCCTCTATTAGAAATTTTAAAAATAAATTAATTTAATAAAATAATATAAGTTAATGAAAAAAAAGGACTGAGGTTGATGTCTAAAGAGAACGAATATAGACTCACATCACAGGTAAAAATTCACGGATGATCATGTAAACTCGGACCAGATAGCTTAGAGAATCTTCTTCAGAGAACAGGTTTAGCGAGAGATATTGAAGATTCCGCCGTTATTCCAATCTTAAAAACAAATATGGTTTTAGTGAAAAATTTAGATATATTCACCCCGATTATTGATGAACCAGAAATTCAAGGAGAAATTACGGCATGTAATGTTACAAATGATATCTTTGCTATGAATGTACCTGAAATCAACGGGGGAATGCTTGTCTTTTTAGCAATTAATACAAATACACCCACTGAAATTGCTGAAGGAATTCTTAATGGTATCAAACACTTTATGGAGAATAAGATTAACTCAAAAGTAGTCGGAGGACACACTATATATTGCGATTGGCCTTTAATGGGTGGTGAAGCCTCGAGTATCGTAGATAAAGATATCATTATAAGGAAGAGTGGAGTTAGAAATGGGGATAAATTAGTAATTACTAAACCGATTGGTCTACAAGGAGTTATGGCTGCTTATCGTGTTTTGAAGGATATGCCAGAAATTCTAGAAACATATTCTAACACTGAGCTACAAAAATCCATTGATATAGCGATTAAAGTTATGACCACACCCAATCAAGATGTAGTGAAAGCAATCCATTCATTCAAAGATTTTTCATTTGTTCACGCTATGTCAGATATAACTGGCTTTGGCTTAGCCGGTCATACAAAAGAGTTACTCCAACATTCAAATCTCTCGGCGATTATTGAGAGGGTTCCTTCTATTAACCTCTCAAGAGAATTATCTGCTGATTTAGGATACGCCTTTGAAGAATGTCGAGCACATGAAACCGCTGGTGGTATGCTCTTAGCTATCGATAATAAAATGATTGAAGAATTCACAAATACCCTCTCAAACTCAAATGTGCCAAATTGGATTGTTGGAACTATAGATAAAAAAAAACCTGGTGTTGTTAGAGTATCTGATGATGTTGAATTTTTAGAAATAACAAAATATTAATTGATGACGATGAAATAAACTGAAACGCAATAAATTGCGAGAGCTTATCGAGTATTAACACCCGCAAGGTGTCATCAAAATTTAATTATCCCTTGTTTTATTAATCAATAAAGGAATTGAACTCTTTTTATTCATACTTTTTTTTAATTGTTCCACCTATATTTTGGACAATATTCTTTAATTTATCTAACACTTTATTTATCAATTCTTCACATTTGGGTTTATCAAAACATGTGATTGAAATCTCAACTTCTACAGCTAATCCTACTCTAGGATGTGTTTTAATCCATAATTCTGGATTTCTTTCTTCTAACTCACTCACATATGGAGCGATTTGGCTCTCTCCGACATCTGAAAAAATGAATCCCTTCTGATAAAATTTTCCTTGCTCTTCTTTCAAAATTGGTTT
>JAWOFX010000184.1:0-16313 GCA_046497275.1 Promethearchaeia archaeon | reverse complement strand
AATAATAATGAAATTATTTTATATGAGAAAAAGCGAAATATTGCGATTATTACCCTAAATCGTCCCGATATGGCTCATGCATTCAATTGGGAATTAATGAAAGGATTGTATGATCATCTAATAAAAGCTCATGAGGAAGAAAAAGTGAAATGTATTCTTTTAAAAAGTACAGGCAAAAAAGTATTTAGTTCTGGAATTGATATTCGAGCTGCCTCTGCAGATGATGTGGATTACCTTGAAAAAATGCGGGAATTTGGAAGAAAAGTGACCCAGACGATGTTATTGATGAAAAAGCCTATTGTGGTACAAGTTCAAGGAACCGCAATCGGGTTTGGAATGGAACTTATTATGGCGAGCGATTTACGGATATTTGCTGATAAATCAATTGATGAAATGTTTTTTAGGATGCCGGAAATTGCCATTGGAATTTACCCCCAAACTGGAGCAACCATATTACCTCTTTTAGCATTTGGGTTTAGCTATGCCAAAAAACTTCTCTTCACATCCGATAAATTTGGTTTAGAAGAATTGAAAAATCTAAATTTTCCAACAAGAATTTTTATCCCAGACAAACTCGAGGTTGAGACTAATAAATTCATGAGGACTTTTAGTAAACGAATGGAATCTTTTATGTATTTGATCAAAACATCGCTAACTATAATGAATAATAAATATATTGAAAGATGGTATGATTTGGAAGATAAATGTGGAGAACTTGCGTATGAAAAGCATAACCAAAAAGAATTGGATAATATAATCAGAAAATTGTATGAAGATTATCCTTAATCATGTTTCAATTCTGTTAAAGATGTTTTTCAAGCCAGATAAACATATCCCTATAAACTTGGGCTCTTCCCTTTTCATGCCATAAGTCGTGGAGAAATCCATCATATTCCCTATAACTCTTATCTTTAGAATTGACTCTTTTAAAAAATATTCTTACTTGTTTTTTATCAGTAATTTTATCGTTACCAGCTTGCATAATAAAAATAGGACAAGTCAAATTTAAGGCGTTCTTCATTACCCGCTTCATTGCACTATCTATTTCCGAATAAGTGTTATATGTAATTTGTGTAAGTTTATGTTTGTCTGCGATTTGTTTTCGTAAAAGCTTTAAATCAGTTGTTAATTTATTTTGGTCAATTTCAAATTCAATTATCCTTGTAGGATTTATTTTAGCAAGAAAAGAGCCGACTTTTTTTTCTAGAAAAATATCAGAACTAAAACTGAGTAAAGGTGAGGAAACGAGCACACCAACGATATCAGAATGATTGATCGCGTAAATTAAGGTCGCGAGTCCTCCCAAAGAATGACCCATTAGGAAAAAGGGCTTTTCTCCTGTCTCCTTAATAATAAAATCCTTGAATAAACTAATATCATTTTCGATATCTTCAATATTTTCAATATGACCTGGAACTTCTTTAATATTCATCCAATGCCCACGCAAATCAAAAGAAAAAACACCATATCCTTTTTCTGTAAAAAATTCCGCTGGTGTTTCTATTCGATGAGAATGAGTGCCTAATCCATGTAATACGATGAGACTTGCTTTAAAGTCTCCAGATTCGGGAATCCAATATTGATAAAACAATTTTCTTCCTTTATATCCTTCGAAAAATCCCTTTTCATTTCGCAATTCCTTCACTCTTTTTTTATTTTATTTTAATATCAAAATTATATATTTACTTTTTAATTGATGTTGGAATTATTAAATTTTTTACGAATAATGTTATGAATCTCTCTAGTTTTCAAAAAAATTTTAATTTCCATGTGAATTTCCTATTAAATGAGATAAATAGAATAAGAAATAACTAAATCTGAATAAAAATGACAAATAAGGAAAGCGAAATAATTAAAATTGTAATACATGGTCGAGGTGGTCAAGGGGCTGTTACCGCTTCTCAAATTATAGTTGAAGCTGCATATATGAGCGGAAATTTTATGGATGTTGTGGCTTTTCCAAGTTTTGGTGCAGAACGTAGAGGTGCGCCAATTCAAGCATATGCCAAATTATCAAAAACCAAAAAAATTTGGGATCGTTCGGCTATCGCAAATCCAGACATTCTAATCGTTTTTGATGAAAGCGTGCTCACTACAGATATTGCCTCTTCCCTTAAAAAAGATGGAATTTTTATTGCAAATTCAGATAAAAATCCTGATTTCTTTAAAATGAATTATTCTCTAAGCGATACTACAAAAATTATTGTCGCAGATATCAATAAATTGTCAATGGAAAATAATCTTATCATTGATGGAAATCCAATAATTAACACACCAATCTTAGGATTGTTAGCAAAAGCTCTTCCAGATTTGAGCTTGGAGAATCTGAAAAAAATTATAAATAATCGTATGAATCCGAAATTGAGTCAATTAAACAATAGATTGATGGAAAAAGGTTATAATTTAGCCAAAATTATTTAATCTTTTACTTATTTATAAAGCCATTTTGGTTTTCTATATTCTGTTTTAATTCTTTAAAAAAATATTAAAAAGTCGAGAAGTTTTTCAATTGACTTTTATTAAGGAATTTTATAAAAAATATACGTTTTTAAACAATTTTGATGATACTTATCTTTGTAAATTGTAAGAATTTTATATTTTTCTCTCCTTATTATAGTAATATAAGAAAAATTCGATCAATATGAATGATTCCAAAAAAGATTATCAGAAGATTTTATCATCAATTCAGAAACCGGTTATCGGAGAAGCTGGCAAAACAGGTACATGGTCTCCTTTAAAACCCATAATAAATTTAGAAGTGTGTATTCCCGCAAAATCTGGAAAGTTCGCATGTTTTAATTGTTGGCTATATTGTCCTGAAGCAGTGATTACCAGAACTATTCCCCCTAAAATTGATTTCACTTACTGTAAAGGATGTGGGATTTGTATGGAAGAATGTCCTGTAGGTGCTATCACTATGGAGGAGGTGAAAGAGTAAATGACTCAATCTATTGAATCAAATAATACCAAAAAAATCACCAAAATAGTCACCGGAAATCATGCAGCAGCTCATGCATTTCGGCAAGCTAACGTGGAGGTTATTTCAGCTTATCCTATAACCCCTCAAAGTCCAGTGGTTGAAAAAATTTCTGATTTCATTTCTAAGGGAAAAATGAAAGCGAGATTCGTGAAAGTTGAATCAGAACATTCTGCTCTTGCTGTGTGTTGCGCGGCTTCAGCTACTGGATCTAGGGTATGCACAGCAACTTCTGCTCATGGCTTAGAACTAATGTATGAGATGCTCCCTTGGGCTTCTGGAAACCGCTTGCCAATAGTAATTAACTTAGCAACGAGGGCTCTCGGAGCTCCATGGAGTGTATGGACTGATCATCAAGATTTTATAACCGTGCGAGATGTTGGGTGGATTCAAATGTTCTGCGAAGATAATCAAGAAATATATGACACAAATATTCAAGCATTTAAAATTGCAGAGGATCCCCGAGTTTTTATTCCTGCTATTGTAGGTTATGACGGATATATACTAAGTCATACCATGATGCCAATAACTTTAGAACCTCAAGAAACAATCGATAATTTTTTACCTCCATTACAACATCATATTAATTTATCAGATCTTAGTCAAATCAAGGGAGTGGATCCGGTAACTACTCCCCATATTGTAAAAAGAGACGAAGGTACTGCCCCAGGGTATTATGAATATAGATATTCGTTACAAAAGGCTCTCGAAAATTCTATAAATATCATAAGAGAAGTTCATGATGATTTTGCTAATACATTTGGAAGATCCTACGGTAATGGCATCTATAAAACCCATATGACTAATGATGCTGATACAGTTATATTTGCTATGGGATCTGTAGCATCACAATCAAGAAGCGCAATTGATAAATTGAGAAAAGAAGGTATGAATATTGGACTTGTAAGTTTAAAGCTTTTTAGACCCTTTCCTGCCACCGAATTACGAAACCTGTTTAAAAAATTCAAAAATGTCATAGTTTTCGACAGAGATATAGGGTATGGACATGAAGGAGTCTTATCATATGAATTAAAAGCTAGTTTGTATGGCCTTAAAAATCCACCATTTATTAAAGGTTTTATAATAGGTTTAGGAGGAAGGGATGTTAATGATGATCAGATTATCCACGGTGTAAAAAAGGGACTTAAATATGCTGAAAATAATGAAATTTCAAGTAAAACAGAATTTATTGGATTAAAATTGGATGAGTTAGATTTTCTAAAAGGAGGTGAAGATAAATAATGGTTAATATAATGGATCTTAGAGAAGAAGAGTTCATTTATCCAGGAACACGAGCTTGTGCAGGGTGTGGGATGGCTTTAATATATAGAATCGCTTTAAAAGCTTTAGGTCCTAAAACAATTCTTACAGTACCAGCTTCGTGCCTTACAGTTCTTCATGGAATGCAAGGATTTTGCTCGACTAAACTCTCAGTACTCCATACTCCGTTCGCTACAACTGGTGCATCTGCCTCTGGTATAGTGGCATCTTTGGAAGATAAAGGATTGGATAAAGAAATCTGTACGGTTGCTTTTGCGGGTGATGGAGGAACCACTGATATTGGTATTCAAGCGTTAAGCGGTGCTGCAGAACGTGGGACAAATTTTATCTATGCATGTTATGATAATGAAGCATATATGAACACAGGCGTCCAGAGAAGTGGATCTACTCCATTGGGAGCTTTCAGTACAACAACTCCAGATGGGAAACTCGGTCATAAAAAAAATATGCCAAAAATTTTAGAGGCACATGGGATTCCGTATGTGGCAACTGCTTGTGCAGCCTATCCTCTTGATATTTATGAAAAATTTCAAAAAGCACATTCAATTGAGGGAACAAAATATCTCCATATTTTAGCACCATGTCCTCCTGGTTGGGGATATGATCCAAAAGATACCATAAAAATTGGACGATTAGCAGTTGAAACTGGGTTCTGGCCTCTCTATGAAGTTGAACACGGCAAATTTAATCTTTCAAAAACGAGTAAAAAATATATAGATCCGGAAAAAAGAACTCCAATAGAACAATATCTTAAATCCCAGAAGAGGTTTTCAGGAATTACAGACGAAATCATAAAAGAATATGAAATATATATTCAAGATCTATGGAAAGAGATAAAAAATAGAATAAAATGATAACTTTTATCATAAATTTCCTTATTTATCCATAAAAAAAGTTTCAGCCATCTCTCATAATTTTGAGTTTTTTTCAACATACAGAATGATTTGATTATAACTTCTACAAAAAATTCAATCTGATTATATTATTTATAGAAAAGGATATTAATTAAAAAGATTTTATTTTAATGAAAAGATGCTTCGAACTTTTATTTTTAATGAAGAGAATAGGTGGATTGAAGAGGAACAAATCCTGCTTTTTCATGATATCTGTGTTGTAATTGATAGTACTAAAAAGATTATTTATATTTGGACTGGACCTGAAATTAAAAAAAATAAGCTGAAAAACGCTAAGGAAAAATTGTTCACGATAATATCAAATTATTCTGAGGAGACTTGGAAAATTTTTGAAAAAGAAGAAGATTTCCCTCTATTAGTAAAGACAGAAATTGATTCCATGTTAAAAATTACAAAAGAAAATAAAGAGATGGGTAAATTAAAATACAGCAGATTCTTCACAATCAAATTATCGTTTCTATTTTTAATTATTATTTCTATTTTAAAATTTTCATCGATATTTTTAATTCTTTCATTACTTTATACTCCTTCTATTGGGGATACCTACTTCATCTCTTCTAGTTCATACTTTTTATACCTAAACATTTATAGAATTTTAACCATAACAACCCTTATCATTTTTACATTAAATATTATTATAAGTGCTTTTGAAAGAGATCTTGGGATCTTCATATTTTCTTTATTAGGATTGATTATTGATATAGGAATTTTAGTTTATATAAACCAGGGAATTTTTCTATTTATTCATCAAGAGGGATCAACCGAAGAATTATTTTTAATATTAAAAACTGACTTCGATATATTTATAATCTTAAATTTAATCGAACTTTTAATAGTGATAGTACCAAATCTTTACAAATTATATAATTTTTATAAAACCTATAAAAGATATATTTTTATTTCTAAATAATTGAATTTATCATTCTTTCATTGATAAATTTTGAAATAGGGCGATAAATCTTTTTGGAAATTTAAATGGAAAATGTGAAAAGAAATGGAAGCAGGTAAAATTCTCCTTGAACTTGAAAAAGAAGATTTCAGGATTCTGATGGCTATTGAGCAAGGTATGAAAACATCAGAATTTGTAAAAGTTAGTGATATCCGATTCTATTCGAGGTATCCTATGGAGGAAACTTTATATAGGCTGAAGAAAGTACACAAAAATGACCTTATTATCAGGAATGCGGCTAAATATGTAGTTTCATATAAATTAAATTCTATTGGATATGATGTGCTAGCGCTACATACTCTTGTAGAGCAGGAACTCATAAGCCAACTCGGTCCTTTACTGGGAAAAGGGAAGGAATCAGATGTGTATAGTTGTATGGATGATGAGGAGAATATTTATGCTTTAAAAATCTATAGAATTGGACGAACCTCTTTTAGAAATATAAAACGCTATAGAAATATCATTGGAAATAGGACTCATATATCATGGTTATATGTTAATCGTTTAGCAGCAAAAAGAGAATTTAAAGCATTAAATAAAATATATAAACTTGATTTGAACACTCCAAAGCCAATCGGTTATAATAGACATATTATCGTTATGGAATATTTAAGAGGGAAGGAACTTGCATATTATAAGGATATTGATGATCCTCAGTTTATCTTCGAACAGATTATCAATCAAATGAGGCATATCTATCAAGAGGGTAATCTTATTCATGGTGATATGGGAGAATTCAATGTTGTTGCTGATGAAGAAGGAAATATTTTAATTATTGATTGGCTTCAATCGGTTTCGGCAGATCACCCAAATGCTATTAAGATTTTGAGACGAGATATAGATAATATTTGTATCTATTTTCGAAAGAAATATCATATTGAGTGTGAAACTGATGAGATTTTAGAATCTTTTATAGATAATTGATTCATTTTTTATAAATTCGGCTATATTCTAATTGATTTTTCTTCCACTTATGAGAAAGTCCTCAAGCTTATTATCATTTATAAATTTAATAATCTCGATTTCATCCTCCAATAAGGAAATCAAAGTTTCTTTATCTAATTTCTTTTTTAATATTGAAATAATTATAAATGATTTTTCTCTCAAAGTTCTTAAAGATTCTTTTACCCCTCTCTTCACATCTGGCAAATTTTGATAGGATGTAATAGAAATTAAGAGATTAAAACTGTCTACTCTGAAAGGTAAGTTCTCTAGATCAGCTAAAATGAGATTAAAAAATCCCAAAGCTTTTCTGTATACCTTTCCAAGCTTTTTCTTAAAGATATTAATCATCTCAATAGAGAGATCTACACCAACATATTTAAAATTACTTTGATCAATTACATCATACTCTTCTTGGAAAAATTCTGAAATGAGACCAGTCCCGCATCCTGCATCTAAAATAGTCCTATTTTTTAAATCCTTTCTTTTAATAATTCTTTGGTATTTTTCAAATTGAATCTCTTTATATCTTTCATCATAAAAGTAAGAAGTAGAATTATATTTTCCTTTGATTTTTTTCTTTTTGTTTAAATTATCCATCTTGAATATATAATGACCAATAAATTTTAATTCTATTAAATTTTAATAGCATTAAATAACTTTAACAAATTTTTTTATTGAAGGTTTAAAATAGTATGTCTAAACAGCAAGATAGATCTAAAAATCCCTTAACAATACTTCAGAATGCTCAAAATTCTGAGATATTGTTGCGTTTAAAAGACGGAACTGAATATAGAGGTCTTCTAAAAGAAATAGATGCTTATATGAATATGATTCTCGAAGATGCAACAGAAATCCTTGATGGAAGTCCAGTTGCTAAATATAGTGAGATTTTTATCAGGGGCAATAATCTCCTCTTCATAAAACCTGATGCTTCGGAAATAATGTAATATAAGCAACTATACACTTGGTTCTATTTCATTTATATAAAGATCATATTTATAATTCCTAAGACTAATTAGAGATATCTAAGATGTCAGAGAGATTTTCTGTTGTCGGTTATGGTACTTTTATTACACGAGGATACTGGAAAGACAAATCAAATGTAAAAGTATGTGGAGTTATTGGATTTAGAAGGATTTTCCCAGAAGGTAATTGGTTTCCTTATGTTATTCCTGATCCAGATTCTTCTTTTTGGGCGCTAAAATTTGACGTATCTAGAAAAGAATTAATACAGTTAGATAATTATGAAGGCGTTCCTTCTGGTTTGTATAAACGAACAAAAACTGTGATAAAATTAAAGGATGGAACTAAAAAAGAAGCATTTATTTATGTACCAACCGATCAAACTATCGAGCGAGAAAACTTAACTCTTGCAATAGATAAAAATGACAGATGGAAACAAGAGATTCGAAAGCATCCAGATATTATAAGGAAATTTCCCGAATTAGAATAATTTTTTAAATAAATTCTAAATTTCAATTTTTTAACGTTTAATCTTCTATTGTTTCTGCAAATATTTCCTCTCCTTTAACTCTTGCATAGGCTCCATAATTACTTCCTGCTCCTCTATAATCAGAAGAAGAAAAAACTGATAAAAGTCTATGGTCAAAAAACCACTTATAACCCATGGGAAAAACTTCATGGGCACGAATAAGATATTTTAAATTATATTTATTCATAAAAATCTCAAAAACTTCCTCTCCAAAAAATTTTATATCTCCTCCTCTAAAACTATGCATAAAACCCGAAAGGCCTTCCTTAGGGTCATTCCAAAGGAGCTGAAAAATCCCTTCCTCAATCGGACCAGAAGGCGTGTAGGGCAATTCTTGATGTTTTAAATCTTTGATTTCATTCAAAATATTATTATTTTCTGGAATACCTCCGTGTAAACATAATATAGAATTATTTATTATGGTACATATAGGTAAAACATTATATAATTGAATAATTTCAGTAAAATCTCCCTCACTTCCAAATCTCATATCAAAATCATCATAAAACCCATAATATTTATTCATTTGAAGTGTTTCATGATTTCCACGTAGTAAATAATACTTATTTGGAAATAAAATCTTCAAACTTAAGACAAAACTAAAGCATTCAATTTGATATGAACCACGATCAACAATATCACCCAGAAAAATTACATATTTTGGATTTTTTTCTTTAATTATATTATAAATTTTTTTTAGAGAGTCTAGATTTCCATGAATATCTCCAATAACGAAAATTTCTTCATCGTTTTTAGCATTCAATTCTAATAAAAGCTTTTCATTAGAAAAAATTTCTTTTGCTTCTTTTAATATTTCAGAAACTTTATCAAACTTAAATCTGGAAACTTTTTCAGGTGATTTGATTATTTTCTTAAGAAAAGATTCCTCAATCATTCTTAAACAGCTCTACTATCATTTGTTTAATGTATATTTATTAAATTTTTGATTATCGTTCTAAAATTCTTAAAAGCTCATCTTTATTAGGAAGAAGAATCTAAATTAAATTCAGAAAAAACCATGAGAATAAGGGATTAACTATTCGCGAGAAAAGTCTTCATACCTTAGAACTATTAAACCAATGTATAAAAATATTTGAATATCAGAAATTTCAAGATGAATCTGCCCAAAAGACATATGGAGTGATCTATACACCAATAAATATTATTGAATATATAATTCGGGAAACAATCAGCAAATATTTAAAAATCAATTTTAATTTGGATTTAGAATCTTCTAACAAAGAAAAATTCTTTATATCTCTCACGAGATTAACAAAGGACCAAAATCTCCGGTTGTCTGTTAGACAAAAATTACGAGATATAAGAATTTTAGACCCCTCTTGCGGATCTGGAAGGTTTTTAGCGATTACGGCAGATTTTTTATATAAGATTTATAAGATTTTATTTCCTAACTCTAAAAAATCACAGTTAAAACGTCAAATAATTGAAAATAATCTGCATGGAATTGATTTAGAGAAAGATGCGGTCACTATAACTAAATTACGATTATTTTTATGGTTTCTAAAAGAACAAGGAGAGTATTCTGGTATATTAAATAAATTTGATGAAGATAAAATAAAGGATATAGATAATTTAAATTCTAAACTGGGAGAGGCAAAAATCAAATTTAATTTATTTATTAATGATTATCTTTTAGATTATTTACCTAAAAAAAAGTTTGATATTATTATTGGAAATCCTCCCTACGTTGAGAATAAAAAGATTTCGGATAGATTTTATAAAACTCAGCTTTATAATACCTTCAAATCGGCATATAAATTATTTGATCTCTCTATTCTCTTTTTAGAAAAATCATTAAAAATTTTAACTTCGAATTCTGGTATCATTTCCTTTATTATTACAAATAAATTTTTAGCATCAAATTATGGAATAAAAATAAGAAAGATTTTATTGGAGGATACCCGCATTCTACAAATAATAAATATCTCTTCTTTACCCGTCTTTTCGAAACATTCGGCATATCCTATCATTATATCTTTACAAAATCAACCTAATAATGAAAGACATGAGATTTTAATTGAGGAATATAATACTTTAAAAGATCTATTAAAAAAAGAAAAGAAAAAAAGCCAAAAAATACTTCAAAATCAATTATTATCACTACCAGAAGTGATCATACCTTTAAAAGGTAACTTAAACTTCATTAATCAAATATTTTCTAATTTTTCCTCCTTAGAAAAGGCCTTTCCGGAGTTAAATGTAATCTATCGCCCATATGCCTTTACAAATTATAAAAAATATTATAAATTTGCTAATGCAATAAAAATTTCCGAACAAGATTTAATATTGCTTGGTACTGGCAATTTAGGTAAATATCATTTTCGATTTCGCAAAAAAATAAAAATTGCCAATCACAATTTAAACGTATCATATTTTCATTTTCCTGACAATAATTCTCTGAATGAAACCCTTTCCTCTGAAAAGATTATCTTTAGAGAAATTGCTAAAGATTTAACTTGCGTCTATGATCCCGGGGTGTTTACTAATATAACTGGATTATATTTCATTAAAATCCCTTCTTTAAACAATAATGAATTATTCTCTCTTCTTAGTATCTTGAATTCTCAATTCTTAGATACTTTATTTAAGAATTTATATGAAACACTTCATATGTCTGGCGGATATCTTAGATTTAATGGCAGTTTTATCAAAAAATTGCCTATCCCAGAGTATCTTCCCTCCTCCTTGGGATCTATTGGAAAGATCTTACAAATCCTTATTCAATATGAATATGATTCTTTAGAATCACTCAGTATGCAAGAGGTTATTTCACCCTATATTCTTAATCAAAATATCACTTTCCTTCAATCTTTATGCGAATCTCTAATCCAGATTCTTTATCTATCGAAGTTAGATTATAATATTGAGAAAAAATTTCCAGAACTTTTACGATTGCTCTTCTCAAAAAATATTTTCCCAGATATAAATTTTAAATTTTCTAAACGCTATTTTGATCTCCCAAAGTTCAGTGTTTTTTCAGATACCGATATTCTCTCAATATACTCTCAGATAAAATCGATCAATAAGAAACTAGAAAATAATAAAATACTAAAAAATGAGATTAACAACCTTAAAAATTATAACTTTTAATTTTTGAATGTGTGTTTTAGTTATGAAAATTTAAATAATTATATTTGAATCAAAAAATTATATTTATTCAATGAATATAAAAAAATTAAATAATAATTAAATTCAGTAATTTTCCTTATGACTAATATTAAGAATAAATATAAACGTAGTATAATTAAATTAGGAAACTCTAAAGCGATTACATTTCCACAAGAATGGACTAAAGAAGCAGATTTGCAGGAAAAATCAGAAATTACTCTTTATCCAGTTGATAAAAAAACTCTCGTCGTTCGTGTTCAAGAAAAAAGTGAGGAAAAAATAGTATATAGAATTAATAGTGACCAAATGCCAATTAAATTAGTACGGCAAGCAATCATTTCTGCGTTTAAATTAAATGTAGATTATATTTATCTAAAGTATAAAACTTCCAATAAAGAGAAATTATATGAACTCCTTATTGAACTTAGACGTGAAATAATAGGTATTGATTTTAAGGATGTGCCAAATACTAATGAATTTTATATTAATTTTCTTTTAGATGCTTCTAAAACAACATTTCATGAAGTTTTGGTTGATCTTGTTAATGTCTTCGAAACCATCATCAGAAATATAGTAAAAAGTGAGCAAGATAAAATCAGTGATTTACTATTAGACGAGATAGATAGAAAATATTCATTAGGTACAAGAATTCTGGTGACTGGACTTGCTGAATATCCTGTCTCAAGAAATAAATTTCCAATAATACGTTTCTTGGGTGATCGTGTTGTCCTTCTCTATGTTCGGGATTTTATTAATGAAGCACTCATCAATCTTCAAGGAATACCTGATCAAATTATTTCAAACTACTCTGATCTCTTATTAAAGGTTCCGGATCTTTTAAACGCTCTCATAGAGAATTATAATAATATTAATTTAGAATCTATTTCTGAATTTCAGAATTATATGATCGAACTCCAAGATCAGCTTGAGAACACTGAATTTGGAACAGATCAAACCAAATGTCATATAAAAAATGTGATACAATATTATTTGAACAGTTTCAAGAACTTCTTTGATATTGCTATTACTAGAATGATAGAATCCGACATCGGGATGTCTTGAGGTATATCAGCATGAAAGGTCTATATATCTTTCCTATATTTTATCCAAGAGATAATTATATAACTTTTTATAGAGACATAAATTACTCTCAACTATGGTTGAAAGAGAAAGACCACTTATTTTTAAAGCATATCCCAATCTACAACAAGAAGTTCCATGGATTTCCTTATTAAGTCAAATACCGACTCCAATTGACCGATTAGAAAATCTTGAAGAGGAAATTGGCATGGAATCAGAAGGGCGAGTCTATATTAAAAGGGATGATAAATGTCATCATGTCTATGGGGGAAATAAGCTTAGAAAGTTCGAATTCATTTTTGGGAAGGCAGTCAAAAATAATAAAAAAGGAATGATTACCATAGGAGGAATAGGATCTAATCATGCCTTGGCATGTGCAATCATCGCGCAACAATTAGATATGCGATGCCATCTTTTTTTATTTCCTCAACCGTTAACGTGGCACGTCCAACGCTCATTATTACTTTACGATTATTTTGGAGCAAACCTTCATTTAAGTAAAAATTTTACAAAATTAGCATTGAAAGTGCTTGGCTTCAAGCTGGCTCATCTAAACCATCATCTTATGTTTCCTGGTGGAAGTTTATTGTTTGGGTTGGGCTCACCAATTGGAACCATCGGATTCGTGAATGCGATCTTTGAATTAAAAGAACAAATTGAAAAAAAAGATATACCAGAACCCGATGCGATTTTTGTGGCGGGTGGTTCAGGCGGAACGGCAGCAGGACTAATACTTGGCTGCAAACTCTTAAGACTGAAGACTAAAGTATATATAACCGCAGTGAGTATGGATTGGATTATAAATAACGAAAATGTCTTGAAAAATGCTAATAAAGCTTTAAAATATTTAAAGAAGCGTGATGAATCGATCCCTGACATAAAATTAGGAGAGGAAGATTTTGAAATAATAGAAGGCTACTTAGGATCTGAATATGGTACAAAAACTGAACGCGGACAGAAAGCAATCGATTTGATTATGGAATTGGAAGGTAAGCCCAAAGGATTTAGAATAGAAACCACTTACACGGGAAAAACTATGGCTGCTATGATTGATTATCTTAAAAAAGAAGAAAATAAAGCTAAAACTGTACTTTTCTGGAATACCTATAATTCAAATAACTTAGATAAATATCTCAGAGAAACAGATTTTAATTATAAGAAACTTCCGAAGAAGTTCCACCACTTTTATGAAGATAAAACATTTCAATGCTGGCAAATCAAAGATTGCCCGGAGAAAGAGCAATGTAAGGCATATTTGAATCATGAATATAGATGTTGGATGATTGATGACTGTACAAAAGAAGATCTTCTGGACTGTAAAGCTTATCAAGAATTAAAAGATATCATTGAATTAGAGGATGCATAAATTATATTCATTAATCAAAGAATCAGTTATTTAAAGCTTTTATATATGTAAAAACAATATTCACTCGAAAAATCTAAATTTTAATAATCATTTTTCACCATCAAATATTAATTATCAAAAAAAAAGGAGAATAATTCAATGGCAAAAAAAAAGAAAGTGGATGAAGAGGAAATCCCACATGGTAAAAAAGACGAGGATGGAGAGGAAATATTAGATTTAGATGAATGGGATGATAATCTCGATGAGGATGAGATAGAAGATTTAAATGCAATCGAAGATGAAATGCTTGCTGACGAAACGGAAGAAGAGGAGTTTGGTCCTGAAGTTGACGAAGTAGAGAAAATGCTTCGTAAGTTAAAATGTGATCCTTGTAAAGGTTTATCAACCAAACCAGGTTGTCAAGTTGCTAGAGATTTTGGATGCCCGAAGGCAGATAAATAATAGAACGAAATATTTTCCAATCTTTACTCTCTAAGTGAATAAGAAACATAAAAGATAGAGATTAAGAGAACAAAAGTATCTTTTTATTATTCTTTTTTATAAAAAAATCTACTCCTCTGTAATTCTATAGAAATACTTCAAGTCAAAGGATAAAAAATGCTTAAAGAAGTTATAAAGCGTATAATTGTTATAATTGTTGGGATTTTAATTAGTGCCTCTATTTGGCATATTAATTGTAATATTTTCAATAATCCCTTAGAAAGATGTTTGATAATTTCAACATGTCTCTTCTTTATCGTCTACACACCATTTGAAACTTATTTTTCCGTGAGAAATATTTGGTATGAAAGATGGTCTGATCTTGATCTCGAAGGAATAATAAAAAAGAAAGTTAGAATTCCCCTTGAAAGCAAGGACAAAGATAAAAACATTACTATTAATATTATTAAATCTCATGATTTAACCGAGAGTAAGAAAGATACTTTTATCATAATTAATCATGGATATTCAGATACAAAACAGACTTTAGAATATCTTTATCTTCCCTTAGCCATGCAAGGTTACACAATCTTGATTTATGATGCTCGAGGAACTGGTGACTCCAGAAAATTGGGGAAACGATATCATTTCCAAAAAAGAATTGAAGACTATCAAAAAATAATTCAATGGATAAAATCACATAAAAAATATCACAAATATCAAATCTATTCAATTGGATTTAGTATTGGTGGTATTATTTCTATCTCGGGAAGCTTTAACGACTTAAACGTGAAAAAAATTATTGCAATTTCTTGTATATCTCATTATAAAAAAAATTTGTTACGCTTGAATCCAATAATATTGTTCAGTTATATTTTAAGAGGGATCTCATTATTTCCTGATAAAGAAAAGTCAGAAATGCTCTCTCCTTATAATATATTTGAAAATCAGAAGAAAACATTATCAAAAGAAGAATATAAAAAACTTTCAGAGAGAATATATTTAATTCATGCTAAGAATGATAGAGTTATAAAATTTAATAATTTTAAAGAGAATTGTTCAATATTGGAGTTACCCGAGAAAAATCAGTTAATTTTTAAGAAAGGTGGACATACTATGAAGAAGAATGAAGTTGCCTTAGTCGGAGGTATTTTGAGATTTCTTGATAATTAAAATTGTGTAATCATTTGGAGTATTGATTGTTTTACTAATTTTAATCCTTTATTGATATCCTTTAGTTGATTTTCATAATAATCAGAAATTTTTTTGGATTTTTCTATTTCAGCAAAGATATCATAAAAATGTTTTTTAGATTCAAGTTCCATGGTATATATTCGCTTGCGAGGAGTAGCTTGACTCATTAACACGAAACAACCATGGTCATAGAAACTATGATCAAATGAGGGAAAATAGGTTTCCCAGAGGAGATCAGAAAGCTTTTTATATACATTATTTGCTAATCGTTCGCAATATTCCTTACTTTTATTTGCATAACAAAAATAGAATGGCAATTTATTTTGATTTTTGGACATGTATTTAACAAGTTCCTCATAGATTATGTCAATCTGTTTATAGTTTAAATTGATATGATCATGATTAGCTGAAGGAGTACACTTTCTAAATAGAGGTCTTCTGAAATATCTGATCTCATTCAATTTCATAATATTCAGAATTATGCCTTCTTTGAGCCAGTGATCGAATTTGTATGTTATCGATTTCTTCCTTAAATTATTAATGAGATTCCGTGGATATTTTTCAAG
>JAWOFX010000182.1:0-19847 GCA_046497275.1 Promethearchaeia archaeon | reverse complement strand
ACCATTAAAGATTTGCTATTTATTTTTTTCATCTTTAATTTCCTTGTTATATTATTTTTTGATTAATTAACTAACTTATGATCATAGATGAAATAAGCCTTTTTAAAAACTTACTTTCTAATAGAGTAGAAATTCCTAATAAAATTGTATAAGCCAATATAGCGTTGCTTAAATACTCTAATATCCATTCAAATAAGGGTTTAATAAGATTAAGTTTAAAAATATTCACCATCTTTACCTCATTTAGATTTCACAATTGTAAACAGAAAGATAAAATATAATTGACTTTACTGGCAGTATATAATAGCCAAAACACAAATTTTTTCAACTACATAAAAAAGATAAATAAATGAAGATTAGAATTTGGTTTCTTCAAGATATATAAAGGTGAGAAGAAATACCACAATAAACACACCTGCTAATACAATTAAACTTATAATATTTATAAAATCTGGTAAATCAATATAAAAGACGAGTGAATTAGATCCTAGAAAAATCGCAGCTAAAAGATAGCCAAGAATGTGTCCTCTTACCTTTCCTGTCTTTTGTTTTTCTGAAAAATGGTTGACAATTGAAACAAAAACTACGATTACAAATCCCGCTGTATAGAAAAGTTCGATGATTTCAAAACCTCCATAAGCCAAAAAGAGGAAGAAGACAAATAATCCTAATTCTACAAATTTGACATACCAAAACGACTTCTTTTGAGTGGTGTCAACCAAAATCACCTCATATTCACTTACTCCTTTATTTTCAACAAGATAAAAAAGAGATCCAATTGCTAAAGCGGTACAGAGACAATATGAGATCGTATATACGAAATCAGTTATAGGCGCCCATATTTGAGTTGTTAAAAAGGCAGAAAGGACTAAATATTCTGGGATGATGGATACACTACAAAAAATTGGAAGCACGGCAGCTAAAACCATAAGAATCTTTGTATAAAAAGGACTTCCTGAATCACCCCATTCTTTCTTCTTGAAAGTCGTTGCTCTCCACGCGAGAGACATAAAACTGATAACTCCAATTAAAGGAGAAATCAAGGGAAACACGAAAATAAACAATACAACTATCGCAATCATACCATAAAATAATTTTAATCTAAGAGGAATTATTGAGACTACTCTATCCATTGAATCTATCGTCAATGCAAGCCTATCCGCGAACAAAATCATAAAAAATAACCATGATACACCAAATACAAGTGGACATGCCACTTTAATAATCCAAAATGTCAATATGGGATCTGTTGAATACCATAATTCAAAATCAACGAATAAGAAGATTAAGAATATTGCCACAGGAATTAATATAATCATAACTAATACCAAAATACGATTTAGCAATACGCCTTTAATCTGACGACTCATACGAATTTCAAACCTCCCTACTCATCATCTAAAATTAATATTTAATAAAGTTATTATGAACAATATAGGTTTTTCTTTTTTTAATGTATTGGATTCATAAATTAATTGAGATTGAATGAAAAAATAAAAATAAAAACGAAATATAAATTTAGACTTTTTGACCGCAATTAGTACAGAATTCATTACCAGGCGTTATCTTCGCTCCACAGTTTGTACAATAATCAGCCGATGTGTCCAATTTAGGTTCAGATTCTGGTGTTTTGCCCTTCTTTTTTACTGGTTTTTTTGCTCCTTCTGGCTTATATTTTAAGCTGCCGATGAACGCACCAAAGACACTTCCAACCAAACATCCTTCCAATATTGCTAACGACACAGCTGCTAGAAAAGGCAAGTCTGTCAGTCCTAGACTTAACCCATCAATAAGATCTATAACAAGACCCCCCATCCCTCCACTTATTGCTCTAATTATAAAAAGAAGGACACCATAAAGGACAAAACTCAAGATTAGATATCCTATTCCTACTGCAAGACTTGTATGGAGCCCCCCTCGAGGAGAATGAGCAAATATAGCAGAAGCTACAGTACAAGCCAAAACCCAAGGCATTACAAGCCCTACTAATAGCATTACATCATCAGGTCTATACATGAGTGCCCAATGAATCGGAAATAATATTACTAATAGAAGTCCAATAAACATCCCACCAACAAAAGTTAGTATTGCTCCTATAGGCCCTCCTATACTGGCAAAGAGATCATTTAACCCTGTAATAAGTCCGCCAGTCACTGTTCCAGTTAAATCTAATGCAAAAAAAGAAAGCCAAGCAAATGGAACTAAAAAAAGCATACCTACGATACCCGAACCAATAACACGTCCAATTCCCATAAGGATTCACTAATTTTTTATATGATATTTTTTAGTTTTTTTTTACCTAATTATAAAATCTAAAAAAAACCTAATATTTATATCTTTTTTTTTACGTTTCTTGTTGATTTAAATAGTTAAGATTCGCTAATGAACCACATAATCTAGATTTAGGATTATTTTACTTATTGAAAAAATTATTCCTTAATATTTGATTGAATTTAAAAATACAAAAAAAGTGGATAATTTATATAAATTTAAAAGAAAAGTGTTATTTTACATTGATTACTCTTCCATCTTTCATTTGTACAACTTTGTCTGCGTAGGATGTTAATTTTTCTCTGTGAGTAACCACGACTACTGTGGTGTCTGATTCTTTATTAATCTTTTTTAGTAAATCCATAATTTCTTTTTCTGATTGAGGATCCAGATTTCCTGTAGGCTCGTCAGCTAAAATTACTCGAGGACGATGGATTATTGCTCGTGCCAAGCCACATTTTTGTTTCTCTCCACCACTCATCTGAACTGGATAATGATCTTTTCTATCAAGAAGATTCACGTCTCGTAGCGCATTGATTGCTCTATTTTCAATCTCGGACGCTCTTAACACGGTTGGCCAAAGTACACTTTCTACGTTCTCTAATGCGGTAAAAGTACTAATTAAATTAAAATCTTGAAATACAAATCCAACTTTCATCCGTCTTATCCTCGCAAGTCTGTCCTCCGTAGATCTTGCGATATTCTCTCCATCAAAAATGATTTTACCTGAATCTGGAAAATCTAACCCCGATAGCACATTAAGAAGCGTTGATTTTCCACATCCTGTGGGACCTTGGACGATTACGAACTCCCCCGATTTTATAGTTACATTAACGTCTGCTAACGCACGAATGATAGCTCCAGATCGTCTATATTCCTTATTTACATCAATTGCCTCAATCATTGTATCCATATCTATTGGCATTTTTTCTACTCACCCACCCTCTTTAAGGCAACTATCGGCCTTACTTTTAATACTTTTCGATAAATTAACGCTATTGAAATAACTTGAACTAAAATAAATAACACTGTTGTTATTATTACTGGATATAATCCAATAAGAATAGAAGGTAATCCAGTACTAATTTCGGTTGTATCTATATACGTAAAAATGGCTGTGTAATGGAATAATATCTCAATTACAATCAAGAGTCCCATTAATGAAGTAAATAGAATAATACCTGAAACTATAGTTATTATATTTCTATTTGTATATCCTATACACTTCAATGTTGCCCAGTCCCTTCGTTTCCGCGAAACAAGAATCCATGCATAAAGAAGTGATAAAATTAGACTGGTAAATAAAAAGATTACCACTAAATATCCAGAGACCTCACCAAAATTCCCAGCAAGACTGTTTTCAAAAAACAAACTGGTCAAGAAGATTAATATCGTATAAATGAGCATGAAAATTATAAAAGTTCTTTTTTCTCTAAGGATTAACAACACTCCTTTCTTGAACATACGAAACATTTGAAATCACTGATATGATATTATCGTATTATTAATGATTAATTTATATTGTTTTAGTAATGTTACTAATATAAAAAAACACGCATTTAATATTATAGGAAAAAATGTCTGAATTAGAATCTCTTATTGATAGTCTTTTAGATGAAGAACAAAACGTGTACGGAGTCGCAATAATTAACACACAAGGTAATTTAGTCACTCAAACTGAAAATTGGGATATTTCAAATGATTTGGATCAATTTAATGAGCTCCTTGGAAAGAAATTAAAACTTGGAGAGAAAGGGATTTCAAGTATAGAGGTACAAGGGATTAAGTACATGATTGTAGAGAATACTGAAGAGCGCAAGATTGGTACTAATATTAAGGGAAAAGGTCATCTCATCATATGTCCTATACCTATTGGGGGAGAGGGTGCCCTAGTATGTTATATAAATCCCCAAGCAGGTCCTCGTGATGCATTATTTACTGTTCAAGAATACGCAAAAAAAATGGAACCTTTAGTGTAAATAATCTCTTATTTAATAATTTCTCTCTCATTTTTATAGTTCAGAAGACTCATCAAAGCAATTCCAGTTATCCTTCAATAGATTTATTAAAGCCTCTTTAATTTTTGAGATTTCAATGTTGCTCCGATACTTGGAAAAATCTATTTTTTCAAAATCATAATCGATATACTCTTCTTGAAGCAATGCTCGTATTATGGAATATACACATAATGGTAGTCCGATTAAGCTATATCCTCCCTCTAAAACGAAAACTAATCTCCCTTCACAGACATTCTCGGCAATTCTTTTTATAGAAACGGTAAAATCATAGTATGATTTACTAGTCAACAGACAATTACCAATTGGATCATCAAAGTACATATCGAACCCAACTGCAACAATAATGATATCTGGGTTAAACTCTTTTAAAATAAGTTCAATTATATCCATAAATTCCAAAAAATTATCATCTGTGGTGTTCATTGGAATGGGGTAATTAATGGTTTTTCCGATTCCCTCATCAGCACCCGTTTCTGTAATAAATCCTATGTCTCCTTCAAGGAAATCAAATTCATGCACAGAAAAATAGAGAATGTCTGGATCTTCATAAAAATATTGAGCAAGTCCATCTCCATAATGGTCATCAATATCAATGATGGCTATTTTCTTATTATAACCCTTATTTTTTAGATTTAATATACCTGCTGCGATATTATTAAAAATACATAAACCAGCACCTTTCTCACGCATTGCATGATGACCTGGTGGTCTCACAATCGCAAAGGACTGTTTTACTCTTTCAGAAAGAACGGCATCTATGGACTCTATTACACCACCTATAGCTTTTTTAGCAAGTAAAAACGTATCTTTTACAATAAAAACCTCCTCTGAGAGAAGCCCACTACCAAACTTCGAGAGTCTTTGAATTGTATCAATATAATATTTAGAATGTGCTAATTCTAACATATGATCATCTATAAGTTTTGGAGCTAACCGTATAATACGGTCGTCATTGAAAAGTTTTACCTTCTCGAAATAATTATAAATCGCTTTAACTCTTAAAGGATTTTCATATGAAATAAAAGTGGGATGGGGGTAGGGTGGATTATGTTGGCTGGAGAAATCATAATCAAATAAAACACCAATTTTTTTGCTCATGATACAAGATTTAAAATATTTGAAGTTTTTAATTTCTTTATTGAAGATTAGATATATTTAATTTAAATAAATGTAATAAGTTAAATAAAAAAATTTACACTTTAAAAAAAATGACCGCTATAGAAATTTCACTCACACTTGTGCTGAATTTACTTCCCATTATTATTCTATTCATTCCATTAATTTTTATTTGGAATCGTGCTATTGGAAAATTATACTATCGAATCGCTATAGGGATTTCCGTATTTTATTTCATCTACTGGATACTCCCAGTTATATTTCAATTTAATTTGACCCCAGATAATTTAGAAGTCTCTCCAGGTCAAGAAGCTCTAAGCCTAGCATACATGCCTACACATTTTATTACTCTTATAACAACTTTTATTTCCTATCCGTTGACTACATTGCCATTTATATTTCTTGTTGCTCCTCTTATTTCATTCGTGATGATTTGGAACAGACTGCGAAAGGAAAAAGGATCCTTAAAGGAGAATCTAAATAACTTAACGTATGAGTTTAACAGAAGTCCATTGGAGACTATAAAGAATGAATTATTAAATAAAGATTGGACTCGAGAAAAGGAAATTCTGAAATTAATGTTAGTGTTATTACCTGTATCACTTTATATTCTTCAAACAGTTTTAAAAGTTTCAGAGTTAGAGACATTAGATTTCGTCGCCTCAGAGACCGCTCTTGGGTGGTTTATAGAGATTCTTTTCGTGTATTTAGCTGTTGTTATTTTTAGTATCGAACTTTTATATTCAAGTAAATTGGCTATTAAGGGAAGATATTTCGGGGAGAAAGTCAGAGAACAAACATTTCGAAGCTTATATATGGTTGGCGCACCAATTTCAATCATTTCAATCTTTTTATTTATAATTGAATATACAGATTCTCTTAATACTCTTATTTACTTTTTTGCCTACTTTATGATGGCCACTTTTGTATTCATTCTTTTTTTGGATATCTTTGAGCAAATCTCAATTTTTATCTTAATTAAAATAATTGATTGGTGGAAAAACAAAAAACAAAAAATAAAGACGGCTAAAAAATCTGGATTTTATTATGGAGTAGTGTTCGGTCTTATTGCTTCTATTGCTTACTTGGTTGTTTATTGGATATTTTCCCTTACGATTTTCGGTCCTGTATATGGTTTTAATCCCGATCCCACAATTAATTCGGGTCTCTTCAATGCCGATCCAAATTTAACCCAGACTATGAGTCTCGATTTTTTAATAATTATAGAAAATATTTTGTTTGCATTGATACCGATTTTAATCACTTCAATATCACTCATTTATGTATTTAGATTTTCAAGGAACGTGCTCTCTAGCCTTATAGGATTCGTTTTCATAACTTTAGTAATTTCAATACTATTTCCCCTTGTAGGATTTGCTCCGATATTAAATTTCGCTTCGGAAGAGTATTGGCTAACGGGACGGGTAAGTTATACATCACTTTTTGGGTTCGACTTTTTCACACTTAGAAGCGCTGTCTTAGAAGCAGATTTAACAGGTGTTTTAGGTATATTAGCAATTCCTTACATTTATACGGAATACCTCTTTAGCATTATTTTATGGGGATGTTTCACCTATTACATTCTTAAAAGATTTAAAATCTCTAATATACCTATTGATGAAAAATATGTTAAGAAAATGATTTTCACCAATGTGGATAATTTTTTTACATATAATGATTATAGGGAAAAAGATAGTGAATACTTAGTTTCTAAAAATGAACTAACAATTCCTGAAACACCAGAAGATTCGAGAGAAGAAGTGATAAATCTATTAACCAAATTGGAAAAAAATAGAATCCTCAGTGCAATAAAACCTCAAGAAGAAGATGAAATTAAACGATTTTATTTCATATTAAAATACCTTTATGGTCAAGGGCGGATAGGAATATGGAAATCTGAGTTCAGTTATAATTTTGAACGAGTGAAGAAACAAGGATTATATATTATTTATGAAGACGGTCGAGGTGTCTACAACTACGAATTTTCTACAGATGTTTCTCAAGATCCCGGGTTAATTTCAGGTATGTTCTCTGCCATCACATCTTTTATCAAAGAAACTACAAAGAGCACTGAAGCTTTGAAGACAATTGATCATGGTGATATCACGATCTTAATAGAGTATGGAAAAAAATTATTTGGTGCACTTTTCATTAAAGGGAATCAGACTTCTGAAGTAAGAACTCAACTAAGACAGTTTGTTACTCAATTCCAAGAAAATTATCAAGAAGCTTTGGAAGATTGGGGTGGGGCTTTAGCACCCTTTTCAGATGCAGCGGAATTAGTCAATCGGACTTTTGAGACGGAATACTAAAAAATTATAATATCTAGATTTATTTTCTTTTTATTTTTGAATTTTTTAATTTAGAGATTTAAATCTATTATAATTAGATAAAAAGAAAGAAAATAATTATTTAAGATTCTATTCTGGTACCGTTGCGACTGCGCGAACCCAAGCAGCGCTAGCTCGAGCTATTTTTATTGGGAAACAATATATTGTAGCCCCAGTTGCAGGGACTTTATCAAGATTATACATTTTTTCCATCTGGAAATATCCTAATTCTCTTCCGGCAAAATGACCTTCCCAAATTAAAGAAGTATCCGGTTTTTTTTCCCGCACAGATTTCTTCCATTTTTTTGCAGTAATTGAAAAAGGGGCATCCCAACTCCACGCATCTATTCCAACTATGTGAACTCCTTGTCTTAATATATGAAGAGTTGCTTCTTTTCCCACTCCCACTCCGTGATTAATGTAGTCTTTAGTTCCATAATGTTTTGGGGCGTTTGTATGTACGCATACTATATCTCCTTCCTTAAGTTGGTGATCAATCTCCTCTAATTTCTCATCAACATCCTCTGGTGTCATAACATATCCCTCTTCATAATCTGTACAATCTAAAACAATTAAAGGAGCAATACACCACTCTAAAGGAATATCATCTATCGTCATCGCTTCTCTACCGCCCTTTTCTTTATCTTGGATAGGAGCAAAATGCCAAGGAGCATCCATATGAGTCCCACTATGTGTGCCCAAAGTAATAGTTTCCACAGCCCACCCTTTTCCATCTGGTAGATGCTTTTCAGGTTTTAACCTTGGAAAGACAAAACCCATTTGATTTGCTCCTTCTTCATGATCTGTATATTCAATTTTGGGTTGAGTTAATGGTGGATCAAACACTGCCTCATCTGGATTAATTACTGGAATGGATAAATCGATAAATTTCATACTAATTCACTAATTTTTATGATTATTTTTATAATATGATATTAGATTTTCATTATATTTATTTCCTTTATCTGTTATATTCGTTAAAAGTTTCATTCCTTAAATTGAAGAAACTTATCTTATAAATTTAATAACTTCTTAGCGTTTAATCCTAAAATTTTATCAATTTCGCTTTTTGACAAAAAATCAATAGTTTCAAAATAGTTAACCGTCATTTCAATCATTTCAGGAACAAATCCATCTGAGCCAAATAATATTTTATCAATTCCAATGAGTTCTTTAGCCCGAAAAATGAAATCCTGTAATCTTGCGGGCATCATATAAGTAAGATTACTAATATCAACATAAATATTAGGATACTGGACGGCTAAAGATAGTGCACCGTCAACCCATGGGAATCCCATATGTGCAATAATGATTTTTAGATCGGGATATTTTTGAATTATTCGCTCGATTTTTAATGGATTTGCATAAGTTAACACATTTTTTCTTGTTCCTGGAGGAGGATATCCCGTATGCATCAATATCAATAACTCATATTGCTGTGCTATTTCAAGGGATTCGTTTAATATTGGATCATCTAAATATTTCCTTCGAAATGGATTCATTATCTTTAATCCTTTTATCTCATCATGTTCAATAGCATGCTGCATCCCTTCTTGTATTTTGATCCCTTCTATAGGTTTTTCAGGAGGATTATAAAATGGGATGAAAATATCTGGTGCTTTTTTTTTCCATTCTAACACTTTTTTATTTTCCTTAATACTAAGAGGAAGTAAAACTACTTTACTTAATCTTGCTTTCTTAATATGAAATAATGCTTTTTCTATGATATCATCTGTATCAATTGAACTAGTCCTCTTCACTCCTTGCTTAATTCGTTCATAAAATCCGTATCCTGAGAATTTTTGAAATTGCTTTTGGATTTGATTTAATGAATCAGTATCTTGGAATATATGACAATGAAAATCAATTCTCAAGTCATTCACATTGTTTGATATATTTATTTAAACAAAAATTGGACATCATTATAGATTATTCTTTTTATGATTAAAATTTTAATAATATAAAATCTAATTATGGTTAGGTTAATTTAATGGTAAAAGATAATTTCAAGAATATTTCTGTGATTGGAGCAGGAACAATGGGCGTTGGAATCGCTCAAGTATTTATGCTCTCTAGTGCCGAAAAGATATATCTTGTGGATATATCAAAAATAACATTAATGAAGGCTAAAAATACACTTAAATACTATATGGATAAATTAGAGACAAAAGGGTTCTTCCCGCAAAAAGGGGGAGCTAAAGAAGTTTTTAATAAATTAAATATATCAACAAAATTGGATAATTATATATTTTCATCTGATTTAATAATCGAGGCGATTCCAGAAGATATTGAACTAAAAACGAACCTTTTTAGAAAACTAGGAGATAATATTTCAAATGAGACCATTCTTGCTTCAAATACTTCTACTTTCACCATAACTGAACTGGGGAAAGCCTCAAGAAGACCAGAACACACAATTGGTATGCATTTTTTCTTGCCTCCTTTCACTCGAAGTTGTGTAGAACTAATGAAAGGAAAAGAAACAAGAGATATAATTTTCGATCAAATAATCAAATTCAGTAAAACAATACCGGTAAGAGACGGTACAATGTATGTTGCTCCTATAGAAAATGAAACACCTGGGTTCATAGCAAATAGCCTTTTATTACCTGGCACATTATACTTTAGTTTATTAGCAGATATAGCAGTAGAAAAGGGAATCCCGTTTGAACAATTAGATGCGGACGCCCAAGAATTTATGAAGAGAGGTCCATTTGAATTAACTGATTATTTAGGATTAGATACTGCTTATAAAGCGTTAAAAAGCTTTGAACAACGGGTTTCATCTGTTTTTACACCCGGCGAAGTATTAACTGAATTAGTCTCCAAAGGATATTATGGTAAAAAGACTGGACGAGGATTTTATGAATATGGTGAGGATGGAAAACCCAAGATAGACAAAACTAAAAAAGCGGGACTTTTAGATCCAGAACTGCTCCTTGCAATCCAATTAAACGAGGGTTGTAAGTTATTAGAAGAAAAAATTGTACCAAACTATTCCATTATCGAGAAAGTTATGAAAATTGGGGTTGGTGTTTCGGGACCTTTTATTCCTGGAAAGAGAAACTATAAAAAATGGTCTAAATTATTGACAGAATTTGCTGTTAAAAATAATATTAATTATTTTAAACCCTGTGAACTTATGAGTTCCGGAAAATTTATTGAGATGAGAAAATAATTCTCTTGAATTAATAAATTATTCTTTTTTACTCATACTTATCTTTTACAACCAAACTTGAAGCAATATTTTTAAAATTTTCAATAATCTCATCATAATCTTCGTCATATGGCATCCACCAAAGGTCTGGCTCCTTATATTCATCGATATTTATGTGAAGAGGCCGTGAAACTTCGTAGAATCCTAACTTCCCATGAGTTCTTCCTATTCCTGAATTCTTTGTTCCACCCCATGGAGTAGAAGCGAGTGCGAACGTATATACTACTTCATTCACCATCACTGACCCTGTATCTATTTCCTCAGCAATCTTTTTACCAAATTCTCTATCCTGGGTCCAAACGCTTGATGTTAATCCATATTGATTATCATTTACCATTTCAATTACTTCCTTATCATCCTTAAACCTTAAAACTACTAAAACAGGGCCGAAGATCTCTTCTTGAACTACTCGCATATCGTTGCTTTTTGCAATCATAATCGTAGGTTCATAGAAATATCCCTTTAAATCAGGATTCCTTCTCCCTCCAACTAAAACCTCAGCACCTTCCTCAATCCCTGTCTTAACCATTTTATCAACCCAATTCAGTTGTTCCTCATTGATCATTGCTCCAACATCCACATTTGGCTTTGTTGGGATATCTTGTTTTAGTTTTTTAGTACTAGCGACCAATTTATCAATAAAATCATCATAAATATCTTCATGAAGATAGAGTCTTTTGACTGAGGCACATACTTGACCAGCATTCGTAAAACACCCCCAACGAGCTGCTAATACCGCTCGCTCAATATTCGCATCTGGAAATACAATCATCGCTGATTTCCCTCCAAGTTCAAGATCCACTTCTGTAAGCGTATTCGCTCCTCGCTGCATTATTCTCTTTCCCGTTGCGGTACTCCCAGTGAAAATAACCTTATCTGCATTATCTATCAAGGGATTTCCAACTTTTGAACCACTACCATAGACAGTTTGGACCAAATTTTCTGGAAGATCAACTTCATCAAAAATTTCTTGAATTTTTTTGCCTGTTAATACGGTTTCAGAGGAGGGTTTAAACACGACACTATTGCCTGCCATTAAACTTTGAACTATTTGTTGGAAAGGTATTGTGAATGGATAATTATATGGACCTATAACACAAATCACTCCAATTGGTTTGCGTATAATAAAACTATGTTTATCGAGCGATTCATAAAAACCTAAAGGAATTTGTTCATCTCCACCTAAAATATCGACAACATTTGTGTAATAATTGAATGTGGAATCAGCAACTCCATAGACTTCACTAACAAATGCTTCATTAGGAGGTTTTCCAACTTCTTGAGAAATTATAAGTGAAATTTCATCAAATTGAGTGGAAATAACTTCATTAACTTTAACCACTCGTCTCGCTCTCTCATTAAGAGGAATTTTAGCCCATTCCTTTTGAGCAATTCGAGAATTTTTAAAAATCTCATCAATTTTTTCAACCGGAGTTTCTTCCACTTCTCCAATAAATTCAAGAGTAGCGGGATTTATACTTTTAATCATTAATTTAACCACTGCTAGATTGGTATTTAAATATTTTTCACATGGTTTATAAAAAAATCGCATGAAATCAGAGTAATTTCTTGTTTTCACAGAAAAATTCTAATAATTTATAAAATCATTTCAATTTCCAATTTAATTACACGTTAAAAACCAAAATTAAGAATAAAAAGAATTTAAATGGAAATTAATTCTCATTGGATTCGAATATTGTAGTAAATCTATACAATTTCGCTTAATTTTTCTTTCACATCTTCTGGATGACCTTTCACACTTACTTTTGGCCAGTGATACGCGATATTTCCTTCAGTATCAATAAGATAAGTACTACGAATCACTCCCATGTAGGATTTACCTCGAAATTTTTTCATTCCCCATGCTCCATATGGTTCTAGAACTTCTTTTTCTTCATCACTTAATAGAGTAATTTTCAAATTTTTTTTCTCAATGAATTTCTTATGAGATTCTGGACTGTCGGGGCTTATTCCTATAACAAACGCATCTAGCTTTTCTAACTCAGGTAAAATATTCGTGAATCCTATTGCTTCGGTGGTACAGCTTGGAGAATTATCTTTCGGATAAAAATATAAGATAACATTTTTACCAGCATAATCTTTCAAGCATATCTTTTCTCCATTCATATCGGGCAAACAAAAATCAGGAGCTTTTTTACCAATTTTTAATTCAGCTTGAGCCATTTTATTCACTCTTTTTTATTGATTTTATTGTTGAATACTGATAATATTCTACAATATTAATCAAACTAACTCAATAGAAAATATTAAGATTCTCATAATTAAACATTAAAATTTTATATCTAGTTCTTAAGTTATTAATTATTCAGAAAGAAATTTTTTATATAATATAATTCAAATTTCTAGAAATTGATTTGGTACTAGACTTGTTGAGAGCATAACCTGATTTATATCTATATGTTCTCGCCAGTCTCGATTTTCAACCCAATATTTTATTATTCTATCTTTTATTTCCCAATAGGAAGTTAATTCATTCATACGCCTAGATGCTTCCAGACCTATTGCTAAACCTAATTCCCGAAATGCCAGGCTATGATTGTTGGTGTTAAAATATTGAATGCCATATTTAGCAGCATTTATAATATCTTGTAAAAATTGTTCATCTTCTCCCATTTGATATAAATGATATGCATCTATAAGTAAACTTCCTATTCCCAATGGATCCATAGTTTCTAATCTTATAGTTCTGGCGATAGTAAACATATCTTCGACTTCTTTATTTAAACTTTCCTCTGTATGAATATTCACCAGCTTATATACAACATAGCCATCAAGGGGATCATGCTGACCCATGGATCTTACTAGTGGTCTACTCAAATCTATACTCATTTTCCAATACATTCTACTATCATGAATAAAGGCTTGAGACGCTTTTACAAGATCTGCAGCCCAGAGAATATATTTCTTCTCATCTAAAAAACCTCCCATATTGATTAATGCAACCATCCATTTTGTTAAATAATGAAAATATTGTCCATCCCTCTCCCATTCAAGGCTTTCATCAATTCGCTCATCTTTCTCCCTCTCAGGGAGCCTCTTCCCTATACGAAGTCCGTTTTTAGTAGGGCGATCAGGATCTTTGGAAAGCCAACCTTCTCTCGAATCATCTTCTCGATGTTTTCCAAGAGTAGAATGGACTTGATCTATTAGATCAATCGAATACTGTTTGTAAATTTTATTTTTCGTCTGTTTATATAATTGAATGAAATTACATACAGCAAACGCATCAGTCCACAAATATCGTCTTGGAGGTTTATTTGAGGTCAACCCCGTATTTTCCGCAAAATCCAACATTAGATCTTCGGCGATGTTCATATATAAGATTTTTTCTGGGCAAATATATATAATGAGGTTAGATTTTATAAATTCAAGGATAGTAAAACTATGATAAACTGATCATATGAAATATGTAGAATATGATGGAAAAAGGTATACGGTGAGAGAAGGAAGATTAGATCTTTCCAATTTAGGTATACAAAAAATTACTGATATTAGAGGATTAAAAAATCTGAAAAATCTAAAAGAATTAGATCTTTCTAATAATGAAATTAATGAAATAGATGGTCTTGAAGACTTGACTAAGCTAGAAATATTAAATCTAAGATTAAATGAAATTAAGGAAATAAAAGGGCTCTATTCATTAACAAATTTAAAATACCTCTTTTTATATAATAACAAAATTACAGAGATTAAAGGTATTGAAAATCTTATCAATTTAGTAGAACTAAATATTTTTGATAATCAAATTCAAAAGATTGCAGGTTTAAAAAATTTGACTAAATTAAAGTGGTTATATCTTGGAAGTAATCGTATTAAATACATCGAAGGACTTCAGAACTTAAGGAATCTGGAATTCTTAAATATTGAAAAAAATTTTATAACCGACCTACAAGGTCTCGAAACGCTAAATAATTTGAAACTTTTAGCAATTAAAAGAAATTCAATAAGAGAAATCAAGAATATTGGAACCTTAACCAAACTGATGAGATTAGAATTAGCTTTCAATGAAATCACAGAGATAAGGGGGCTTGCAAACCTTGAAAATCTTGAAATGATTGATCTTCGGGGGAATCTCGTGTATGAGAAACAAATAGAGTTAAACGGAAATAAAAAAAAAGTAAAATTTCTTGATGCTAAAGATTTGGTTTTCTATTGCCAAACTCTTAATGATTCTCAATAATATTTCTTCCAGATCCCAATCCGTTTCATATAAAATCTTGAAAATCAATTGATCTATTCAAAAAGAAAATCCACTCCCAACCGTATTAAAAAAATCGAAATTGATAAAAATATCAGAATATTAAATGCTAAACCTAATTTACCCACTACACTTCCCGCTTTTTCAATGTTATTATCAAGCTCCCGTTCTTGGGCTTTTCGATTAAATATAACAGCTAAAATTCCACACAAAATACCTATAATATTCATAAAATTAAAGATTATTACTCTTAGAATGAAAAAAGCTTCTATTTTAAAAAAACTAATAAATTCGAGCGCTAGACTTGATAAAACAATAGATATAATTCCAAATACGAGACATTTTATTGAATTTGGCTTATCAGTACCTTTCTGAATAGTTTTATTTAACTGTGGTTTTTCCATAATTTATCATTTCTATTACTAATTTTTGGTTTGCACTACTTTCTCCATAAACATTTTAAATATATATACTTAAATATTTTTGTATATAATTTTCTCTTCGATAAATTTCCTTACAAAACAGTACCTATAAGACTTAAATAATGAAATGACATAAATTGCATTGATGTCAAAATTACTGGATATTAGTTTAGTAATCTTAATCATTGGAACATTAATGGAAATATTATCGTTGTTTTTGTTTTCACTAATATCACCAGTTGTTTTTACATATACACTCATATCTGGATTAGTATTGATTTTCATATCTATTATACTCGGGTTTATAACTCGAAATGAATATCACACAATCAAATTAAAAAGCGGTTTCCCTCTAAAGTTAGATCACTTGATCATTTTCATATGTGCTCTTGTATTCTTATTCTCTTTTACAGTGTTCGCGGACATTCTTCATGTTAGATATTCCGGTACGTCTCCATATTACACGCTCTCATGGGTTATTATTATGATATGTGGAACAATTGTTGTCTATTATTTGAGAAAAAGACAAAAATTTAGTGATTCCTCTGAATAATCACAAAAAGAGCTAGGTATTCGTTAAATTATTTCTTTTTTTAACTCCAAAATATCAAAAAAAGATTATAAAATTATTATAAAAATTCTTTTATAAATAACAATATAATTACTCCATGAGGGTTTTTTCAATATGTCTGTGATGGATTAAGTCAACAATAAATAGAAATGCTCCTTGAATTATCACTCCCAATCCGTTCCCCATTAAGAATGCATTTCCACCAAACAAAATTAAAAGAATTCCAACCACCATATAGCCAACGTCCAAATAGACATTTACTAACAATATTTTTTTGATCTTTTCTAAGTCGAATTCTTTTTTGCGTAAAAAAGTACCTAATCCGAGAATTCCATCAATAAGCCCCCAGAAGAATGATTGAAGTAGCACTCCTCTTGTTAAGTCAGAAGGGGAAATTAGCGTGAAAATTCCGGCTATTATATTGATTCCGCCCCACACTAATAAGGGAAGCCCGATTCGCTTGTTCATATTTATATTTTCTGATTTCACACTCATAAGTTAGTAAAAGGTTTGGTTGATATTAATGCGATGTTTGTAATTCATTAATCTAGATGTACATTCTCCTTTGAATCATAACTTATGCTCACCACACTATTTATTTTATATAATAAATTATTACAGGATGGTATTCTCAACCTCTGGTTTTCACTAATACCTCTATCTAATTTATTCAGACTTTATCAATCCTAATAGATAGGGGATTGCTAAAAACGGCATATACATTAACACGATTTCTATTACGACATCATAGGCAAGAGCTAAAAATTCAATTAAAGGGGGCGCTCTTGTGAGATTCGAATATGTGCCCTCGGAAGTCTTTATGCCTACTTCGATCCAACGTTGCCCTGTTAGCCATTCTAAGAGAGTCCAAATAGATACTGTAATTAACATCAATAAAAACATATGATTTGCTCTTTTTCTCAACCTCTTATTAGTTCTAATATACCAATAAATAAACGGTGCAATAAATAAAGCTAAATAAATCAATGAGGGGATCGTAAAAATATCTCTTCTTGATGGAACACTGAGATCTCCAACATTCACATTTAAAAAATTATATCCTAAACTAAATAATATCGAATAGGTTATACCAAAATTGATAATATGATAGCCAAATAATACGAATAATCCCTCTTTTCTTTTTTCTTTATCTAATAGTCTATCTCCTACGAATAGATTGATTAATGCGACAAATGCTCCCTCTGACATTCCCTGCAAAGGAATCGTAAACCAAAAACAAGAAGTTATATTGATCCCAAAAAAAAATTTATCTTGCAATTCCCTAATTCCCACAAGTTGTAATAAGAATTCCGCTAAAGACCAAATTAATGTCCCAATTAAAAAAACCCAAAAATAATCTAATCTTTTTTCATTTTCCTTCCAATCATAATAGCAGAGCGTAATTCCAAATAAGGCAATAAGTAATTTAACACTAAAGTCATATCCGAAGATTCCACCTCTAATCATAAATATACTTTCAAAAAACATATTTAATTATTTGTGTTTCACATATTTAATCATATCCCATTTTTCTGTGAAATGGGAATGGAAAGGTAAATTCAGCATTTAATTTTAATGAGAATTCCTTTGAAAAGAATAAACCAAGTTACAACTGTTTCCTCATTACAAAAAAATCTTTTAATTCTTTTATTACAGAAAAACCTTCTGAACGGAATAGGGAAATTGGTCCGTGATAGTTATGCGCATCTGATTTTGCCTCTTTAACTGGATAGGCCTCAATATAATTATATTTCTTTATCTTGTAGTATTCGCATGCTTCTTTTAAAAGCATTCTAGCAATCCCTTTCTTCCTGTAATGAGGAGTAATTAAAAAGCAAACAACTGATGCTACTTTCTCCTCTTCATTGTGTGCATCTTTAACAGGGAGATACGAGTAAATTTGTCTTGAATTCGCATTACACCATCCAATTGGTTTTCCATCTGAATACGCAAGAAACCCTTTCATTTTACCAGAAAGAATCAATGCTTTTGTTGCATCTCTATTTTGGATCTTTGTTCGTTTGCCCCAATCTTCTCTTGAACCATCGAAATGATAATAATGACAATAACAAGACGCCCAGTTAGGATTATCTATAAATCCTACTTCATCAAAAAAGTATAAAAAATCCTCAATTACATCTGGTCCGAGATGTTTAATAACAATATCCATAGAAAAATCATCTCTTATTCTTTTAAATCGATTTTACTAATGAATATGCTAGTTATAAATAATAAATTATCTAAATCATAAATTCCATTTGATAATATTACACCCAATAAAACTTCTGATTTCAATGAACATTCAAAAAGAGTTGAGCATGAGACATCAATAAAATATTTAGAACATAGGTAATATCGATCAAAAAATAAATATCGATACGTATTGTCCCAAATCTCGAGTTGCCTATGAGAAGATCGGAAAACACAAATAAACCTGATGCCAACACAACACAATATCGAAAAGTTTTAGATCTCTGGGTATATCCCACCCCAAACCACGATATGCATGCCATTAATCCAATAGCAACGACATAAGGAACTACGATTAATGATTCTGTACCATTCCACACAAAGAGAAAAAATACCAACGGGATAAAAACAATCCAAAAAATTATAGATATTAAAAAGGTTCTACGTAGGGTTGGATGGCTCATTTGAGCTTTTGGACTGATAATTATTATACCAGAAAATGCAATCATTAAGGAAATTTGCATCAGAAGGTATATTATCATCCCAATAATAAAATCATACGCAATAACAATAGTCGCAATCAAGCCAACAATCATAGCGATAAGGATCCAGTTTAAAAAACGGATTGGTTTTAATTGGTGACTCTTTACAGGATTTGTCTCTTGAATGGTCTCTTTGAATTTTTCAGTGTCTAAGGAATAAAATCGAATAATAAAAGTAGAAATTGTTATAAAAATACTTGCGCTCCAAGCAATAATCAAAATCTTTGATCCTTGAAGCTGATTAATTATTTCTGAAATTAAAATCATTAAAAAACCCAAACTTCCTAATATAATGGGGAAAATTTCTTTCTTTGAGAGTTTAAAGGTCATTTATCTATCTCCTTAATTATACACATTGAAAAATATAATCGTAAAATTATTTATAAATTTAAAAATTTTATTATCTTCAGAGAGATCTTTTAAATTCACTTATATTTATCTTTAGATCTCTATGAGACTTTTTACTTTTTTTTTAAGTGCTGAAGGTAATTTTTTAATGATTTTTTCGTCAGCAGTGCAGAAAATCTTTTCTAAACCTATGCTAAGACCAATATACGAAGCATCATAAATCGATAAATCGTAATCCACCGCAACTTTAATCATATGATTCCGAATTTCATTTTTTATAGTAATTACTTTGAATCCATAATTCTCTAAACTTTCCCCCGCATCCCTAAGTTCACGAGGTTCAAATAATTGACTATATTTCAACGCATTTAATACTTCAAAATATAATAGTGGTGGAACGAAAAATTTAATTTTCCCATCTATATACTTATCTCGTAGAAGGATAGCTTTATCTGAATCTTTTTCTTCAATAAACCATTTAACCACAACATTCGCATCAATAACTATTTCTCTCATTTATCATAGCACCCTTCTTTCTAATGTCTTTCTTCGCGAAATTTACGAATAATCTCCACACTATCAAAATCTTTAGGAGCTTTTTTC
>JAWOFX010000084.1:0-64940 GCA_046497275.1 Promethearchaeia archaeon | reverse complement strand
CGGGTAAAATAATCGGGAGTGAATGAATTCCAGTTAATTGAATACTGTTGGTATTATTTATGATGCCCTTGGCTAAATAATTGTATAATGAGCTATTTAATAAACCTAAAATATATTCTATGGAAAAATGTTTGTCTTTAATAATGAAACCCATTGCCTTGTTGGAATCCCAATAACATCCGGGGGGCATATATCGGGCAGCTAATCTTGAGCTAACTCCACTTATAACGATCCCTTCTTCTTCAAAAGGAGCATTTTTAGGAATATCATAAATATTTTTAGATTCCTCCCTCCAATCTAATGCTTCCATAATAGGGCGATAATATTGATCTGATCCTCCTCTTTTCAAATACGGTTTCCATTCCTCTGAATTTAATTGATTTCTGGAAATTATTTTATATTTTTTTAAAGGATCATGTAATTTTTCGTTTCTTTTTTTAAAAATCTCTTCTAATTCTGATGCTTCTATAGCTGCGATATATTTACGATTATTATGTGTATGCATACCTATATAACCTTGGATATACTTTTTCAATGATGGAGCCTGTTCAAATAGATGAATTATCTCTTCTTCTATATCTGTAAAAAATACATAAAAAGGTAATAATTGATACTTTTTCTGTTTAACTGAGATAACTTTCTGAGGATTTAGATAATCTTTCTCCTCGTTAATTCTTGGAATTATCCTCATAACATTTTCTAATCTTTTAGATTTGTTCTCTTTACCTATTCGCTTTTCTAACACAATAATTACGGGAGAAGTGTTTACTCCTTGATTAAGGAATAAATCAGAAGGAGCTGATAATATTTCTTTTATAATGCAATTGTCTAAAATGAATTTTCTTAGTTTTTTATGAGTCTTTAAGGTCAAGAAAGAATCACTCGTAATAAAGCTCAAAATACCACCTTCTTTTAATCTCCAAATACTATTTACTATAAACATAGAATAGGTTTCATGAGCGTTAATATTTCCATAAATTCTTTTTAATTTTTTCTTATTTTTCTTTATGTATGTACTAGATTTGTTTAGATAAGGGGGGTTTCCCACGATAAAATCGAATTTGTCAAAATCATTCTCACTAATATTAAGCAGAGAGTCCTTAATCTCAAAATTGATACCTAAGTTTTCAAGGGATTTCTTATATTTCTCATTGATATCAAACGCATATATTTGAGAAGGATTTATATTTTTTTCTAAGAGTAAATTTATAAATCTCCCTGGTCCGACACATGGATCCAAGATTTTATCACTTTTATTAATTTGTCCCAGTTTAGAAATTATATAATTGGCAGTCTTCTCAGGTGTTATTATTAAGCCTAATTCTTTTTCATTTAATTCCATATTATTGATATAGAGAACAATTTTATTTTAATTGGTGGAATATCTTAAAATTTCTTATTATAGAGTATTATCAAACTCCTTTAAGAATTTTATAATTACTTCAGAAATATCTGACAGAAACTTGGCTGACACTTTATCGGGCGTATCTTGAGATGAATGAATATATTTATATGACGTTTTATCCCCAAATCCCAAACCAGTCAACCCTAATTTCTTTAAATAGTATCCGTCACTACGATTTAAGGCAATTAAATATCTTTTTAAATGGAATGTAGGATCAAGTTCTTTTGAGAATTCAAAAAATTTAGTTAAGAACTTGTCTTTTTTAACATCGCTCTTCAATGGTCCAAAAATATCCAATTCCTTTGCTACGGAATCAAGATTAAAATATCTTATCCTTAATCCATCGTAATTTTTAATAATCTTAGAAAAATGTCTTATTCCCATGGTTCCCGTCTCTTCTGCTCCTGTAAATACAAACCAGAGATCCATATTTATCGGACGGTTGGCTAAATTTCCGTAAAAAGATAATAAATCTAACACTAAACAGATCCCAGAAGCATTATCTATCGCTCCAGGAGATTTATTATGAGTTGTGTTAGAGATTTGTAGGACTGTTGCAATAAAATTAAGTGCTATTAGAAATGAAACAATAATGTTAAAAACAATATTTTGATTGAAATAGAGATATTTAAGCACTAAAGATCCTATTATTATCAAAAGGGAATAAATCCATAATTTTACACTAATAACCCTTAATCTAATGGAGAGTCTCTGAGATTTAGAATCAATATGGCAGAGAAATAATACTTGGACCTTTTTATGATTGGGATTTTCATTTAGTTTGATCTTCTTTTCAGAATTAAGATTTACATAAACATTTTCAGATGAATAATTCTTTCCAATCCGTAAATTTTCAGGTTTTCTGGTAATTAGAATTAATGGAATAAATATGAGAATAACTATAAGAACATTTAATATTGTAAAAAATACATTAATATTCAAAAAAAATACAACAATCACCCAAAAAATCAATATAAATGCTATTTTTTTATAAATTCGAGGATAAAATGAAGTGAAAATAAAAGATTGAGTTTCTGGAGTTAAATTTAGATTTTTTATTTTTCTTTTAATATAATTCGCAGCCACTTGTTCATTTCGCGTTCCTGAAAGTCGGGGAAAGGTGATATCTTGAAGAATATTTTGAATATATTTTTCATTCGGCATTAAATTTCTCCCTCTTTTAGAGATGAGCTCCATATTTTGAAGAACTAACAATTTTCCTATATATATTAAGATATCCCGAAGTTGTTTTTGCGTCTGGAGGCTTCCAATCATATAATCTCTCATTTATTTCAGATTGAGGAATTAATACGTCTAATGATCGTTTATCAATATCTATTTCGATTAAATCTCCCTCTTTCACAATTGCAATGGGCCCTCCATCAATTGCTTCGGGACACACATGGCCAATACATGGACCTCTTGTTGCTCCAGAGTATCTTCCATCCGTTATCATAGCAACCGAATCCCCTAGTCCCATACCAACTAGAATAGCGGCTGGTATTGATAATTCTCTCATCCCCGGCGAACCTTTAGGTCCTTCATATCTAATAACTAAAACATCTCCTTCTTTTACTTTATTATTCATTAATGCATCTTTCACTTCTTCTTCTGATTCAAATACTTTTGCTGGACCTTTATGATGTCTCATCTTTTTACTAATGGCACTTTGTTTGACTATTGCTCCTTCTGGGGCTAAATTACCTTTTAGAACTGCAATCCCTCCTTGTGATTCTATGGGATTATTTAATTCTCTTATAATTTCATGGTCCTCATAATCAATTTCTTGGAGATAGTCTTTTAATGATTTTCCAATTACCATTTCTGTCTCCAAATTCAATAATGAGCTAAGCTTTTTCATCAATACTTTTACACCTCCAACTTTATGAAATTCAGTTAGATTGATCTCCGAAGCAGGCTTAAATTTTGCCAATAGGGGAATCTTTTTACTAAATGTTTCAAAATCAAAATGATCCAGTTCTTGTCCTATTTCATAAGATAGGGCACACATGTGCAAAACCATATTAGTAGATCCTCCAAAAGCTAATGCTACCTTAATAGCATTTTCAATTGATTCATATGTGATAAAATCTAAGGCTGTGAGATTTTGCTTTACCAATTCAATTATTATTTTTCCAGTCTCCACACTTATATTATCTCTTTCTAATCCATGCGAGCTAGCTGTAGCACAATTTGGAAGAGATAAACCCATGGCTTCTACGATACATGCCATAGTATTTGCGGTTCCCATCATATTACATGCTCCAACATTACAAGTTTGAGATTCGATTAGAAAAAATTCTTTTTTGGATAATTTTCCCCGATTATACTGACCTATAGCTTCTTTTATATCACAAGTAACGAAGGTCTTGCCCTTTAAAAGACCCTCATCAAATGTTTTTGGATCCATAATACCTCCAGTAAGAAAAACAGTTGGAATATCACATCTTGCCGCTGCGAGTAACATACCAGGAATAATTTTGTCACAAGAACAGAGCATAACCATTCCATCAAAACAGTAAGCTTTCACAACAGATTCTATTGAATTCGCAATGATTTCACGTGTGGGAAGGACATATTTCGAGAAGTCTTCTGAATTGGCAATCCCATCGCAAATAGCAATAGTATTAAACTCCATAGGAGTCCCTCCAGCTTCATTTATCCCCTTTCTTACTAATTTACTGAGTTTTCTGAGATGGATATGCCCCGGATTTATATCATTCCAAGAATTCACAATCGCAATTTTTGGTTTTTTTAAATCTTCATAGGAATATCCGCACGCATGATATAAAGCTCGTTCATATGCTTTCCTTTGATCTAATTCATCTCTATTTAATGACATCACGTTCTATAAATTTATTTGATTAATGAAATTTGCTATAGAATTATAATTTAACAAAAATATCTTAATATTTATATAGATTTTAAACTAAATTCTAACTCAATTAAAAATTATTTCAAAAACTTGTGAATCTAAATGCCGTATATAAAACTTGACAAAGGATATAATATTCATTATTTAGAAGAAGGAAAGGGAGAAAATCTCGTATTTATTCATGGATTTTTAGGAAGTTCTTGGATTTATGAAGATCTCGTAAAGTATTTCTCTAATAATTACCATGTTATCGCAATAGATCATCTTGGTCATGGAAAAAGCGATAAACCAGAATCAGAAGCTTATGAACTGACTGATTTAACTCAATATCTCGAAGAAACTCTGTCAAAAATCCTCGGTGATGAAGAGATAATTTTGCATGGTCATAGTATGGGAGGTTTTATAGCATTACTTTATGCAACTAATCCATCTTTTTCGAAAAGATTAAAAAAATTAGTTTTAATGGGAACAGCACAGAAGCTTCAAAATCCCGGATTGATTCAATATATTGAAGATTTAAATGCTGGAAGAATGAAGATCATAGATGAAGAGATTATTGAAACCATATTTATAAATCTCTGTTTCAATCGTAAATACCAAAGAAAAAATCAAGAATTAATTAAAGAATTTGTAGAAAAAACTCTTGAGAATAAGGAATATGTGGGACTTAGAACAATGAATTCTATTGTAAATAATTATAATGTTGAGGATAACCTAACCAAAATAGATGTTCCAACGTTAATTCTTACTGGAGATAAAGATGTCTTCATACTACCGAGTGAATCTGAAAAGATGCATAAAAAAATACCCAATTCTAAATTAGTTGTATTTTCTCCTAAAATTGGTCATATGGTAAATTATGAAGCAAAAGATGATTACATTAAAGAAATGGAAGAATTTCTAGATTAAAATTTGATTATTTTATTATGTAGAAAAAAACCACACATAGGAAATCAATCCATAAGGTTATTGTAAAAAATTCATTTTTTTTTACCAACTATAATTCATTTTAGGATATTTAATATAAACCTGTTTTAAAAATAGCGTAGTATATATTTAATTAATAATTTTTATATTTGAAATGATGAATTTAGGATTTATTGGAACTGGAAGAATTTTCGATCTTAACATTCTTGGATATTTGGATAACAAAGATATAAAAATTACCGCATTATGTAATAGAACTATTGAAAAAGCAAAAAATAAAGCCAAAAAATTTAATTTAAATGAGGAAGTTACTTTTTATTCTGATTATAAAAATATGCTAAAAAACGAAGATTTGGATATGGTTGAAATTCTTCTTCCAAATTATTTACATTCACAAGTGTGTATAGATTCAATAAATTCAGGTGTAAAGGCTATTTCAGTTCAGAAGCCAATGGCATTGAGCTTAGAAGAAGCGGATAAAATGATTAAAATATGTGAAGAGAATGGAATTGTTCTCTCAATATATGAGAATTTTTACTTTGATGAACATATTCTAAAAGCTAAAGAACTTATTGATGATGATTATATTGGAGAACCTACTTCAATAAGAATTAAAACTGTAATGGCGGGAAAGGGAGGATGGAAGCAAGAAGGTAAATCAAAGGATTGGAGAAGCGATCCGCAAAAAGTAGGCGGAGATACAGAAAAAGGTTCACCAATTTTATTTGATAATGCTTGGCATTCATTTGCGCTAGCGAAATTATTTTTTAAAGAAAAAATTGAGAAAATATTTGCATGGAATGATATATATCAAGGATTAGATGTTCCAGCATATGTTATGTTTAAATATCAACAAAAAGAGAAGCATGTAGTCCCACAATATGGAAATATGGAATTTATTTACTTACCAGAAATGAGCATCCCGTCCAACTATTACTCCACAGATGAATTTATTGAGATTATTGGAACAAGAGGTTTGATGAAAATAAACCAAGCAACATCACTAGGAAATTCAATGTCGAATTCCGAAGCATTTACTCCTATTATAATAGTGAGAGATGGAAAAGTCGAATCCTATAATGATTTTCAAAAAGATTGGAAATATAGTTTCATTAACGCGACTCATCATTTTATAGAAGCTGCAAAAGGAAATGTGGATCCAATATTGAGTGGCCAGCAAGCTCGAGAAATCTTACAATATAATTTAGCTGCCATTGAATCTGCTTCTAAGGGGTATGAAGTGAGAATAAAGGATAATTAAATCGGATTTTCCCATTATTTAATAAACGGAATAGAATGAATAAGGATTTATTTCTCATACTGGTATTTAAAATCAGTATAATTTAATCCTTGTTTTTCTCCTTTTTTCAAATCTTTTCTTACGCGCCAATTATATTTAAGCATCTGAAAAATGGATTTTCGTTTAGTAAAGAATTTTTCCACTACACATGAATTATTTGCTTCATTTTTTGGAGTAATTTCATCCCAAAATACCTCTCTCTGTTCTTGATTTGAAATATATGGCATTTTTGCAAAGATAGAAAGGTTCATGCCCACCTCACCTTTGTATAAATATCGTTTGTCATTTTTTATTGCATCAATGAAGTTTTCTGTTGAATTTATGAAGGAATATTTCCAATCCAATGGCAAATCCTCTCCATAATTTTTTACCTTTCCTTCAGAATATACTACAATGGGAGGATATTGGGAAGTATTTGAGAGGAAATTCCCACCTGATGTACATTGGTTAATCCACATTATACCTTTCGTTCCAGAAATCTCAATAAATTCTTCGCAGGCATAATAATTACTTGGGAAATAAAAGTTAGGAGCTAAACTGAATTCCATAGAACCATATTTTGGTGCTTCATTTTCCTCACAAGGATATTTCCAAAAAATATTACTTGGACCGTCCATAATACCCGAGAAATAATCTATCCATGCATAAACTTTCTCCACTCTCTCTTGATTCATCAACCATAAGGCTAGTGAAAATTTATGAATGCCATCATCGTAAATTAAAGGTCCGCCGCCACATTTGTCAACCTGAATCCGCCATAGATATGATTCAATCAAACTATAATGCATATGAGGTCCCCCAGTCAGAACTGTGTTAATACGAAAATTAAGTCGTTCTCCAATAATCCCTTGATCTAATAGCTCTTTTGCTTTTAATATATGGGGAGCAAATATAAAGTTTTCAAATACTTTCAATTTGACATCATTTTCCTTGCAAGTATCAATCATTTTCTGACAGTCTGTAATGTTATGTGCCATTGGTTTCTGAACAGATACAGCTGGAACTCCCGCTTGAGCACAATATTCTGTCATGGGCGCGTGTAGGTGATGAGGTGTTAGGATCTCTATAATATCTAAATCCTCCTTATCGACCATTTGCTTATAATCCTCATAGACTTTTGCTGTTCTAATTCCCCAGCGTTCCAGTTTTTCAATAGCATTATCCTTATCTTTATCTGCTATGGCAACTATTTCCGCATCTTTAGAATAAATATATCCTAAAGCATTCAATTTTGAGATAACTCCAGCACCAATTATTCCCACTTGAAGCATTTTCAAATTTCCTAATTTTAATTCTTAATAATACTATGTAAAAATAAAGAATAATTTTTTAAAACTTATTGTGTGTCATATAAATCTAGAATTAAAACAGAAAAAGATTATATTATAAAGAAATCTTAAAAATTCACAGAAATTATAAATAATAATTTGATAAGGTGAAAATATGGATATATCTAAAATTCCCATAACCAATAGAAAAGATGAGCATATTTTACTCGTAAGCGAAGAGGATGTCGAGAGTAATGAGACCACATGGATGGAGCATATAAGATTTGTGCAGAGTGCATTACCAGAATTAAATCTAGACGATATCAATTTATCCAGCGAATTTCTAGGAAAATCAATCTCTGCTCCAATAATCGTTGGAGCGATGACTGGTGGAACAGAATTAACAAAAAAAATCAATGTGTCTTTAGCTAAAGCTGCTCAAAAATATAATATCCCAATGATGGTTGGGAGTCAAAGAGTTATTGTTAGACATCCAGAAACCAAAGAAACATTTTCTGCCGTGAGAGAAAATGCCCCAGATATTCCTATAGTTGGAAATATAGGAATAGCTCAAGTGGCAGCTTCTGAAAACTTTGATTACATTGCAACTATTATTGATAACATTAAAGCGGATGCGTTAGCAATACATCTCAATGTGATTCAAGAATTGATTCAACCAGAAGGTGATAAAGTATTTTCTGGAACAATTGAAAAAATAAAAACGATTAAGAATCAATATAAAATCCCAATTGTAGTTAAAGAGTGTGGATGTGGAATTTCTAAAGAAATTGCACAGAAATTAGTTGAAATCGGAGTAGAAGTCATTGATGTTTCTGGTGTGGGAGGGACTAGTTGGGTCGCGGTTGAATATTATAGAGCAAAAAAAGAAAAAATTCAATCCAAAATGGATTTAGGGAAGTTATATTGGGACTGGGGGATTCCAACCGCTGCAAGCATTCTTGAGGTAAGTTCAGTGGTAAATCAATCTTCACTAACTAAAATAATTGGGAGTGGTGGAATTAGAAACGGAATTGATGTAGCAAAAGCGTTAAGAATTGGAGCACATTACGCTGCTATGGCTCGACCATTCCTAATGGTTGCTCTAGAAGGTTCAACTTCAATTGAAAATTTCATAGAAAAAACTTTAACAGAATTAAAAATCACTATGCTATTAACAAGTAGTAGAAATCCTGTTGAACTAAAAAATGCTCCTATTGTAATTAGTTCTTCTCTAAAAGAGTGGATAAAAGAAAGAAAATTAGAAATATAGTAATTATTAAAGGATTAATCCCAAATTTCTATTATCTACTCACCTATATGAGTGGATAAGGCACTGGTTTATATGTAGGAATCCAATTAATATATCCGCTTTGAACGCAAACTAATGATTCGTTTTTTCCAGCCCTAAGCAAAGTATATTCGACAATTTGCCCTTTTTTCGTTTTAGGAGTTACCCTTACAATAGTTTCATTTAATAAATCTTTCTCATCTATAGTATCTACAGGATCAGATTTAACCATCGCATACATAGGTAAGCGTAGTACATAAGTATCGTTTTTTCCATCTGGACAAAAATCAACTCCATCCAATTTTGATATCAAACAACCCCCTTCACAGATGTTCATTTTGATAAAGAAATTTTTATTCGAAGGATGAGGTTCAATCTCAGCATATGCATATTTTCTAGTATCACTCTCTTTTCTTAACCGTTCATATTCTTCAATTGATATCTGTTTTTTCTTCTCTATATAATTTTCTACTTTAGGTGTTTGTTCTACTATCTTTTTGAATTCTGGCATAACTTTTAGTAATCCTGAAATACACGTTGCTCCCGATCCATAAGATCCAAAATAGATCAAATCATTCTCTTCTACAACGCTCTCTAACATGTAAATTAATTGTCCCCACACAGACGCAGAATACATATTTCCAATTGACATCGGGACATTGAGTGCTGGAAGCACCTTGTTGGTAAGGCTTTTAATCAAATCATTTTTAAGGTCCTCAGTATTTGATAAATTTTCCTCTCTCTTTATATCATCCAAGACATTGTTAACTAGTTTCTCTAAATTTATAGAAGCTTCTTCCTGAATTTTAACAGGGCTCTCGGTATCCACTGATTTATTAAGTAGAATTTTCTTCATCAAGGTCCATCTATTTAATAAAAGATTTTCTATGTTTTTTAAAGGTAATTTAGCAAAAGGAGAGTGAAATACTAAATAATCAGGGATGATATTTCCTGCGTATTGGTAAAAGTCGTCTAACGCTCCCATTTGAAATCTAACATATGAATCTATCGAAAATTTGCCAAAAACTACTGGATATTCCTCCTTAGGTAATCTATAAAAATCAAACACATTTGCAGATAATTTACCAAATTTTTTTCCGAAAGCTGCGATCCGAGGATTTTTACTAATAACTAATGCAGCAGCAGCCGCTCCTTGAGTTGGTTCTCCGGGACTTTCAAGTTCATAACTACAAATATCTGCCCCAATAACCATCGCTTTATTTATTATTCCATCATTGATTAATCCTACCGCATTTAGAACTGCTAGTGTTGCACCCGCACATGCATTGTAGACATCTTGTGTTACACAATTTACTGAACTGTCTAAAATTTCAGAAAGTATATTCGAAACAGATTTTACAGCATAGGTCATGGTTTCTGTCCCAAGAAAAACTGCATCGATCTCGTTCGGATCAATGTTCCCTTTCATCAAGGCGTGCTGGCTCGCTTTTACCGCCATGCTTACAATATCTTCTCCTGGTCCCGGTATACGCATTTGTTTCGTTAATAAGCCTATTAGATATTTGTTTGGATCTACACCTCTAATTTCTGCTAATTCTGTGAGATCAACATAATGCTTTGTAGTGTAAAAACCCATTGAATCAATACCTACATTAAAGAAAAAATCATTGTTCGATTCGCTCATAATACAATCAATTATTTTTTTTTATTATTTATTTTTCTTATTTTTTAATTCATTTGCCATTTTAATATATTTTTTGCTTGAATAAAGAAATCCATATGAATATCCATCCGAACCTTTTCTATTTGTTGTTTGGTGGTGAAATGAATGAGCGTTAAATATCCTTTTCATATATCGATTTTTAGGCCTATAATGATTTCTAATTCTCTTATGAAATAAAACATCATGGAAGATAAAGTAACCCATTCCATACAACGTAACTCCTACGCCAATCCAGAGAAGTACATCATAAAACATAAAACCAGAAACGATAAAAAGAAATGATAATATACTGAAAAATAAAGCAAAACTATCATTTTTTTGGAACTTACCTTTTGTATATCGGTGATGATCTTCATGGAGATACCAGCCCCATTTATGCATGACAAATCTGTGCAGAAACCATGCAAATCCTTCCATAAATACGGAGAAAAAGACAACGAGGCTTATGGAAGTTATTATTGCAAACGGAAGTGGCAAAAAACCGATTGGATTTCCCATATTATTTAAATTATAGAATTGGCAAAAAAATAAAATTTTACTTTATAAAATATACGATGGATCCCTTATCGTATTTCAGTGAGCATGAAATTTCTTTTTATTTCGCTAAAAATATTTATATTTACTAAACATAAATTATAATAATTTTAAAGTAAATGCTACATTAAAATGGAAATTTATCAAAATTTCTTAATCCATGATAAATCTAAAATTTGCTTTCAGTGAGTTGAATTATGAGTAAAGACGAGGATGAAGTTTTTAAGGAAATTTTTAAAAAAGGAAGTAGGACTTATTTCAATAGTAGCATTTTCTTTCCTAGAGCTGTAAGGAAAGATGTTTTCATTTTATATGGATTTGTAAGAGTTGCTGACGATTTTGTAGATACTGTTCCACAAAAAAAAGAAGAATTTTTAGATTTCTGCGAAAGATATAGAAAAGCACTTTCAGGAGAGAAAGTTGATGATATAGTTATAGATTCATTCGTGGATTTAATGCGAAGGAAAAATTTTAAACCCGAGTGGGTTGATGATTTTCTTTATGCAATGGAATTAGACCTTACTAAAAAGAATTATGACACATTAGAAGAAACTCTTGAATATATACATGGATCTGCAGAAGTTATTGGGTTATTTATGGCGAAAATTCTTGATTTGCCAGAGACATCTTATTTTGCCGCTGAAAGATTAGGGAGGGCAATGCAGTATATTAATTTTATTCGAGATGTTAAGGAAGATATTAAATACGGAAGGCGCTATCTTCCATTATTTGATTTTAATCTTGAATCATTAAAGAAAGAAGAGACGATGAGAAATAAAGAAGAATTCAAAAAATTCATTGATACTCAAATTGACTATTACTTTAAGTGGCAAACGGAGGCTGAACAGGGATTTAAATATATACCAAGAAGATATTTAATCCCAATAAAAACTGCTTCAGATATGTATAATTGGACGGCATTAAAGATCAAGGATAATCCATTCATTATATATGAAGAGAAAGTCAAGCCTTCTAAATTTAAGATAATTTCCACCATTTTAAAAAATACATTTAAATTTAGGTTGAAGTGATAATGACCGAAAATAAAGAAAGAAAGGTTTTTGTAATAGGCGCTGGATTTTCAGGTTTATCTGCTGCTGCCTTGTTGGCAAAAGATGGTTTTGATGTAACTATTCTAGAAAAGAATGACAGGCCTGGAGGACGGGCCATGGTATGGAAAGAAAAAGGGTACACTTTCGATATGGGACCTTCTTGGTATATGATGATTGAAGCATTTGAGGATTTATTTGCCGAGTTTGGTAAGAAACCAGAAGATTATTTTGAAACAATACGATTAGACCCCTCATACCGTGTCTACTTTAGCGAAAATGAATCTTATGATATAATGGATGATGTAAATAAAAACATCGAGTTATTTGATACATTTGAAGAAAATGGAGGAGAAAAATTAAAAAATTTTTTAGCACGTTCCCAAAAAATGTATGATATCGCTTTTCAAAACTTTATCTATAAAGATTATTGGAGTTTTCGAGATCTTTTAGATAGAAAACTTATTGTGGATGGATTGAAACTAAAAATATTTACCAAATTAAAAAAATACGTTGACAGATTTTTTGACAGCGATAAAGCAAAAAAAATTGTTTCATATCATGTTGCCTTTGTTGGAGCATCGCCACCAACTAGCCCAGCTGTGTACTCAATGCTCGCCCATGTTGACATGAATTTAGGAATTTGGTATCCTATGGGGGGATTCGGGTCTATTGTTGATGCTATTATGAAGATGGGATTAGAACAAGGAGTAGAAATAAAATTTAATACTGAAGTTACTAAGATAGAAGTGGATGATAAACGCGCCAAAAAAATCATAACAAACAATGGGGAATTCGACGCTGACATTATATTAAATACGGGAGATTACCATCATGGAGAGATGGAATTACTGGATAAAAATCATAGAACGTATAAAGAAAAATATTGGAAAAAGAAGATGATCGCACCCGCTGCGTATTTGGTATATCTCGGTCTTAATAAGAAATTAAATAATTTTCTCCATCATAATTTCTATTTTAACTCCGATTGGGATAAGTATTTTGATCAGCTCTTTGAAAATCCGGAGTGGCCTGAGGATCCAAGTATTTATATTACTGTACCCAGCCAATCCGATCCCTCCCTTGTACCTCCAGGAGGCGAACTCATGACGATTCTTGTTTTAGTCTCTGCCGATCTGGAAGATGAAGAATCCTTCCGAGAACAGTATTTTGATAAAATTATCGAAAAGGTAGAGAATCTCAGTGGTGAGTCGATTAAAGAGCATATTGTTGTAAAAAGAATTGTTGCTCACGAACATTTTAAGAAAACATTTAACGCCTATAAAGGAACCGCGCTTAGTTTGGCACATACCTTGTTTCAAACTGCCATATTCCGCCCACATCATAAAAGCGAAAAGGTTAATAACCTATACTATGCGGGTATGTATTCCCATCCAGGTGTAGGTGTTCCGGTTTCAATCATCTCTGCGCAGCTCGCCTGCGAGAAGATTTTAGAAGATGCTGAAAAAAATAAAGTATAAATAAAATTTTATTTCATTTTTTGTTCTTTTCTTTTATGTAATTTCATATGACCTGCTTGAATTCCTTCTGATGATAAAGCACGTAAGGCAGCTACATTTTGACAAAGGCCGAGCGCTACAGCAACCTGAGCTAACTCTTCAGCGCTCTCCACACCAAGAATCTTCAAAGAAATTCGTGCTAATGGATGGGTTTTAGTTAATCCTCCTATAATTCCAAATGCAAGCGGGAGTTCTAATTCACCAACTAAATTTCCATCTGCATCTTTCTCAAATTTACTTAATGGAGAATATCCATCTAATGAAGCATACACATGGGCACCCGCTTCAATGGCTCGTGTATCGTTGCCCGTTGCCAATGCTAATGCGATAATTCCATTCATAATTCCTTTGTTATGAGTTGCTGCTCGATATGGATCAGCTTCTGCAAATGCATAAGCATACAATATTCCCTCAACAGCGTCCTCTCCTCCTAACATTTCTTTGTCAAAAGTTGCTCTGCACCGTGCCATTCTATGGATTGCTAAATTAGAAATAATCCTAAGATAAACGTTTCCATTCGCTAATTCTGACAAGTAAGGTGCTACAGCTTCTGCCATAGTGTTTACAGCGTTAGCTCCCATCGCATCCAATACATTGACAAGTAAATGAACAATGATCATAGGACCTTTTTTTGTTTCAATGGGTCTGACTTTAACATCTACCACACCTCCCCCAAATTTAATAAGAATAGGATCCTGTTCATTTGCCATTTTAATAATCTTTTCTTTATGTGCTTCAATTTCACTAACTGCTTTTGGAACATTTTCAATATCTACAATCTGGACTTGCCCTATCATAATTTGATCAATTTTTTCACAATGAAACCCTCCCGTATCGCGAGTCATTCGGGCAATATTGGATGCCGCAGCCACCACAGAGGGCTCTTCCAGTACCATCGGAACAAGATAATCTCTCCCATTAATTTTAAAATTACAGGCAATTGAATACGGTAATTGATAACTTCCAATTACATTTTCGATTATAATATCCATCTCTTCTGGTTTATAATATCCAAAATTTTTAAGAACTGATGTCTCCTCATTCGTAAGTCCAACTTTTTCCTTGATGAGATTTAACCTTTCCTCAATAGTAAGTTTATAAAAACCAGATATATCTGAAGAATACTCTTTCATAATCTTAAATCATCTTCTTCGGTATTAAGACCTTTAGTTTATAAATTATAAAATCTATTTAATAAAATACTATGTGATTAATACATGAAAAGTTATCATTAACGGAATTTAGATTTTTCGACGATCTTATCTTAAAAATTCCGTAAATTAGTAGTATATAAAGGAAAACTTTTTTTTGTAGTAGGAAAGTAGTTATTTATTAATAAAAAAAAATCAAGATGTTTTATGAAATTTAAAGCCTCAAGTTTAGCACATCCTAATATTGCCCTCATAAAGTATTGGGGGCGTAATCCAAATCATCCTTCCCATCTTAATATTCCTACAAATGATAGTATAAGCATGACAAAAGAATCTATTGATACCGAAGCCACGGGAATCCGACTCCTTACTCATACAACAATTGAATTTTCTGAAGAATTTTCTGAAGACACAGGGTTCTTAAAGGACCAAGAGACCTTAATTCCATTCAATCGTATCCAGATGGAAAGAATAAATAAAGTAGTTAATCCGTTGAAAGAATTAGCGGGAATTGACCTTAATTTTAAAATGGTTAGTGAAAATAAATTTCCTACCGCAGCAGGGTTAGCATCATCAGCATCAGCATTCGCCGCACTCGCGACTTGCGCTGCGAAAGCATTAAATCTCAATCTGGACAAGAAAGAACTGTCGAAGTATGCGCGATTAGGGTCAGGCTCCGCATCTCGCTCAATTCATGGGGGATTTGTATGGTGGCACCGAGGAAATTCTCATGATTCTTCCTACGCTGAACAATTATGTCAATGTAATGAATTTGATATCGCCGCTGTCATCGCAGTTATTAATAGAGGAGAAAAGGAGGTGTCTTCTGATGTGGGAATTAATTATGCACAATCCAGTGCTTTCAATCAAATAAGAATAGAACAATCCCTAAAACAAAGCGAAGAGATAAAAAAAGCCATAGAAGATAATGATTTTAGCACAGTCGGACAAATCGCCGAGAAAAATTGTCTTTATATGCATAGTGTAATGATGACTTCCAGTCCCCCCTTGTTTTATTGGAATCCTAATACATTAAAAGTTATTAAAACCATTACACGCAAAAGAAAGAACGAAGGAATCGAGTTTTATTTCACGGTTGATGCGGGTCCTAATATTCATTGTTTATGCAGAACTGAAGATCTTGATGATGCTCAGCAAATGATTGAGGATATAGGTATTCCAAAAATAGATATCGTGAAAGTACGACAAGCTGATTACGGCTCTAAAACTGTGGATCAGCATTTATTTTAGAAAAAAACAAAATAATTAATCCTCTGAAATTTGAAAAGTAGTATAATGTTTAAATAGCAAACTTGCTTTTTTCTTTTTTGAAACATTTAAATGGTGAAATTCAAGTGGTAATTGTAATTGCTAGATTAACTCAAAAAATACGACCTGGAATGTGGGACGAGTTGGATAAAATAGATAAACAATTCACGGAAATCGAAAATAAATTGGGATACCCTCCGAAAAAACGTTATAGAGCATTATTAGGAGGAAACCCTATCGACACGCTTATAATAGATAGAGAATGGAAGAGCTTGGCAGAAATGGAAAAAGTTATGACCAAAGGAGTGTTAGATGAAGACTATCAAAAACTTTCCTCTAAACTTGACGATATTATAGAATGGGCTAGATATGAAATCTTTGTACCTCATCCTCCGTTTCCAGAATAAAAACTTAATTCGATAATTAATATTTTAAGGTTGCCAGATATAAATGATATTATTTTATCATTTAAGTTGATAAGTTCAATTTAGGTTAAGATAGCTCAGATGTAGCTCAATTTGGTCACACTGTTAATTCAAAGGTCTACCAAGGTGCTAAAATGTGGGGCGAAGCTATGGAAGGCCCCGTGAATTCAAGAACGGATGGAAAAAAATATGTTCATCCAACATTAAAAACTTAATGGGCTAAGGAGAATCGTCACTGGTTTTTTAAAGATACAAATCCATTATTCATTCGACCAGAGCTTTTATATTATGGAAATCCAGAATCTTTAACAATTCCGCTCGCGATAGAGGCTTACTATGGAAGCGAAAGTTATTATGATGCTTATGAAATGAGTAATATTTTAGGCGGCGAAAAAAGATGTATAAGGGCACTAACTGGTTAAATGAAGATTTAGGTGCTATTATTCAAGATGATTGGAGAACTCATTGGCCTGTGACACCAGAAAATATCTACGAAGAAGAAAGAGAATCTTTTCCTACTTTAGAGCATGTTTCAAGTTTTGCCATTGATTATTGCGCAGCTGCTTTGAATTGGGTAATTGATAGGGTTCAAGATCTTGAGTGTAATGATGGCGAAACCATCGAAAAACTTTTAGAACCATGTCCTCCTAAAACTGGTGATTTACTAGCAAATTGGTTATCCATTGGGCTTGCTATTGTTGTGATGTAAGCCATGGCTTGGTTCCTATGTAACTGCTATTGCTAGTACCAAGGTATTTGCAGGCGCTATTTAAAAAAGAGGGTGAGGGCTTATATTTAAATAAACCTTTATCTTTTTTTTAAATATTCTACCATAAGATGGAATTAAATTAATCAATTCAAAGAAAATCGGGAATGATGGAATGAATAAGCACTCTGAGATTATAGAACTTCGAGAAGTAGACCTTATTAAAAAAGAGATGGATGTACTCAGAGAGATTGAATCTCTCATCGGTAAAAAACTTGTTCATGTGTGTGGAGATTGGGAATCTATGTTTTTTACCTATGGATTCAGCGTATCAAATAATAGGGTTTCGGGACTCAATCTTAATGAATGCGGGTTATCAGATCTGCCGGAATCCATAAGCAATCTCACTTCCCTTGAAAATCTTCATGTAAGTCAAAACAATCTTACCCATCTGCCCGAATCAATTGGAAATCTAAACTCATTGGAGAGATTAAGTTTAAATTCTAATAAGCTTATCTTCATCCCAGAATCAGTAGGTAATCTTACTTCGCTGCTTGATTTGTATTTACAAGGCAATTTATTAAGAGAAGTTCCAGAATCAATAGGCAATCTCCCCTCCCTTGAAAATCTTCATGTAGGTCAAAACAATCTTACCCATTTGCCAGAATCAGTTGGAAATCTAAAGTCTCTCACAGAGTTATATCTAAATTCAAATAATCTTAATAAACTTCCAAAATCGATTGGAAATCTTACCTCGCTACTTGAGTTGTATTTACAGGGCAATATATTAAGAGAAGTTCCAGAATCAATAGGTAATCTTAATTCCCTCGATTATTTAAATTTAGCAGCTAATAAATTAACCACACTTCCAGAGACGATCAGTAAACTTCACAAGTTAAGAATTTTAAATTTAATGTTTAATAAATCAATGCTTCTTCCAGATTCAATTGGCAAGTTAGAATCACTCTTAGTATTAAATTTAAGATTTATGAATCTTAAAACACTCCCAGACTCAATTGGAAATCTTAGCGCTCTTGAAAGATTGGATTTAATGGCTAATAAGCTCACTACTCTTCCAAAATCCATATGAAATCTTATCTCTCTTGAATGGTTAGATTTGGATAAAAATGATCTTACTAAACTTCCAGATTCAATTGGAAACCTAAAAGCTCTCAAAGAGTTGTATCTAAGTTCAAATAATCTTACTTCACTTCCAGAATCGATTGGTAATTTAGAATCATTAGAATCTCTAGACTTAAGATATAATAATCTTACTAAACTTCCAGAATCAATCGAAAATCTAAAATCACTCAGAGAGTTATTTTTAAATGGTAATCAATTTTTGACACTTCCAGAGTCTATAAAAAAATTGAAAAAACGGGGATTTAACAAATATAATTATATGCAATAATTTATATAGTTTCGCTCAGTTTCGCTCAATAAACTTTCAAATTGTGTCATATTAATCCTCCATATAATTAATATTTTGAAAGTTAGCAAAAGTCAGATCTAATATAACAAATAAAATTATGTTTCATCTTATAATTAGTAGGATTTATTTTTTTTAAAAAAGAATTCTTTACCCAATATCATGGATTTAATATTATTCGATTTATTGTTGGTATTAATAGCTTTCTTATATGTAGGAATGACAATTATTATACCAATCCAATTGAAGAAACGAGATAAAATCACGAAATTTCAAGCAAGAAAAATAGTTCATTTATTTGCCGGTTTATCAGTTCTTACTACTCCATATTTCAATTGGCCTTGGTTTGCGGTATTTATCGCGGGGACGCTCACAGTAGTTACCCTTTTTAGCTCAAAAGATAGTAAAGTAAAGAAATTGAAGGAACTTTATGATTCAATAGGAGAAGAAGCAGAGAGCAAAGTTGGATTCTTAGAGGGACCATTTCATTATTGTTTGTCAATAACGTTTTTAATTACTCTATTTGTGTTAATCGATTCAACTCGCTTATATTTTCCAATTGCGGGCATTCTAATTATGATTATTTCTGATACACTCGCGTCCATATTCGGAAAGAAATATGGAAAACATAACATCAATTTAAAATATACGGGCACGATAAGGACGCTTGAAGGCTCTCTCGTCTTTTTTGTTTCCGCGTTCATTCTCTGCTTTGGAACGTTTTTCATATTTGGGTATCTTCCGTGTGATACACAAATAACCTTAAGATTAGATTTAGTATTTCTGTATTCAATAATAACCAGTGTACTCGCAACTCTGATCGAACTTATATCGCCATCAACTTATGATGATCTTACTGTACCAATATCTACGACTTTAATAATTTGGTTATTAGCATATGTTCCTACATTACTTTAGAGAAATTTTAAATTTTATTTCAGATGATACTTTACATAAATAAATGTAAAACCTAGGATTATTCAAATGGAAACTAAAAAAACTGAATTTGATGTTGTTGTTGTTGGTGCTGGGACCGGTGGGACAACCGCCGCGAGGTTTGCTGCGAAAAACGGACTGAAGGTTTGTCTTATCGATAGTAAAGATAGATATGATATAGGTAAAAAGATATGCGGTGATGCTATTGGAAAAGAAATCTTCGATCTCCTCCAAATCTCTCCTCCTTCTGGTAAAGAAAAATCGTGCGATATTAAGGGAGCGAAACTATATTCCCCAAATCGCAAAAAATCTGTTATAATGATCGATCCCAAGCAAACGGGTTATATTGTAGATCGCTTAGAGTTTGGACAGCGTTTACTTAAAGAAGCGCTTTATGAAGGCGTGGATACCTTTATGGATCATACAATGGCCTTAGACTTGATTTACGACAAAGATTTTGTTTCAGGAGTAAAAATTAAAACGAAAGATGGAGAAAAAAAGGATTTAAAGGCAAAAATCACAATCGATGCAAGTGGTTATTATTCTCCCTTGCGCAAAAAGATTGAGAGCCCACTTATTGAAAAGGAAATTTCCGATGAGGATGCTATCTTATGTTATAGAGAAATAATTCATTTTCCAGGAGGTAGTCAAGAAGTCGAAGATGAAGAGTATATTACAATCATTTTAGACCAAGAGAAAGCACCAGGTGGATATATTTGGTATTTTCCAAAAGGTAAATATTCCTTAAACATTGGATTAGGAGTTCATCCTAAATATGGGGGAAAAGTTAAAGACTTTTACAAAGAACATGTATTTAAAGAATTTGTCAATACTACTAATGTAGAAGTACTTTCCTCCGGTGGAGGGGTTGTACCTGTTCGGCGACCAATATGGTCCTGTGCTGATGATGGGATTATGTTCGTGGGAGATGCAGCTTGTCAAGTGAGTCCACTCCATGGAGGGGGAATCGATACTTCGATGAGAGGAGGATATTTTGCCGCCCAAACGGCAGTTGAAGCTGTGGAAGCGGGAGACTTTTCTCTTCATAAATTATGGGATTATAATATAAAGGTGATGAATGGATTTGGGGCTGAATATGCCGCATTAGATCTACTTCGGAGGGTTCTCCAAAGTTTAAATAATACAGATTTGAATTTTGGCCTTGAAAAAGAAATTCTTACAGCGTCAGAAATATTAGAAATCGCAGAAACAGGAGAAGTTAGTCTTTCTCTATGGGATATGGCGTTTAAGGCGTTTAAAGGAATTTCAAGACCAAATCTCTTATTGGATCTGAATTATTTAAGAATACGCATGAATGAAATTAGCAATCTTTACAAAGCATTTCCAAAAAAGGTTACATATTTTGAAGATTGGAAAGATAGAGTAAAAGAAATTTATAATAAAATCCAAAGAATGGTTATTGAAGCAAAAGAAAAATAAAAATAAAAAAGAATCATTAACAAGTGATAATATGGTTAATTCTGTACTAAATGGAAAAGAGACTTCAACTTATAACTATTTAATAGAAAAAATTAATAAAGAGGGTGCCCTGCATTTTTCTCTGATAGACCCTGATCCGATAAACCAGAGTCCGAAAAAAGCTGCGAAAATGGCATATTTGGCGGAAGAATCGGGCACAGATGCTATCTTAATTGGTGGAAGTACTGCATTTGATCAAGGTTTTGTTGATAAAACTATTTGTACAATTAGGGAAAAAGTGGACATCCCCTTAATCATTTTCCCTGGAGGTGTTTCATGTGTCTCTGCGAATGCAGACGCAATATTATTTATGTCATTGCTAAATTCGAAGAATCCTTATTTTATTATCGGACAACAGGCAATGGCATGTTATACAGTGAAAATGTCTGGTTTGGAATATATTTCTATGGCATATTTAATTGTGGAACCTGGTGCTAGTGCTGGATGGATAGGGGATGCAAAATTAATTCCTAGAAATAAACCAAAAATTAGCGCAGCCTATGCTTTAGCCGCAGAAATGTTTGGGTTCAAATTAGTATATCTGGAAGCCGGTTCCGGTGGAAATCGAATACCTTTAGAACATATTTCACTTACATCTCGTGTTTTATGTATACCACTTATTACTGGCGGGGGAATAGAAAATAAAGAGGATGCGAGAGCATTTGTAGAAGCAGGCGCCGATATAGTTGTAATGGGGACATTTATAGAAAAAAATATTTTGAAGGATAATGGAGCGTCTCTTAAGCCAATAATCGACGAGATAAAAGATGCTGGAAAAGAACAGAACAAGAATTATTGTCCAATATAAATAGTTTATTATTTAAAAATAACTAATTAAAGGAAAAAAATCTAATTTAAACAAGGAAGGTTTTCTCGGTTCGTAATATATTTTTTTCCAAACACTCAGAACAAATTTCTATAGTTGCTTCTACCTTTGCAATAATTTGCATCTAAAAATTTTTGCTTCTTCATATAAAAAACATAGTTTGTAAAAATAGGAAATTATTAAGAGAGTGTAGCATCATCGGAACTGAGACCCTTCTTGTTGTGTATTATATAAGAAAATAGAGAATCCTCAATATTATCATAAACAGAAGCGCTTTTCTGATCAGTGTCATAGACCGCATTACGGAGAAGTCCGAAACTAATCGTAATCGCAATACCCGATAAAAGGACCCGAACTTTATTTATTCCAAAACTTAATAGTATACTTCCTAAAAAGAGCGAGAAGTATAATTCCTCAGCAATTCCGGCATTTAATGTCAAAAAGAGTAGATTTAAAGACCATTCATTCCCAATACTGAATTGAAATCCTAAATAACTCCCATACACATAACTTATAATAATTTGTATGAGAATCCCAATGATAAACCAACGGGCATAATCTTTTCCAAGGGTATCATCCATTGCGATTACACTTTTTATTGATATCCCTTTATTATTTCCGAGAGAAAACTTATGAATTTTAACTATACCCACAGAGATTAAAAGAGCCGTAAGCGAGATCACCATAAAACTTAATATGCCTAATCCCACCGCCATCAATCCAATTTCCTTTAATTGACGTTCCTTACTTATTATGTATCTTGCCTCATATTATAAAAAATATTTTTGCACCCTTCGCGATTTTTTTTATTTATAAAGATCTGGATTTTTTGGATAGTTAAAAACATAAAAAGGAATTAGAAATGTATTCTCAAATAGGTCAAAACTTTAATAAGCCAACACTAAGAAATAGTAAAATATTCTTAGGACCCCATATTACAACTAAACTCATCAAATTTTATTTAATTGAGAATTCTCTTCCTAAAAGTATCACTTATCTTATCAAAAAGTATGATGTCACCTTAATTTTTTCAACTCCAATATTTTCTTATATCTCACGTCTCCTTCAAGCTCAAAATACAAATAAAAAAGATCAAATGCCTCTTCTTTCACGTTTAAAAAATTTAGAAGTGAGTATCAGGAAAGAGAGTGAGGATTTACAATTTTCTTTTCAAATTAATTCTCTTAATTTATATCACTCTAAATTGTATGATTCATCCTTGACAAATTGTATTCTCTCCCACTTAATCTTATCAATCTCACATGATTGTGGTATGTATATTACTTCAAAACAGTATAAAAAGGTTACTAAAACAAATTATCGTAAGTTACGGAAGAGTTCGCTTACAAGAGGGCTAAATGAAAATGATACTAAAAATGACAGAAATTCATTTCCAGACTTAAAGATAAAAACATTTCAAGAAATATTTGATGAATTTGTTCCGATACGATTGAATGATATGGCCTATGATTCGGATACGTATGAGTTTTATATATATACATCAGAAAGTGAATCAAATAATGTAGATTCGATCATTCCTGTGTCCTTAGAAAAAATAGCGGAATCTCTTTATATTGGTAAAATCTCTCCAAAGCAATTAATTAAATACCTTGATTTATCCAAGTTTGGCAAGAAAAAACCTAAGATGAAAAAGATTTATAAAAGTCTGTTAACAGAGTTTCCCACCAGAGTACTTGATCTTGCTAAGATCAACTCGGATGATTCCTATATTTATTATCACGATTTTAAAAATATAGATAAGATATTGATTCATCTAAATACCCTTGAAAAAGAAAAAAATAAAGTGATTGTATTAGGCGCAGACTTTATTCTAACACTTTTAAAGTATTATAAAGAACACGAAAATACATTACCTCCAGAATTATATGCTTCAGTTAAGGAAAGATCTGTCAATTATACATGTGCCCCAAGCATTATCACGTTCTTAAGCGAAAAAGGGTTTACAGATTTTATCAAAGAGTTTCTATTGCATATTGCTTCCATTAGTAATATTATTAAGACACTTGCGTTTTCAAGGATTTATTATGAGGAATGCACGCCTAAAAAATTAGCCATTTATGATCCTTTAAGCCTCTCTGAGGAAGATTATTGGAAATTTTACATACAATATCATCTTAGTTTAGCGCATTATTTAAACGCAGATTCTCTTATCTTGTCAAAGGGACTAAAAAAAATAATATTCAAGCAGAGGATGGAAGAATATCCTTTTCTTTTAGATGTGAATGGGAATCTCAGCAGCAAGATAAAGATAATAGGAACATCTTCTTATACGAAACGGTTTGGGATAAAATCGCACGAATATGATTCTGAATCTGATTATCCAAGGTGGAAGGAATTATTCTCATTAGATTATAATTTTAATACTCCATCTATTCCTCGCACACTATTTGAGATTTACCCAGAAATCGAGCAAAAATCCATAGAGATTTTTAAATCATTTTGGAGCTTAGCAAATAAGATTAACTTAAAAACTCACCTTTCCCATTATATTATGCAAATTAAATTAAATGAGCAATTGATGAGTGATGGAGTAAATCTTCATCAAGAACTTAATAATCTTAATAAAGTAAAAATTCTGGTATCAGATAAAAGCGAATATCTTGATAAAATGCTCTCTTATTTCGAACAAGTGAAATATATGACCAATCAAACCAGAATTATGAACAGCAGAAATTTGTATTGGATTATTGGTACTTTTAAATTGCTTATGGGAAATTATCTGCGGAAACAATCTAGCAGTTTAATCAATCATTTACAAAAGATATTTAATACGAATCAAGATGCTAAAGAAGAACTTCAAAATCTTATAGAATTTTTAGCAATCTATGAGAAAACAAAAGAGAGATTTCCTATTAAAATACAAAATAAAAGGAAAAATACAACCCAAATAATTCCAAATTATATCGAACACCCTTCTATCCTAAAAGAACTACTAAAAACATTCTTCATTTCCCATTATGTTTTCTCAAAAGCGGATATAAAATCAGCATATACGGAATTTAAGGCGTTCTTAAAAATTGATACACGCTTTCGTAAAATATCTGAAAATCTCTCTTATACTCAATTTGAGGAATATTTGCAGGAGTTAATCCCTAAATACGTGGGATATAGTGAAATGTTTGGATTTTATTACTTGAATAAATGGAAGGACTATATGCATTTCGTACGCAATTATTATGTGAATGAACAAAAAAAATTATTATTTGAAGATATTGCATCTCTATTTAATCTCAATCTCACTCAAGTCGAGGTTTTTATCTATTTACTTTTTCAAAATGGGAATCTATTCAAGCCAAAAGATTCAAATTTTGGAGCGTTGAGATGTTTCCTTTTAACTTCTCATAATACCAAACACTCAATAAAAGATATGAAAAAATCTTTGTTATCCTGTGGAGATATTTTCATGCCTGAGAGACAATTGCGGAATTATTTTACTATAGATAATAGAAAAAAGAGTAGATTCCTCACACAACCTTCCCTTTGGATATATTCTAGACCTAATATTAACACAGCTATTAAATGTTTTTATGCCTCTCCTATAGGAAAATCTCTTAGAACTGATAAACCATTTAAAATCACAATTAAAGGTCAATCCCTTACCGCTTTTCTTGATTCTGGTTCCTTTATATCGATTATGCCCCGTAAGTTCGCTGATCAATTTTTTCCCGAGAAGAAAAGAAAAAAGATCACCATTTCGGGTGTATTGAATATTTCAGAGCAAGGTGATTTCATTTCGGATGTGGAGTTTTGCGTATATGATCAGACCTATACTGATAATTTCTTGCTTAAAAACAATATGAAAGAGACTTTTAAAACTGATATCATGTTAGGTTTGGATGCGATAAATAAAATCCTAATGAGAAATTATGGGTTACCTTTTTATCCTTTATTTGAGAAAATTAGACAAGAAAAAGATCTTATTATTCCACCATCTAAACAATTATCCAATATCATGGAAAATATGGATAAAGAATCAAATTCTAAGGTTGAAGGCAAGTATATTGAGAAGGGTTTTTCGCGTGTATATGTACTTTTCGCAGTTGAAGATTCTATAGAAATCATAAAGAAATGCTACAAGATTTTAGAAAGTGGTAAATATACTCTTAAAGACATAGAATCCAACAAAGAAAGTATTTTATCTAATATAATTAAGGAATTTGGTTATTTATTCACAGAATCGCGTATTGGCGTCATCAAGAAATACTTTCAAGTAATTTCTCATTTACTTTTCCATGATAGATTATTACCCAAAAAACATCTTGCTAAAAAATTCAGTCTTTCTCGAAAGGTTTTAAGAAGGATAACTAACGTTTTAGAGTCATGCGGACTTAACTTAGATGATAAATTTTCTATTTCTAGTACTTTTTTAGCTGATGATTTAGATTCTATTATGGAAATTTGTTATAAACTATTCTGTAAAGGGATTAAATCTATTTCGCGTTTTAAAAGCAATGATAGTTTAATTAAAGGGATTATTACAGATACTTTTAAATATAAATATAATGAAGCTCGTAAAGATTTGGTAATTAAATGTTATAAGTTTATATATTATTTATTTAATAAAGAGGGTGATGAGCTTTATAAAAAAGATTTAATTGAAAAAGTCGGACTTTCTGAGCCTGTCATTTATCGTTTTCTTGAATATTTAGAGAAAAAACTAAATTTAGATTTTAGTAATCGATTTTATGTACCTTTGCAACATAAGCTAAATCAATTTTTAGATTCTAAATTAGATGATATTAATAATTTGAGATATATACCCACATTGGATCGCGTAATTAAAGATACAGGTTATGAGGATGTAACTTCTGACCAAATTGCAGTTTGGTTTAAGGCTAGGTTTTCAGACGGAAAAATTTCATATGAGTATTTGACAGATTTGAAAAAAGACGCTGGACTAATAAAGAGTGTCCCGGTTTATGAATTTTTAGATGAGAAGTTGATTGAAATAAAATCCTATAATTTCATTCCTACTGTTGAAAATATTATTCAAGAGCGACCAGATTTGAATTTTGATACTTTACCTTCATTAGTAAATTCTTGGTTAAATCAAAATAACTTGCCTCTAATAACAGAACTTCAAGAAAAGGCTGGTTTGGCAACTTATAAAAAAAAGTTACGTGATTTATTAAATCCATTAAAGGAACAAATTACAAATTATACTTTTCTTCCTACACCCGAAAATATAATGAATATTACAGATGAATTTACTGATTTTCAATGGCTATCAATATACATATCTCGTTGGTTAGATAAAAACAACATTGCTCCTAATCTTACTGAATATCTTTATAATAATGGAATTATGAGTGATACTCGGCGATTAGAAGATTACCTCGATTCTAAATTATCTGAAATTAGAAAAGGGCGTTATTTTCCGACTATCAAAAATCTTAGAAAAGAAAAAGATATAATCGGATTAGATATAGATAAATTAACGATATTAAATAAAGTTAGAGCTCGTTGGTTTAAAGATAGGTTAGAGGTTTCGATGAATCATTTAATAAAGGATTTAGATCCATCTTATGAAGATCTTGGTTATGATGTTCAATGCCATGGGTATCCCGCACAATTCAAGAATAGGAAATTACGCATTTTCAATGCGGAATCTCAGATATTCACTCTATTAAATAAGGAAAAACTAATAATTTTTAATGTTTCTAAAGAATTCAAGACACTCAAGAGTTTATTTAGATATCTCACAAATCATAAACAGTGGAAATTCGTTGATATGTTGACAGGGGAAGTATTCAATCTTCAGGATTTTAACAATGGAGATATTATTTTGCATCATATTGATTTTGAGAAATATAATTTAGATCCCAATAATTTAGTCTATCTTTTTAGAGATAATCATGGATTTATAAACGCAGCAGATCGCTATGATAAAGATCTCTTGAAATTTTTTTCTAATATTCTAACTGAAAACATTCAAAAAATTAAGAATGGTCTTGTCCCCGAAAGTTGGAAGGTTAGCTGGAGAAGATTGGCGATTCAAAAAGGTATCAAAATTCCCTCCAATAGATATATCAAATCGGTAAAAAGAGCTAGAATTGTAAAAAATTCTTCTACCTTTATTAAATTAGATAACTTTTAATCTAATTTTGTCAAATATATTTCGTAAAGTATTTAGTAATTACTTTTTTATTAATAATTAATAAAAAAATCAATTTTGCTAAAACACATGACATTAAAGAAAGCTTATATTGAAATAATACGCCCGATCAATTGTTTGATGGGAGCTTTAACAGTTATCATAGGTGTTCTGAATACAAGAACCGGCGTCCCTCTATTAGATCTTATCTTAAATTTCATAATAGGAGTGGCGACTTATATATTAATTGCTGGGTCAGGGATGATAGTTAACGACATTTATGATGTCGAAATAGATAAAATTAACAGATAGATTCTGTTAGTGTCTAGAATTAATCGCCCTGAAAGACCGATCCCCATGGGAGAAATTTCCTTAAAAGAAGCAAAATATTACTACATTATCATATTAACAATTGGTATATTATTGGCTATTATCCATAGTTTATTATTGAACTTAGGTTATGTTAATATTATTGTTGCCGTTTTTTTTGGATTTATAGGATGGCTCTATGCAGCTTATGGAAAAAAGAGTGGAATATTTGGTAATATTATTGTGAGTATTTCATTTTCAATCGGATTATTATATGGAGCAATCTTAAACGGTTATAATATCCCTCTTTACATTTATTTCTTCTTTTTAACAGCATTCTTTTTATTATTTGCTAGAGAAGTTGTGAAAGGTTGTGAGGATATTGAAGGAGATAAAAGAGAAGGAGGGGTCAAGACATTAGCTATAATTCTTGGAGTTCAGAATGCATTATATTTCTCAATGGCTTTTGATTTACTAGCAATAGGTTTCTTTATCTTACCTATATTTACTAATATCATTAACTTTTGGGCTTACCTTTTTTCGATGTTTTTTGGTCTTGCGGTTGTCATTATAGCATTCATTCTTTCTGTGGTGAGTGATCTTTCAAAAAAGAGTTTTGGAAAAATTAGTTTATTTCTCAAGGTTGGAGCTTTTTTAGGACTCTTATCTTTTGTTTTTGCAAGTATTTAGGTCATGAAAAATTTTGGGGCAAAGGGTATAATATATAAATATCAAACTTTTCTCTACATTTTTAAGCATTTAATTATTTAGGATTAATAAATAGAAGAAAACTAAGAACTAATAAAAAATGAAACGAGATAATTCCATCATTAAATCATTCATAAACATATATTCATATATCACAAATCCTAAGTTAATAAAAGCTTGTATGTATGCCTCACTTTTAATTTTTCTTCCTTCTTTAACACTTGGTGTGATAATTGCTTTTTTCTTTGGTCCCGAAGGTTATACAATTTGGGACAATTATATTTCAGATCTTGGGTCTTTTAATTATACTCCTGCTCCCTTTCTTCTCGATTTCAGCGCCATGATAACATCGATTTTATTTATCCCGATTTTTATTTATTTTGCCTCTCTTTTATTTAAAGACTACGAGGAATATCCAGGGGTGTTCGGAAAAGTGTTTTCAATAATAACCAAGATTATTTCGATTATCGGTTTATTTTTTCTGTTTTTAGCGATTATAGGATTTTTCGGAATTGGGTTGTTTTCAGAGGATAGAACAACTGAGTTAGGGCTTCATTTGAAGTTTTCTGTGCTTGTATTTGGAGCTTTTGGACTTGCATCATTATATAATGGAGTCGTGATAATGTTAAAAGACACTATGTTTTATAAAGCTATAGGATTATTCATGTTTTTTGCTACTCCAGCAACGGGGATTCTATTCATTATAAACCCCACCTCTTTATCTCAACCTTTTCTGGAATGGATGATTTTGTTCTCTATAATGATATGGATAATCCCAATATACATTATCATTCATAAAACACTTAAAACCTAAATTCCGAATCTTCATCCTTTTAAAAAATTGGACTCTGTAAATAATAATAATTACTGAGTTTTAATAGAATTAAACGAATAATAATTAATGAGAAAAAGATTATGAGTGAAAAAAATAATCTTATTGATGATTTTTTAGAAGAAGTAAAGAATAAATTACCTGAGTGGCTTAAAGATAAACCAGATCAAGTTAACGAAATATTATTTGATTTAGAACAACAAATTCGAGAAAAAGCTATCGAATTTTCTGGGTTAGAGGAACTTACTCAATCCGTTATTGAAAAAGCAATATATGCAATAGGTCCACCTGAATCAATCGCAAAGATCTATAAGAAACGTGGAACCCCTAAATTTTATATTACTGAAGAATTATGGGACTTTTATTTAAGAGCTCTACTCTTTTCTCTAGCAATAGTGGTTGTGGTAAATTTTATTCGAATCGTCGTTCAATTTTTCTTCAAAGTATGGTATTTATTAATTCTAGATTTTTTTAGCGGAGTATACATAGGATTTTTAATAGTTATTGTTATTGTATCTGGTCTTTTCGTCTTTTTATCAATGGAGGGATATTTACCGGAAGACTTTGGAGAATTACCAAGATACTTAGGCCTTATTATACAAAGCAAAACAGCAGATATGATATCTGAAAGAGAAAGAAGAGAGTTTATCACTATTGAAACAAAGGAGAAGATAAGAGAGACAAAAACGAAAACAAAAGAAACTATAACCCAGGCAAAAGAAAATATAATTGAAGCAAAAGAAAAGGTTTCGGAGGCACATAAAAAAGCAAAAAAGAAAATCCGAACGGTCTCCACGGGAGATTTGATCGCAAGATCAATCCTCGGAATTATTTTTGGGTTAGTATGCATAATCCAGCCATTTTATATCTTAGAACCTTATTTTGAACTAGAATTTCTTGAATGGTTAAGATTTTTTGGTTTGGTGGTATTAATAGGAGCCCTCATCGAAGTGATTAGATTAGCGATTGGAGCAAATAATATTGGTGGGCAAAAAGTTATGTTGGTTATTAATGGATTATTTAATATCGCTTATTTTCCCTTATTAATATATCTCATCAATAGACCAGACATCTTTCCCATATATTTATTTAGTGGATTTCAAATAAGTGCCATTACTCCAGGATTAGTTCTCGATATTTACCACTGGGTTGGTGCAGCACTGGCAATTATACTTGTACTTACTGTATTCTTCAATATTTATAAAGCAGCTAGACTTGGAGACCCAATAGATTAATCTCTTATTTTTTTAATATTTATTTGAGTTATTTTTATAATTTATTAAACCTATTTGCAAGTATATATGGGATTATCAGAAGAACTTAAAAAGAAATTAGAAAGTTTAGTCGAGTTTTTTAAGGAAAAAAAAGTTATTGTTGCCTTTTCAGGAGGAGTTGATAGTTCCTTATTAGCTTATCTTTCAAACAAGTATGCTGCTAAAACTCTTTTATTAATTGCCTCCTCAAGTCTTTTTTCAGAGAAAGAATTACGTGAAGCTACTCAATTTGCAGAAAACTATGAAATCCCTTATCTCATAATGGAATTTGATCCATTGGAAGACGAATTATTTGTCGCTAATTCCCCAAATAGATGTTATCTCTGTAAAACAGTATTATATTCAGAAATACTAAATATAAAAGAACAAAATGACTTTGATGTGATTGTTGATGGAACTAATGAGTCCGAACTTCAAGATTATAGACCGGGATTCAAAGCTCTAAAAGAGTTAGGAATTTCTGTTCCCTATATAGATTTTAATATCTCAAAAAATGAAATTAGGGTTCTGAGTAAGCATTTCAATTTATCAGTCCACTCTAAACCTGCAAATGCATGCTTTGCTACGAGAGTAGCATATGGGGTTGAATTAAATAAAGATTTATTAAGCAAAATACGAATAGCAGAGGAATTTCTAAAAAATGAATATGATTTTACTCAGCTTAGAGTTAGATATCATCAAGGGGACCTTATTAGGATTGAGCTATTAAAAAATGAAATGTTTAGGATCTGTAATGACTCGGACTTCCAAAAGATAGAAGAAAAATTAAAAGATCTAGGTTTTGAATATATAACTCTTGATATAAAGGGATTTAGAACAGGCTCTATGAATCGAATGATAAATCTCTAGTTTTTATCAAAAATATTATTTATATCCCAGTGAAAACATATAATGTGCTAAATAGGACCCAATTATAACGGCACGATCAACCTTCTCATCATTAATTTTCAACAAATATACATTATTGGGATTAATAATATCGAAATCGAGAAATATTTCATTAAACGTTGTTATTCGTCCAAATTCAGCTACAATATCATCCTTAACAATACTTTTTATCTTATAATTTGATGTTTTAACGATTTGAAACCATTTTTCTCTGAATGGAGATTCAATATAAAAATGAGTTATTATTGATGAGAGAGAAGAGTTTGTTATCCGAGCAATTTCCATTCCTTTTGCATCAGATATTTTATAGAAAATATCTTTCGATAAAAGAACAGGTGAGATTAGAAGAACGAGATCTCCGTTATAATCATATATTTTACATTTTATCTTAAAAAATTTCTCTTTAAAAATAATTTTTCCAAGTTCTTCATTATACTCACTAATAATTTTATTGTTTGTTTTATCAATGATATAGAGAGAATATTTTGGATCAAAAAGAGTTCTTTGATTGGTTATTGGAATGTATAATTGAGTTTGAGTACTCTTGCCTATGGATTGATATTCATGTACTTTTTTTCCGCAATTCTCACAATATCTTGACCCGGGTTTCAACTCTGAGCCACAATACTCGCATAACATTTTTCTAACAAATATTAGATTTCTTATAAACTCTAAAATATCTTCTATAATATAGAATCAATTTTTATTAAAATTTTTAATGTAGTCAACGATTTTTTTTCTTTTTTCTAAAGCTTTTGAAGCGATTTTTTCAATTCTATTTTCCATTATTTCTTTTTTCTCCGGAGTTTCTTCCCCTATTTCTTGTTTAATTTTAGTATATGCCGATTCTCTAAATTTTGGTAATATTTTTTTACTCTTTTTATCCTCAAAAACCATATTCACTTCTTTTGAATCATCTACATATCCAATTTCGACGCAATTGATATTGTTTTTAGTTAAATCACTAATAATTTTCTCTTCTACCTCTTTTGAGCAATATATCAGAAGAGCATCTAGAGATACTCCTAAATAATCAACTCCTACGTTTTCTAATAGATCTAATACTTTAGTATTTACTAATTTTCTAATATCCTCCTCGTAAATTGTGACTCCACAATTGGATTCATAATTGATTTCATAGAGATCCCCTCTTAATCCTCCATTGGTCACATCACACATTGCATGAATTCCATTTTTATATTCTGAATTTAAAATTATATTACATGCCTCCAAGAATTTGATATTCATTGTTTCTTTTACAACTTCATGATTTCCCGAATAAATAGCTGTTGTTGAGATAGTTCCTCCTCCTGCTCCCTCCGTCATTAAGATTCTATCATCGGGATTTATATTTCTCCTCGCAAAAAGATTAGAACCTGCAATACCCACTCCTCCAATTCCTCCAGTTAGGCGATTCCCGATTACCATATCACCTCCAATACGAAGAGTAGATCCAGCTGTTAAGGGAACTTTAGATAATTGGCATACTGCAGTAATTCCAGACATAAAATCAAATAGTTTTCCTACATCAGCATCATCTCCTAAATGAACGTCAACTAATATCGAAATTGGTATAGCTCCTTTCACATATAAATCTCGGAGAGCAGCCCTCGTAACATGAAAACCACATATAAATGGGAAATCACTCAGACGAGAATGGATTCCCTCCATTTTAGAAACAATTATCAAATTTTCTCCTTGCTTCTTAAGCATTTTTTTTATTAATTTAAAATCCTTTAAAAGCACTGCCCCTGCATCATCCAAAGATTTAGGAGATAAATATGCCTCAATTCCAGCATCCGAAAATTCACTTATCATCTTGTGAACAAAGAAGTCCCCCGCACCACGACATCCTACACCTTGATCTCCTATCGTAATGCCCGCATTATTTATTGAAAGCAAATTTTTTATAAATGGATCAGAAATAGATGAAATATCACTTTTTTTGCATTCCTCTAAAACAGCTTCAGCAAGAATTTTTGCTTTTTCTTCACTAATTTCTTTAAAATCAACATATTCCTGAATTAATCGTTTAATTATTTTATTATCTGAATATCCTTTCTGGAGTAAATTTCTCGTTAATCCTTCTAAATCACTCAAATTTGAAACCTTTTAAATATGTTATATATCTTTTTTTTATAAGTATAAGAATAAATGAAGTAATTTGAGTTTCATTGATATTTCATATAGGTTTAAATAATTATTATTAAGATTTGAACATTTTCTCATAACTTAATATATAGCATATAAAAATAAAGCTTATTAGTTTTAAATGGATTCTAATCATAATACAGATTTTGATTTTAACTATGACTGAAAAAGAAGAAGAGATTTCTGATGATGAACTTGACGATTTATTAGATAAAACCCTTGAAATGCAAGATATGATTCATAAAAAATGTGAAATTAGAGATGACCCAGTAAAAAAACAAAAAGAATGGGATAAAAAGTATAAATAAGATATCTATATTCTTTTTATTATTCACATTTTATTCTAAATGTCATATAAAATTTTTTCATATATTTACTAAATTATAAGTTTAATAATATTGATGATAGAACTCACTCCTCAAATTACTTCAATTTAAGGAGTCATTTTAGTTTAAACTAAATTGATAAGTTTTTAAGTATAGATTCTCTTTTAGATAAATCATTTAAATTAATTAGAAGGAATATATATCATAATCTAAAAATTTAAATGCTAATAATTATAACATAAAGTGAAAAAGAAATAATATGTTTGATTTTGAATAATTATTCTTAAATCTCTTTTATAATCTTGTTTCAAAAGATGGAAAAAATCATGACAGTAGATTCCAAAAATACTAGCACTCTTTTAAGATGTTTAACTGAATGTTCCACAGGCGATAAAGTGGTAGTTTCTTCTGTTAATGCCGGCAGAGGAGCAAAACAAAGATTAGCAAACCTCGGAATAGTTCCCGGCGTTGAGATACGGAAATCTCGTGCTGCTCCTTTCCGTGGTCCTGTTGAAGTAATTGTAAAAGGAACCAATATTGTTTTAGGAAGGGGTTTGGCTGCAAAAGTTATTGTAAAATGTACAAATGGAACATGTACTAATTAGAATTATCTAAAAATTAATAATTAAGAATAATTTGATTTTTCAATTTATCCGTTATCAATAAATATAATAATTTTAACTTTAATGACTGTCCAGTGCTTTTTCTATATTTTTAAATAAACGATTAAGCGTAAATGGTTTATCTTTAAAACTTTTTATACCTAAAGATAGAGCTTTTTCCTTCACACTTTTATCAGCGCTCGCAAAAATTATATTTATATCACTATCAATCGCTAAAATCTCCCTAGCGGCTTCTAATCCATTTTTAACTGGCATCCTATGATCCATTAAAATTACATCTGGTTTTTTCTCAAGCTTTTTAAAAGTGTTTATTGCCTCCTCCCCATCTTTAGCATAAGCAATGACCTCGTGACCATTCAAGTTTAAAGCTTTCTTATACAAGTTTAATAAAGACTCGTCATCCTCAACTATGAATATCGAAACCATTTACATCTCCTGAAATTTAAGATACTATTCTTGTTTTCATTAAAAATAATTTATAAGCTTGATTTTTATATCAATAGGGACAGAAAAACTATTCGGTAATTGGATATTAAAAAATAAAAACTATACTTATTTAATTGTTTTGCATTTAATTCTAAAAAAACTCATTACACGCTAATAATCAAACATTTATAATTCTTTTAATAATTTAATTTGTCTTATAACATAAAAATTATGTCTTTGTGGTGAAATAACCGATAAAAATGAGATGATTAAAGATAATTGATTTAATCTATTTGAAAAATTAAAAATAACGCTAGATTTCCTTTTTTTATTTACATAAAATCTTTATTTTCCTAATCTTTCCTCTTTTAAAAAGACTCTAAATAATCATCCAGAGACCCATCTGTAGTATTTAGAATAATAATAAAGAGATAATAAGCGATAACTTATAGAGAATAAATAGCTAAGATAAATCTAATAAAAGTAAAAAAACCTCACTTTAGATATACCTAAATTATTTAAATGATAGAAAATATTGAACACTAGGATTTAGAACTTTTAAGATTATGATGCATAATTTAATGTTATATATTGAATAGGAATATGGAACTTAAAGTTTAAGCCGAATATAAGATAATTTTATTTGAATTGTATAACTAAACCTCACAGTGAGATTAGGAAAATGAAAAAAGAACATTTACATTTCCATCATAAAAGAGGAGAATTTACCCATCTTGCAAAAAACCATTTTAAAAAGCACAGGAAAATAAATATTGCTTTGGCGGGAAATCCTAATGTTGGAAAGTCTGTTATTTTTAATCAATTAACCGGGCTTTCTCAAACAATAGGCAATTGGCCAGGGAAGACTGTTGAGCGTAAAATGGGAGAATTAGATTTTATGGGTTTTCGTTTTAATATTGTTGACCTCCCAGGGATTTATAGTCTATCCACATATTCACTTGAAGAAATCGTGAGTAGAGAATATCTTGTATCTGGAGATGTAGATATCATTATAAATGTTGTAGATGCGACTAATCTTGAGCGAAATCTCTTTCTCACCTTTCAGTTACTTGAATTAAAAATTCCTATAATTATATGTCTTAATCAGATGGATATTTTGAGGAAAAGAAATATTGAGATTAACTTTGAAAAAATGGAGGAGATTTTTAAAGTACCAGTTATTCCCACTGTTGCTGTACATGGGAAGGGAGTTCATGAATTACTAGAAGAATCCATAGAATTTTTAGCTTGTCAAGATTTTCATCCACATCATAAAGACCATCAACTTGGACGATGGAGAAATCATCATCCACAATACCTTCTTTCAAAAGAACAATTTATTGAAAAACTTGAGTCTTGTACCACTCTTAGAGAAATCTATCAATTTCCAGATCTTTCACATATGTTGCATTTTGGAAAGGAGATAGAATTAAAAATTCAATCAATAATGAAGAAAATTAATGAATGCGAGGATTATGTTTCCCAATTCAATTATCCGAAAAGATTTCTAGCAATCAAAATCCTTGAAAATGATGAAGAAATAAAAAGATTGTTCGAAGCGAAAGAAGAAACTTGTGAGATTCTATATGAAGCAGATAGATGTCGCCAATATTTAGAAGAATTGCATGGAGAAGATATATCGACAATTATTTCATCAGAAATTTATAATAATATCAATAAAGCAATGGATGAAATTCTCATAATTAAATCTAAAGATGATATAAAGAAGAAAAATTTAACAGATATTATTGATCACATAACCACCCATTCCTTCTGGGGATATATAATATTAATATTTGTTCTTGTTGGAACCTATTATTTTACATTCAGCGTAGGAGATTTTTTGGGTGGGTATATTGAGAGCTTTTTTAATATCATGACCACGTTTATATATAATGTTTATTCTTCCGATAATTTTTGGGTGATAATATTATGGGATGGAGCCGTTGGTGGATTATTTGGAGCGATAGCAGGCGTATTAGTACTAGTGATACCATTTTTCTTAATCATTGAAATTCTCCAAGATTCTGGATATCTTCCTCGTGCCGCATTCTTAATGGATAAATTCATGCATGTGTTAGGAATTCATGGAAAATCAATAATACCTATGATTTTAGGTTTTGGTTGTAATGTTCCTGCATGTGCAGGTTGTAGGATAATGGAAACAGAGCGAGAGAAAAAAATCTCTATCGCATTAACCTCGTTAGTCCCTTGCGCTGCTGTAACGGCCGTAGTCACTGGTATAGTTGGGAGATACCTTGGTTTTTCATGGGTTTTGGTGTTGTTCCTTATTAATTTTTTAGTAATAATTTTAATTGGTAAAATTTTAAATAGAACAATGCCTGGAAAATCGACTGAGTTAATTATGGAAATGCATGAATATCGAATGCCAAATACAAGTGTAATTTTAAAACAAACTTGGCTTCGAACTAAAGAATTTATCTTTAAGGCAATACCAATTATTGTATTAATCGGATTGGTTTTAGAAATTATGTATGTCTTTAATCTTCTTGATCCCGTAAATTTAATTTTGTGGCCAATTACGGTCTTTTTAGGATTACCATCCATTATAGGGATTTTCTTGATTTATGGCATTCTAAGAAAGGAGTTAACTATAAGCTTACTAGGTGTTATTGCTGGAATATATGGTTTAAGTATTCCTGAATTGTTTACTCCCTTACAAATGATTACATTCTGTCTAGTATATATGCTTTATATTCCCTGTTTCGCAACAATTATTATTATTGCTCGCGAAACAAACTGGAAATATGCGATTCAAGTAAGTTTACTAGAAATTGCTATCGCTTTGTTGATTGGAGGGGCGATTAATTGGATAGGTTTTGCTATCTTAAATTTTATTTAAAATTTATTTATAGTTCCTAGAGTTAAAAAATAAAAGCGAATAATCTATTTTTTATCCATCAGAATGGTGAATTTTGGTGACAACTAAAGATTTTAAGTATTATCTATTTATCATTGATCAACTGAATTGGCAGATTGTAAAATCAGGCAATATTATTGGTACCAATAATGAAACGATTTATAATCAGATTGGTGAAAATGATAAAATATTAGTATATGTGAGTGGTATTTCTGAAATAAAAGCTTTATATGAGGTAATTTCCAAATATAAAGAAAATGTTTCACTATTTCATAATAAGAACTATCCATTCAGATTTCAATTAAGCTTGATTAAATTTTTTGAAGATAAGACCAAGTTTAAAGATTTGGTAAATAAATTACAATTTATAGAAAATAAGGAGAAATGGTATACTCATTTAGGTGGGATAAAAGGAATAACCGAACTTTCATTGAGAGATTATACCGCTTTAATTAGGTCTTTAAAATGATATCCTACTCCTATATAATTTAATTATATATAATAAATTTTCAAAATTTTTATTATCCCAAGCCTATTTTGGGAATTCTTTGTTAATGTTTTTTATAAATAAATCATTAAAATTTATTTGAATTACTAATAAAATTTGATGAGCTTTTTAAAAATGAAGATCAGGATTATTACTCCAAGTCGTATTCATTTATCTCTAATTGACGAAAATGGATATACGGGAAGGGTGGATGGCGGTATCGGTCTCATGCTTGATAAACCAAATGTTGTATTTGAAGCCACCAATTCGGCTAAAGAATTTAAGATTGAAGCTCATCGCTACTATAGGGAATCCATTGAAGTGATAAATGAGAAAGCCTCAAAAGTTTTTAAAACACTTGATATTAGCAATAAGAATTTTCATTTTTATCTAAAACAATATTACCCTTCTCACGTTGGCTTGGGAAGTAAGACGCAATTATCATTAGCAATAGCATCAGCAATCGCAAAATTAAAAGATCTCGATATTTCTCATAAATCTCTCACTAATATTGTTGGAAGGGGAGGTACATCTGGAATTGGATGGCGTGGATTTAAAACAGGAGGCTTTATATTAGATGGAGGGCACGATTTTGGTCTAGGAAAAGAAAAAGAAACCTTTTTGCCATCCTCCGCTTCAAGTTCAGCAGATCCTGCTTTAACTATATTCCGTTATGATATTCCAGAACATTGGCGATTTGTTTTAGTTATTCCTAATGTTAGCAAAGGAGCGTACGGCGATGAAGAAGTTTCAATCTTTCAAAAACATACTCCGATTCCGAAAGAAGAAGTAAATGAAGTATCTCATCAAATTTTAATGAAAATAATTCCTGGTATTTTGAAAAACAATTTAACAGTTTTTGGAGAAGGTCTTAAAAGGATTCAATCTATAGGATTTAAGAAAATTGAAATAAGTTTACAAGATAAAATCGTGAAGGATCTTCTCAACTTTATGGGAGAATTTGGGGTTAAAGCCTACGGAATGAGTTCCTTCGGACCAAGTGTGGTTGGAATCACTGAGTCTGATTCAGAAGCGGAAGAATTATTTGAGGCTCTTAAGACGAAACTTAATCACTTGGGACATTTTTATATATGTAAACCTAATAATCTAGGAGCAAGATACGAAATTCTTGATTAGTTATTATGACTGATAAAAGTAAAATTTATTTTCCATCTGATTTAAATATTAGAGAACGCGCATGTTTTGAAACGGGAATAAAACTTGGGGCGCTTTATCATATTTTATGTGGGATTCCGATTTCTTCAAATGAAGATGTAATAAACTCAATCGAAAAAGGAATTGAGAAGAGCATTTCATGTCAACCATACGTAAAACAAATAAAAATCAATTTAGCACGACATCTCATAAACGGCAAAAAGAGTGATGAATTCGATTATGATGAAATAACTGGAAAAATCATAAGAGCTCAATTAATATTAGAATTCGAAGAAGTAGAAATAACAGCTAAAATTGATTGGGTAGAGGATTTGGAATATCCTCTAATGTTTATAGAGAAAATTGTTGAAAGAAAATAAATATCATTTTCAAATCCTTTTTTAAGGTATTTCTAACGTTTTACGGTATTTTTGTACGAGATTAATAGTTTTGAGTACTCGGCTATTTTTACTGAATCTCCTAATATCATTCTCAAATTGGCTTATCTTTTCTTCTATTGATGAGATTAAAATCCTGTCTTCTTTAATATACGCAACCTTCAATCGAGTCGCTAAAATAATCATCTCTAAAGCTAAATTTTCGGCTCTGTTATATAGATTATAACTGGCTCTAAGATTATTACTATAAATTGCTTTGATCTTAAATTCAGTGAGATTGATCTTTCCTAATCCGTTTTGCTTTTTCTTTTTCTTTTTTCCCTCAACCATACCTATAATTATTCCCCAGGATTGTTTTATATAGGGAATATTTGATATTACATTTTCTATCTGATTTGGTAAATAATTTTGTAGCTCTGAAATCACAGATTTATCTAAGTATTCATAATATCTTTTTGGAAAGATTTTTAAATCAATTCTGGATTCCGGTTCTTTTAATGCGGCTAAAGCATACAAATAAATATTATCTACAAAATTAATCACTACTATACCATTAACTTCAAGATTTTGGAACGTTTTTGTACTTGGATAAGGATTCATTACAAACAAATTATTCTCCTTTAATCTTATTCCCATAGAAGATGTATTAGGAAATTTTTCTTCTGTATCCTTATTAATTGAAATTGTAGTTGCCAAAATTTCATATAAATGATCCTTTTCTATCCCAAATTTCTCTTTAAAATTAATAATTCTTGGACTCAATTTAATTCTCTTAGGATTGTAAAATGTGTTTTTAGCTTTAAATTTTAAATATTCAAAATCAAATAAAAGAATTAGTTCTAATTTGTTATTAATTGAAAATTTTAAAAAAAATAAATAATAAAAAAAACCTTTTAAAGATTAAAATCTGTTACCTTTGGTCTTGAATATTTACGTTCTTCCGGATAAATAACCCCAATTACAGGAGGGCAGCTATTATAAATCTCTTCTATTTCTATTCTGCCAAATTTAATCAATCTACTTCTTTCGATTCCCGTATATGTACCTTTTACAACTTGATTTGCATAATCAAAATTCATACAAAATACTGCGACTTTTGCTCCTTTAGGTATCTTTAAAAGATCATCTTTTGTTGAAGAGAGTGGAAACACAAGCCTATTATGATCTGCTGCTTGTAGCGGAATGCAAGGAACAATGATTGGATATCCATCTTCAGGATCAAGATAACTTATCGCTCGAATAGCAATCGGAGCGGTAAACAAATCATATCCCCTGACTCCTAATCTTTCTTCACTTAAATCTGTTTTAGCACCACCTTTTCCAACTAAATCTTTTACAATACCTCCTACTATACCCAATAGAGAGAGATCTCTAACTGATCTTGCTGCTACTACTTCATTATAATAACCTGTATGAACACGAATATAAGTGTTATAGCGCATTATTTTTAGAGTATTGAAATATTCTATTTCTTCTCCCTCTTTTGTTTTATGATCAAAATTCGCTTTTACTTGCAAGAATTTAAAGGGCATATCTGCTGTCATATAGAAAATACCTTGTTTCGGATTATTTATTACATTTTTCTTGCTAGTCCCTTCTGTAAACGCTCCCCAAACGATTTCATTATTATTTGTCGCAATATTACTAGAAATCATAGTTATATGGGGCCAGCCTCTCTCATCAATAGTTGAAACTAGTTTCAACATGATTTCCGGCGTTGTAAACTCTACAGCATCATCCGTTAATTGAGAAGACCATTTTAAAGAGTTTTCTTTTCCCATTATAATATCAACTTTTTTAATTAATTTTTTATAATATTTTTAACAAGATGGTAATTTTATATTATCAAGCTTCGAAGATTCGTCTATTTTTTCACTTTTTGTAAGACCTGACCATTGAACGTTTTTTACTCCAGTTTTTTTCGCAATCTCATAAAGATGTAATATCTCCTTTTCCTTCATAAGCGGAACTCCTGCTAGATCCCATTCAAGATCCAACCTTTCATATTTATCAGCGCATAAATTATTGAACGTAAGAAGATCCCATCGTTCTGGAATATTATCCAATTCATTAACAATGAATTTTCCTATTCCTTCTATGTTTTCTTCTGTTGCTGTATAATTTGGAATAAGTGGTGTTCTAATCCATAACTTTTTATCATGTTGTTGGGCGTATTTAGCGAGCCATTTCGCATTTTCAAGAATTTTTTCATTTGGTACACCTGTAAATTCTTTATGTTTCTCTGAATCTATTTCTTTAATATCCAAAAGGATCAAATCTACGTAGGGCAATAATTTCTCGTATATTTCCTTCCTGGCATATCCACATGTATCTAAAGCAGTATTTATTCCGTTGTCTTTACATTTTCTAAGAAATTCATATACAAATTCGGATTGAAGTGTAGGTTCCCCACCAGAAATAGTGACTCCTCCTCCTGACTTTGCATAATACACTCTATCTTTATCTACTTCATGAAAGAGATCCTCCAAATCCCATTCTTTACCAAACATATGAAGCGCTGTACTCGGGCATTCTTCTACACATTCTCCACAACTTATACATTTTTCTCGGTTAATCAAGAGACCTTCCTCAGTAAATTTCAGAGCGCCTTGCTTACAAGTTTCAACACAAGTTTTACATCCTATGCATTTATGCGATAACCATTCTAATAAAGGTTTTTTAGGAATTGATTCCGGATTATGACACCATACGCATTTTAAAGGACAATGTTTCATGAATACGGTTGTTCTAATTCCAGGTCCATCCTCAGTGGACATTTTTTGAATCTCGAAAACCAATCCTTTTTTTGATTTTGACTCTGACAAATATACCATCTTGAGTGATTTTTTTATATATTACATTCCATGGCTTTCTCGAGCAATTATTTCATCTTGTAATTCTTTTCCTATTGCTGTAAAATATGCATTATATCCCGTTACTCTTACAAGCAGATTCTCATAATTTTCAGGGTGCTGTTGTGCATCTTTTAAAACTTCTGCATCTAGTATGTTGATTTGTAGGCATGTACCTCCATTCTCGATATAACCACGAAGATATGCTTTGAATTTTTCTCTATGCTCAGGATCTCTAAGAATACTTGGATTAAAGGTTATAGTGTGGCTAGAACCATTCGGTAAATAGTTGATATACTCTCCATTCTCTGTTTTGCCTCCTAAAGCCGTCCCAACTGAATTTGTAACTGCTGTTGGTCCTTCTGTGTCGACACCATCGGTAGGATTAATTGCATTTGATAAAAAAACACCTTCCTTTCTGCCATCTGGTGTTGCTGGTGTGAGCGCAGCATCTTCACCAGCCCAATAGTTCCATGAGAGCATCCCAGGGCGATATTGGAAGTTCGTAGGTGTTTTATATTTCCATGTTTCATCTGACCAGATTTTCATTACCTTTCTTGCCATCTCATCTGCCTCATCAATATCATTTCCATATTTCGGGGCTCGATTTTTTAGCATCGTTTGCATCACCGCATATTTCCCTTCAAAATTATTCACTAATGCTTCTTTGATTTCTGATATTGTATATTTTTTCTCATCATATACAAAATGCTTGATTGCTAATAAGGAGTCGACGGTGGTGGCGAATGCGACTCCTTCGACTGTGACAAATCTTAGTTCTGGACCCCCATTTCTAATATCAATGCCTTTTTCAATACATCCCCTAACAATAGTCGATAAATAGGGAGTCGGTAAGTATTTGCCCCTAGTTTGCTCGGTTAAATTATTAACTTCAACTAAATAACTAATAATATATTCTATTTGGGTTTTCCATGCCTCCCAAAACTCTTCCCATGTTTCAAACTCTTCTGGATTGCCTGTTTTTGGGCCAAATTGATCCCCTTCTTTTGACCAAGGTTCATTTGAATTTCCAGGCATAATTTTTCCATCCCATAAGGTTAATTCAATGCTTTTTGCTAAGTTTGGATTGCAATTCACAGTCCCAGAACGATCATTGCCTTGCATCGTGTTTTCCAAACATCCAACGCACGCATAATCCCACGCTTCTTCTTTCGGTATTCCTTCTGTGATCATACCAGCGATACTTCTTTCATCAAAATTTATTAAAAAAGGAGCACCTTGAGAACGAGATACGCAATCTATAATTATATTTAGTAGTTTGTCTGGGGTATTTCGATGGATCCGAATATTTGGTTTCGGTTCTAAAATTGGCGACCATTCATCTATTACCTCAATAATTGCATATGTAAGTTCATTCGTTAAATCTTCGCCATTTGGACCACATCCCGAGAGTGTCATCAATTGTCCATATCCAGATGTGATTCCTTGCTTTCCCACTTTTATCATAGCATCATATGCCGTATTACAATGAAACCAAAAACTCCCTAGAATTTCTTTTGCAAAATCTCTCGTGATATTTTTCTCATCCAACACATCTTTTTTATATAAATACCAGAGATGCTGATCAGTTCTCCCAAACGATGTACCAGGACCAGGATATGATTCTTCTGCCATGATAAGCATGTGAGTCAACCAAATCGATTGAACTCCCTGCCAAAAGGTTTTTGCTGGTTCCCAGGGAACTTTTTCTAAGTTTTTTGCCATTTGCTCCAGTTCTTTCGCACGTTCTTGAGAAGCGTTTTCTTTGAGTCGTCTGCACTCCTCTGCATATTTTTTCGCAAGCTTTTTTGGAATTTGAGTAGCTGTGATCATCGCTTTTAACTCGTCACCTTTTGCGCCTTTTTTCTCATTTTCTGAAAGGCTTTCATAGCTTTCCTTTGCTTTTTCATAGAGAAATTTAAATCCTTTATTTATAACTGTCTCATAGTCCGGGATAACATGTCCACTGGTGGCTCCAGTATTACCAAATCCAGCACCATGGAATTTAAAGTATTCATTTCGATTTCTCATTGTTTCTTTCCAAAATGGTTTTGTTTCTTTCTCAGAGAGGCAATTGCTTAATTGTGTATTAAATCTCCCTCCAGCGATTAGATCATTTTCAGAAATTATCTCCTGGGGGATGTACTCTGTCATAACTTTTTCCAGAAATTTTATTTTTCGTTCAGGTATGGGAAGATCCCAAAAATCTTCTGGTAAATCGACTTTAGTCGCGGAGGAGCGAAATGATGTAGCGAATACACCTTTCCCCTTAGTTCCGATGTACAATACCAATTCTGGCACAATGTAATAATTTTGTTCCTCAAAGATTATATCCCATTCCGTTCCGGCTGTAAAAGGGCTATATTCATTGTTCCATTCACGATCTACTCCTTTAAAATAATACTTTCTCAACCATGATGAACGAGGTAAAAGATCATGAGGCTTAGCAATCTCATATTTCATACCTTTTCCAGAATCAGATGATTCTGTGGCTTTACTCATTTTTTAGACCTCAATATTTAGTAAATGTTTAATTTTATTTTTCCATTTTAAAGAAACTACAATTATATTAAAATAAAATTGATATCAAATATAATTAATTTTAACTGTATTTTTCTTTTACAATAACAAAAATTTCCGAATCTATATATGCTTTTCTCATTCTGATCTCTACTTTTTCAACTTTGGAAATTATTCCTATAATCCTATTGCTCTAACAAAATTCCATACTGTGAGAGAAGAAAAAGATTCAATACGTACTTTTTAGGTTTTTGTCTTTTTTGGTTGAGGGATTCTTATTCTAACAATTGGAAGGGTTCTCTTTCTTTTTTTTTACCCCAATATTTTTCTTTCCTTTAACTTCTATATTTCCATTTACGCGTTAGAATTAATTTTTTATTTGATTGGCTTTATGATTGCTTCTAAAGAAAAAGAAAAATTAAAACAAAATTTTTTTTACTTTTACTTTTTTCTTTAAATTTCAAAAAACAATAAAGAGAGAAAGAGCTTATGCATTGTAGGGGTGATTTTTAAACACATTTACATGCATTTGGATTAAATTCTCAATTTCTTTGAGCATACCACGTTTTTGGTCTTCGCAAAATGCAATTGCTGTCCCCCCCGAACCTGCTCGTGCAGTACGTCCGATACGATGCACATAAGTTTTAGCTACGTCTGGTAAGTCATACTGAATGATATGTGTGATATTATCTACATCAATACCCCGAGCGGCTACATCGGTAGCAATCAGTACACGGGTTCTACCGTCGCGAAAGTTTTTAAGTGCTCTTTGCCGCGCAGTCTGTGATTTATCTCCATGTATTGGTTCGGCATTAATTCCTTTTCTTTTTAAATTTCTCACGATTCGATTAACACTACGTTTTGTACGAATAAACACCAATACGCGTTTAAAAGCGGGATCTCGGAGCAAAAATTCCAAAAGCGCCTGTTTTTTTCTCTTTGATGTAAAACATACTGCCTGCGTGATAATATCTAAGGTAGGCTTTTCTGGAGAAATTCTTATCTCAAGAGGATTAGTCTGAATATTTTTAGCCAATTCAATGATTTTATCGGGAAGTGTCGCCGAGAATAGCATTGTTTGTCGATTTTTTTGAGGAAGTTTCTTTATGATACGCCGAATATCGGGAATAAACCCCATATCAAGCATCCTATCACCCTCATCTAATACGAATACTTCAACATATCTTAGATCGACATATCCTTGTCTCATTAAGTCTAGGAGTCGCCCAGGTGTTGCCGTCACAATATCCACACCACGTTTTAGTTGTTGGACTTGTGGGTTTTGTCCTACTCCACCGTAGATCACAGTTGATCTTAATCCCGTATATTTACCATAGATATTGAAACTATCTTTTATTTGAATGGCAAGCTCTCTTGTAGGAGCAATTATTAATGCTCTTATTTGACGTTTTTTATGCGTTTTTTTAATACTCCCATCATTAGAGCGTTTCGGAATAGTTTTATTCAGCCGCTGCAGTATAGGAAGTGCAAATGCTGCAGTCTTACCCGTTCCTGTCTGAGCACATCCCAAGAGATCACGCCCATCTGAAACGAGAGGGATGGCTTTTGCTTGTATTGGGGTTGGTTCAACATAGCCGGCATCTCGTATTGCATGTAATAATTCTGGAATCAGTTCAAGATCTGTAAAAGAGATATCAGTGCTTTTTTGTCTTACTGTTTCAGATTGCATATCTCTCGAATTAAATTTTGCAAGATCACTTAAGGATATTTCATTACTAACTTCACTAATTTGTTCAGGAGATTTTTTTCCCTTAAGCCTTTCTGCATGTTTTGCAGCAAGTCCTTTTTTTTGCTTTTTAACCTTAAATGTAACACGATCGCCAGCAAAAAGTTGAATATCATCATTATTTTGAATAGCAGAACGATGTAAAAATACATCTTCATCAATAATTTCTGATGATATAAATCCATATCCTTTTTCTTCACTGTACCATTTGACCGTTCCGGTCATCATCTTATTTGATTGATTTATCATAATAATCATAAATTTTATGTAAATTTCTTAATTTATGGGTAATTTCTCATAAAAAACCTCGCAAAATGGTTTTATTAATTAACTATCCTTATAAGCGGGGTTCACCATTAAAATAATTACATACAATATCTCAGAAGAAGGGATCACAGGTAATGCACATTGTTTCAATGCATTCTCTTACTTTTTATATAAATCTTCAGTCTTGAATTGAAAAGTAATAATTTCTTAAAATAACCCATACTAACTAAGAAATTAAGTGTTTTATTTTTTATTAAATTAATCAAATTTAAGCAGATTAATTATTTAATTATTAAAATCTAATTATCTGAAGAATAAAAAAAGGAATATTTTTTCATTATTTATAATATCTCTTTTCAATTTTGGAAATTCCACGAAGAATTACTATACAAGAAAAATTGAAAAAATAGAAGATTTAAATATCTTTTAACCATTAATTATTGATATATAGAAGATAAAAATTACTAAATTAAATTTCTAAATAACTTTAATTAAATAGATTGCAGTTTGGGTGAAACAATATTTCTGAAGATACTTCCTTAATAAAAAAGTTGCGAATTGGGAATCTAATAAACCTTTCTTTAGTAGAAATTATTACGTTAAATTCTCTACTTGAATATGGAAAACCTATTGTACGCTACACACTCTATGTAATTGTAAATGAATTAATTCAGACAAGAAAAACAGAGTTGGAAAATTTATCAACTAAAGGATTGAAGGAATATGAAAATCGTTTACTAACTTATGTTAAAAAGAAAGAGAAAAATGGTGCAAATCTCTCCACCTCAAGTTTTTATAATAATCTTTCTAATCTCGAGTCTCGAGGTTTAATTAAATTCAATCTTAATCATAAAGGACGAATCGAGACAGTGGAACCAACCCCACTTGCTCGGAATGTTATTAAAACACTTCTGCAATTTTTCATGGATTCAACGGTTATTCCCGATTTCGTAAAATTTGATGAGGGATTAACTAATTTGATCATCGAAAAAAGTGGAAAAACCCATTTAGATAACCTCATGGGCGTATGGTTTTCAGAATATATTCATCTCCGATTAGTCAATTGGTATAAAAACCTTGCGGATGAGGTATTCATTTTATCAAGTAAAGAAAATTATGAAGATTATTCCAAAACAGATCTCGAAGATGTACGTATTTCTAAAGTTTATAATAAAAAAATCAGGGAACCAGATAATTTTATTGAAATGATTGCTATTCCGAATTATAAAAAGACAATTCATTTTTATGGAATGGAACGTCTTGAAATTCTTGCTGAATTGTATAGAATATTAAGACCAAATGATGGTATGGTAATTATTGTTGCGAAAGCACCTTTCCCTTTAACAAAGGATATAGCTGCTGATGAGATTCTAAAAATATATAAAGATTCAATTTCTAATTCAATTTTTTCAAAAGAGGAAATCCTACAAGATTTAAAAGCAAGTGGATTTAAAAATAATGAAATCTTCGATTATAAAGGAATGATTGTAGCGATTGGGAGAACCAATAAATCTGAATAAAAGGCTTTTAATTTTTTTCAAAATTTATTATAAGAATATAATGAATTGATTATTATTGTAAATAGTCAAGAAAAATTCATTTAATTTGCTTAAAATGAATAAAAAAACGGTTTTAGGAATAGATCCGGGATCAAAAAGCTGGGATTTCCTTAGTCTCGATGGAGATGATATTATATTGGATATTTCAATCTCTACAAGAGAAATAATGAGACAACCCTCCAAAGTCGTTGATATTATCCAATCATTAGATGATCGAAAAAAAATCGATTTGATGGTTGCACCTTCCGGATTTGGTTTGCCCCTAAAGAAAGTGGAAGACTTAACCGAGAAAGATTTATTCCTAACCTTATTGAAGTTTAAGAGTGAGGAAAAAAATAAATTATTAGGACTGGGAGAGATTTTACGATTACTTAAGGATTTGGGTGTCCCTGGTGTAATCGTTCCAGGTGTGAAACATTTACTTACTGTTCCAGACTATAGAAAAATCAATAAAATTGATATGGGTACAGCAGATAAATTATGTACCGCAGTCACGGGAATAAAAGACCAGACAGAACAATATGATATACCTCCTCCAGAAAGTAATTTTATTATGGTAGAAATTGGATATGGATTTACAGCAGTGTTAGCAATAGAAAATGGTCAAATTATCGATGGAATAGGGGGTTCAAATATAATGGGTTTTAGAGCTTGTGGGAGTCTGGATGGAGAACTAGCGTATTTGATCAAAAATATAAAGAAAAAAAATATCTATAAAGGTGGGGTTTCCTATATAAGTGGGTATAGCGACCTGAGTCTTAAAGAAATTACAATTTTAGCTGAAAAGGATGATCAAACAAAAAAAGCTTTTAATGCCTATTTATCAAGTGTTAAAAAAGCAGTATTCGGAATTTCTTCCTCTTTTTCAAAAAAAGATAAAATTACAGAGATTTTGTTAGCGGGAAGAGGTGCTGAAATAAATTATCTAAGAAACAAGGTCATTCAAACCCTTAAAGAAGTAGCGCCTGTTCGATTAATGAATAGTTATAGTCAGATAGCAAAAAGAGCAGCTCAAGGTGCCGCTTTTATTGCCGATGGATTATTAGGAGGGAAATATAAAGATATTATTGATAATCTAAGAATAAGAGATGCATCGGGATCAATATTAGATAATATATATATTCCATTCGATAAAGGAAAAATAGATCGTGATCTCTAATTAGAATCTTAATATTAACTGGGAAGCAAAGTTATTCAATTCTTAGGGGAATATCAGAAAATATCAAAGGTCATAAAATTGAAGTAAATAAAATCCCTGTTTCTATTTCCGCTTTTATTACACCAAAAATGGCTGAAGATGCCTTAAACTCCTTAGATTTAACCAAATATGATTTAATACTTCTCCCCGGATTTGTCCAATGGGATTTAAGCAAAATAGAGAATAAATATAATTTACCAATTCGAAAAGGACCAGAATTTGCTTCAGATCTTCCAATGATTTTAAATAATCTCGGAGAAATTGAATTATCAAATCAAATTGCTGCTGATAAACTTTTTGAGTTATCTGGAGAGAAAAAGTATAATGAAATAGTGCGGGAGAAAATCGACAAAGCAAAGAAAAACATCTCTCATAATACATTCTTTTTAAATAAACAAATTAGTGATGTAATAATAGGTCCGAGCCTCCCTCCTCCTATTATCGCAGAAATTGTAAATTGCACAAAAAAATCAGACAGATCTATACTCAGAAAAGCAGAGCATTATATTGATTCTGGTGCGGATATTATCGATATTGGATGTCTTGCAAACAACTCTAAACCCTCTAGAGTAAAAGAAATCATTAAATTATTACGGAAAAATTTTGATACACTCATTAGTATCGACTCAATGGATACAAAAGAGATTTTCTCGGCTTTAGAGGAAGGGATCGATATGATTTTGAGTTTTGATATCGGATATTATAAAGAATTCCTAGATATCCCAAAAGATATTCCTATCGTAATTCTCCCAACTAATATTGATGAAGGGTATTTTCCAAAAGATCCTGAAAAACGGGTGGAAAACTTATTTGAATTAACCGAGAAATTGCAAAACAATGGATTTACTAAATTGATAGCAGATCCTTTATTAGAAACACCCATCTCTCCGGGAATTCTTAATTCTTTACAAACGTATTATTTATATAAACAAAAGGCATCTAAGGAAGAATATCGCCATCTTGAATTGCCAATGTTTTTTGGAATTTCTAATGTTGTTGAATTAATGGATGTAGATTCAGTTGGGATCAATGGATTATTAGCAAGCATAGCAATTGAGATGGATATGGGCATAGTGTTTACCGTGGAGCATAGTACCAAAATGTTTGGAGGTGTGAAAGAATTAAAGAGATCTTTGATGCTAAATTATCTCTCTAAATATAAAAATACTCCACCTATCAATGTTGGAATTCAAATCTTTAAAGCGAAAGGAAAAACATCTCAAGAAATCCCAGATTTTTCCACTCAAAACATAGTTGATATTAAAGGATCACGCGCTCATTATAAAGCTGATCAAGCTGGTTACTTTAAAATCTATGTAGATCACTATAAAAAAAGAATTTTTGTCTTATTTTATTCTAATAATGATAAATTGCTCAAGGTCTTTAGTGGCCAGAATGCAGAAGTAATGTCAAAAAAAATAATAGAGTTAGAATTAACTAAAAATCTCTCTCATATTAATTATTTGGGAAGAGAATTAAAAAAGGCAGAAATGTGTCTTGATTTTGGAAAACCATATATTCAAGACGAATAATTTAAACTGCTTTAAACTATTTCAAAACATGTTTTCAAGTCCATACCTGGTTCTAATAACGGCATAAGAGGTCCTAAAGATTCGGCTAAATTTCCAGAATGTTTTCGCAAAGCTTCACCATCTTTATATTTTTCATAAAAAATAATAGTATTCTTATCTTTTCGTCCCTTTACTGTATGTGGGATATATTCTAGTGTTCCAGGTTCAGCATTTTTTATTTTTGGAACTAATTCCTTTAACATCTCTTTAGCTTCATCCATCTTTCCTTCTTTTACTTTGACACTTGCAATAACTGTTATTGTAATTATTTACACCTTATTCTGTTTTTAATTGAAATTATTAATCAAAATTATCAATAATATTTAAGGATTTCATCATATGTGGTTGTTCTTTGAGCTGGTCTTTTACCAGCCTCTTTGATAATCGAAACAATCTCCTCCGGAGAAAGATATTCCCCAAATTCTGCACCCGCACTTTTTGAGATATTTTCTTCTAAAAGCGTACCCGAAAAATCATTTACTCCATAATTAAGTGAAACTTGGGCAAATTTTGGTCCTAACTTTACCCAAGAGCATTGAATATTATCAATATAATTATTAAAAAAGAGTCGTGCGACGGAAAATAATTTTAAATCTGCCATCCCATAACTCGGTTTGAGGGGTTTTTCGGGTAGTAGAGATAAAATGGGATTATCTTTAACAAAGGGTAATGGTACAAATTCCGTAAATCCCATAGTGTCTTTTTGAATCTCTCTTAAAACCCTTAAATGCTCAATTCGATCCTCTAATGATTCAATATGTCCATACATCATAGTAGAAGTAGAGGGAATTCCTAAAGTATGAGCTGTTTTTACAATTTCAGTCCATTTTTGTGTAGAAATTTTATTAGGACAAACGATTTCTCTAATTTTATCTACTAACATCTCTGCTGCAGTACCCGGTATAGAATCTAAACCTGCCTTTTTAAGTTCCTTTAATGTGTCTTCAACTGAATTTTGAGATAATTGCGATATATAGAAAATTTCTTGAGGAGAAAACGCATGAATATGTATCTTAGAATCAATCTCTTTTACTTTTCTTAAAATATCTAAATAATATTCGAACGTTAAATCGGGATTTATTCCTCCTTGCATACATACTTCCGTTATATTGTAATCGCTTGCTTCTAATACTTTTTTTTCTACTTCATCTATAAATAATAAAAAAGAATCAGGATGATTTTTTGGCACACTAAAAGAACAGAATTTGCATTTTTGATAACAGATATTAGTGAAATTTATATTTCTATTAACAACAAAAGTTACAATATCTCGTTTCTTGTTAAAACAAATTTGATTCGCAGCAGATTGTAAGGCTAGGAATTCTTTACCAGTTGTTTTTAATAACTTTAAAGCTTCTGATTCACTGATATCAATATTATTAAGACTTTTTTCAAGAATATTCTTAATTTCTAGCTCGATATTATCACAAACTTCTTTTAACGACATTTCCTCTAATATTTCTTATAATTTTTTGTATATTTTCTGGACAGAACGATTCATTATCTATATATTTTTCATAAATTGGTAATCTCTCTTTTAAAATAAACCCATTTTTTTTACAGATAGTCTCTAATCTTTTAATTTCTGGCCATCTATTTTCTGGATTAATATAATCAATGGTGAAAGGGGAGATTCCTCCAAAATCATCAATTCCCATATTTAAAAATTGTTTTTCATAACCGGCAATTAAATTAGGAGGTACTTGAACAGCAATTTTATTTTTAAAAATCAATTTCGCAAGCCCAACCACTCTAAGCATTTCTTTAATAGAAATTGTTTTAGAGGGCTGATATTGAATATATGGTTTCCTAACAAAGTTCTGAATAATTACTTCTTGGATATGACCATATCTATCATTTATATTTTTTATCAATAATAAATCATTTATCCGGTCTCTTCTAGTTTCTCCAATTCCTAATAATAAACCCGTAGTAAAGGGTATTTTTAATTTACCGGCTGTTTTTATATGCTTTATTCTTTTAGATGGTAATTTCCCGGGGGATTTTTCATGAACCCTTCCCTTCTTAGACAATTCTTCGCTAGAACTTTCTAACATTAATCCCATACTAGAGGAACACTTTTTTAGAGATTTCATCTCTTTGAGGTCTAGGAAACCAATGTTAGTATGAGGAAGCATATTCACTTTTAATAAATAATGACAGATATTTTGTACATAATTTAAATAATTATCAAATCCATTATCATTTAGTAAATTTTTAACTTCTGGAAATATCCCTGGATTTTCTCCTGACATAATCAATGCTTCTTTACATCCATATTTCAATGCTCTTTCAGTTTTATTCTCAATTTCCTCTTTGGATAATAAAACGACGTTTTCTTCTTCCTTTTCTTTTGGGATTTTGTAATTATAATAACAATATCCACATTCATTCTGACAATAATTTGATAACGAAAGTGTATAATTTTTTGAAAAAGTAATAATCTTCCTTTCTTCCGATGACAGGTTATACTTAATTTTTTTAACTTGCTCTTGTATCTCTGAAATACTTAAAGCCAGCAATTTGTCAATATCAGGCAATTTTTTCATTTCTCGGTTCGCTTGTATTGTAAAATTACATAATTATTTCTATGCTTAAGATCAGTAAGTTCAAATCTGGGAGCTTGTTTCATTTGTTCGAATCCCATCCCCTCGACTAAGCTAGTGGCTTTTACTCCACCAACTATCCAAGGAGCAATAGTAAGTCTGATCTCATCAACTAGATCTTGCTCTATAAAGCTCCAGTTCAATGTTGCTCCTCCCTCTAACAAGATTGATTCAATCCCTTTTTCCAAAAGAATAGGCATAAGTTTTGATATATCCACTTGTTCATTAGATCCACATGTGATAATCTCTGTATTATTTTTAGATTCATATTCTCTAATTTTTCCATTTGGAACATGTTCTGTGGTGCATATAAGGGTTGGATATATCTCTGGTTTGAAATTTATTACCTTTGAACTTAATGGAATAGATAAATTACTATCTAGTACGATCCGATAATATCCCGAATGATCATAATATTTAATATGCAATTTTGGGTTATCTTTCAATATTGTTCCTTTTCCCACCATAATGGCATCGACCTTTGTTCTAAGTTTATGGACTTCTTTCCAATCTTCTTCATCCGATAATTCGGGATCGCCAATTTTAGATGCTATCTTTCCATCAATAGTCATTGCGGCACTTAATATGATATATGGTTTCTTATTTTCTTTCAAAGATTTTCTCACCATTTATATACACTTGTCTAATATTCTCTGGTTTTGTTCTTTGGACTATTAAGGGATAAATGTTATGATAATTAATTTGATGGCAATAATAATTATTTGAATTTAAATTAATAGTAAAAAAATCTGCTTGCTTACCCTCTTTAATAGACCCAATCATATTTTCAATATTTAAAATTCTTGCGGCATTAACAGTAATCATTTCCAATAAACTTTTAGCTGTTAGTGAAAGATCCTGACTTTTATTTAAAACTTTGAATATCAAATATAAATATCTCATCTCCTCAAATAAATCAGGAGAATTCACCATCATATTATCTGTTCCTATTGTAATTAAAATATTATTCCTAATAATTGATTCTATGGGTGGAAATCCCACTCCAAAATATCCATTGCAACGAGGACATAAGATTAGTGAAATCCCAGAACCTTTTAATTTAAGCAAATCCTCATCATTTAATTGAGTTCCATGTATAATAACATCAATTATATTATCATTTAAGATGTTATTGAATAATAAGGAATCTCTCTTGTATTCTGCATGATGACAAGCAATAAGTTTATTATATTTTTTCTTGAAGGTTTTTAAAATATCTTTTAATTGGGATGTAATGTTTTTATAGCTTGAAAGACCAATCCCGTCAGCATTCTGAAAGATTGATTCTATTTCACTTTTCTCTCTAAATCTTCCTAAAATTTGTGATTTAATCGGAGTTGAAGCTAAGCCCTCTTTTATCAAATTTATTCCCTCTAAACCTCTTTCTCTAAAATCTGAAAAAAATGTAATCCCGTTAGAAATCATTTCTTGTGCTGCTTTTTGTATTCCCACTTTTTTTATGTTAGAAGGGGTATGGGCTAATAGTTTATGTTTAACGCCGTTAGGAGGGGCTACCACATCAATTAGATTTTTATCGTATCCCATCTCTTTTGCAAAACTATCGCCAATATGAACATGAGAATTGATTAATCCTGGAAGAATAATATGAACTGGATTTTTTTTTAAAAATTCACTTTCTACTTCTCCACAATCTTCATATATAAGATCTAAAATCCTTCCTTGCGCATCTACTTTAAATTGAATATTTTTTTTTAAGAGCAAATCATCTCCAATAAGTCCAAAGGGAAAAGAAAATTGTGTCAAAATACGCAATACCTAAAAATATTTCTTAAACTAAATATTAACTAAATTGAACATTAACTATATTAAATAGTAAATTATTATATATTGAAGTTTTGGCTTCGGTGAAATAATATTTATCATTTTAAAAAAGACCTTCAAGATTCTGAATCTGCCTTTGATCTACCTATCGATAAAGTAGGAATTGTTAATGTTGAGAAGAAGGTAGAGATTATGCAAGAAAATAAACGATATTCGTTTTATCCAAAAATATCTGCCCTAATCTCTCTTCCCGCTCAACAGAGGGGCATTCATATGTCTCGGACATCTGAAACTATCGAGGAAATTATTAATGAAGTAATTTTCAAACCAACACCTACTATTGAACTCGTAGGAGATAGAATTGCAAAAAAGTTAATAGAACGCCATCCCTACACCTCAAAAGTAGAAGTTAATCTTGAAGGTAAAATTATCGTTCAGGTTAGAGAAAATTCCCATGGTAATATTCAAAAATCATATGATATAAGTTCACGCACCACAGCAAAAAAGAATCAGAAAGGGGAAATTGACTCTAATTATTTTATCGGTGCTTCAGCTGTAGGAATTAGCTGTTGCCCTTGCGCAAAATCAATGTCACAGGAATATGCTGAGGAGGTTATCCGAACACGAAAAGATATTAATGTTTCCGATGAAGATATAAAAAAATTAATTAATATCCTTCCTTTTGCTTCACATAATCAGAGATCCAAAGGTACTATCATCCTCCAAATAAATGATTTAAACAGTCATAAGATTGATGTGTTGGAATTAATTGACGTGATTGAAGAGAGTATGTCTGGAAAAATCCAATCGGTGTTAAAAAGATATGAGGAAGCGGAATTAGTTAGAAGTGCTCATCTCAAACCACTTTTTGCAGAAGATATTATACGAGAAATGGCACGGAATTTCTTAAGAAGAGATTTTCCAAATTTACAAGATAATTTTAAAATAACCTTTAAAATTGAGAGTTTTGAATCAATCCATCCACATAATGTTTATGCGGAAATGAATACTACTGTGGGAGACCTTTATTCTGTGATTAGACCCAAAAAATGATTTTCAGTAAAGATAAATTTTTGAATTTTAATCAATAAGTTAAATTTTATAAAAGTTAATCCAAATCTTTTTTATTTCGAATAAATATTCACTAAATGAAATAATATAAAAAAATTATAAGGAGGGAATTTAAAATATGAGCGGAAGAAGAGGAGGAGGTCGTGGAAGAGCACCCAGAAGTGGAGGGAGAGGTAGGCAAGGGGGTCCCGCAGCTGCAGGCCCAGGAGGACAATGTGTATGTCCAAACTGTGGTACCAATGTGCCTCATCAAGTAGGAGTACCTTGTTATCAGCAAACTTGTCCCAATTGTGGGGCGAAAATGACTCGTAGATAATATTACTTTTCTATTTTTATTTTTTTTAAGAGCTAAACACCATCAATTTATAGTATTTAACATTATTCTATAACAATGGATGATCTAAAAGCTATTGAAGGGGATTATCTTCAAACAAAACGCAATGACCTTTTTTTTGACGTAAAAGGAGTTTCACATCCAAAAGATCGGACAATTTGTTTTATTCGATTTTATCCAGATCCCGAAGGAGAGAGACAGAGAAAGAGCATTAGATATTCAAAAATTTATGACCTAGAAAAGCGCTACTCCTTTTTACAAAAACACTTCCCGCAATACATCTTCTTTTCAGAACAATTTGATATGCAATTACAAGGAGTTAAGAATTCTGATATTAAGAGAATATATCATCCAAGAAATTATTTTAAAGAATTACAAAATAAGTCTAATATTAACGGAATCAAGAAGGATTCATATGATTTATGTAAATTATTTATCGAGAACAGTAATCTTTCGTCTGATTCAATTGGAATCACTGGATCCCAAATGATTGGATTACAAAAATCAGATTCGGACATAGACTTGATAATATATGGAACTCAGCAATCTCTGGAATTTCAAACCTATTTACCTGCTATATTTGAAGCTCCAAATGAGTTTCGCCATTATAAATTTGAAGAATACAAATCTCATTATAAATTTCGAGCGGGGGGCTCAGGGATATCTTTTAATGATTTTATGAAAAGCGAGATCAGAAAACTTCACCAAGGGATATTTAAGGATATAGAATTTTTTATTCGATATATTAAGAGCCCAGACGATTGGACCATTAGCTATTATGATTGTAAATATGAAAATTTTGGTAGAATACGATTAAAAGCTGAAATTACAGATGCTAAGGATTGTCTCTTTACTCCAGCAACTTATAAAATTAATGCGCTTAGAATTATTGATTTTGAGTCTATTAAAAAGGATATTCATGTTGATAATATTGATTTAGATTCTATTAGAGAAGTTAATTCTTTTCGAGGTCGTTTCTGTGAGCACGCAAAAAAAGGAGAATTAGTGATGGTGGAAGGAAAATTTGAAAAAGTAACTCATAAAAAGAAAGGAGTTTATTATAGAATCTTATTAGGAAATAGTAAAATAGACAAGATGATTCTCATTGCTAAGTAATTATGTTGCTCAATAGACTTTTGAAATCAATTTTAGTTAACAATATTTCAAACTTGATTCAAAGAAATTACATTAAATTAATTTAGATTATTAGAATTACCAAAATATTTATAAATCTCAAAAGATTTAATATATCAAGGCAATAAAAAAAGAATTTAAAATTATGTTGAAAGGATATAAGGTAAAAATTACCTGATTAAAATTTTGTAAAGTTTGTTTAAAAACTTCTTGAGAAAAGAAAGATACAAAATAGAATCCTTTCATGCTTTTATTTCATATAATATCTAAGTGAAATAAAACAAATTATTTTAAAATAATAGAAATTTTATAGTCTTTCACAATTTAAATTTGAATATTGCAATAATTACATGAGGTGGGTTTATGGATAAATTTATTGATTTTGACAATACCAACGGATTATTTTATAATAATTTATGGTTAGAACAAGAGAAATTAGTAGTGAAAATGCCTTTAACGCATATAGATAAAACTTTTTCTCCACAAGATATCAAGGTTGAAGAATTTACTCTTACAAATTCTTATTTGATGCACTATTAATTAGGAGAACAATAATTTTCTCAAGTTCTTTGGCTTTTTTAATTCTTACATATATTCTATTTAATATATATAGATTATATAAACTAATTTTATTTAAAATACCCCTAATTCATAAATAGGAAGTATTGAGAGTATAAGAAAAAAATAGGAAATTATATTGAAAATGAACCGAATTGCAAAATTCATTGACTTTGAAAAAAAACAAAAGGTTTTTTACAATAATCTGTATTTAAATGATGAGAAAATCGTAGTAAAAATACCCATACATCTAAATACTAATGGACATAACGGAAATGGGGTAAAGTTAGACAAGTTTGATCTGACAAAATATACCTATTTAATGTCTTACGATTAAAGGCTTTTAATATGAAAGTTTATTAAATTCTATTTTTAATTTAAAGATCTTTTAATCATCAGAGCGATATCGTTGTTCTTTCCATGGATCTGCTTTATTTGAATATCCTCCTTTTTCCCAATATCCCAATCTATCTTCTTCAAGAAAAGTTATCTTTTTAACCCATTTAGCACTTTTATAGAAATATAAATCTGGGATCACAGCGCGTACAGGCCCTCCGTGTTTATCTCCCAATGCTAAACCGTCATATTTTAATGCTAAGATTGCATTATCTGCTTGAATCCTTTCTAGTGGAACTGTTGTGGTGAATTCACCATCTTCACATAAAAATTCTAAAAAATGTGCTGAAGATTTGGGTTTCACAATATCTAAAATCGCATTAAACGAAATTCCTTCCCATCTGGTATCAAATTTTGACCAAGAAGTCACACAATGGACGTCTGTCGTTATTACTGTATCCCTTAACTTATTAAGATCCTCTAAACTTAATACTTTTGGATTATGAACTTCTCCCGAGATTTCTAATCGATATTTCTCTCTTTCTATATGCGGTATTTTTCCCTTTTGTAGGACGGGAAATCTTTTAGCTACATATTGCCCGGGAGGCAAACGAGGTTTCTCATTTCCATCAGATCTATCTTCCATAGATGAAATGTGGTGATTATTATATCTAAAACTTTCCGTTTTAAACTATAAATATATTTTTAAGAATATTAGGCTCAATTATATATTAAACCTTTTATTTTAAGATCTATAATGCCGATTTACAACGCCGACTTACATATTCACTCACCTCATAGTATTGCGGTATCCCAGAGCCTAAATTTGGACACGATGCTGGAAACTTGTAGGAAAAAAGGACTACAAATCTTAGGAACGGGAGATGTGTTACAACCTGACTGGATAACCTATCTAAAGTCTAATCTTCAGAAACAGAAAAATGGCATATATTCCTATAAGGATATTTATTTTATCTTACAAACAGAAATTGAAGATGAAGAGAGTATCCATCATGTTGTTTTATTTCCTGACTTCGAAACTGTGAAAATTATTCAAAATAAGCTTGAACCTTTTTCGAAAAATATCTTAGATGAATGGGGAGGTCGACCCCGAGTTAACCTTCCTCCTCCGGAACTTACTGATATAATTTTTGATAATGGGGGAATCATTGGTCCTGCTCATGCTTTTACCCCATTTAGAGCAATATTTCGCCAAAATAAATTTGAGACTTTAGAGAGCTGTTATCAAGGCGCCTTAAAAAAAGTACTTTTTTTAGAATTAGGATTATCGGCTAATACTGATTTAGCAGATAGGTTGGAATCCTTGAAAGATATTACTTTCTTATCTAATAGTGATGCTCATTCTCAAAGTGCATATTCTCTTGGACGAGAATTCAATAAATTTGAAATTGAAGAACCATCTTTTGAAGAAATAGTATTAGCATTGAAAAGAAAAGATGGACGGAAAGTATCGTTAAATATAGGACTCCATCCAAAACTTGGTAAATATTATAATATGTTCTGCGGGAAATGTAGAAGGAGAGTTTTATTTAAAAAAACAAAAAAGAATTTAGGTTTGGGTTTTAATCAATATTCGATTACAGACAATTTCATAATCTTTTATGAAAATGAACCCGAAAAGGCAAAAAAAGATTATATACAAAAAGTAGGAGAAAAAAAAGTTGTATGTCCCGCATGTAAAGAAAAGACCGGGAATAATTATAAAATCAAATTGGGTGTGAGTGAACGCATTGACACTATTTCAACCTTTGAGGAACCACATCATCCCAATCATCGACCAGCTTATATTAATGCGATACCCTTGATCGATATAATCCGAGCAATTAAGGGAATAAAAAGTAAAAATTCCAAAACGGTTTTAAAAATCTATAATGATATTATTGATAAACTGGGAAAGGAATTTGAAATCCTATTGGATCTTCCAATCGATAAAATTTTGAACTATAATGAAGAAATCGGAAAAGTTATAGACGCGTTTAGGAACAATGAAATCGTCTATACCGCTGGTGGTGGTGGTACTTATGGAAATATAGAATTAGATTTAGAATAAATCAATTTAAGGAGTTTTTAAAATAAAATCTTATATCTCAAATTCGACATTTAGCTCTAATAATTCGCCACATTTATTACATGCCATCCAGTCAAAAACTTTAAGACTTACGATGAGATTTTCTAAATTAGCTCGATTAAATTTATTCTTAAAGGCTTTATTATAACCACAACCAGGGCAAGTTATAATTGCGCGAACTTTAATCAACTCATCTATATGAGCCGATTCACTATGAGCACGAACACTTCCACCTTTAAATTTTTCGATTTCCGTGACTAAAACACCCGTTATTATATTTAAAAAAACTCATCAATATCTTTTAAATGTTATTTTCTCACTTTTTTCATAGGAAAAAAGGACACAAATTATTTCAACTTCAAGTATTTAGTCTAGTTGTTTTTTTCAACACTTTGAAAAATCAAAGGTAATATCCTTGTATTACTCTGAAATATTACGAAGAAATATTTCAATAACATAAGATATAAAATATTTTGGAGAATTGTTGATTAAATTGTTCAAAGAAACCAAAAATTTAGAATTACTTCCGAATAATCTTAAAAATGATATTTCCGTAAGAGCGAGGTTTAAACAACTTTCTCAAGCTTCAAAACAGATGGATCAGAAAGATAATTATGATAATGATGATTATTTAAAAGATTTATTAAAAGTTCTAAAAGTAAAAAGTATAATGGTTGGGGTTGGTGGAGCAGGCAATAATACTGTGTCAAGACTTCAGGAAATGGAGTTAAATGGCACAAAGACACTTAATATTAACACTGATGCACATGATCTTTACTATTCTAATTCTACTAAAAAGATTTTGATTGGAAAAGAGACGTGTAATGGACTTGGTTCTGGAAATAATCCAGAAATAGGTGAAGAGGCTGCTGAAGAGGATTTGGAAAGAATTAGAAAATCATTGGATTCAGATATTGTATTTATTACTTGTGGACTCGGTGGAGGTACTGGAACAGGCGCTGCTCCTATAGTAGCGAGAGAGGCGAAAAAAAATGATTCAATTGTTGTTTCTTTTTGTACTATTCCCTTTAATTCAGAAGGAGCTGAAAGAAGGGGACGAGCAAGATTAGGACTTGCTAAACTAGCGAAATATTCGGATACAATAATTCCACTACCTAATAATAATCTTGTTAATATTATTCCAAAAGTTCCTGTTTTGACTGGGTTTAAAATTATGGATGAAATCCTTATTCGAAGCATCAAAGAAGTGGTTCATTTAATTAATAGTTGCGGACTTATCAATATTGATTTTGCTGATGTGAAAAGAGTTTTTGAAAGAATTGGGAATTATCCATCCGGATTAATTGGAATAACTGAATCTCTCGGAAATAAAACGGATTTAATCACCAAGTCAAAATTAGCGATTCATAATCCTCTTTTAGAGCTTGATACTACATCTGTAGAAAAATGTTTACTTTCTGTAACTGGAAATCATCGATTAACTTTAGATAAAATGGACAATATCGTGTCAACCATTTCCAAAGAAATCCCTAATGAAGCACAATTAAAAGTAGGTACTGCAATGGATCCACAAATTGGCTCAAAAATTAGAATAATGGTTCTGGGAAGGGGACCCATCAGTCCTTACGTGAGAGCAGCCGTAGATAACGATGATCACGCCTTTAATGAATTAATGAGCTGATCTCTTTCTATTTTTTACTTTTTCTTAACTGATATCTTTTTTTTAAGTTATTAATTTGTGTGATTATTAAGATTTCTTATGACATGATTTGAGTTGATATAATTGAATAAAAAAATGCCAGAAGATGAGTTAAAAAAACAAATTCGACTTTTTTTGAAAAGTAGAAAGGTTTTAGTTTTATGTACTTCCAGCAATAATATTCCTCGCGCAACACCAATGGATTTTTATCTAGATAAAAATGCAAATGTTGATGATTTTTCAATATATGTTGGTCCCGCTCCTGGAAGAAAAGTAAAAAATATACAAGAAAATCCAATAGTGAGTATTGGAATATATACCCCGATGGATACTGGAAAGATTCAGGGTATGCAAATCACAGCATCTGGGAAAGATCATTTAATTTTTATGAAAGAAGAGGATGAGGGCTTTGATCATGCTCAAAAAATAGTTCGTGGGAAAAGAACCCTTATTTTGAAAATCATCCCCGAGAAAATTGAACTATTGGATTATGATTTTGTAAAAGATGGATACTCACGTTTTCAAGTTTTAAAACTCTAAATAATCAAAACATGGATTTGATTTATTATTTCTTTTATTATTTATCTGGATATTTTAAAAAAAAGTTAAATAATATTAAAAAAATAAATCTTGTTTCTACTATCTTCTTTTTATACACTATGATTATATTAGAATCTGAAATCTTTTAGTTATATTATTACCTCATCATTTTGAGAGCTTCAGCTCCTTCGATTAGAACTTCAACATTATATTTATATCCCTCTACTTTAACATATGTAGAAAATCGTTTCGCTATCGCTTTCAATCCTTCTACAAGTTTTTCATCTTGAATATCATATACATTATAGATTTTCACATCATAATTTGGTGTAGCCCATTGAAATTTTCTCTTTACAAAATCAGGATATTCTGCTGCTTTTCCCGAAGTATATACTTTAATAACTTCCTCAGTTTTATGTGGAGGATACTTAACAGTAACTAACACATTTACCATTTTGAATTTCACCCATAT
>JAWOFX010000113.1:0-42868 GCA_046497275.1 Promethearchaeia archaeon | reverse complement strand
AGTAAAGCAATTAAAGTAGTAAATGAATCGATTAATACGCATATAAATAAGTTATATCGAGTTCAATGCGGAATGCGCACAATTGAAAACCTTCAAATGCGTATCTCTCAGCGTCTCTCATGCCCTATCATCGTCTCACCATCGTTAAAGGAAAAACTACAGTAATGATCTAAATTTCAATGATCATAGTCTTTTTCTCTTAAAAGTATTTAAAATTGGTTCTTAACAATTTTTTAAGATAATAATCTTCTTAGATATTAAGGATTTCGACTCTTTATTATTAATTAAATCATTTTCATTAAATTTTAATTTCTTAATATATTCTCATATGTATCTCTATCTTACAAAAAGCGTTCGTAGTATAGTGGCAGTATTCGTGGTTGCCATCCACGTGACCCGGGTTCGAATCCCGGCGGACGCATCTTTTTATTTTAAATTTAATCTTCCTAACTTAGAACTATTCTATAAATTATAAAATGAATCAGATTAATTAAAAAAATAGAAACAGAAGAAAAAAAATTATTATACTAGTAATTTTCCTAATTCTTCAGCCCATTGCTTTACTTTTTCAGGATCCCGAAAATCTTCTAGTATTTTTCCCCCTCGTTCATAGCATCCTCCAAATGCATTATACGCCACTAGTTTCAATTGTGGGCTCTTATTTAGGATTTTTCCAACATACTCCTCAACAATTTGGTCATGATCGAATTCTGGATTACCTGCCTTGCCTGAAGATAAATAGATTGCTAATTTTTTATTGCCAAAATCGGTTTTCTTCAAAAAAGATTTTGGTCGCTTATACCACCGACCTATTCTTATTCCACTTCCTACTATTATATTCTCATAGCCATTTGTATCTGGATTTTTATTCTCCTTGAGATCAATAATATCAACCTCCATTTCATACTTTTCCCTCAAAATGGTTGCTATGAGATGAGCATTATCTTTAGAAACCCCCGATTTCGTTTCATAAGCTATGAGTGTTTTATTTTTCCCCATTTATTTCACCTTATTATTTCTAAATTATATGTTAAAGAATTTTTTTAAAAATTTGAACTTTTCAATATGTAATGAAAAACAACCTTTTGGGAATAATCTTCGTGAAATAAGCGTTTCATGATCTATCATACATATATGAATATATATGAGGGTGATAAATTCGTGATACTGAGAATTTTTCAAGTAAATGTAAAATTAAAAAAAAGAATTTTACAAGAAACCAAGAAAATTGCTGATGTCGGAAGAAATGGGAACTTTCACATTGAAATAATTTTCCACGATATCTATTAAAAATCGTAAATAAGGGATTTTAATCACAATATTCTCTTCAGTGGAGAGATAATCCAGAATCTTTTTCGATTGAATTTCTTTACCTTCAAAATTATCAACAAATTCCATAATTTTTTCTGATAATTTATATGCTTTTTGAATCTCATTTTTGAGAATAATCAAACTTGATCTCTCATCTGCTTCAGAAAGAAATTTTTCAATAATAGTTCTTTCCACACTTATTTCTTTGTCTGTTAAAATCTTATTTTTATCATTTAGAACTTCATTTCCTTCAAATACAATATGATCCTTAAATTCCTTTTTTTTGTTTAAATATTCTTCTCGCGGAACTATTTCATAATTGGTTTTAAATGAATTTTCTGTGAGATATTCTATAAATAATTTAATATGTTCATACAAATAATTTTGATCATTTACAATAACAAATTTTTGTCCAAATAAGATAGATTTTAATACATAAGCAATTAAAGAAGCGGGCATATTTAATTTAATTAATACTAAATCGATTTTATCAGTCTTAGAAATATCCTCTCCTTCTATTGCTTGAGTTGAAGCCATATCCGGGATCTCAATATGAAAATCGGCTATAAAACAGTCTCGAACATTAAGATTCTTATCTACATAGGCGACGAAAGTATGCTGGCAGATTATATCTTCGGAAACATTAACAGCTAACAAACCTCGAGAAACATTATTTAACTCCTCTTCAGAGACCTCGATAAATCCTATTGAATTACACGCTGGACATCTTAATTCAACTTTCATAACAAATTTCCCATTTCTTTAAGTTTTGAAAAGTACTTGATAGGAATAACATTAAGTAAACTAAAATAAACTCAATCAAAACTCTTATTAATAATATTATAATACCTTGTTGATATAAATTTTGCTATAGCTCGGGAATTAATATCTTCTGACTTTCGCATAATATCTTTCGATTGCGTTAGCAACTAATAGAAGTATAATAGCGGCAAGATTTTCAGAAATTAAAAATGATAATTGATTATTTAAAATGGTTGCAAAAATGGCATAAATCAAGGAAAAGAATCCTATGAATACAATAAAACTAATTAATAACGGGAAAGTAATTGGGAAATTGAGAAACTTTTTTAGGATTTGAGTCTCTTCTTCTTTTTTTTTAAATTGACTTTTTAATTTTCTCTGACGCTTAACTTCAGCAATGCTTTCAAAAATAATTATAGAAGCATAAAATAACGCTAATGTACTTCCGATTGGGATTATAATGATTACAAAATAATTAGCCACAAGCAAGAAATATTGAGCGAACAGAATAAAAAAGGTTTGAAATAACCCACAGCCTCCTAAAAGCATAAGAGCTATGCCAATATAGTCTTTTGATCTCCATCGAATCCTGATAGGCATTTTATAACCTTTTTTATTATTTATAAGAAAGTGGGCCGAGGGAGATTTGAACTCCCGACCCTACGGGATATCTATTATTCAAGATATCTTTCCGCACGTCAAGCGGACGTCATTCCAGCTAGACCATCGGCCCATATAAGCGTTTTTGTTTACTTTTTTTAAGATCTAATTTTACTATGAACTAAAAGTTAAATTAAATATTATATCAAAAAATAAATAATTTATCAAAACCAATCTCTTCAAGTTCTTTAAATTCTAAAACATCGGATTATTCATAAAATATTTTATAAAATCTTTGGTATATCTCCGATAATTTAGATATCATAATTGAATCATTGATACTAAGATAATATCTTATAAATCCAGCTAATCCATCTGGGTCTTTTATCCATTCTAATAAATTTTCAATTTCTTGAATTAAGTAGGAATCTCTTTGAGGATTTTGCTGTACAAGATAAGTATTTTGGTTATTTTCAGATCCGATGAATGAAGTAAAATAATCTTTCTCCAATGAGCTTTCTTTTATTTTCTTTTTATGCTTAGTTCGTGTTGGTTTCGCATTATCTTTCATATCGATTTTAAATCCGCTCTGAATCATAGCAGCCACTCTAGCAATGGTAGGATAGGCGCCATGAAACCAATTCTTGGATTTTGGGCTTATATGGGCGATAAGGAATTTATCCAAACTTGGAGTTGCAGCTCCAACTAAATGTCCTTTTTTTTTTCGATTGGTTGCCACAAAACGTTCAGGTTCCATCTGAAGGATAGAATATCTTATTCCATTAAGATTCACATATTGACCATTTTGGCTAAACCATGTTGATAAGAGAGCTCCTAAATCATTTTTGATGCTCCACTTATCATTAGAATATAAAATCTTCCCCTCTCCCGAGATAAATGCTGTTTCCATTACATCTGGAAAAGATTTTTTCAAATATTTAATTGCTGATTTATAACTTGTCATAATTCTTCTTTCAATTATTTTTGCGGATCCAACATTAATTGATTTTTATTTGAGGAATATTCAATCCACCTGTGAACCTTTCTTAATAAATCTTCTTTTTCTTTACGACTCAAACCCAAATTTGGGTTTTTTCTCTTATAAATGTTTGCTAATTTACTCATCTCCCACATATAATCAACATATAAAGCGATGTTCCTTATGTGTTTATGAGCAAGTTCGAAGGCTTTACCTATGGAGGGCATATCATAATCTTCTTCAATTACTAAAATTAAATAATTTAAAATTTCCTTAATACTGTCCATATCAGATTCTGGGAGTTTCTTCTGTGTAACTATTCGAGGCCTCAAGTTGCGCAAGATAAAGTCTTCTTTTTTTGGAGTGTTATACCTCTCCATATCCTCGTTATCAAGATTAGAATTATGATTTAGGTTCATTTCCATCTTTTTCCTATCTATATTGTCCACTTGTAATGGAGACTTTAATAAATCTTTTTTATTTAGTTTGAATTCATTTGGCCAAGGAGCAATATCATTTTCTCTCTCTTGAGCAGATAATAAAATCTGTTTTTTCAAAGATTTTGAACCATTTTTTCCTCCCAAACTTTTCTGGATTAATTCCGAATAATCTTGATTTATCAGATATTTAGATGCGTTTTCAATTATCGAAAATAAATAAGATGGATCGAATTTTATTGTTGAGTAGACTTCCTTTAACTTGTCGATATTTTGTTTTATTTTTATCTTATCCGACTCATTAAAATAATTTTTTAAATAACCATCTACTCCTTTACTAATATTATTTATGCCAGCAGTAGGATTAATATACTCATTCTTTTTTTCTTCCTTCATATTTTCCGAGATTAAAATCGAATTAAAATTATCCCAGTTAGCACATAAAATCTTATGCCCATTCTTATTAATTTGATAAGATTCTTCTTGCTTAATATTATCCATCATTTCTAAAAAGATATTTTTATATGGAATAAATAGATTTCTCATTAAAGTTCCCTTAATAAATGTTCTTTTAGTATTTGATTTTGATGATAAATCTATCGGGACTTTTACAATCAGATCAGTAAAAATGATATCCTCCTCATTTTGGAAAGTAATACTTTTTGAAGTAGCTAAATAATCATACACAAAATCAGATAATATTATACCTGTCAATTCTCTTTTATCTGTTATATAGTTCCCAGATTTTATTTCAAATTTATTATAATAATATCCTAACCCAAAAAAACAATGAAGGTATCCCTTGTTGGTTGAAACCGAGGATTCTGAGCCACTAAAAAAGATAATTATGTCTGTATCGATTTTATTCACATGTTGATTTTTATAATATCCAGAAAGCTGGGATTGAACACATTTCCCCCAACTTAGAAAGACGAGTAAAATATTATTATTTAATATAGGAGTTTTATGTTTTATAGCTTCACCCAAATGAGAAGTCAATATCTAATACCTCACGTATGATGATAATTATATTTCGAATTTGATCTCGCTATTAATCGTTTAACATTAAAATTGATCTTAATTAAATATTTAAATTTTTTCCGAGATCCCACGATTTTTTCATAAAAAATCAATTTGAATTTTTAATGAAAGGATCTCTTTAAACATAAATTTTCTAATATTTATTTGTGATAATTCGTTAGTCTACAATCTATATCAAATAAGCTACAATATTTATCCAAAATATTATTAGAAAAAATAAGAATGAAAAAAATGAAAATAAAATAGATAAGAATTTTTATGGTTTTTTCTCTCTTAGTGCTTTTACTAAGGGCACATCTTTACCACTTAGGATTTCCAACATAGCTCCACCACCCGTTGAGATAAATGATACATCATCTGAATATCCAAACATTTCGGCCGCGGTTCCCATTTCTCCGCCTCCTATAACAGTGAGAGCATCATTTTTCTTTGTAGCTTTTGCCATAGCACCAGCCATTTCTTTTGTACCTTTTCTAAATATTTCTTTCTCAAATATACCCGGTGGGCCATTAGCTACGATTGTTTTACATTTCGTCATTAATTTTTCAAATTCTTTAGATGTCTTTTTCCCAATATCGCCAGTAACTTTATTTAATTTTCCAACTTCTTCAATCGCAACATTTTCTCTTTTACCGTTCTCTTCAACAATAAGATCTTTTGGAAGGATAATCTTATCTTTGAATTTTTCATAGGTCTCAACAATATCGTCTTTGGCTTTTTTTAAATCCTTTCCTATAGCCTCTTTATTAGGTTCTCCTGTATCTATTCCAAGAGCTTCTAAAATAAGAACTGCAGTCAATCCTGCACACAAACCATAGTCTAGTCTATCATTCTCCAGGTTATATTTCATTGCTTTATACTTATCGATGGCTTTAGCTCCACCAATGAGCATTGCTACCGGTTTTTGGGGGTCTTCTAATAATTTAGTCATATATTCGAATTCTTTAACTACAGTAGGTCCTGCGATAAGTGTAGGCCAACCAATTATAGAAGGTTGTGCACGATGTGCCGCCCCGAACGCATCTGCAATAAAATAATCAAATAAAGGTGATAGAGTTTTGATCATTTCAGTTTGCTGCGCTTCAGAAAAATCATCAAATATTTCATTCTCAGTGTCCCATTTTCTCACATTATCTAAAACTAAGACTTCACCGATATTAAGATCTTTAATTGCTTGGACGGCCTCATCCCCAAAAATATCATCAACAAACTTGACGGGCATATCTGTGTGTTTCCTTAATTCATCTGCATGAAGCTTTAGGGATGTGAAATCCTTACTTCCAGGACGAGATTGATGAGCCATAACTACAACCGCACAATCTTTAAACTCCTCCAGAGCTTGACCCAGAGCCTGTATTCTAGGAGACTCTCGGATAGTGTTATTCTCTACATCAATGTTTGAATTAATATCAGGTCGAATTAGTACTTTTTTACCTTTTAAATCTACATCTCTATAAGACACATAGTCAAATGACATTAAATTTCAACTCTTTAGATTTTTTATATGAAAATAATTTTTGAATATGAATAAACTTTTTCTATATATTATAAATCTTTATTGAATCCAATATGTAGGATCAAATAATTCTTAAAATATTAGAATTATAAAAATTGGCAATTTTAATAAATTTTAAAATCACTTATTCTTTATCAAGAAATAAAATTAAATGGATTGATTGAATGTCAAATAATAATGATATAGAAGAAGCTATCTTGTGGGCTCTTGATATGAATGGAACATATGAAACTATGAATTTAGTGAATTTAATAGGTTGGATAGATCTTCGTCTAAGAATTCTCGTATCGCTCCCAGAGCTTAATGATGCGTTGCAAAAGCTTCTCTCAGAAGGAAAAATTCAAGAAATTAATGATTTAAAATATTCATTAACTCACTCAAATAATTTAAATAAAAAAGAATTTACACCCATTTTAGAATCAGAATATGAAAAGGCTGTTGAGAATTATAAAATAAAGTTGGAGCAAGCTCTTGTTGAGCTAGAAGAGGAAGAGAAGGAATTTGGGATTAGTCGAAGAATAGTGACAATTATCTGGACTATAGGAGAAAGAGAATTTAATAATGCTATGGAAGATATTTTGAATCAATTAGCAGAGAAATTAGAGTTAATACTTGAAAAAGAGCGTCTAAGCAAAAAGGTAATCAAACCCGAATCTTTATTACTGGATGGGATTGAATTAAGTTCTTCTCCACAAGGAAATGAGGTTATTATATGGATCAAAGGTTATGAAGAGGATAAATCAATTGATGTATATAATAAAGTGAAACGTATTCTGCGTAACTTTGATCCACCTTTCGGAGCTCTTAAAGTAATTGTCCATCCTTTAGATAAAGAAGATATTCTTTTTGAGTTCAATTAATCATTAGAATTGCGAAATTATGTATTTATTATTTAAAAAATTTGGTTATAAGCTTAATAGTTAGATTTTAACGCATTTGCTTAAAACTTAAATTTTATCGAAATCAGAATTTATTTAAAAGTGTAGAATTCGATAATTAGAATAAATTATCTTACAAAATAACTATAAACATTTAATTTAGCATTAATTAATTTCATCGTATATTGTAGAATTTTTTAAGGAGTTATATTCGATGGATTCTCAATTAAAATTCATAATAATTAGTGGATTGGAATCAGTAGAAGAAAATGGTTTAAAACAGCCTATTTTTATCCCTGAACCTAAAGAAATTATCATTGAAGATGAACATTCATTCAAAATAGGATCAAACTCTCCAATTTCGTTTGTAAATGTGGAAAATCAAGAGATCCTTTTTAATAATTTGATGGAATTTTTTGAAGAATACCCTCCTTTATCTTTTAATATAAAGGATACTCTCCTTTCAGATTCAAAAATATTAGAAGATTATAAAATACTTGATCTATTTCAACCCGAAGATGAGGAATCCTATAATCTTAATATCGCAGAAAATAAAATCATAATCTATAGTCTCCACGAAAAAGGTTTGTTTTATGGAATTCAAACATTAATTCAAATTATCAAAAATTCTATTCTTCAAAAAAAAGTCAAGGATCCATTTGAAATCATAGTACCTTCTGTTTTAATTAGAGATATACCAGATCTAAAAGTAAGAGGAGTTGCACAAGATATATCCCGCGGTCAAATATGCTCTGTAGAAAATGCGAAACGATATATCAAATTAATAAGCCATTATAAAATGAATTTCTATTGTCTTTATATCGAGGATATGTTTGCGCACCCCAATCATCCGCTTATAGGGAAGGAACGGGGGGCCTTAACATGTGAGGAAATTAAGGAAATAGATACATATGCTAGAGAACATTTTATAGAGCTCGTCCCAATCTTTGAATGTTTAGGACATATGGATAATATTTTACAACATATGAAATATCGAAATTTAGGAGAATTTCCAGGAGCTCATTCATTGGATATTTCAAATCAGGAGATCTATCCCTTTTTGAAAGATTATATTTCCGAGATAAGTAAATGTTTTTCCACAAATTATTTCCATATTGGATGTGATGAAAGTTTTGATGTTGGGAGATATAATTCTGAAAAATATATAGAGAAAGTTGGAAAAAGCGAGGCACTAGCAAATTTTTATAACAAGATATATGATATCGCATCGACTTATGATAATAATAATATTATTATGTACGATGATATCGTAAGAAAAGATAATAATGTCCTCGAAAAATTGAATAAAGAAATGATATTGATGTATTGGGAGTATAACCCAAAAATAAAAAACCCTCCTGTCGAAAAATTCTTAGAGTCTGGTCATAGAGTAATAGTTAGCCCATCCATGTTAAACTGGAATAGAAATTTTCCTGATAACAAGAATGCGAGTAAAAATATCATTAATATGATTAATATTGGTTTTAAATTTAGAAATGAGGGATGTTTAGGAGTACTTACATCTACATGGGGCGATCAGAGATACTTCTCCTTAAGAGAGAATGAAATATTTGGAGCAATTTTAAGTGCAGATAAAGCATGGAATGTAAAACATTTTGAATATGATCAATTTAAAGAAAAATTTGGATTTTTATTTTATGGAATAGAAGAGAATTATTTAGAGGATTTTAATCAATTATACACTCTTTTAAGTTCCTCGGCAGAAAAATATTATAGGTTAAGATTAATTCTCCCTCCTCTATTCTACACAGATCTTTTTAAACATCCCTTTCCAGCTAAGAAATTCAAGCCAGGTCTAAAAAAATATAATGAATTATTGGAGTTAGGTACTAATTGCCTTAATTTATATAATAAGTTACTTCCCAAAATAAAATTAGAAAAAGATAATTTTGAATATATTGGATTTGGCGCAGAATTGGCAAAATACTGTGGAGAAAAAATTAAATTATCAGTTGATATATCAGATCATCTTAGAAGAACTAAATTAGATAAAGTAAAAATTGAGAAGATTATCCAAGATATTGAATACATACGAGACAAGGTAAAATATCTTAAAGAAAAATATCAAAGATTATGGCTTAGAGCCGCCAAGCGACCTTGCCTTGATTATAATCTACGCATGTTTGATTATTTAATTGATGCTTATTGGGAGAAGATTTCTCAACTTAGAAATAAAATATATTTCAGAAATCCCTTTTTAGAATCTGAATGGATATGGGCAGATGAGAAAACTTGTCCAAAAAAACCTCGTTTTTTTAGAAAAATTTTTACCATTGAAAAACCGATTAATAAAGCTTTGATTCAAGCAACTGTATGTAATCATATGAAAATTTATCTAAATCAAGAATATGTGGGTGAAGTATTAGGGAGATTTTCACTATCACGATTACCGATAATATTTAGAGTACGAGTATTTGACATAACTGAATATTTGAAAGAGGGGAAAAATATAATCTCCATAGAAGCTACTAATTATGATGGATTAAAAGGTGCTTTTAATATATTTGCCGAAATTGAACAAGAAAATGGATTAGTCCAAGAACTTATATCGGATAAAACTTGGTTGTATACAAAAAATCAAAAATTGGGTTCGTTGGATCATTGGAAAACCCTCGAATTTAATGATAATGATTGGAGAAATGTCAAGTCTTACGGTCCACCACCTAATCTTAATGGAGATCTTAAAAAACCTAACTTACTCAATGGAGAAATTTCTCTCACTCAGAATTATTTTAGCGCTCAAGGATATTATTTTGCGGGAATCGAGATATTTTTTGGTAAAATTATTAGGTTTTTCTTAAAATATTTAATTGGGTTTATAGTTAAAAGAGCAAAATTGTTTGGATGATATGAAATGGCAAATATAAGAGAAATTTTAGAAAAATTATTAAATAAAGAAATTGAACTTTCAGAGGCAGAAAAACTACTAAGAGCTAATTTTATAAAAGATGTGGAAGGATTAGCACAATTAGATATTTTTCGTCAGATGAGAACTGGTGTACCTGAAGTAATCTTTGCAGAAAACAAGAATTCTGATCTACTTTTAAGTATTGTAAAATCGTATTTGGAGGAACATCCCTATGTGATAGTGTCCAGAGTGACTAAAAATCAGAAGAAAACGTTAAAAGAAGTTTATTCAACTCAAGGAAATTATAATATAGAAGTTAATGAACTAGCAAAAACAATTATTATAAGAGAAACGGATGCAATCCCAGAAGAAAAAAAAGGCACCGTTGGAGTAATTACCGCAGGCAGTTCAGACATACCTGTAGCGGAAGAAGCTAAAATTATTTTAGATGTTATGGGATGCCAAGTCATATCTAGTTATGATGTTGGCATCGCTGGAATCCATCGTATTTTCAAGCCACTCATAGATATGATAGAGAGTGGGGTGGATGTTATTATTGTCTGTGCTGGAATGGAAGGAACACTCCCGGGTGTAGTGGCCGCATTAGTAGATGTTCCAATTATCGGAGTTCCTGTCTCCAGTGGTTATGGAGTCGGGGGAAAAGGAGAAGGTGCCTTAAATACAATGCTGCAATCGTGTAGTCCTGGGTTATTAGTAGTAAATATTGATAATGGATTTGGAGCAGGTGTTTCAGCAGCTTTAATTTCAAGGAGAATAAAAAATAAATAGATACATCAGAAATAATTATTTGCTTTTACTTGCTAAATTGTTTACAAAAGTAAAAACTAATTTTTAAAATCTTGATCTCTAATTTTTAAGAAAATTATAAATAACAAATAAACAAAAATAATAACAATATAAATATAAAAATGAGATTATAACTTATGGTACCTACACCTGATTCATTATTAGCTCTTAGTAAATTAAGAATATTAAATCAAGATTTTGGTTGGTATATCATCCCTTTATTAGCTATTGTACTTTATATTTATGGGGTTGAATTGAAAAAAGCACGAGAAACTGGTAACTGGAGCACTATTTTCGCTGGACTCACAGTTTTAGGCTTAGATATGATCAATGAGATTTGGAATGCGTTAGTGTTTTTCTTTACTAATTATTCTGCATTCTGGACTACACCTGGATCTAGTGCATATATAATATTAATTGGATGGAATATTGAAATATTATTTATGTTTTCAATTGCGGGGATCATCTTTGCGAAATTCTTACCAGATAATAAGGAAGAGAAAGTTTTTGGACGAATCTCAAATCGATGGTTTAATGCTATACTGTTCGCTGCATTTTGTGTTTTTGTTGAAATTCTTTTAAACTGGGGCAACTATTTAATTTGGGAATATCCATGGTGGCATTGGTATTTTCCTCCTTTGATTTTCATAATTGGATATTTGATTTTCTTTGTAGGGGCGTTTTATGTCTATGATATGGAAGATAAGAAAAAACAAATCCAATTTGTTGGGATTCTTTATGCTATAGGAATCGTTGCTTTAGTCGTATTCATTCCATTGGGATGGATTTAATCGTAAATCTGTTTTCTATTTTTTTTTATTTTAATTTTTAAATCTAAAAATTTGAAAATATCAAAATGTTAAAAAAGAATCAAATGTAGAATCTACTCTTTAAAATTTTTTATTTATGGGTTGAAATCTTTACTTATTAAATCTTTGATTTAAAGAAACGGTTATCTTAATAAAGGCTAGCTAAAAGTAATCAAGAAAACAATGTATTAAATGCTCCATTTTCGGCTTTCCTAATACATATTTCTATGATCAATAAGTATAAATATGTTATCGATTATATATCAATTGAACTTATTTTAAATTAAAATTCATTTGAATCAATATCAAAAGTGATTCTGAAGATATGGTGGCGACAATGCCAGATGATCTTTTTAAAAGATCAAAAGAATTTTTTAAAAGCGGTGACATTAAGAATACTCTCAATACATATGAAATAGCGCTTTCTAATATTGACCGATCGAAAAAAAGTGAATATTATATTGAATTTCTAAGAGACCTCTTAAAATATTGTAAACAAAAAAATCTCAAAGAAGAAGAAGCTTTAGTCTTAAGGGCGATGGGAAGAACTTATTCTGTATTCAAGGAATATGTCGATAGTTTAAAACATCATTGGTTAGCTTTAAAAATTCAGAGAAAATTAGGCAAAAGAATGGAAGTTGCAGAAGGCCTTCAATTTATTGCTGAAGATCAAGAAGTAAGTGGTGATTTTGATGAAGCTGTAAACTCCTATACTGAAGCAAGAGATATTTTTAAGACACTCGGAAAAAAAGACCGCGTTCTTAGAATTAATAAGGAATTAAAGAGATTAGAAGATTATTCGAAAGAGGCTCTTGAGGAAGATTATATGCTAAACAAGTTTAATATCGATGAATTCTAACTGAATAAACTGAAAAACCAAGATTTTTAAATATAAACAATCTAATCAAATAAACTGGAATGAGTGGGAATATTTGTCAAATAAACAAATTCCTAAAAATTCAATGAATCCTATTCCTACTTCATTTTTTTATTCTCTTATTTTTCTCTAACTATTTTTTAACCTATATCATTATCTTTATAGACATCATTCATTAATTTTGGAAGAATTATTGATTTTAGTCTTTTAATGGAATAGTTAGTTATATCTCTTAATTTTTTAAGATCTTCATATTCGGGTTTAATGTTAATAATCTTCTTCTGATTTTCTTTTATTATAAAAGAAATCTTATATCTCACAGAATAAATAGTATTATCAATTTCAATATTTAGAGATTTAATTTCCCTATCAACACATATCCTGTCAATGTCGTAATATCTTACTCCTAATGTTCCCAAATTCTCCAAAATTTCCTCAATGATCTTGAATTTATTTTCAGGATCACATAAAATTTTAATAATATAACTCGGTCTATTTTTTTTAGTTAAGCAATGAATCACTTGAATATCTAAAACCTTATTTTCCATTTGCTCAATGAAATCACCAATTATTTCTCCCGATACATCATCAACATTAGTCTCAATAACAGAAACTTTTTCTCTGTATTGAATAAGATGTGTAGCAAATTCAGAATCTAAGTATTTTTTCCCAAAAAGAATGCGGAATATATTTGGAAACTCATCGAATACTTTTTCTCCAGTACTATATGCAACTTTTTTGAGATTAAATTCAATTTTATTTATTTTTGGGTTTAGATTTACTAAAAGAGCCACCCCTGTAGGTGTGGTTAATTCATCGTCAATAGGACCGAGATATACAATAAGTTTAGAATTCTCAATGATTTTACTCGTCGCAGGAGCGGGTATTGGTAAGGTACCATGAGCTGCTTCAATGTTACCCCCGCCTAAGGGAAGTTTGCTAGTATAAATACTCAAATCACCTCTAAAAGCGCCTAAAATGTCTAGAGTTTTTGTTACTCCTAAAATGTCAATTAATGTATCAACTGAACTTAATTCATGAAGATGAATGTTATCTTCTAATTTATTATGAACCGAAGATTCAGCTTTAATTAAGGAATCTAAAACATCTTTAGCGTACTTTTTAGCAGCTTCAGAAAACTCTTTATCATCTAAAAAATTTTTCAACGCTTTTTTAAGATCTAAGGCGCTTCTATGATTTTTTTTCTCCTCTAATTCAATTATCAATTTATTCACGATGATACCGCTGACTTCTATTTTAATTAATTTGATATTAAGTCTTTTCACTCCTGGTAAATAATTTTTCAGCTCTTCTAATTCTGCGATTAACTTATTCTGATTCTTGATTAAGGCAAGTAAAGCACTTAAAAAAAGATCACCAGAAATTCCTGAGTTCTCAGTATCAATATACAAAACTTTCATATTTTTCAATTAAAAAATTAATTAATGATTTGATTATAAAATGGCAAAAAGTGCACCTTGTGTTAAAACAAGTAATTGAATGAGAAAAGACTGATAAATTATTGTGACAAATGGCTGTTTACTTAATTTTGAAATAAAATTTCCAGAAACAATTATGAAAACAAGAATGATTATTCCATGTATAGAGCCAATCATCCCTGAGATAGAACCCAAAATGGCAAAGAAAATTGAAATTATGAGAAAAGGAACTAAGCCAATGATCCATAAGATTATTTTATTTCTCCCACTTGCATACTCCGAATCATTTAATAGCGTTGCTTCTTTTTGCCCTATAAAAAATCCTGGAATGGTGAGGATTGTAAAGATTATTAACCAATTCACTCTCGCATTGAATGGAAATACGTAATTTATCCCAGAATTAAAAAATAATCCACAAATGACTATAAACAATAATGAAAAAACAATTGATATTCCCAAATTTTTATTGATAGATTCTTTTTCAACTTTAAAATTTATCATCAATTTACCTTGAGTTCCTGCTACTTTGCCTTTTTTATAAAGAATCAACATCAAAATTCCATAGCTCCCAATAAAACCAACATAAAAAAGGCTAAATATTGGCAACCCTATGGGAATAAAAAATAATAAAAAAAGTAATAATAATGCAATTGGAATCGCGCCTATCCAATAAAGCAATTTAAATTTAAAAAATCGGCTTACATCTTTTATTTGCAAATTATTACTTATTTGATGGTTCTGATGCTTGTTTGTTTCTCTCGGTGAGGAACTTTTCCTTATTTCAGATAAATAGTGAGCTCCGAACAGTGGAATCATGAATAAACCTATTAATGCGATTATCCAAAATATTTTCCTTAATAAAGTTTGTATAGCAAAGTATTGTGGATTGGATTCTAAACCTAGGTTTTCAACTGCCCAATTTATTGATTTAGTAATTAAAAACGGAGAGTAAATTTCGTAATTATGAAACAATAATGGATATATCTCCAATTCTCTTATAAATGATCCAGAATTTTCTCCCAGCTTTTCAAATAATAATCTTGCTGCTTTTGGACTAATGATATCATCGAGTGAACCAGATAATAACAAAATATCCACGGGCGGACTAGTTATTGATAAATTTTGGATCCATTCCAGTTCCAAATCTGAGACTCCTGTAAAGAATCCCGCTTGAACATTTGGAATTAAATTTACTTGAACGCCAATTAGTATTAATCCTGAAACATTATATGTATCTATAGTTGCTGATTGAAGAGCTACACGTGCACCCATGCTATGACCTAAAAGAACAATTTGAGAATCATTCAAACCTGATAATGATTTAAATTCCTCTTTCGCACTTAATACTTGTTTTGCCAGGCGATCGGTTGCAGCATTATCAAATCCAAGAGTCCCGCCCGATCGTCCTTGTCCAGAAAAATCAAAACTAAATGTGTGAAATCCTAACTTACTGAATTCAGAATTAATAGATTTCATAGCCATTTGGTCGGTACTAAATCCTTCTAGTATAATAATACCTGCCTTTTTATTTCCGCTATGATATTGACCAATGAGATTATCTCCCCCTTCATCTTGAAAAGATATTAATTGCAAATTAAACAACGGGAGATCTCCAACATATATTATAATGAGTGAATTGATTGATAGTAAAAATCCAATAATTGCAATAATTAAATTCTTGTTTTTCTTTAGTCTCATATTCAAATTCGTAATTTTACTCAAAAAATAAAAATTAATTATTAAAAAAGTTTAAGCTTTAAAACGCTCATCATTTAAAACTTTTGCTATAGCTTCTATAGCCATTTGATCCCACTCATCATAAGGGTCAATATCCTTGCCACAGTAAGTACAGTAGGTATCAGGATTCATCTCATCCCAATCCTCTCCCAATAAATCCCTATTTAAAGTTCCTCCGCAATAAAGACAGCTACCTTCATGATGTCTCTCTAATATAGTGTCAATAAGTTCTAATTTCTTTTTTGCATTCATACTATTTCCTTATTTTTTGATTAAGTATAATTTTCGAAATTATCTTTAATTAGATTGATTAAATAAAATAATTAAAGTGTGATTATTATTATAATATTAAGTAATTTAACATTAAAATCTATCTTCAATAATTAAGAGATCTTATAATATGAGTGAATTAAAAACTGTAAAGGCTTATCTTTCTCAATTACCGGCAACTTTAATAAAATTGCTTGATTTGGATCCCCCAACAAATACTATTCCACATCCAATCAAAGAGATCACTGAAAGATATAAAGGAGTTAAGCGGATTTCGATTAATTTAATCTCTAATGCGGGATTATTTGAAATTACGTATTTTAAACCCGAGTTTATGATCCAAAAATCTGAAATAATGACACTTTTAAGCACCAAGAATCCATACACCTTGGGAGTTCTTCACCAATTAATGTTCGGTGGGTTTGAATACGAACCGAATGGATTTCATCTACTTAAATATATTAATGAAAATGGAAAAAATACTTGTTTTGTTGGACGTAAAAAAGATATAGAGCGTTATGATGGGGGAACTAATTCTATTGCAAAAGATACTGACATGGCAACATGGATAGAATCAGCAAAAGCTATAAATAATTATGATCTCTCTTGGATGCATTATTTAGATTTTGAAAATCTTCATAAACAGCAACAAAGATTAAGGCAACAGACTCCTGAGGAATTAATTGAAAAACTCATAAATCGAACAGATAAATGGATACTAAGTAATTATAAGCAATTAAGAAATGGTTCATTAATGATTATTATAGGAGATCATGGCAGATCACGCATGGATTTCGAATTTTCCGGAAAGATAGCTCAATGGCGCGAAGCAAGTGTACCTATTGCTATATTTATTAGTAAATGATATTTTAATTGAAATTACTTTTACATATTTTAGGAATTTCAGATCTTAGTAAAGACTATTTCTAGTTTTTAAAGTTTCTCTCAAAAATGTTGTTACGAAATTAAAATTAAAGATTGAGTTTTGATATTTAATCTTATTTATTATTAATATCAATAATTTTCATAAGAAACATTTTTAAATCTTTTTTTTATAGGTAATATGATAAGGTATAGAAAAAAAAATAGAATATAAAAAAATGTCCGAGGTAAGATTTTTATTATTTTTAGCCGGTTCTAATGATCTCAAATCTAAGACAGCATTAAGCAATTTAAAAGAAAGTTTAAAGAATATTGATTATGATTTAACGATTATTGATATATTGAATAATCCCCAAGTTGCGGAACAAGCTGGAGTTATAGCAACACCTTTTTTGATAAGAACCCTACCTGGACCAACCAGGAGATTTATAGGAGATTTTTCTAATTCTGAAAAGGATTTTTTCATATAAATTTCACCTCAAAATTACTTGAATTTTATGAAAAGCATAAAAAAAATTCCGAGTGGAATTGATGGATTCGATATTTTATCGATGGGTGGAATACCGGAAAATAGAATGACGTTACTTTCAGGTACGCCTGGCAGCGGGAAAAGTACCTTTTGTGTACAGTTTCTCATTGGAGGAATAAACCATTCAAAAGATCCTGGAGTCTTCATCACTTTTGAAGAATCACCCGAAGATATAATAATTAATATGAAAGATTTTGGATTAGATATTCAAAAATATAAGGATTCAGGATTTTGGGAGTTTGTTGATATTTCCCCGCGTATAGAGGATGATTTTCTAGTACGAGGCGATTATGATTTAAGTGGTTTAATTATTCGAATTAAGAATGCAGTAGAAAAAATCAATGCAAAACGTGTAGTATTAGATTCTATCGCTGTTTTATTCAATAGATTTCCTGATAAATCAATTGTTCGGAAGGAAATTATCAGATTAAAATCATGTTTAAAGTCGTTATCGGTAACCTCTATCATCACAATGGAACAATATGAAGAATTTGGAAAAGATTCACATTATAATATTCTTGATTTCGTTAGTGATAATGTAATCCTCCTCCAGAATACTATTTTTGAAGAGCATCGTAGAAGAACAATTGAAATCTTAAAATATCGAGGAGTGCCTCATAAAAAGGGTAGAGAGTCCTTCACCATCAAAAAAAATGAAGGAATAATAATTATTTCATTTGAAAGAAATCCTAATGAACTACCTGCCAAGCGGGAAAGAGAATCTACAGGTTATAGCGAACTCGATGATATGGTGGGAGGAGGGTTCTTCGAGGGCTCATCAATCCTGATTTCTGGTCAAACAGGAACAGGTAAAACATTAATAACACTTCTATTGTTAGAGGGGTCTTTACAAAATGGGGAAAAATGCATTATGTTCAATTTTGAGGAGAGTCGAGAACAGATTCTCCAGAAAGCTCGTAATTGGAATATAGATTTAGAACAACCGGAAAATGATGGTATATTTATGTTGAACTGTATTTATCCAGAATCTCAAGGAATCGAAGAGCTTATTGTGGATATGAAATCAAAAATACAATCCTTTAAACCGGATAGAATTTATATTGACAGTATTTCTGCTTTAGAACGAATAACTAGCAACCTTACTTTTAGACAATCACTCATTAATCTTTTTCTTTTCATCCGAGAAAATAATATTATAGCAATCTTTACAACGACTACTCCTACATTTTCAGATCATTTTAATAAAGGAATGGGACATATCTCAACTCTTGCTGATGCAATAATTTTATTAAGATATTTTGAACGCGACGGTCTAATGACTCGTGGCATAGGTATATTAAAAATGAGAGATTCGAATCATTCTAAACATTTTATAGAATACTCCATCGATAATGAAGGTATTAAAATCCTAAAACCTATAGAGGGAAAAATAGGAATATTTGATTCATTTTAAAGAAAAATTAATTGATAAGAAACAGTTATAAATTATTTTCATCTCAAATATATTTAAAAAGTGTAAGATTAATAAAAATAGTTAAAAAAGAAACATAAAATTCAAATGAGTGAAGAATACAAACGTTTTACTGTTTCCCTTCCCAAAACTCTTTATCAAGAATTTGAGAAGTTTCGAAAGAAATTGGAGGTGTCTAGATCTGATGCTGTTCGAAAAGCAATGCACAGATATATGGCTATAGAGGAGAATCTTCCCGAAAGTGCAGGTGATGTTGTTGGATGTATAGCAATGATAATGTCTCATGAACATATAGGAGAGGAACAAGATCACATTCATGAAAACGATACCGATACACACGATCATGATTTTAAATCAAGACCGATATATGCAAATATTCATCAGACAGATTTAATTTTAAATAATGATATCCAACATCATTTTGCTGATGTCATTGTCTCAACAATGCATGTTCATATAGAATACGAAAAATGTATTGAAATTATAGCTGTTTCCGGAGATTATAATAGAATAAGAGATTTAAAACAAGATTTAGAAAGATTAAAAAGTGTTTTATCAATTGATTTCTTCATTATCGATAAAAATATAGGACAAGAAATCTCCGATTAAGCCTCTATTTCTTGATTTCGAAAAAGTTAAGAAAAAGAAGGGAGAAATAGAAAAACAAATATGAAATCCAAAATTGTTAGTTCAAAAAAATTATTAGGGTAAAGGCGATTTGCAGGGATTATTTATTTGTTTTCTATTCTAATTTAAGATTGTGTGTGTTAAATAATAAAAAGATAGAGATGCTTATATAAAGGAAGACTATGATGATTTTTTAAATTTAATTACTTGTTCTAAAAAAAGAAAAATATAGGGAAAAAAAAACATAGATTTTCTAATATTATCCAAGCTTACAGATCTTTTTCTTGGACTGTCTTTCTACCATTCGCTTTTGCTCTTTCTACAGCTTTATCAAGAATCTCTATTATTCTCTTATTAAGAGCATCTCCATCTATTACATCACCGCTTGTATTACAATTTTTGCTCTTAATATAATCTCTTACTTTACTTTTAACAAATAAAGTTTCTGTTGAAGCCGCAGCTGCTTTTTTCTTAGCCATTTTATTATTCCTCCTATTATTATTTTAAATTGAGTTTTTGTTTAAATTATAATTTATTATTATACAATCTATTTTACTCCTATTTAAACTCTACGATTCTTTGCTCATAGAATGTTATTAAAGGATTCATAATAACATTCTGTGAGAGAGAACAATCTTGAACCTCTTACTCCTAAATTAAGGCATTTCTATAATATGTTCTTAAGTCTCTTAAATAGGGAAGAAAGGAGAGGTATTATAGGATAATGAAAGGGAACTCCTATATTTCAATTTTTTGAATTCTATTTTTTATTCTTAAAAATTGTTTTATTTGAAACAATAAGATGTTAAAATGAGATTTAATTTTCATTAATGAAAATATAAAATTTTTTGAGATAAGATATGAATGTTTACTCACTTAATGGGAAATGGAAAGCTAAAGCAGACAAGGACAATAAAGGTATTGAATCTGAATGGTTCCAACCTCAATGGTATCATAAAAATCATAATGATTTGTTAGATATTGAAATTCCAAATAGTTTCAATATTTTAAAGGGATATGAAGTATATGAAGGAATTTTTTGGCATTTTTATGAGTTCGAAATAAAAAAGAACGGTAGTATGGGTACTTCGATTTATCTCTTGAAATTCAATGGTTCTAATTATAATACGAAAGTCTGGCTTAATGGAAAATATTTAGGAGAACATGATGGTGGTTTTGTGCCTTTTCATTTTAATATTCAATCCATTAATCAAGATAAGATTCTACTCGTGGTACGAACTGAAAATATTAGGAGAAAAGACAGAATTCCTGCAATATCCTTTGATTGGTTCAATTGGGGTGGAATTTATAGAAATGTTAAATTAATATTTTTAACCCAAAATAGACTTAAAGATGTTGTCATAAAAACCACTTTAGAATCAAGATCAAAAAGTAAAATAAGCATTTCCTATAAGATAGTAGGAAAACTTTCTTTATATTGGCAAATATTAAATAACTCAGAAAGTCAAACTTTATATTATGGTGAAATCTCAGAAACCATGGGAAAAGGGGAGATCTCTTTTACTTTTGATGATCCCAAACTCTGGTCTCCAGAGAATCCTTATTTATACCTTTTAAAAATCTTCAATAAAGAAACAAATGAATTACTCTATGAATCCCATTTTGGAATCAGAGAAATTGAGGTAATAGAAAAATATATTTTTTTGAATAAAAAAAGAATTTTTCTTAAAGGTGCCAGTCTTCACGAAGAGTTAATGCCCTATGGGAGAACAATACCTTATGAGGAGCGAGTGAAAGATATTAAATCTATGAAATCGCTAGGTTTCAATGCCCTAAGAACCGCACATTATTCTCATGATGAAGATTTAATTAGTATTGCTGATAAGGAGGGAATGTTAATTTTAGAAGAGATTCCAGTATATTGGGCATGTAATTTTAAAAGTAATAAATCATTTAGAGCTGCTGCGAAAATGATAAGAAGTCTTATAAAAAGAGATATTAACCACCCATCAGTCATCTGGTGGAGTGTTGGTAATGAAATCCCCATCGAAAGACCTGAAGTAGCAAAATTTATGAAACGATTAATGGACTGGGTTCGAATGCATGACGATACGAGATTAGTAACTTATGTATCCATGAAATTATTTACAGATTTAACTCGAAGATATGCTGATGTTGCTACAATTAATTTTTATTTTGGTTGGTATGTAGGAAGTTCTCGTATGATTAGCTTGATGTTGGATGTAATGCGTACTCCTACTTTTAATAAACCTTGGATATATACAGAATTCGGAGCAGGAGCTAAGTATGGATTTCATGATAAATGGAAGAACCAAACGAAATTCAGTGAAGAAAGACAACTTCATGTTCTCGACTATTCAATTAGAACATTTAACGCGAAAAATTACTTAGCAGGTTGGTTTATCTGGATCTACAGAGATTTCAGATCATTTTTAAGGCAAAATGAGTATCAAGAAGGATATAATAGAAAAGGAATCGTGAGTGAAAAAAATGAGAATAAAATGATATATCATAGAATTCCAAAAATTCTCAATAAAAAACGCGAAATATTTAATACTAAAATACTAGGTATTCTCTTATGGATTATTCTCTACATTCCCGCTTATATCTTAACATATCTAATTTTAGATTCAGGATTAATTTTCGCTGATAAAAAAACTATTGAAAAAGGGAAATTAGTTGAAAAAGAAAGGTTAATAAAAAATAGTGAGCATAAGTAAAATAAAATAATCTTCTCTTTTTTGTTCTCGTTAAAAATTTTATTTTTAATTCTGTTTTGAATTAAAATTTATCCTTAATAACAGTGGTTTTTTTATACTTCTTTAGATAGAAATAGGTGTGACTGTGGAAAATACATCGAAAGTAGATAATAATATCGAAATTTTTCAAGAAGAAATAAATATCCATTATTTTTTCATTTTCAATAATGCAGGTATGTGTTTATATGCTAGAAATTATTCAAATAAATACAAAATGGAAGACAATTTAATCACAGCTTTTTGCTCTGCTTTAATCTCTTTTTCTATAGAAATGGTTGGAAAAAAGGTCAAAACAATAGACATGGATAATATTAGAATTGTTATTATCCAGAGAGATAACTTCTTCTATGGATTTCTATGTGATTCTCATGTGAATTTACTCCTATTAGAGGATTATGTAAATAAAATAGATATTAGAGTTCGAAAATACATTAAAGAAAGCGGAATCAATATAAATTTTCAAAATGTCCACCATGATATAATAAATAGCTTTGTAGATAATTTAGTACAAAATAATGGATACTGTATTGAAAATAAAACCAAGGAATATTCAATTATAAGATATTTAATAGATTTTCTTCATAATAATAAATTAGAAGGCCTCATTCTTTTAAATAACAAAGGAAATATTATTTATAGTTCATTAAAACCAGTTAAATTAGCAGAATTATTGAAGGACTTAGATTTTAGGATTCAAATATGCAATAATTCGATTTTAAAATTATTTTATTCTTCTCAGAATGAGCTTATCTATTCGGGATATGTTAATGAATACTATTTTATTGTACTCATTTTTGATATTAAAGTTAGTACTTTAGGTATGGCGGAATACTCATTAAAAAAAGTTATCAAAAATATCAATTCTATTCTTAAAAAAGATTCCTAACTATTTCTAACTGAAATATAGTTTAGAACGTTCAAATCTTTCTCTATTTAAAGATCATTTTATTTTTTAAAAAAAGTAATTTAAAATATAATAACCTACACTCTACTATAAAAAAATTCAATGAAATTTTATGTCGAAAACAGAAAAGGATTTAATGGAGGCTTTCTCAGGAGAGAGCCAAGCTAATAGAAAATATTTAGCATTTGCCGAAAAAGCAGAAAAAGATGGCTTCCCCCAAATTGCAAAAATATTTAAAGCCGCAGCAGCAGCAGAAACCGTTCATGCCCATAATCATTTACGTGCTTTGGGTGGAATACAATCAACCGTTGAAAATGTGAAAGAAGCTATAAATGGTGAGCATTATGAGTTTACAAAAATGTACCCAGAATTTTTAGAGGACGCCAGAGAGGAAAATAATAAGCAAGCTATTAGAACATTTGATTATGCAAATCAAGTCGAAAAAGTACATCACGAACTCTATAATAAAGCATTAGAAGCTGCAGAAAAAGGAGAAGATTTAGAAGAGAAAGATATGTATGTTTGCCCTATATGTGGTTATACAGTTGAGGGAGAAGCACCTGACGAGTGCCCTGTATGTGGCGCCAAGAAAAAAGTATTTAAGAAAATTGAATGAATTTTCTAAATTTCTATTTTTTTTAATTATCTTTCTATTTAAAGATCATATTTCCAAGGGCTATAACAGTTTTTAATTTCTAATAGATAATCATTTATTTTTATTTTTGAATTATTTTCAGCTCTTCGTAAAGCTCCGAAATTTGCTCCTTTATTATAATAATTTATAAGAAGATCCGAGATATTTTTATTTCCTAAAGAAAAAACAGTTTGTAAACGGGCATTTTTTATTAAAGAATCTATCTTTTGAGTTTTTAAATTAATACTAATTAGATTGGATATTTCATTTTCAATTTTTTCTAATCTTTTCTTTAGAATTTTTATTTTGTTTTCAATATAATAATCCACTTCTTTCTCATATGGTGTGTTAAGTTTAGGAATTAATGGATTGATATTTATTTTCAGAGAGTTCTTATCAAAGCCTAGACTATCCATCTTTTTCACTAGTCTAATAAGTTTTTCAATATCTTCATCTTTTTCATTTGGTAACCCAATTATAAAATACATTTTAACATTACTGATCTTTGATTCTTTCATTTGAACTAGAATATCAAAAAGCTTTTCGTTTGATATTTTTTTTCCTAACTCATATCTTAAACTTTCAGAACCAGATTCAGGAGCAATAGTAATTGTCTTAATATCACCTTTCTCTAATATATCGATAATTTTTGGAGAGATATGATCAATTCTGATCGAGGGAATTGAAAGTCTTTTATTTTTTTTCAAAATATATTTACAAATATCATAAAATTGGGGATGTCCCGAGATACATGAACCTATTAAGCTTATTCTTTCAAATTCAAGATTTTCGGACGCAATATCTATCATTTCTTTAATATTTTGGAAACTTCTATTGCGAAATGGTCGATTATGAAAAGATGAGATGCAAAATTTACATTTATAAGGACAACCTCGGTTTACTTCTATAAAATATGTATCCTCGAAACTTCCACCCTTTAAATCACTTCTTGCCATAATTTGATAAATGGGCATATGTGATTGATCTAAATCTTTTAAAATCGCTCGATTGGTCCTATTGTTTAATGATGGAATATAGATTCCTTTGATATTTTTTAATTCTTGTAAGAAATTTTGTTTATTTTGATTATTATACCTATAATTCATAAAAAGCTCTAAAAAATTCATTAAATTAGGCTCAGCATCTCCTATGAAAAAAGCATCAAAAATATTAGATAATGGTATAGGATTAGAAGTAGCTACGGGACCACCTCCTATGATCAATGGATAAGGGGGATCAATTTTTTTTTCTTTATTATCTCTCTTATTATTTAGTAAGGGAATTCGTCCCTTTTCTAATATCCATAAAATATTTCTAAAATCATTTTCAAATTGAATAGAAAATCCTAAAATGTCAAAATCCTCGGGTAAAAGCTTATTTTCCACGCTTCTAAGAACATCTATAGAATTATAATCCATAGATGCAGGATATTTAATTTTTGGAGGGAGAAAAATCCGTTCACATGCTATATTTTCAAAGGAATTTAGATAAGAATATAAAAATCGAATAGAATAAGATGACATTCCGATGGAGTATATATTTGGATAAATTAATCCAAATTTTATATCTATATTACGCAAATCTTTAATAATTACATTCAGTTCATCTTTCATTTATAGATCGCTTTGACTAAAATAAGATAATTATTATGCCTTGGAGACATCTTCAAATTCTCCAGACGTTTTAATCTTTTTTATTTCCTCAACGATTAAAGGTAAAACCATCCCAGTTTTATGATTAATCACTACTTCTGCTCGTTCATCTAGATGGGTTTTTTTATCATTTACAATAATTAATTTTCCTCCGTTCCCTAACGTGTATAATGGAAGATCTGCCACCGGATCTACTGTTAATGAGGAACCTGCTATCAACATTACATCCGCTTTCTCTGCTAAAGCTTGAGACTGATATATCTCGAATGTGGGTAAACTTTCTCCGAATAATACAACTGAAGGCTTAAGAGGTGCAGAACAAACATCACACTGAGGAGGATAATGTTTTTCTTTCTTTAATTTTCTCATAACTTGATCCTTAGTATAGCTGGCTCTACAACCAAAGCACGTAAATCGATTAATATTTCCATGAACTTCATACACTATAACTGAACCCGCCTTTTGATGTAATTCGTCTATATTTTGTGTTATAGTTGCTTTAATGAGATCCATATCCTCTAATTCGGCTAATGCAATATGACCTGCATTTGGTTCGGCTGAAAATAACTTAGGAGCGACTTTTTCTGCCATCTTCCAGAATTTAGTCGGGTCTTTAATAAAGCTTTTTATATTTCCATAGATTTCGGGCTTATATTTTTCCCAAATCCCTCCCTCTCCACGAAAATCTGGGATACCTGACTCTGTAGATACTCCTGCACCGGTTAAAGCAATAGCTTCTTTAGAGTTAACCAATAATTCTGCAGCTTTATGGATCTTTTTTCGTTCAGCTAACTTAATTACTTTCATTTTTTTATTTTAGATTGATTTATTGAACCCAAATTTTATTAAGAAATCATAGAATCAATAATATGAATAGTTATAATCTTAAAAACTATATATATTAATAATCTTTAGTATGATATTTTAAAAAAATCCTCTTTAATTTCCCCTACTTTATAAAGGATTAATGAAAAATAGAAAAAAATTAATATTTTACAATATTTACATAAAAGTAGGATAGATAAAAACACTTATAGCAAATTAACCAAAAATGATTTCTGGATTCGCAGTAATTCTTAATAATGATATTCTCTATTGCTCCAATAAAGAAAAATATCCCTTGTTTGAAACAGTTCTATTTATTCAAAAATTAGTTGAAGGTATTAATCCAAATAATATCTGGCGTTTGAATAATATCTTTTTCGAAAATGATAATAATGGAACTGAACGTATTGTAATTAAACATATTATATCGGGAGAGAATAATATTTTTTACTGTATAAGTGGTAAATTCAGTTTCAATTCTGAAGAAACTTATAGTATGTTAGAAGATTTTCATAATAAGGTAGAATCATCTTATAGTTCCATAGATCTTTTGAAAAAAGCTTCAGAAAATTCTGTATTTAAGGAAATGATTAATTTAACGACAGATTACTTAAAAATGAAATATAATAATATATTAAAATCGGAAGATATAAGGCAAAAATTGGGGATAATTAATCAACCCTTAAATGCTCAGAATAAAATTCTCTACTGCGGTATTTCTACTCAAGGATTACCTATAATTTCTAAAATATTTCATCCAGAGTTTTTTTATAGCTTAAACGGTAGTAATTCAGATGAGAATATTATTGAAGTATTTTGTTCAAAATTATCTGCAAAACTTGCCACTATTGAGATGAATACTGCTATTAGAGCAGAAACAAGAGTAAAAGAAATACATTTAAATGATTTAAGAGACGAAAACTATAAAATTATTATATTATATGGAAATATTAATGGCTATTCTTTAGATTTTGTTGCATCTGGAAATTTTGATCAAATTTTTCGAGCCTTTATCAAGTTAAAACAAAATATTTCAAATGAAGAAGTATTATATAATGAATTTAGTGGAGATTTGAAACCATATAAACATTTGAAAAAATACCTCATTCATTTAGTAGAGGATCTCAAAAATTAATATCTCATTCTTCATCAATTTTTAATTTATGATTTACTTTTCTTATATAGCCAATTAATGTGAGTATTATGAAAGCAGTTATCTTAGTTGCCGGAGAGGGAAAACGATTAAAACCAATCACATCTTCTGTACCAAAACCAATGATACCTCTCGCGGGACGCCCTCTGTTGGAGTACACCCTTTTAGCCCTTAAAAATGCTGGGATTGAGGATGTTTTACTAATTGTAGGGTATAAAAAAGAGATTATTCAAGAATATTTTGGAAATGGAAAAGAAAAAGTCGGTTTAAATATTAATTATAAAACACAAGATGAATATTTAGGAACCGCCCATGCAACTGGATTTGCGAAATCATTTGTTAAAGATGATAACTTCCTAATGATTTATGGTGATTTATTAATAAATCCCGATATTTTCAAAAAAATCATTCATGAATACAAAGATAAAAATGTTGAGGGCCTTATATCTCTAATAGAAGTCCAAAATCCAATTAATTATGGCATCATTTCATTGGACTCTCAAAATTTGGTACAAAAAATAACTGAAAAGCCTCCTGCTGAACTAAATTTGGGAAATTTAGCAAATGCAGGTATCTACATTTTTAACCCTTTAATTTTTGAAGCGATAGAAAAAACCAAATTATCTAACAGAAATGAATATGAACTCACTGATTCTATGGAGATATTAGTCGAAAAATTAAATGGAAAAATTTACGGATATATCTTGGAAGAATCTAATTGGAACGATATAGGTCTACCGTGGCAAATATTAGATGCAAATAAGTTATTATTAGAAAAGATTAATAGAGATATTAATGGAGATATTGAGGAAAATGTTATTATCAAAGGAAATGTTTTCATTGGAGCGGACACATTAATTAGATCCGGATCCTATATTCAAGGTCCATGTTATATAGGCAAAAATAATATTATTGGCCCAAATGCCTTTATACGTCCTGGCACATCAATTCAAGATAACTGTTATATTGGAATGAGTGAATTAAAAAATTCTATAGTTTTTTCAAACACAAATATTCCTCATTTTAATTATTTTGGAGATTCAATTATTGCTGATAAAGTTAATTTTGGTGCAGGTACAAAGGTAGCGAATCTAAGGCTTGATAAAGGTAATATCTCCATGAATATTAAAGGAAAACCAGTTGATTCGAAAAGAAAAAAATTAGGAACTTTTGTTGGACCAAATGTGAAAACAGGTATTAATGTTAGTATAATGTGTGGGAAAAAAATCGGTGAAAATGCTCAAATAGGAGCCCATGCAGTTGTCTCAGATGATATTCCACCCAATACTCTATATTATCAAGATCCTGAAAAAGGAACTATTCTTAAAAAGCTTAGTTTAAAAAAATAATAATAAAAATTTATAAGATTTTTACATAAAAATAGGATCTAAAAAAAATTAAGTATTGTTTCAAGGGATAATTTAATGTATTTTATTGATATTATTTATTCCTAAATTTTCGTAATAGCTTTGAAAACTTTAAGGCTTTTTCTTCATAACCCATTTCTTTTAAAGCTAAATCTTGATACGCATGGAATATTTCATTTGATAGTGATTGCCAATCTCGACATAATTGAAGAGTCTCTTCATCTGCTTTTAGCAATGAATCATGAGAAATTATTTTCTGAAACCTCATGGCAAGATCCTGGACTCTTTCTTTTTCTAGACCATCTAGCAGGTCTTTTATAAATTCATCCGCAGAATACCATTCAGCAACTCTTTGAAAATCTCTATGAATTTGAGTAAGCAATACATTACGAGGACCTTCCCATAATTCCATGATTATACTATCCCGGAAAAATCTGGGGAATGATAAGAAATCTTCCATTACTCCATGTCCCCCAAAGAAAGAAATTGCCATTCGTATCATTGTTGGAGCATCATCTGCTACAACAATTTTTTGGAGCATTATTAATTCTCTTAACCGAAATCGACGCTTTCGCTCTTTCATATTATCAATTTCTTGTAGATTTCTTATTCCTGAAATAAGCTCTTCATCAAAATGAATATACTCTGAATATATTTTAAATGCTCCTGCTGCAGCTCTCTTGGCATATTGATTGAGATCGTTAATTTGATTTATCATTAAGGGAAAATTTGAAACAGGAACCCCAAAAGCTTCGCGGAATTGGGCATATAATGTAGCTTCTCGAGCAATGCGTAAAGCTGCTGCTGCCATACCGAAAGCCACATGAAGTCGTGATATTGAGAGAACTATTCCAACCACGTTTGCAAGTCCTTTTTCCAAAGGACCAATAGGATACCCAATAGCACCATTATAAGTAACTTCCGCAGTTGGTAATTCTGATGTACCCATCTTTGGTTTCAACCTGTCAATTGTATAAGAGTTTCGAATTTCTTTTTCTTTATTTCCTGATAACCATGAGGGTACAAGAAAGGCTGCTACACGTGTAGAAGAGGGAACTCCTTTAGGTTTGGCCGTAACCACAGCATAGTCTGCGTGGACTGCAGAACAAAAGAATTTTTGACCATATAATCGCCAACAATGTGATATTCCATCTTCTCCTTCTTCCTCTTCAAAAACAGCTTCAACTAAATTTGCTGGTACATCACTTCCACCTTGAATTTCACTTACAAATTGAGCACCAACCCCATAATCTCCTTCTATGCCATCTCTGATATGATGAAGTATTTTTTTTGCTTCAGGATCAAGATCGTCCTCGTATTTTTGTAAAAACTCGTACATTCCATGGGTGCATGCAATTGGACACATACAACCAAATTCACTGTTCTGATATAAAAGGAACATCTTCGCAAACCTTGACCAAGCAGTATTTCGATTCGGATCGAATAATCCAAGGCTAAAGATTTCTTTTTCTAAAGTTTCCGTCTCTCCACACCGCTCGATTCTGTCAATTCTATGGTTATGGGCATCATAATGTTTCACTTTAGTAACTTTAATTCGATTTTCAAGCTGATTTGCCTCCTCAGCAAGATCTCGAAATCGGAACGAAACATAGTCCGATAATGCCCTTAAATCACGATCAATTTTTTCAAATTCATTTTCTGGTATAAATGTTTTGATTAAGGCTTGGAAGAATTCCTCATCATCATAGTAATTAAAATTATCCCTCACGAATAAGTAATCATCAAAATCGTAAGGATTATTTTTATCACCTTCTTGATATTGAGCACACATAATTTTAACCTAATTAAATTATTTTTAATAATAAATAAGAAAGCTATTTATTTTAAATTATAAGATGAATTTAATGAAGGATCTTTGAATAAGAATCAATATTACCTATATAAAAAAAGGGATTAGTATACTAAATAAATCTTTATTTTTCCTATTCTAATTTTACTCTTCTTTGATTTCCTCTTCGACTTCTTCTTCAGATTCTTCTTCAGACTCTTCTTCAGACTCTTCCTCTTCTTCTTTTTGCTTTTCATAAGCATACTTTTTGACATTAATTCTCTCTGATCGACGTATCTCAGATTTTCTTGATCTCTCAACATCTATTTCTACAATATCAAACTCTTCATCTTTAATTTCTTTGTCAGTACCTCCTTCAGGCATAGAAATCAATTTACTCTTTATTATCGTACAACTGGAAAGAGGATAAATAGTTTTCGCGATTCTCTTAATCTGATTTTCGAACTCTCCGAATATCATTCCACGGATGAATTTTTCGTGTTCTGTTGTTTTCGAAAACTCATTAAGGATTTTCCTCATTATTTTTCTAATTAAATTTTGTTGAGAACTACGAGCTCTTCGAATTGTAACACAAACAGTAGTTAAACGATAAATATATTCATCCTTAGTGGTGAAATTATTTATTGTTGTTATTTTTGTAGCCCCTCTTCCAACCAAGCTTCTAATATAATCACTTGTGTATTCATGTCCAACTAAAGTAGTATAACAATTCTGTGCCTCCGTATTTACATTGATCACTTTAAATCTTAATTTGCAACTAATATCATCATAATTATCTGTGAAGTCATATAAGAGAGTTTCTACGGTTCTGTCTAAAACATTATTTTCTAATCCAATAATTTCTCCAATTTTTTTATTATCGAAACTTTCAGGAGCATACACTTCGAACCATTTTTTTGATCTATAATCTGCTTTCTTTGTTTTAGGTTTTCTTTTTCTTCGTTTAGATTTTGATTTTTGACTCATATTAAATAATCCTATTTAAATAATTTTGAATGTAGATAAAAAGATATCATTTTGCCACAAGAGTTCTTACTCTTTCAGAATCATACTTAAAATCGGGGGCTAAAACATCATTATCTTTATAATATTTAACCAAACGATAAATCTTAGATTCTGTGCGTTGTAATCCCTTTCTTGCTTCAAGATCTCTTTTATTATTTTCAAGATGTGTTCTTAAATTTAACGCTTTTTTAACTAAATTTGTAAGATCTTCGGGTAATGGGTCAATTAAGTCATTTTCGTTTAGAATATCACTTATTTTTTTACCCGTTATAACCTTTACAAGGGGAACTCCATATGCATCTCGCAATTGAGTTCCAATCATAGATTTCGAAAGTCCCTTCTTTGCTAATCTTATCACTTCCGCTTCTACTTCCTCTGCTGAGCGCTCGATCCAAACTGGTCTCTCCAATCTGGCTGGACGCGTACTTCCTGACTTGCCATGCTTTCTACTATGAAGTCTTGCCATAATAATCTTCTTTTTTATTTAAAATTCTAAATTTTTTTAAAAATCTCGAACGATAATGTTTAAAATAAAGGAAATTAAAAAAATTTTTGGATTTAATTATTACTTAAACCATGAAGATTATTTATTTCATTTAAGAATTCAAAATCTTATGAGATCATACTAATAATCAATAGAAGTTATTCAATAGCAGGAAATAATATGATAAAATTACTACCTTTCGAATGATCATCCTCTATTCTATTTCTAACCGTTATTTCCCCATTAAAACTTTCCACTATCCTTTTCACTAAATATAAACCTAAGCTAGTACGTCTAAGAAGATTAGTACTAGTATATTCTTTACTAAAGATTTCTTCCTTAATCTGATCTCTAATTCCTCTTCCATTGTCAATAAATTCTGTCCTAATTAAATTATTTTGATTTTTTTTTATTCTCTGAATTTTTATATTTATTTCTATTTTTTCATTATCATTATGTTTTATGGCGTTCGTAAGAATATTTTCAAAAATATTTAATAAAAAGTCATTAGCTTTAATAAGATGTGGTCCTTCATCTACTCTTAATTCAAAATTAATATTTTTCTCACTATAATTCTCTGGGATATATTCGATTAATTTTCCGATAATATTTTGGATATCAACTTTCCTTTTTGAAAAAGTTCCTGTTTTAAAATCAGTAATCGTACGAACATTATAAATTAGAGTTTTTCCTCTTTGAATTTGTTCTTCCATCGTTTTTATTAAATTATTCATTTCTTTTTGAGTTTCAGTTTTTTGGCAGTATATTGAAGCAATATCTAAAGAAGTACTCATGTTCTGTAGAATATTAGCAGTATCGTGAGCAATCAAGTCTTTATAGAATTCTGATGTCTCATAAGCTTCTTTATATTTAATTTCAGATTCTCGTATCTTGTTTTCTAATAATGCGACAATACCAGTCACCAACATAAAACTATACATGATATTATCAATTCCTTCACTAAATTCGTAAGTCCAATCCAATCCAATAGTATAAAGTGTACTAAAGAAAAGACTTATAAACGCAGCAAAAATAGATAATCCAATAAAAGCATATGTAGGACTCCTTTGTTTAAAATAGATCCTTGTCAATAATATGACGCTAATGAGAGCTAAGACTAATATCATTATTTCTATGCTTAATAATAATGATTGAAATAAAAGCATGGTTTTCATTAGGCTTCCGGAAGTTCTAGTTTTTGTTTTAATAAATATCCTGTAATAGTCATTTAAAACAGCTAAAAATGTAATAATCATAGCGATAGCATAACCTATATATGCCATAATATTAAAAGATTCATTTAAAAAGACAAAAGAACGGAAAAAGACACCTAAAGTAAGAAAACAATACGCTATGAGATAATTATAGAGAGACTTTCTTTTTACACATGCTATACTTAAAATCAAAGTCGCACTAACCATTAAGAATAGTTGTTGAAACTCTAAAAAGATAAAAGTCATTTTCCAAAAATGGTCTTTCTTGAACAGATTAATTAATAATTATCGATATTTACTATATTATTTCTTTGATTATTAACAAATATTTTTCCTATTAATGATTATGTTTTTGTATTTCTTATTAAAAAAATGAGATTAGAAATTTTTATTATTGGATCTTATTATTTTTTGATAGCAATCTCTAACAGAAGTATGTCCTACGTCTCCCCCAGCCCCTTCGCCGCCTACACTGTCTCCCGTTATCCATAAATTAGAAATACTGTCAATTTGATTTCCGGGTCTTTTAAATTGATGTTGATCTATATTGACTTCAACTCCATCAACCATTTCGAGAAAGAGTGGTCTCTCTTTAATAAGATATTTATCTATATCAGGAAAAAATCTAATGATATTTTGACGAAATTCTTGGTATAAACTCTCTGCTTTACTTTTATTTTTTATATCTTCTTGATTTGCCACTCGTAAGAAAGACATTAAAGATTTTCCTTCGGGAACAAGTTCAGGAGACAAATTGGAAGGAATAAATCCGAAAGATAAGGGTTTTTCAAAGAAAATCATACCATCTATCTCTGATATTTTCTTTTCTAAACAAAAATCTATTGAAATTCCCGCAGTGGGACGAAGATTTTTGCATTTTTTTACAAATTCCTCCTTGCAATGATGCTCATCTAAGATTGTGAATATTTTTTGTACCGGAATAGTTGATATAATATTAGTTGCCGAGATTCTTTCATCATTCACCCTGGCAGCTGCCGCTTTCCCATTTTCAATAATTATTTCCTGAACTTTTGAATTTGTTTTGATCATCCCTCCATTTTCCTCGATTCTCTCCGAGAATTTAGAAAATAAGGGGCTCCAACCGCCTTTTGGATAATACACACTGCCAATCTCTAAAACTCTTTTAATATTATGAAGTAGCTCCCCAGCAGATGATCTTCCTGGGAAGGGGTTCACTTGTATCGCAGAACTTGTCATTATAAGAAATTTTCTCAGTTCAAATCTTATATTTTCTTCTTCAAACCATTCTTTTAAAGAAAGATCATACAATTCTTGGAAATCCTTAGTGTCCATTTTCTTGATTTTTAATAATAATTTTAATGTGCTTGTGAAGGGAACCATCGAACTTCTAACTATAGCCATTATTCCGCCGGTAGGAAAAATAGTTTTTTCTCCGAATTTTAAAAAAGCCCATGATTTTCCAGGCTTAATAAAACTAATAGATTTATTGATTTCTAATAAAGAAGTACCTATAGCACTATTGGGACCAAATCTAATAGGATGGATTCCATAATCAAGTTTAAACCCATTGATACTTTCGACTCGCGCCCTTCCACCAATCTCATGGCTCTTCTCAAAAACTATTACTTTACCATGTTGGGATAAAAGTGCCCCTATATGAAGTCCGGCGATTCCTCCCCCAATTATTAAAAAATCATATTGGGATGACATTTTATATGCCCTCTTATTTATAGTATAATTATTATATTATTTTGATAGTTTAAAATCATTAATTAATTATTATAACTATGAAAAAGAAAAATGACTTGCTTTCTTTTGTAACTGGTAATACCCATAAATTCGATGAAGTCCAAACAATTTTTAAAAATTATCATCTCACTTACAAATTAAAGCAAATCGATCTTAATCCAATAGAAATCCAAGCTGATTCAATTCAAAAAGTTGCGGAGTATAAGTTAAATAGCGTAAAGAGTAAAATAGACGGTTCTTTTTTTATTGAAGATGCTGGATTATTTATTGATTATCCTTTAAATGGTTTTCCCGGTATATACTCCTCATATGTCTTTAAAACCTTAGGAAATAAAAGTATAATTAGACTCATTGACGATTTTGAAAACTCGAAGGCTCATTTCTCTGCAATTATCGCCCTATATTTTGAACCAGAAGATCAAGAATTATTTTTCAAAGGCAAGATCGAAGGGAGAATCAGTAGTGAAATACGGGGTACACAAGGGTTTGGTTATGATCCTATTTTTATACCAAATGAAATACCAGATAAAACCTTTGGAGAACTTTCCGTTGATCAAAAGAATACGGTCTCTCATCGGGGTAGAGCATTAGAGAAATTGATAAATTTTCTAAAAAAGCACTCTTTTTCCTTTTAAAAAAAGAGGGAGATTAAGCCTCTAAATAGATTAAACTATTAAAAGGTTTGTCTGAAAATATCCATTATATTTTGTCTGCTAAGTTTTATAAGAATTATATACATACCAACAATTCCTATACCAATAGATAATGAAAAAACTCTTAGTAAAGTATCATAAGGAATACTGAAAATTACCGGCATCTCGGAAATTATCGCCATATTAGTCTCTAAAATATACGCTGAAAATGTTCCTATTATTGTTCCCATCAAACCCGAGGAAAGCATTAAAATCATGCTTTCAATCAAGAACATATTTCTAACATTCCTTGTTTTTAATCCCATACTTCGAAGAATCCCAATTTCAAACTTACGCTCCATCATAATTGAATACATAGAACTAATTAGACCGAATATTGAAATAATTACAGTAAACATTAATATTATTTCTAATAATGCGCTTTGACGCTCCGTCATCTCTTCTACAAGCTTAATTTTTGTAGCAGCATCATCTATTGTGAATTCTAAATGATCATATTGAGTTCTTATATCATCTTTGAACTCTAAAATATTTATCTCTGAATTATCGTAAAGATTCATATATATTTTATCAATAATCATTTCAGACTCCCCAGCATTTTTTACATTCATCAGTCTCAAATAGTTTTCTAAGGACACCATTACTCCACCACCGTTCGCTGCCATTGAGGAGGATCGAAAATTCCAAAATCCAGGTATCCCACCCGAAATCCCTACGACTCTAAAAAGAGTAATATTTCCTGGATCATTTTCAATTTTAGGATCGAAAAATGTAAGTCTTATTCTTTCGCCAACACCTTGTACACCTAAACGATCTGCTATAGCTTTGGAAATAATGCACGTATCATTATGTTCCAGCATCTCATTGAAGGAATATTCGAATCCACTTCCTGGACTGTTCCAAATAATTAAATTCCTATCAATAACATTAGTAAATTCTCTATTGATTCCAATAAATCCGGCTTCTACCTCATCTTTGTTTGGAATATCTGCAGCGTGGACTATATATTTTGTTCTTTCCTCAGCAATATAGAACTGGAATATAGTGCTAAATAGTTGCTCAGTAGAACTCTCATCCATAATCGAAGATCCCTCACTAAAATCATAAGCAGCTGCAATTGCTCTCTGAATATCTATAGTATTATGCAAAGCAATCGCTAAATTCTTAACGCGCTCCATTGATTCAAGTTCATTCACTGTATCCATGGTAATAGAATTTTCAATTTGTTCTCCTCCTTCATTTATCATAACTAAATCGGAACCATATTGAAATCTAAGAGTTAAAGAGGTATTCTCTTTTTCCATCTCTGCAAGACTTGTAATGAAAAATATAAACGAAAATGAAATCGCAAACATTACAATCGTACTTGTATTTCTCCTTCGATATCTTTTTAGCGATATCTTAATGATCTGGTTGTACTTTTTAATAAATGGAGAAATTATCGCCAAGAAAATTCTTTGTATTAATGGTATAACACCTATCGATGCAAGGACTAAACCAATCAATATTGCAGCGAGTAAACCAATTAATAACCATGCAATCAACATAAAGTCTCCAGTTGTAAAAACTCTTGGCATTAATATAAAAATAATCATTCCAATAGTAGAAATTGAAAGACCTACAAGGATACTTTTAACTTTTACGCTACTTTCTTTCTTTACTTCCCATCCCTCTTCTTTAGTCTGAAAAGGTGTGATGGATTTAATAATATCTTTTCTTGAAGTTTTTATAGCAGGAATCAAGGAAACTCCTAAACTGATAAATATCCCTATCAAAAATCCTGTAAGGATTGTTTGTGGTTGTATTACAAATACTATATTAGATATACCAAAGTCATAATAACTAAGAAAAATTTGTGCGATTGGTTCAGTAAAAAAATATCCTAAAATAATGCCAATTATCGATCCTATAACTCCTAATAAGAAACCTTCAAACAACATTATTTTAATTGGAAATCTACTTTTACCTCCCACGACTCTCAAAATACCGAATTCTCTTATTCTTTCTTCCGCAGAAGTTGATAGTATTGAATTTATTAAAATTCCTGTAATAAGCATCGATAAAATGATAATAAACCAAAAAATTATAGTAGCACTCAATAAAAGAAACTCTCCTTGCTCTAATTCTTCCAATTTAGGCATAGATACACTATATTCGTTTATATCTAATCGATCTTGGATATTTGATCCAATTTGTCTTAACCTTCTTGTTGTTAAATCAATATTACTTGAATCATATACTAATTCAGGATTTTCTATTGTTCCATATATATAATTAATCTGACCCGTTCTATTTAAAAACGATTGAGCTTCCTCAAGATTTAATAAAATTAAAGCGTTTTCAAATTCCAAGAATTTTCTTTCTTGCTCACAGATCTCAACCACTTTAAAATTATCTTCATAATATTGAAAGGTTAAATGGATGGATTCTCCTCTAGAAATATTTAAAAATTCAGCTACATTTTGAAGTAGCACACATTCTCCAGAACCAGGGATTCCAGAATAAATTTCGTTTGATTTTTGACCAAACTCATCAACAACTATGAGATCTCCCATATTACCGTTTTCGTATTCAGTTTCAAAATCTAATCCATACATCTGAAGATTAGCAGTTTGATTAATATTTTCTGAAGTCGCTTTAGTCAGCATTGTAATTCTAGGAAAAAAAGCATTGATGCCATCTATATTTTGCAAATTATTTTCAATAATATCCCTATCAAAAAAAGGGTCATATGTTAAATCAACAGAAATAGTGCGTGAAATCATTATATCTGCTTCTCCCGTAGTGTTTGTTGCAATTTGGATATAATTGTAAGAAACTGTATTATTAATCATACCTACAGCGGTTAGTAAAAATAGAGATATGGAAATACCTGCAATTCCAAAGATAACTTTTGCTTTATCCCTTTTCATATCAATCCAAGAATGTTTTAGAACTTGGAATTTGAAATGCAATTTCAATTTGTAGATTAAATGCTTAATATTCATATTTTTAAGTTAATTTTTAAATGATTTGTTGTTTACTTTTTTTTACTTCGAATTTTTTTAAGACTTTCTTGTGTTCTCTCGCAATTATCTCTTCCATCTCTTTCCTATCCCTTCTAATTAATTGTGTCTCATCACATTTTTCGCAATAATACTCACCTGGTTCTTCCTTAAAGTACCATTTACCACAATTATAACATTTATAAGCCACATATATCTGATCTCTCCCACATGATGGGCATATAATATCAAAATTATCCGAATAAAACCACGAATCACAATATTTACAATACAGTGTTAATGGATTTTTTAAATAAGATGTGTCGAGATCTTTTATCTCCTTTAAAATTTTATTTTTCCCTCTGTCAATTTTAGATGTTGGTTTCGAGATAATTTTTTCTTTAATTTTATTGAGGATTGAGGTATTATTAATTCTCGAATAAAGATAAATAATAGACATTAAGAGCACAACAATAATTCCCAGAATAATCCAGGGTAACCAGTTGGATAATTTTATTAATAGATTATCGACTTTTAGATTGAGTATAATTTCTTGATTATTATTATTATTATCAAACACAACTATTTCTAATGAATGCCATCCATCAGAATAATCAAAAGTATTCCAATCAAATATTAGTAATCCAGTTGTTTCGTTAAATTGCAGATTTTTTGGTTGGTAAAGTACACCATCAACTTTAATTTCAAATTTAGAAAGATCTATAGCTGTATTATCAGTTAAATTTAGTTTTATTTGAGTAATGGAATTTACTCTTTCTCCATTTAAAGGACTAATTGAAACTACTGATGGTTTTATATGATCTCCTTCCCGATTATATCCTATATAAATATCAGATAATAACCATCCATAACCAGCTGATGCTCCAAGATTATTATCTGTTATAAGTGTGAATTTAATCATTATTATATCGCCAATTTCATTTGAAATATCTAATTTTTCAGTTCCTTCACCATTAGAATCATAATTCTTCAAAATTGTCCACGTATCTCCATAATCTCTTGAAATTGATACTACACCTTTATCTCCTCCATTCTCTCCTTGAAACTCCAAATCAATTTCATATAAAAATTCTAGATATACTTTTTTATCCGTTTTAATTTCAATAGGTTTAGTTATTAACTCTGCCTCCCAATTCCTCCCATACCCACGCTCTTGCGAGTTAAAAAGATTTGCTGTTCCACCATAGATATAATTATTATACAATTTTTTAATTATATGCCATGAATTATCTCCTCTCAACCAAGCAGTATTTTCTTTTTGAACCGGTATTCCGCTAATATAAAAATCTTGTAAGGTTTCATTGAACAAATAACCAATTGGATTTAGGTTTTGATAAATATTGTATTGTAAACTACTAGGTTGAGCAAAATTTATCAATGAGTTATCTTGATTATATAATTTACTCGAAATAGTATATTTCCCATCGGATATATGAAATTTAAAAGAATAATTTGAAAATATTCCTAAAGATATTGATCTTATGAAGATAATTCCTTTATCCTCTGATATATTTGAACTAGCATTCCAATTACCAAAATAATTCACCATCGAATAATTGGTATTTTCTATTTCAATATAAACATATTCAGGATAATTATTATCATTGTCAAAATAATTAATTGAGAATATTACTTTTTGAAATTCTAAATCTGGCTTAACTTGAATGTTTTTAGTCGAATTAAAATAAATATGAGGTGATTCGTAATTAGTTTTATTTACTATAGAAATAAAATCAATCATAAAACCCTTATAATTGATTAAATCGGTGTTTTCATCCAAAATTGCTTCAAATTTAAATCTGACATAATTACCTTTATATTCTGTTAAATTAATCTCTTCTAAATCCCAATCATTTTCCAGATCTGTATAGCTTTTTAATGGAGGAGATTTCCATCCAGAGCCATTAATATTAATCAAGAGATTGATAACATCATCTTCATTTATACTACATCTAAATCCAATTTTTAATATCGGATTCATATTATCTTCTAAGTCTCTTAAATCAAAATACGGGCTCAAAAAAGATCCATTAAGAATTTCATCCATTTCTATTGACTGATATGTATAATTTATAGGATAGTTATAATTGCTTCCGAAATAAACAGCTTCCCAATTGTTCCCATAAATGTTTGATCTATTATCATGTTGTTCATTTTGATGTAGTAAGTTCCATCCCGTACCGAACAAACTCCAATTATCAAGTCCGAAATTAAAACAGTGATCGTAAGGAAAATTTTTAATTATTAAGGGATTTTCGATTCTTATAGATAAATGTGTCCCTTTGATAGGGAAATATGACTCTTTTTCACCATCTCTTATATAGAAATAATAATGATAAGTGAGATTGTTTGGTAATTCAATCTCTTCACTGGCAAAAATAGCTCCGTCAGTATAATTTCGATCGGCAATATTAATTTGATTCATTGTATAATTTTTAGAAAGTTCTTGGATAGAGACAATAACTTGTTGTGGAGGAACATTTGCGCTATCATTATCAAAATATTCGATATAAAATTTATATCTATCAAGCGTGTTATTATTTTTTGGGTGATCTCCTTCCCTCTCACTAAGACTCAAAACTGTTGTATTTTTAATGTTTCCATTATATGAAATCTCGGGAATTTTTAATAGAGGATCATAATTATTTTCCACTTCTGAGATATTTAGAGAAAAATTTCCCTCACCGTTTATAGCTTTAAGTACTAAAATTGGACTTGTTTCATTTTTACGCGGAGTAAAATAAATGAAATTATTCACTCCAAATGTTCTCCGAGATGATTCCAATAAAATCGGTTCTCCGTAATTTGTTGATTCATTAGAAAATAAATAAATGTCAAAAATAGCATCATTTTCAATTTCAGTTAAATTAAAAAGATATTGCTTATTTTCCTCTAAAATAATATTCCTAGCAAATGCGTGGGTTCCTAAAGGATCAGAGGTGGAACTGGATAAGTAACCATTATATTCCATTTCTGATGAAATTGATTTGATAAGGGCGTCTACTGCAGCATCAATATTAAGCCTACCATATCCTTCTTGTTGATCTTTCAATCCAGATCTAGAACTTGCATTTATTGCTTCCAGATAGAGAGGAGGGGAAAATCGATTTTGACTTTCAATAATCTCTGTATCTGGATCATCTTCTCTATTTTGATTTGTTTCTGTAGCAGTCATTAGAAGAACACTTTTTATTATTTTGGTCCATTTAGATTTATTTATGCTTTCCCAATTACTCCATGTTTCCCATTTTGCATCCATAAGAATATTTATTGCTGCTGAAACTAAGGCAGCAGAAATAGAGGTTCCATATCCGCTAGTTAAAAGATTAGAATTAGCATCAGCACTTACTATAGTTCGATATTGATTCAACTTACTTCCCCCTGGAGCAACAATATCCGGTTTAATTATCTTGGAGTCAATTCTTTTTCCCATAGAACTATAAGAAGTTATTTGATCTTTATCATTGATGGCTCCTACCACTATAGCATTTTTGTTCTTACCCAATGAATTTATCGTCTCAAAGTCATCTATACCATAATTTCCTGCTGCGATAACCACGAAAATTCCATTATCTACCACTTCATCAATCACTAAATTTATAGCGGAAGCGTCAATTTCATAATTTCCCAAAGAAAGACACACACTTATGATTTTATTCGCACTTCTATTTTGAATTACACTACCTAAAGCAGAAATTATATTAGAAACTCTTCCTTGCCCTGTTTCATTTAAAACTTTATAATTAAGAAGTTTTGAGGCATTAGCTATACCTGAAAAATATTTATACTCTGGAATATAAAATTCTGGAAAAAATCGTGAAAATGAATTTATTGAAATATTTGGATCTTTATTTGTTTTTTTATGATATTTTACCCTCAAATCATATA
>JAWOFX010000089.1:0-87165 GCA_046497275.1 Promethearchaeia archaeon | reverse complement strand
TAATGGGATCCACTTTTCTTTTGTTTTTGCTACTTTCAAACAATTTTATTAGCCATATTTTTGGGATCATTATTGCCGGTGCTATTGGGTTCGGTCTCTCAGGTATTTTATTCTATTTTGATATTCTAATGGGTGATGTAATAGACAAAGATGAGCTAAACAGTGGTATGAAGCGATCAGCGAGCTTTTACGGAACCAATGCATTTATCCATAGATTTTCAATCATTCTTTTCATTTCTTCTGTCGTATTCGCTTTTCAATATACTCCATGGTCAAGCAGTTTTGGAATCACCGATCCAGCGTTAGTTTCATTACCATTAAAAATACTCTTTTCCGTTGGTCCTGCAATTGCATGCTTTATAGCACTAATTTTTATGCTCTTTTATGATTTACATGGCAAAAAACTAACAAATATGAGAAATCAGCTCAATATAAACCCATAAATCTTCAGAATAAATTTCCTTTTTTTTCTTTCATCTCATAACTTATCTAAATCATCTTTATCTTCGTCTTGCATAGAATTATATATTATTTCTACAATCTTTTCTTTACCTCCAATTATTTCAATCTCCTCTTTGATAATTTGAAGATTCTAAATATAATCTGGATTGAAAGTATTTCAGATAAATAGATTCAGCTGTAATTAGTTTGATATTTAATATGGTTGCTTAGATTAAAAAAGTCACCAACGATAGGGACAAAAATTAAGATCTTAATAATATATCTGTTTTAGGATGTTGTTCTTTTTCTTTTGGCTACACTTCTGAATATATTTATTTTATTTTTAAATTAAATTATGTATATATATTACTTCGAATAATATCTATCGTAAAAAAGCACAAATATCCACATTTTTAATCTGATTGGTTCAAAAAATCCTAAAATTATAAAAACCTTATAACTTTAATTAAGATAATATTTATTTTAAAATATAAATTGGTTTTAAAAATGATTGAAAATTTATTGTTATTAATTCCTATTATCGCAGGTATACTTTCAATAGCGTTGGCGATCTATTTCACAAAAATTGTTATGAAAGAGGATCCTGGGAATGAACGAATGCAAGAAGTAAGTGGATACATCGAATCTGGAGCGAAAACTTATATTAAAGTTCAATATAGAATACTTTCTATTTTTGTTATAGGACTTTCATTGGTAGTATTATTCTTATTTGAGCCCTCGAAACTTAGTATTGCACCGATGATTTCATATCTTATTGGTTGTGTGGGTTCAATGTTGGCAGGCTGGTTGGGGATGCTTGTTGGAGTTAAGGCAAATACTAGAGCAGCACAAGGATGTACTATAAGCTCAAAAAAGGGTTTTGATATCTCATTTTTTGGAGGTTGTGTAATGGGTTTATCAGTAACGGGTGTTGCTTTAATTGGTGTATCTTTAATATATTGGATTATGGATCCATACTTAGGCACTCTAGGAGCAACCAAAGTTGTGTTAGGCTTTAGTTTTGGAGCTAGTAGTATTGCCTTATTTATGAAATGCGGTGGAGGGATTTATACTAAAACTGCAGATGTTGGTGCTGATTTAGTTGGCAAAGCAGAATATGACCTTCCCGAAGACGACCCACGGAATCCTGCTTCTATTGCTGACAATGTTGGTGATAATGTGGGCGATATAGCAGGTATGGGTTCGGATCTTTTTGATTCATATGTTGCTTCAATGCTAGGATCTATGTTGTTAGCCGCAATCGGAAATTTTCTTGCAACCATCCTCCATCCTGGGACAGATATTCGATTATTTATAATATTACCTATTTTGCTTAATGCATTCGGATTATTTTCCTCTATTTTAGGTATCTTCTTCATAAAACAATGGAAAACAGGAGAACCAAGTAAATTATTGAATTTCGGGACTTACTTTGCAACGGCTTGTTTCACAGGTCTGGCTGCTCTTTGTGTTTTTATTTTAGGGTTTTTTGCGAATCCTGCTGATCGAGTATTATTATGGACGTTATGGATATGCGCTGTTGTTGGATTATTTAGTGGAATTATTATTGGATTAACATCCGATTATTATACGAGAGAGGATAAAAAACCAACCCGGAATATGGCACATGCTGCTGAAGAAGGAGATGCCGTAGTAATATTAAGTGGATTTTCATATGGTTTAATTAGTGTTGTACCCCCCGCAGTTGGCATAGTTGCCGCTACAGCTATTTCTTATATATTACCATATATGATTGCTGGAAATTCATACATTGCAGGAGTATTTGGAGTATCAATTGCAGGAACAGGTATGTTATCTATCGTTGGAACCATAGTATCCAATGATGCTTATGGCCCGATTTGTGATAATGCTCGTGGCATAGCAGAACAAGGAGAATTAGGAGAGGAAGTAATTAGTATAGCCGATAATTTAGATATGGCAGGAAATACAGCTAAAGCAATTACTAAAGGATATGCTATTGGCTCAGCAAATTTAACTGTTTTAGCTTTACTCTTTTCTTTTTCACAAGACGCAGGAGACATTCTTTTGGATTCTGGAATAGTTCCTATAGTAAATCTATTAACCATTAGCATTCTAATTGGAGCGTTTTTGGGTGTAGTTGCTCCTGCATTATTCTCAGCAGTTTTGGTTCTTGCCGTACAGAGAAATGCTTCGAAAATGGTTGATGAAATTCGAAGACAGTTTGAAGAGGATCCACGTATTCTGAAAGGTGAAGTTGCAGCAGATTTCAACAAATGTATTGATATCGCAACTACGGGTTCACTAAAAGAGCTTATTATTCCAAGCATCATTTCAATTTTGTTGCCATTCTTAGTCGGAATAATCTTCGGTGTAGCTTCCCTCGCTGCGTTTCTAGCTGGAGCGATTCTTTCTGGATTTGTATTCGCGATTTTTATGTCCAATTCTGGTGGTGCATGGGATAATGCTAAGAAATGGATTGAAGACGGGAATTTAGGTGGAAAAGGTACAGCAACTCATAAGGCTTCGATTACGGGAGATACTGTAGGTGATCCATTTAAGGATACAGCTGGTCCATCGATAAATACTTTATTAGTGGTAATGTCCCTAACAGCATCTATATTTATTGCGTTCTTTCTGGCAATAAATGGTGGGGCTGGTTTGATAGGGGCATTTTTATAGAAAATATATAACATAATAAAATCATCCTCTTTTTTTTTATATTATTCTTTTTGGGACCAAAATATTAATTTTGAAGTTTTATCCATATATTCTTTATAATTAGGGCGACGATTCAAATTTCTTTCATCCATAAGAGGGATGCTTACAAAATTAAATAATGCTGTTATTACTATTGGACCGATTATTGTCCACCAAAAAAAGATATTAGAACCTAATCCAAATAGATATAAACCCCACCAAAATGTGATCTCACCAAAATAGTTCGGATGTCGGGAATATTTCCATAAACCTTCTTTCATTATCTTCTGATAGCTTTCCCTGGTGTTTATAAAATTTCTTAATTGTTTATCTGCAACTGATTCTATAATTATGGCTCCCCCTGTTATAAAAATAGCAACAACATCGATAATATTAAATGAAGATATAGTATTGCATAAGGCTGGTAAGAAAGATAAACACCCCAAATAAACTATAATAGTTGGCATTAATTGTATCCCAAATAAATTGATTAACCAAAACATGTCAACATTACTTTCACGATACATTCGATAACGCCAATCTTCATGGGTCAAACCTTTCCAGTGACTTGCCCAATTCCAGGTTAATCGAAAACCCCAGATGCAAGTAAAGCTTAGTAAAATAATTTTCAGTGTTAAAACGCCTTCTAAGGGATTTCTAATAAAAAAATAAAATGCAATAATTATAGGCGCAACACTCCAATAAGGGTCATAAAGACTAGCATTATCATAAAATGTACTTATCAGATATACTACCATAGTTCCAATTAAATCAGCAATTAAAACAATTAAAATAGGATGTAAAAAATTGAAAATTGTGGCGGTTATTAATGATATACCTAAAGCTAAACTATATGTTATTATGATTACTAAAAACCCATTCTTCTTCTCTTCCATCTATAATATTCCCTCAGTTAGAGTATTAGAAATTATAAAGATCATAATATTGATCTTCATTTATTTGTTTTCAAGATCTAAAAGTTTTTTTTAAGCTAAAATTGTAATTAAAAGGAAAATAAATGAAGAGAAGGAAAATGAAAAAAATTTAAATTTCTACTTCATTATATTAAATGACAGATGAGATTTGAGGCTGACGGTGGGCAATGACCTGCTGAGGATAACCTCGCCTCACACTCCAAGCAAGGCATGGAGGAATCCATGATGGTGAAAACTATATTCCAGTAATAGAAACGGCACCGCCTTGATGTTTATATTAATGATTTGGAACTAAGCCAGAGAAATAACATGAAGGAGAGGTTGAAACGAGCTGGAACCTTGGTGCAAGGCCAAATGAAAGCATAGGAACTTGGAGCCAGCTTTAGGTAGGCCGCTTAGTTTGATGCCTCAATAGTTTTCTGGTGACAGAAACTATACAGAAAGGCGGGTATAAATCTCAGATGTCATTCTTTTAAAACTAATTTTGCAAAATATTCAAAACTTCTATTATAACTTTTTTCTGCGTCCTTCGATATTTTAGCAAATACACATCCTGGTAACTCATCCATTTTAAGATGATATTTAATGCATTCACAACATTTTCCTTGACGATTACAGCTTGAATAGGTGCATGGACATATTTGCTTCAAGCTTTCATGATTACATTCAACCATATATACAAAAAGAATTCTTATTATAAATATTTAATTTACTTTTCTATGAAGGAAAAAGTCCCATCAGTTGCACCACATTCAGGACATTCCTCTGGAATATCTTCTAAATCAAATTTCGCTCCACATTTATCACATTTCCAATAAGGCATTATTTTATTTCCAATAAGTTATTAATTTCTTTCTTTGAATAATGATATTTGATTAAAACTAATAAAATTAAATAAAAAACTATTAAAAAACCTAAACAATATACAAGAAAACGATTGTTCCAAACAATAAAGCAGCTAAAACAAGCACATGTTTAGTTTTTTTCTTCTCTTTTTTGCTTAATGATTTGTAATATCTAGTTTTAGTAACAAGAATACCAATTGGAACCATAATTCCCGCACTTAGAATTGGAAATATTACACCAGAAGGACCGATTAAAAATTCTAAAAGATTAAAGGGTTTTTCAATTATTTCAATATATATTATTGTATAATTTAAATTTCCTAAGCTGTCGTTGGCGTATATTTTTAATTCATAAACACCTTCTGATAACTGATACCAAATATTCAAATCTATTGTTGTTTTTGTATTATTCTCTAAATATATTGTTGTACCGTTTATAGAATAGTAGAGATCTTTAAGATTTGAATCATAAACAAGAGCGTGTATTGAGAATGGCTCATCCCAAGAAGTTTTATTTAAAGGTGAAAGAATTGTCAATCTTGGCGCAACTATATCTTTATAGAGTGTATAAGAGATCATCTTAATTTGACCTGTTGAATCATTTGCATAAAATTCTAAAATAAATGTATCTTCAGCGGCTAGTAAATTCCATATTGATTGATTTAAATATATTTCAGTATTATTGTCAAGGAATACTTTTTGACCATTTATAATATACCACGCATTCTCAAAATTCTTATCATAGATGCTAATATTAAGAGAGAAAATCGTTTTGAAAATCGTTTTATTGATTGGATTATGAATGATCAATCTAGGTTCAAGTATATCTTTATAAAGATTATAAGAAACCGAGTGGGTATGTCCCAAGGTATCATTCGCATAGATCGTGATTGTAAACTCACATTCATTAGATAAAGCATTCCATAACATTTCTTCCAAAATTACTGGTGTATTGTTTTCTAAAAATATATTTTGTTGCTCTAATCTATACCAAAGAGAATCATAATTCATATCTTGAACAGATATATCAAAATAGGGTCTCGTTGTAAATATTTCATTATTGATTGGATTATGAATTTTCAGTCTCGGTTCTATAACATCTTTATATAATAAATATGAAATTGAATCGTTGATATTTCCAGCCTTATCTTCGGCAAAGAAATGAATTATAAAAGAGCATTCATCTGGTAAGGAATTCCAAATGGAATAATGCAATAAATCTTCTGAATTATTATAAAGTATTCTTTTTTCTTCACCCACTTCATACCAGAGATTATAATAATAGTTATTATCATAAACGGAGACATTTATAGAAGGTATAGTCCCATAGGATGTTTCATTCAATGGATTATTAATATAAATTAGAGGTGTAAATGTATCTTTAACAATGAATATATAATCCATATTTTGATTGTTTAAACTATCATTTATTTTGAAAAAGATGTATATTCCTTCATTTCCGAATACATTCCAAGCAGATTGATTGATTTGACCAATATCACCACTGAAATAATAATTCTTAGACTTATAGGAAAAATTAGAATTAGATAAATAATACCATGTTTGATTAATATAATCTCCAGATGTAGAAACATTAAAATAAGGTGCTTCTAGAGAGAAATAATCACCCCATCTTGGTGAATTAATTAAAATTCCTGGAGCATTTTGATCTTTTGTTACTATAACCTCACTTAAATTTACATGACTTATCGAATCATTAGCATAAAAGACAATTCTTATTTCACCATCATTAAATTCATTCCAATACTGGCTTAAAATAAAGTTTTCGTTAGGATATTGAAATGTGTGATTTTCTGTAAAATGTAAGTCATTTGATGAATTGATTAGCATATACCAAGTACTTTCCAAAAAAGGTTCTGTGATATTTAGAATGAAGTTAGGGGCATTGTTGAATCTTTGACCATTATTAGGACTAATTATTTGAATATTTGGGGCTATAAGATCTTTGAATATCTTGACCTGCTTAAAGTCGAAATTTCCCGCGCTATCATTTGCATAAAATCTAATATAAATGGTTCCATTTTGGTAAGAATCCCATAAATTATTATCAATTTCTCCAGATAATTGTCCCAGAGCTAGAGTGATATTTTCAGACCATCCTTCATCTTTTGTATGAAGAGAATACCAAATATATTGAAAGTTTAAATCCTCAAGATCTAACCCAAAATTAAAATATTCTATCCCAAAAACTTTCCCCATATATGGATAGTTAATATTAATTCTGGGAGAAAGTATGTCCTTATATAGCATGTATGAAGTTCCATTATTTATGTTTCCTGCTGAATCATTAGCATAAAATTCAATGGTAAAAACTTCCTCATTAGATAAACTATCCCAAATAGATTGAGCCATAAGTGTTTGAACCCCATTCTCAAGGAAAAACTTTTGCCCATTTACCACATACCAGACTTTCTCATAATTTAGATCATACACATTTACTAAAATAGCTGGTCTTGAATTATAAAACGTTTTATTTATAGGTGTAATAATTGTTAGATTAGGAATTAATGTATCCTTATTAAACCGTAAAGCTTTCACTTCATTATGCCCCAAAGTATCATTTGCATAAAAATAGATATAGAAAGATCCTTCAGTTAATTGATTATCCCAAATTTCTTGCTCTAATAATTGATCTGTATTATTAGATAATGGGATTTTATCACTTTTCCAATTGAAATTTTGCCGAACTCTATACCAAAGAAAATCAGGGTTTAAGTCATTAAAAACAGCATTGATTATTGGAGGATTATTATAAAATGCATATTGTTCAGGTGAATTAATCATTATCACAGGTTCTTCTGTATCTTTATATATATTTAGAGTGACGGTTGTAATCTTATTAAATGAATCGTCTGCTCTAATTTTTATTTGAATTAATCCATCATCTATTTCAGTCCAGTTAAAATGATCTTGATTAAGTAATTCTGCTGTGTTGTTATCTAAATATTCTATATCAAGAAAACCTTCTACTTCATACCATATATCATCAAGAGACCAATCATAGACGGTTATATTAATATAAGGAGCATTCTCATAGGATCCTCCTTCTATGGGAGAATTTACAATAATAATAGGTGCGAGAGTATCTTTTATTTGTAATATAGATTTCTGATTGCCATTTCCAAAGGTATCATTCGCATAAAAGTAAATATAATATTTACCTTCACTTAAAATGTTCCAAACTTCTTGCTCTAATAATTGATCAGTATCATTATTTAATGTAATCCTCTCGGTTATCCAATTTGAATTTTGCCACACTCTATACCATAATGAATCATAATTTGCATCATAGCATAATACATTAATTATAGGAGCAAAATCTGAAGGTTCTCCATCTTCTGGTGAATTTATCGTTATTTGGGGCACTATATCATCTTTATATAAAGTCAAAATTAGGCTATCGTTGATATGATTAAAGCTATCATTTGCAAATAAGTATATTTGAAATTGCCCTTGGTCTAACTGCTCCCATATGGCTTGATCTAACAGTTCATCTGTGTTATTTTGTACAGATATTTTATCACTTATCCAATTAAAATCTTGTCTTACCCGATACCAGGATCTATTAAAATTAGGATCATAGAAAGAGAAATTAACTTTTGGAGTTGAATTAAATTTATCATCATCTGATGAAGGTAAATTCACAATTATTTCTGGTGCTTTAGTGTCTTTATATAAAGTAAAAACAAGACTATCATTTTTATTACCTGCTTTATCATAGGCCTTTATAAAGATTTTAAATAGACCTTCATCCAAATTTGTCCAGATTTCATTCTCTAAAAATATCTCCACCCCATCATATAAAATTCCATCTTCTATCATTCCTTCAACTAGGACTTCATAATAAAATTTTTCGGGATTAAAATATAGATCATTAACAGAGATTTTTATGAGAGGGGCTGATTCATAATATGTATTATTCAATGGATTATGGACAAATAACCTTGGGGGAATAAGATCTTTATAAATCGTATAGATGATCGGATCGTTGAAATTCCCCAAAGTATCATTTGCGAAAAATTGAATGGTGAACTCAGTCTCATTGGCAAGAGAATCCCATATTGATAGTTTCAAAAAAGTTTCAGTATTATTTTCAAGAAAGACGAATTGGTCGTTCACCTTATACCATATTGAATCGAAATTCAAATCATATACGATCACTTTGATCAGCGGTCTAGTGTTGTATGACTCTCTATTTTCAGGATTTTCTATTTGTAATCGTGGGCTGAGTTCATCTTTGAAGAGAGTATAAGAAATTGCTTCATTAAGATTTCCCAGTGTATCATTGGCAAAAAAGTCTATGGTGAATGCAGTCTCATCGGGGATGGAATTCCAGATAGGTTGATCCAGCAGGACTTCTGTATTGTTTTCAAGAAACACGATCTCTCCGTTCACTTCATACCATATTGTATCGAGATTGAGATCGTACACGATTACTTTGATCGGCGGTCTAGTACTATACGTCTCTCCATCGACTGGTTCATCTATTTGTATTCGTGGACCGAGTTCATCTTTGAAGAGAGTATAAGAGATAACTTCATTGAGATTCCCCAAGGTATCATTGGCATAAAATCTAATAGTGAACGCAGTCTCGTTGGCAATGGAGTTCCAAATATTTTGATCCAACAGCACTTCAGTATTATTACTGAGGAAAACAATCTCTTCATTTACTTCATACCAGAGGGCATCATAGTTCAGATCATAGACGATCACCTTGATCGGTGGTCTACTACTATAGGTTTTTCCATCTTCAGGATTTTCTATTTGTAATCGTGGGCTGAGTTCATCTTTGAAGAGAGTATAAGAGATTGCTTCATTGAAATTCCCTTGGGTATCATTAGCATAAAAATTAATGGTGAACGAAGTCTCATTGGTAATCAAATCCCAGATAATTTGATCCAACAGCACTTCAGTATTATTCTCTAGAAATACGATCTCCCCGTTCACTTCATACCAAAGGGAATCATAGTTCAGATCATAGACGATCACCATGATTGGCGGTTTAGTATTGTATGTTTTTCCATCCTCAGGATTTTCTATTTGTAATCGTGGACTCTGCTCATCTTTGAAGAGAGTATAAGAGATTGCTTCATTGAGATTTCCCAAGGTATCATTGGCGAAAAATTGGATGGTAAACGAAGTCTCATTGACGATGGAGTCCCATATCGATTGCTCTAACAAGACTTGGGTGTTATTCTCAAGGAACACAATCTCTCCGTTCACTTCATACCATAGGGAATCATAGTTCAGATCATACACAGTAACCTTGATGGGTGGTCTACTGCTATAAGTTTCCCCATCTTTAGGTTCTTCTATTAACAGCCGCGGACTGAGTTCATCCTTATACAGTATATAGGAAACTGCTTCATTGAGATTTCCCAGGGTATCATTGGTAAAAAATTCGATGGTGAATGCAGTCTCATTGGTAATGGAGTCCCATATCGATTGCTTTAATAAAACTTCAGTATTATTGATGAGGAATACAATCTCTCCATTTACTTCATACCAAAGCGCATCAAGATTCAGATCATAGACGGTCACCTTGATCGGCGGTCTAGTACTATAGGTTTCCCCATCTTCAGGATTCTCTATTTGTAATCGTGGACTAAGTTCATCCTTATATAGTGTATAGATAATTGACTGATTCAAATGTCCTAAAGTATCATTGGCATAAAAATTAATGGTGAACGAAGTCTCATTGACAATGGAATCCCATATCGACTGCTTTAATAAAACTTCAGTATTATTACTGAGGAAAACAATCTCTCCATTTACTTCATACCAGAGGGCATCATAATTCTGATCATAGACGATCACCATGATTGGCGGTCTACTACTATAGGTTTCTCCATCTTCAGGATTTTCTATCAGAAGTCTTGGACTGAGTTGGTCTTTGTATAATATATAAGAAATCGACTCATTGAGATTCCCCAAGGTATCATTGGCGAAAAAATTAATAGTAAATGCAGTCTCATTGGCGATGGAATCCCATATCAAGTCTTCCAACAAGACTTCTGTATTATTCTCGAGAAACACGATCTCTCCGTTCTCTTCATACCAGAGCACATCATAATTCAGATCATACACAGTAACCTTGATGGGCGGTCTAGTACTATAGGTTTCGCCATCAATTGGTTTCTCCACCAAAAGCCTTGGGCTGAGCTGGTCTTTATACAGTATATAGGAAACTGCATCATTGAGATTCCCTAGAGTATCATTGGCGAAAAAATTAATGGTAAACGAAGTTTCATTGGCAATGGAGTCCCATATCAAGTCTTCCAACAAGACTTCAGTATTATTCTCTAGAAATACGATTTCTCCGTTCACTTCATACCATAGGGAATCATAGTTCAGATCATACACAGTAACCTTGATGGGCGGTCTACTACTATATGTTTCCCCATCTTCAGGATTTTCTATGAGGAGCCGCGGACAGAGTTCATCCTTATACAATAAATAAGAAATGGAATCATTGAGATTCCCCAAGGTATCATTGGCATAAAATCTAATAGTGAACGCAGTTTCATTAGCAATGGATTCCCAAATATTTTGATCCAACAGCACTTCAGTATTATTGATGAGGAATACAATCTCTCCATTTACTTCATACCAGAGCGCATCATAGTTCAGATCATACACAGTAACCTTGATGGGTGGTATAGTACTATAGGTTTCCCCATTAACCGGTTCCTCTATGGAAAGTCCTGGGCTAGATTCATCCTTATATAGTGTATAGATAATTGACTGATTTAAATTTCCTAAAGTATCATTGGCGAAAAAACTAATAATAAATGCTGTCTCATTGGTAATGGAGTCCCATATCGACTCTTTTAATAGCACTTGTGTGTTATTGTCAAGAAATACGATTTCTCCGTTTACTTCATACCAACAGGTATCATAGTTCAGATCATACACAGTAACCTTGATCGGAGGTCTACTGCTATAGGTTTCCCCATCATTTGGCTCCTCTATGAATAACTGTGGACCGAGCTGATCCTTATACAGAGTATATGAAATCGACTCATTGAGGTTCCCCAAGGTATCGTTTGCGAAAAACTCGATTGTGAACGAAGTCTCATTAGCAATGGAGTCCCAGATAATTTGATCCAACAGCACTTGTGTGTTATTGTCAAGAAACACGATCTCTCCGTTCACTTCATACCAAAGAGCATCATAATTCAGATCATAGACGATCACCTTGATGGGCGGTCTACTGCTATAAGTTTCTCCATTAACTGGCTCTTCTATGAATAATTGTGGACCGAGCTGATCCTTGTACAGAATATATGAAATCGACTCGTTGAGGTTCCCCAGAGTATCATTGGCGAAAAAATTAATGGTGAACTCGGTCTCATTGGCAATTGAGTCCCAGATCGACTGTTCCAACAAGACTTCTGTATTATTATTGAGGAACACGATCTCTCCATTAATTTCGTACCAGAGTGCATCGTAGTTCGGATCATAGACGATCACTTCGATCGGAGGTCTACAGTTATAGGTTTCCCCATCTTCAGGATTTTCTATTTGTAATCGTGGACTAAGTTCATCCTTATATAACAAATAAGAAATGGATTCATTGAGGTTTCCCAACGTATCATTGGCAAAAAATTCGATGGTGAACTCGGTCTCATTGGCAATGGAGTTCCAAATATTTTGATCCAACAAGACTTCTGTATTATTTTCAAGAAACACGATCTCCCCGTTCACTTCATACCAAAGGTAATCATAGTTCAGATCATAGACGATCACCTTGATGGGGGGTCTAGAATTGTATGTTCCCTCATCTTCCGGATTTTCTATGATCAACCGAGGACTCAGTTCATCTTTGTATAGTGTATACGCAATTGATTCATTGAGATTCCCCAGGGTATCATTGGCGAAAAAATTAATGGTGAACAAAGTCTCATTAGCGATGGAATCCCAAATAATTTGATCCAACAAGACTTCAGTATTATTATTGAGAAACACACTCTCTCCGTTTACTTCATACCAGAGTGCATCGTAGTTCAAATCGTATACAACCGCCTTGATCGACGGCTTAGTACTATATGTTTCTCCATCTTCAGGATTCTCTATCAAGAGTCTTGGGCTGAGCTGGTCCTTATATAACAAATAAGAAATTGAATCATTGAGATTCCCATCAGTATCATTTGCAAAAAAATCAATGATAAATATGGTTTCATTGCCTATGGATTCCCATATCGATTGTTTTAAATATTTTTCACTGTTATTGTCGAGAAATACGATTTGCTCATTTACTTCATACCATATTTTATCAAGATTTTCATCATATACTGTTACATTAATTAATGGAGGAGTGTTACTTTTCGAATTATTAGATGGAGAATTTACAACTAATTTGGGAAATGAATCATCACAATCATCCCATATTGGATAATTATCTTTTGAGTTTGCTGATCCTGTTATATTATAGGGAATGTCACCAATCCCATCATCATTTAAATCATATCCAAATTCTCCGTAATCATCCCAAAAATTCCCAATTGTGCCATTATCCCAAATATTATTATTTCCATCATCGTTTGCATTTATCGTATTATTTACAAATTCATTATCATAAAAATTATTTTGAATAGAACTCGAATGAGTTATATTGATTCCGAAAAAGGAATTATGTAATATTTTTATATTGGTAAAGTTGTTTTTTACACAATCATTTTCTAAAAGAATCCCAAATCTATTATAAGTAAAATTTATGAAGTTTAGCGTAATATTAGAGCAATCAGATAATTTAATTCCTCCACCTTGATTAAATTCACAATTAATATCAATTAAAGTGCCATTAATGGTATCTTTTAATATTATTGCAGGGAATTCCGAAGAAGAGTTATAAAATGTACAATTTTGAATTTTAAAAAATACATCCTGTGAGTCGTTAATAAAAAGACAATAACTAGTATTTTTACCATTGATACTGATATCCTTAATAGTATACGGGTCATCGAATTCTCCTGTTCCTGAACACCAATTATAAGCTTCAACAGTCTCAGACCAATTGCCATCTATAAATATTGGTTTTACATTTCCATTCGAAGTTCTCAAATTTGAATAAAATTCTGGAGTTCTAAAATTTGCCTGATCGATATTTTCTTTGGATGTGAATAATAAGATAAAGCAGAAAAAAGTTAAAAATAATAGAAAAATAATTCTGTTCTGTTTAGTCTTTCTAAATTTCACTTGGGGGCTCATTCTGACACTCCAACATTAAGTTATAATTTGAATTTTACTAAATAAAAAAAAAAAAAATGAAATTGGTTTATTACTCCAGTTGTAAGTTAGCAATTTAATTGGATTTCACCAATTAATAACTCTTTAATAAGTATAGAAAATCATTATAAGTTGATATAAAAATATTTGCTTTCACATTTTTTTCATTTGAAAAAGAAGAAAAAGATATATATGACAAATTAACTCGAATCTTTGAAAGAGCTAATTGAACCCTTTAAAAAGACTATGAAATTTAACCTATTATATTGTTCTATCTTTCTTATATAAGTATTAAGAAGAAATGATATTTTTATAATCATTTTTATAAAATTTTTTCAAGACTCAAGATTTGGACTTTTTTTTAAAAAAATAAGTAAATGAGTCTTTATTAAATATATTTTTATATCGTTTATTTTAAGATGGGCGCATTTGCGATTAAATTCTCAATTATTTATAGATTCTGGAAAACCAACCATGGGAAATTGGATCAAGTAAACATTCTATGAAAACTTCACTTTTTCAAAAAATTTATATATATGATTATCATCATAAATTATTGAAATTCAACTAGCGAATATTCAAAGGTGATGTTTTAAAAAAACCTTAAAATGATATGCAATGGAAATAGACTACAGCAATAAAAGATATCAATTAATCTTTGCTGGGATTCTGTTGTTGCTAATAGTATCAGTTTTCATAGCATTCGCATCGGGAATTAATGGAAATATTTTCTTTTTCAACAAAGATTCCCTCGAACAAAAAGGGGTATCTTCCCATATGAAAAAGAATAATCAGATAGATCTTTTAACTGATCCATCCGATATATATCTGGAGTGTGACAACGTGCAAATAGATCAATATACTCATGAATCTTTTGCAGTTGAGCCAGGTTATGTTGAATTAATTGATGATAATTTAGAAGGACCATTACCTATTTGTCTCACCCCAGAATGGGCTGAAGGTAAATACTTACTATATGAAGTTAAAGGTGGTTATGACTTAACTGGTGGTATGCTTACTGTTTCACAATATGGCGATATAGTTAAAAATCCATGTACCGGTCAATGGGTTGGCTGGTCTTTAGATTGGACATATCTCGGATGGGATTGCGAATCTGATGAATGTTGTGTTGAATTATGGAATGTCACATTTGATACGAGCTGTGATAATTCTGTATGTCTAGATAGTACATCTGATCCAGATGGTCAACAGCATCCAGAAAAAGAAGTAGATTTTGAAATTAAAACGACCTGGCAAGGTTGTGAGTTTGATCACATATTGGCACATGAACGTCATGTTCCAGAAATCCCCAATTCCCGAATTAATTAATAATTATTTCGCCAGTTGAATGCAATAATTATTGATATACTTTTAAGTTTGCTGGGTGATCGACCTTGATCTAAAAATGATTAACCTCGATCACTGGTTTATTGTTAACATTCTTCTTTTCTTTTTATATTTTAAAAATTCTATTTTATTATTATTGGTAAGATTCTCAAATTGGGTAATAAGAGAGGGAAAATTATTCTTTTATCCGTTTTTAAGTCTTCTTCCCATCACTCAGACTATTATTAAAACTCAATGCTTATGAGATCAATTAATTTTAAATACAAAGTTTTGATAAAATTTACTTAATGTGATCCAATCTTATTTAGTTTGTAAATGATTCAAAGATTAGAAGATATAAAAGGTTTAAGCAAAGCCACTGCTGAGAGGTTGAGAAATGCGGGCATCCATTCTGTTAAGAAATTAGCCCAGATTAATATAGATGATTTATCAAAAATTAAAGGAATTCCTAGGAAATCTGCGGAGAAATATATTAAAACGGCAAAAAGTTTGACAAAAACTGTAAGTCAAAATGAAGAACAATATATAATCAATAGTGTTATATCAAAATCTAAATCTCAAAACTCATATAAAACTATAAAGATACCGGAAGAATATAAAAACCATAAAGAAAACCAAAATTTACCAGAACCGTGGTTTCCTTTAGAATATATGCAAAAAATACGTTTTTATCATCATAAAATTAAGGATTTAGAAATTGAGTTAGAAAAAATTGATCTAAATTGTACTATGGATGAGCTTAAACAATTTATCAAATATATTAAATTATTAAACGTAAATTATAAAACCCAGAGTCAAATAAAAATTCTTAAGGAATTAGAATTAACACCCAAATTTTATGATCCTATCGAACAAAAAGAAATTGAAATTTGGGATATCATGTTTGAATGTTCTCGTGCTTTATGGGTTCTAGCACATTTATATAATAAATTTTCTAAAAAATTTGAAAACGCAAACGATTTAAATAATTCCATTATTGCGATGGTGGAGTGTAGTAGAGCATATAAAACAGCATCATATTTTAGTAGAGCGTGTACTCGCCAAGAATATATCGGATCTTCTTTAAATCCTGAAGAACTTGAATTTAAATCAGAAGAAGCTAGATTAATAGCTCAAAGCAAAGTCGCTATGCGAGAAGAAAATAAAAGAAACTTTTTTTATTCATCGAAATTATATTCTGGACTTAGCACATTATCACAAAGACTATTACATCTAAAAGAATATAGTCCTAAAAAATATCAAAAAATTAGAGCACAATATAATTATGATATGGGAAAAGCGTGTTTTTTAAAATCAAGAGGAATATCATTATCGCATTCATATAGAAATCAAGAAAGGAAGAGAAAACTTCAAGAGAAAGCTAATTATTATTTTTACCAAGCAGAAGAGGTTTGGGAAGATATATTAGATAATATAGAAAACTTAACCGATGAAGAAAGACAAAATTTACAAATAAATTTATCAATAGTGAACGAAAATATTCTGGAAAATGATGTTGAAATAATTGATAAAGATATCGCTTTTACTATTCAAGATCCAGATCCAATAATTATTGTCCCTGAAAACATAGCCTATATGATCCCCCGTACAATAGAATTCTTGACAAAATATCCAACAAAGATCCTGGAATTTAAGAGATATAAGAATTATCAAGATTTCAAAAAAGAAACAGATCTAAGATTAAATAAAATAGAAAAACTGAAAAACGAAAAAGCCGCAACTGGTCGAATGATTAAGGAATTAAAAACATTATATGAAAATAATGATATTAATATCAATAATTTTACTGCTTTATTGGAGAAATATTTAACCAAATTTGAGATGATTGAAAATGCTATTAATAAATTAGAAGCTATATTTAAAGATGATGATATAGATAAGGATTCTTCTAAAGAAGATATAATTTCTTTTCATTAATTCAAATCAAGGCTTATATTACTTCGCTTTTATAATATTATCTATCATACTAATGAATTAAGATAAGATTATAAGGTCAAAAATATACTTATTTTAATAGTGAGGTTAAAGGTATGAAAGTTCATTTTAAATCTATCAAATATTACTTATCTTATTTACTTATTATTGTGGTTATTGTAATTTTTTTTTTTGATAGAATATTAGCTATATGGTTAGGTTTTATATTTATAGTTATTATTTTTGCCTTGCATTTCCCATCTCTTACTTTCAAATCAAGATTAGTGAATTATATGAAAAAAAATAGAGTTGCGGATGATAAAATAATCGCTGAAAAATTTAAATGTACTATTGAGGAAGTTCAAGAAGAAATGGCAAATTTATCAAAAAAGAATAATAGAGAAGATTGGTTAATATCAAATTTAAATAATCGTTATGTCTTTTACAATAAAGATGTAATTGAAACAATTATTGATTTATATAATCTTGGAATGAATGAAAAATATATTTTTGAGAGATTAAAAAAAGATACAGAAGTAAAAACCAGAGCAGAAATAAGAGCTATTGAAGACATTTTAATAAGACAAAAAAGAATTCAAAAAAGAACAGATCGCTTTAATAGAAAAAATTCCAAAGAATAAGAATTCTTAGAATCTTTAATTATTTAAATTCTTTTAAAAATAAGTTAATATACTATTTGGTATAATTTATTTCACCAGAATCTTTTAGCTCATTCCTTAGATTTAAATTTAACATTTTCTCGTAAAATATTCGAATCTCCTTCTTGCTTAATAAAATTGAAGCTGCTTCAGCATTTTCTTTAACATGCTTTTCTTGAAATGCTTTGGGTATCGTTATTATATTTTTATGATTTATTAACCAAGCAATTGCGATTTGCTGAATGGTTGCATTATGTTTTTCTGCAATCTTTTCAAGTTTGGAGTTAATTGAACCTTCAATATCAGTAAGACCCTTATGTCCTAAGGGTGAATAGGCCGTCATTGTAATATTTTCTTTTTGATAGTATGGAAGGGATTGATAGATGTGTTTCTGCTCAACTATATTTGCTTTTAGCTGGTTATTCACTAATTCCTCTTTTTTAAGATAGCTTTGCCCTTCTTTAAATTTTTCGATAGAAAAATTACTTACTCCAATATATCGAGTTTTACCCTCTTTTACTAATTCCTCAAGAACCTCCATTTGTTTTTCTATGGATACTAAAGGGTTTGGCAAATGAATTAAATACAAATCAAAGTTATTAATATCTAAACGATTTAGACTTTTGTTGGCTGCCTTCTTCATCGTCTTTCTTCTAAAATGCATTGGGAATAATTTACTCGTAATAAATAAGTCATCTCGATTATATTCATTAATGATTTGACCTATAATTTCTTCTGATTTTCCCAATCCGTAAATTTCTGCGGTATCTATATGAGTCATTCCAAGTTCAATACCAGTTCTCAATGATTTTTTCCATTGTTCATAATATTCTTTATCTTTGAAGAATCCTGAAATCCCCCATGTTCCTTGACCAATAACTGATATTTTTTCCCCGGTATTTCCTAATTCTACTTTTCTTATCATAATTTATGAAAGCCATTTAGATTATATATTCTTTTTATCTTTAATTTAAACAAAAAAGTTATTTGAAAATTAAATTTTAGAATTATCAAGAATCAAGTATTTATTAATCATAAATTATAAACCTAAACACTAAAAACAGATTTTTTTATTTTAACATATACACATTAAATATTTATTAATAAAAATAACATATAAAATCAAAAATAGTTCAATCAGTGATGTTAATGAAAAAAGAAATTAAAGTTGGAGCCTACCTTTATCCTATGCCTGTTACGATCGTTGGTGCGAATGTAAAAGGAAAACCTAATTTTATGACAATTGCGTGGTGTAATATTGTGGAATATTCTCCTCCTATGATTGCAATATCCGCGGCAAAAAACCATCATACTAATAAGGGTATTAAGGAAAATGGCACTTTTAGTATAAATATTCCCTCTGTAGATATGCTCGAAATTACAGATTATATTGGTATAAAATCTGGAAAGGATATAGATAAATCTGAATTATTTGAAGTGTTTTATGGAGAATTAAAAACAAGTCCTATGATTTCTCAAGCTCCCCTTAATTTAGAATGTAAATTAATACACATTGTAAATCTTGAAATACAACATGATATATTCATTGGGGAGATAATAAAAGCCTATGCTGATGAAGAAATAATTGAAAATAACATCCCAAATGTAAAGAAATTGAATCCTATCATATTTTCTATGAAAGATAATAATTATTGGGAATTAGGCAAGCATATTGGAAGAGCTTGGAGTATTGGTAGAGATTTCAAAACAGAATAACATAAAGGTAAATCTAAATTACTAATTCTTCTTTTTTTATTGTTCCGAAAGGGAAATAATTAAATTAAAAAGATTAAAGAGGAACTTTTTCAAATCGGGCTTGAAAAAACCTTAAATATTCCGGTTCGTAAACCATTTTTAATCCAGCAATCTTATCTCTTTTTTGATATAAACTTATGATTGCATTCGCAGTATATTCAATGTGAGTATTTGTATAAACCCTTCTTGGAATGGTTAGTCTTACCAATTCTAATTTTGGAAATAAATTCTCCCCTGTTTCTTTATCTCTCCCCTTTGAAACCGCACCTCGCTCCATGCTCCTAACTGCTGATTCTTCATATATAGCAGCAGAAAGAGTTTGGGCAGGCCATTGCTCTCTAGGTAGATGTGGAAGAAATTTCAAAGCATCAAGAAATACCGCATGCCCTCCTATAGGCATAACTATTGGAACACTTGCTTCTTTAAGTAATTCTCCCAAATATCGTACTTGCTCAACTCTGTATTTTAAATAATCGTATTGAGCGCCTTCTCTTAATCCTCTTGCTAATGCTTCCATATCTCTCCCTGCCATCCCTCCATAAGTATGTAGACCTTCATAAACAACAACCATAGAACGAGTCTTCTCAAAAATCTCTTCATCATTCGTCGCTAGGAATCCACCAATATTCACTAAACAATCTTTTTTAGAGCTATATATACATCCATCAGAATAACTCATCATCTCTCTGAGGATTTCTTTAATTGGAATGTTTTCATATCCAGGTTCGCGCTCTCTGATAAAATAGGCATTTTCACTTGATCTGGTCGCATCAAAAATAACCTTTAATCCGTATTCCTTTCCGAGTTTCCATACCTCCCTTAAATTTTCCATAGATACTGGTTGTCCACCTGCCATGTTTACATCCATTTCTACATTTATAAAGGCAATTTTATCAGGTCCTTTTTCTTGGATTAGTTGTTCTAGTTTTTTTAAATCTACATTCCCCTTAAAAGGGTAATTGTTTTCTGGATCATGAGCTTCATCAATTATCACATCTATCATTTTACCCCCAGCTAATTCAACATGGACTTTTGAAGTAGTAAAATACATATTTCTAGGAATGAATTGACCATCTCTCGTTAAAGTCTTATACATTAGATGTTCAGCTCCCCTACCTTGGTGAGTAGGGACGATATATTTATACCCCAAAATATCTTTTATAGCATTCTCGAAATTATAGAAATTTTTACTTCCAGCATATGCTTCATCTCCTATCATCATTCCTGCCCATTGATTATCACTCATTGCAGAAGTACCAGAATCAGTAAGTAAATCAATAAAGACATCCTCCGATTTAAGCAAAAAAGTGTTATAACTTGCTTTTTGGATTGCTTGTTTTCTTATTTCATAATTAGGTCTATTTACAGGTTCAACAACCTTAATCTTAAACGGCTCAACTGGACCATTCATTTTATATCAATTTTCAGTATTTAAAGTATAAAATCTAGTATTAATAAGAATGATTTCCAAAATAAATTAATGTTGTTCTACTCCCATATAATTCCCATTATCTCTCTATAATTCTTCCAAAAAAGGAAGACTGTCATTTTAATGGTTTTCGTATGATTTTTAATTTTAGAATTGATAAACTTCTTTTAAGAATTGATTTAGTCTAGTTTATATCAATTTTTATGTCTGATTAAATAAATTCTTCAATTTTATGATCTTAAATTTATCTCAAAATATTTATTATTATTTTCCTCCCATTTGATTCCCATCTTACCCGAATTGATTTCTAAAACTAAGGGTTCTTATTGGAGAACAATCCCTTGCTTTATAAGTTAAATTATTATTTAATATTTTTCTATAAAATATTATATTTTTTTATTAATTACATTAAACGTTAAGATTTAAATGATATAGGTTAAACTAAAATGGATAATCAAAATATTAAAAAAACTCCTCTTTATGATATCCACCAAGATCTAGGAGCTAAAATGATAGAATTTGGTGGTTGGCACATGCCTGTTAGTTATAAAGGAATTATCTCAGAGCACAAACTTGTTAGAGAAGAGGTCGGAGTTTTTGATATTTCTCATATGGGTGAATTCCTTTTAGAAGGTGAAGATGTTATTGATATGCTTCAATATGTAATGGTGAATGACCTAAGATTAATTAAACCTTTTAAATCACAATATTCTTGTATTTGCTATGAGAATGGAACGGTAGTTGATGATGGGATATATTATGAGGAAACTCCAAAAAAATTCAGAATGATTGTAAATGCAGCAAATAGAGAAAAAGACTTCAATTGGCTTGAAACTCATAGAAGTAAATTTAATGTTGAAATAAAAGATCTATCCTTTGAAAGGTCTCGATTAGCGATACAAGGACCAAAAGTCAATGAATATTTGAATCCTTTTATAGATATAGACACTTCAAGTTTAAATCGCTTTAATTTTCAGTTAGGTAATTTTAATGAATTTCCAATAATATTAGCAAATACTGGATATACGGGTGAAAAAGGTTTTGAGTTATCAACTAACAGAGAAAATATAGAAGAAATATTTAATCGTCTCTTAGAAGCCGGAGTTAATCCTATTGGTTTAGGAGCGAGAGATACATTAAGGTTAGAAGCTTCCTATTCTCTTTATGGACACGAAATTAATGAGAATATTACTCCTATCGAAGCAAATATAGGGTGGGTGGTTAAAGAAAAAGATGATATAGATTATATAGGTAAGGAAGTTCTTCTTAAGCAGAAAAGAGAAGGAACATCAAGAATTTTAGTAGGTTTGACTCTTATTGAACCCGGAATTATGAGAGAGAATTATAATGTCTATAAAGAAGGGAATAATATTGGCTATATAACTTCTGGAGGGTACTCACCTACATTAGATAAAAGTATTGGCTTAGCATTAATTAAAACAGAATATAATACTATTGGTAATGAAGTGGATGTGGAGATCCGAAACAAATATAAAAAAGCAAAAATCGTACCTACGCCATTTTATAGTAATTTATAAATTAATAAAATTAATAATCAATTGTTTTAGAGATAAATTATGGAATATCAAATACCAGATAAATTAAAATATTCTCCTTCCCATGAGTGGATTTTGAGACAAAATGATGAAGCTATAATTGGAATTACAGATTACGCTCAAGATCAATTAGGTGATATAGTCTATATAGAATTTCCAGAAATTGGAGATAAATTCAATAAAGGAGATTCTATTGCTGAGATTGAATCCATTAAAGCTGTAGAAGAAGTAATTATACCTGTTTCTGGTGAAATCATCAAAATTAATAAAGAAATCAATGATAAACCTGAAAATGCTAATCAAGATCCCTATGGAGAGGGTTGGCTAGTAAGAATAAATATTCTTGATGTGGGAGAATTTGAAAATCTTTTATCAGCTGAGGATTATATTGAACTAATTGAAAAATTGACCTCAGATTAAACTTATTAATGATTAACTGAATAATCAAGTGATTTTTATGGATTTCATTCCGCATGATAATAAAACCATTCTTAGCTTGTTAATAAAAATTGGTATAGATGATATCACAGAACTATTTAGAGATATCCCCGATGAAATAAAGATAAAAGATCTACAAATAGAAAAGAGTTTATCTGAATCAGAATTATTTAAAAAACTTAAAAACTTATCAAATAAAAATAAAATTCATTCAACTTCTTTTTTAGGAGCAGGAATTTATTTCCATTATATTCCTTCTGTAGTTGATTTTGTATTAGATCGCTCAGAATTTTATACATCCTATACTCCTTATCAAGCAGAAGCTAGTCAAGGTAATTTACAAGCTATTTATGAATTTCAATCTATTATTACTAGATTAACTCAAATGGATATATCAAATGCTAGTATGTACGATGGATCCACCGCTTTAGCAGAAGCTGCCTTAATTTCCACTTTAATTACAGGAAATAACAAGATATTAATTTTAGATGGACTAAATCCAGAATATCTAAAAGTTTTAAAAACTTATTGTTGGGCACAAGATATTGAGATAGAATTTACATCCTCTTTAGATATTTCCTCAAAAATTAATGATGAATTTGCTTCTTTTATCTTTCAAAGTCCAAACTTTTTCGGTGATATAGAAGATATAGAGCATTTAGTAAAATTTATTCGATCAAATTCCACTAAACCTTTGATCATCCAAGCAATGATTGATCCCACATGTTTAGGAATATTAAACCCGCCTGGAAATTACGATATTGATATTTTTGTTGCTGAGGGTCAATCTTTTGGGATTTCACCAAGCTTTGGAGGACCTGGATTAGGAATATATACCACAAAAAAGAAATATCTTAGAAAGACACCTGGACGATTAGTTGGAAAAACTAAAGAAATCCATGGACAGAAGGAAGGATTTATTTTAACACTTCAGACGAGGGAGCAGCATATTAGAAGAGAAAAAGCTATTTCCAATATATGTACAAATCAAGCCTTAATGGCAATAGCAGCTTTGGTTTATCTTGTCTCTTTAGGAGAATTTGGATTAAGAAAAGTTGCTTATCAAAATATACAAAAATCAAATTATGTAAAACAACAAATAAAAAAAATAGAAACCTATTCGGTTCTAAACGAAAAACCTACTTATAACGAATTCCTTATAAAATCGCCTAATATAGATAGATTCTTAGAATTATGTGAGGGATCTAATTTCCTACCTCCGTTGAAACTAGCAGAATATTATCCAGAAATGAAGAATACTGCATTAATTTGTGTTACTGAAACAAATTCTAAAAAAGATATTGAAAAATTACTTACGAATGCAAAAAATTCAATAAAATAGAAAGATGTGTCTAAAATGAGAGATAAAGTAGAATTAATCACAAATAAGGATTATGAGATCGTAAATGATAATTATATTTCTGAAATTGATACACCCACATTAGATTTAGATGATATTATTCCCAAAGGAATGCAAAGAAAAGAGCTTCCAATACCTAATGTTCCGGAAGTAGAGATAGTTCGACATTACCTTCGATTGAGTCAAAATAATTATGGTGTGGATAGTGGTATTTATCCTTTAGGGTCGTGTACAATGAAATATAATCCTAAAATTAATGAAAAAATCAGTAAATTACCTGGATATTCGAAAATTCACCCTCTACAAAGAAAAAATGACGGATCAATTGAATTAATGCAGCATTTTTCTGAATTATTGTTTAAAATCACTGGGATGGATGCATTTACATTTTTGCCAGCAGCAGGAGCTCATGGAGAATTGACGGGAATGTTTGTAATAAAAAAATATTTCGAAACTAAAGGATTAGAAAAAGATAAAATTATAGTGCCAGAATCGGCTCATGGAACAAATCCTGCATCCGCGAAAATGGCTGGGTTTTCTATTATTGAACTAAAATCTGATGAATATGGTGAGATTCCATTAGATCATTTAGAATTTGCTATGCAAGAAGGGGATGTCGCTGGCTTAATACTTACTAATCCTAATACTTTAGGACTTTTTGAACGAAATATATTAAAAATTACTAAAATAGTTCATAAATATGGGGGTTTATGCTATTATGATGGTGCGAATTTTAATCCTATGCTAGGAATATGTCGACCGGGAGATATGGGTTTTGATATATTACACCTTAATTTGCATAAGACATTTTCAACGCCTCATGGGGGTGGAGGACCAGGTTCTGGACCAGTTGGAGTAAAAAATGAATTAATTCCTTTCCTACCACGACCTTATTTTATTGGAAATAAAAAAGCAAATAATAAAAATGTCGATGATAATCTTTCAATTGGAAAAATTAAAGCTTTCTGGGGAAACTTTGGAGTTTTAATCAAAGCTTATTCTTATATACTCTCCCTAGGCGGAAAAGGACTAAAAAGAGTTGGAGAGATTTCAGTTTTAAATGCGAATTATTTGAGAACTCAACTTCAATCTTATTATCATTTACCCTTTAATCGTATATGTCAGCATGAGTTTGTTCTTTCAAATAAAAATTTACCAAAAAATATAACAACTGAAGATATTGCAAAAAGAATATTAGATTTTGGTATATATGCTCCCACAATTTATTTTCCCTTGATCGTTGATGGTGCTTTCATGATTGAACCAACAGAAACAGAATCTAAAAAATCTTTAGATTATTTTATTAATACTATGATTAAGATTTATCATGAGTGTGAAGAAAATCCTAAAATAGTTCAGGAAGCACCTCATAATGTTAAAATAGGGAGATTAGATGCCGTGCTAGCCGCCAGGAATCCCATTCTAAAGGATTAAAAATAGTATTTTAAATAATATTTATTTAGAATTAATTCTATTTCTATAATTGTGAAATCGTTAATATCTTATTTAAAATATCAGTTTGATTCTGACGAGTTAACTCAAAATATTTGCTTTCAATCTTATCCATTAAGTATGATTTAATCGGATGCTTCAGAGTTTTTCCAATTGTAGCGATGATCAGTATTTCACTATTGAAAAGATTTCTTAGAAATAATTCGAATTTATTTGAAAATAATTCCATTTTCCCAATTTCATCAATTAGTATGACTACTTTCTTGTGTTGATTGCTATATTTAACAATATCGCTTTCTATTTCCTTTTCCAAGAAATTATTGAACATATCAATAAAAACATGATACTTTCCCAAACAGAACTTTGATGCATAGTTTCCTTTCCGAGCTAAGGGGATTCTATTATTTGAATCAATCGATATTAAATCGAAACCAATACGATTACCTCCTTCTTTCACTTCGGGAGTTAGGAATCCTATAATATTATATTCATCCTTCAATTTTTTAATCAATATTTTCATAAGAGTAGATTTTCCACTTCGAGGAGGGCCGCTTATTAGAATCTTCATTAATAACAGAAAATGCTGAATTATTTGATTAATTTAATAATTAACGAAATTTATTCTTTATTAAGAATTTCTTAAAATAATCATCAAAAGAAAATGGTGATTGAACATGAAGCATAAAGAAGGAGAATTTATTGGGGAAAAGGATATCAAAATCTATTATCAAGCATGGTTACCTGATCATAATCCAAAAGCAGTTATTCAAATTGTTCATGGTTTTGGTGAACATTCAGGCAGATATGAAAATGTTGTTAATAAGCTCATACCGTTAGGTTATGCTCTCTATGCGGATGATCATAGAGGTCATGGTAAATCAGAGGGAATTACTAATTATGTAGATTCCTTTGATCAATACATTGAAGATGAGAAAAGATTATATAATATTGTAAAAAATAATCATAAAGAATTGAAATATTTTATGTTAGGACATTCACTGGGCTCCGGAATTGCAATATATTTCACTGATAAGTATGAGGATTTATTAGATGGATTAATTCTTTCTGGTACGGGATCTACTGCGGGAGCTGAAGTGTCTGGCTTTATAAGATTTATGTCTAAAATTCTTTCAAAACTAGCTCCAAGGATGACTATAGATCCAAAATTGGATCCAAAAAGTTTAAGTCATGATCCCGAAGTAGTGAAAGCATATGAAGAAGATCCATTAGTTCACCACAAAGAGATTACTACACGATTGGGTTATGAAATGATTAAATATTTTGAAGGAGTTGAGAATGTGGTAAAGAAATTTAAACTTCCATTATTGGTACAGTGTGGTTCTAAAGATCAAGCTATGCACGGAATTGAAGAGTTGAAAAAACATTTCAAAATGGATGATAAAACGATAAAGATTTATAATGGGCTATATCATGAAGTTTACAATGAGAAAAAAAAGAAACGTGAGGAAGTTCTCGAAGATTTAGCCGAATGGTTAGAAAATCATATATAATATTCTTGATCTCAAATAATGAATTTTGAGATATTCTAGGGTTTTAATTTTCAGAATGTTCTAATTCTCTAAATTTGGTTAATAATTCTTTTTGTTCTTTACTAATGTTCTTTGGAATTAAAATATTGACCTTAACATATTGATTTCCTCTTCCCTTCCCTCGTAAATATGAAACACCCCTATTTTTTATTCGAAATTCTGTTCCATAGTCTGTTCCAGGGGGGATATCAATTTCTTTTTCTGTGATTTCCTTGTTTTTATAATCTAAAGTAGGAACAGTAATTTTTCCTCCAATAGTAGCTGTAACAATATCAATATCATGTATTGTGTATAGATCATTGCCTTGCCTGATAAAATCTTCATTGTTTTGGATGTTTACTCGCAGATATAAATCACCGGGGAGAGCGTCTCTGGAGGGGATATGTCCTTGTCCTCCTACTTTTAAATGAACCCCATTTTCTATACCTGGTGGGATATTAATGCCCTTTAACTTTTTAGATTCTTTTACCACTTTTTTTCCATTACATTTTTTACATTTATCTTTAATAATTTTCCCTTCTCCACCGCAGTATGGACATTCAGTCTCTCTTATGATTGTACCGAATCCTGAGCGAGACATTTTTCGATACCTTCCTGAACCTTGACATTCCGGACAAGTTTCTAATGAAGAAGGATCTTCTGCACCAGTCCCATCACATTCCGAACAAGGAATATATCTTTCTATTTGCACATCTTTTTTAGTTCCAAACATTGCTTCTTTAAAGGAGATGTTTACGTTCTGTTCTATATCTTGTCCAACTTCTCTTCTTGGCCTTTGTCTACGCGATCTACTGCCTGAGCCAAATCCTCCGAATCCCCCGAATCCTCCACCAAAAAAGGATTCGAATATTTCGTCAATTCCGGGAATTCCACCACTGAAAATATCACTTAAATCGACATCAACTCCTCTAAAGCCAAAATTGTCGTAATTTCTCCTTTTTTCAGAATCACTTAAAACTTCATAAGCTTCTTGTATTTCTATAAATTTATCTTTTGCATTAGGATCTTCCTTATTAACATCAGGATGATATTTTCTTGCTAATTTTCGATATGCTAATTTAATTTCATCTGTACTAGCATTTTTATCTACTCCTAATACCTCATAGTAGTCTCTTTTTTCCCGTGAAGTCATATTATATTAGCCTGAGTGAATTATTTTAATCTATAATAACTTCATTTGTATAATATCCAATAAATTTTATTTTTTAAGTTAATAATGAAATTCTCGGACCAAAATTCAATTATAAACAAAAAATATTCAATATTTATTATTGATTAGGTTTTAGTATGTTTATTTTTCATCAATTAGTATATTACAATCAATTTTTAATAGCTTTTCATTTAATAATAATTTTAGCATTTTTATGGATTTTAGTCATAGATTTAAATCCTAACGATATAATGGTTATTTAAAGAAGTTTATATTATACAATTTATTTTTAATATTAATTAATGGGATATTTTATTGGGTTATGAAGAACAGAATAGGTTGTATAGATTTTTTTAGAGGGATTTGTATAATTTGGATTCTATTTGGTCATCTATTTGTATGGTGGATGGATTACTCTATAGTCCCTTTTTTCTATGATACCATTGTACCAATTTTCGAACCTTTGGGAGCCGCTGGTTTTTTGTTCATTTCAGGAGTAAGCCTTCAATTTTCATATACAAAAAAGCTTAATGAGAGTGTTGAGCAGAAAAAGAGAAATAATAGAATTTTAAGAAACACCTATTTTATACGTGCGAGTATACTCCTAATTATTGCCTTATTTTTCAATTTAGGTACATATATTCAAGAACCATCTATTTGTCATATTTTTTCATGGTGGATTTTATTCACTATATCAATAACATTATTTTTATATTGGCCTTTGTTAAAACTCTCGAAGAAAAAGAGATTCTTTATTGCTACATTAATATTATTTCTTAATCCGGTTATAAAATTTTTATTACAAACCTATTCAACTAAAAATTCTATTGTTAACTTTTTCTATCTATTGCTTTATCCATTAGATGATCGGCAGAATCCACTGATTCCTTTTTTGCCTTTTTTCATTTATGGATCGTGTTTTGGTGATTTAATAAAGGAAATTGATTTCAATAGAAAAGATGATAAGAAAACATTCTTTAAAAAATACTCATTACCCTTAATCATTATATCAATTGGATTAATTCTTTTTGGGATATTTTTCCAATTCCCAATGTTCATTTTGAGGAATAGTTTTTTGTGGGTTATATATTCATTAGGGTTAATCACCCTCACTTTTACATCATTGATAACTTTCGAAAAATTCAAGATTATTAATTTTGATTCAAAATATAATTTTCTGTTTTATTATTCCTATTATTCTTTTAGCATATATTTATCAGGATTTTTACTTATGCTGATACCCGTACCTTCTCTTAATTTATTTAATTTTTGGGTTTTTTATTTCATAACCATGGCGTTATTTACTATTATTGTAATGCTTATATATGAAAAAATCAAAGCTTTATTTTCGGTTAAATATTTGATGAGTCGTGCCAGTGAATTTCTTGCATTGAAAATTGAAGAAAAATTTTATAAACATAAATATATACCACTATCCTATTTATTAGAAAGGTTAAAGACGAATATTTCATCATCCAAATGATCTTTCTAATGTAAATAGAGAGTATACTTAATTATTATAAAATAAATAAAAAAAGAAAGAGTTCTGAGTTATTTGCTCTAAAAAATATAAAAATATTTATGTTTTGATATTAAATTTAGTCTTCCTCATCCCAGTCTACATCTACTACGTTCTTTTTCTCCTCGTCTTCACTACTCTTATAGGAAGCCCCTCCAGCACCAGTTGTTCCTCCACCAGTCTGACCGCCCATACCTCCAGGAGGGGGACTTTCTTGTGCTGCCCTCTGTGCTTGCTCAGCAGCTTGTTGATATGCTTGTTGTTGACCTTGTTGAGAATATACTCTTTGTGAAAATCCATGCATAGCTTTTTGCAAATTTTCAATTCCTTGTTTTATTCGCTGAACATCTTCAATTTTTATATCTTCTTCTAAAGATTTAATAGCGTTTTCAATTTGTTGTTTCTCATCATCTTGAATTTTATCCTTGTTATCTTCCATTAATTTTCTAACCTGATAAATCATTGATTCTGCATTGTTTCTTGCTTCAATTAATTCCTTCTTTTTCTGGTCTTCATCTTCATATTTTTCAGCTTCTCTTATTTTCTGTTGAATTTCATCCTCAGATAAACCTTTCGCTCCTGAAACTGTAATTCCAGTTTCTTTTCCTGTACCTAAGTCTTTAGCTGTAACGTGGACTATTCCATCTGCATCAATTGAAAACTTAACTTCAATTTGGGGAACACCTCTAGGGGCAGGTGGAATTCCCGTGAGATGAAATTCACCTAAAGAAATGTTATCTTTCGCCATAGCCCTTTCTCCTTGAAGTACGTTAACCGTTACCGCGGGCTGATTATCTGCAGCAGTGCTAAAAATCTGTTTCTTCTCAGTAGGAATTGTTGTATTTCTTTCAATTAATTTTGTAAATACTCCACCTAAAGTCTCAACTCCTAAAGAGAGAGGAGTAACATCTAGTAGTAATAAATCTTCAACATCTCCCGCAATTACTCCTGCTTGGATTGCCGCACCAATTGCAACACATTCCATAGGATCAACTGAATGTTCTGGTTCTTTATTGAAGAATTTTTTGAATCTTTCTTGAACGCAAGGCATTCGAGTAGGACCACCAACAAGGAGTATTTTGTCAACTTCATCTCTAGATAGTTTACTATCTCCCACAGAACGTCTCATAATGGGATCTAAACGTTTGAGAACGGGTTCAACTAATTGTTCTAATTTAGCCCTTGTCAATTCCATTTCTAAATGAACTGGATTACCATCTTTTTGACTAATATAGGGGAGATTAATATCAGTAGATAATGTAGTAGATAATTCTATTTTTGCTTTCTCAGCAGCATCTTTAACTCTTATCATTGCCTTTTTATCATTAGTAAGATCAATGCCATTTTTGTTTTTAAACTCTTCAGCAATCCAATCGGTGATCTTATCATCCATATCTCTTCCACCTAATTGAGTGTCACCAGCTGTAGATAACACTTCAACTACTCCTTCTCCGTATTCCATGATGGTGACATCAAATGTACCTCCACCAAGGTCAAGAACACAGATTTTAAGTAATTCTTCTGATACTCTATCTAGTCCATAAGCTAAACAAGCTGCGGTGGGTTCGTTTATCATTCGAACCACTTCAAGGCCTGCTATTTCTCCCGCATTTTTTGTTGATGTTCTTTGAGCGTCATTAAAGTAGGCTGGTACGGTGATTACTGCTTTTTTGACCTCCTCGCCTAAATAATCGGATGCATCATTTTTTATTTTTCTCAATATCATCGCTGAAATTTCTTCTGGTGTAAATTCTTTTTCTTCTCCCCCCACTTGTACTTTCGCCTTGTAGGAAGTACCCATTTTTCTCTTTATCCCCGTAACGGTACCATCTGGATTTGAAAGCGCTTGTCTTCGGGCTGGCTCCCCAACAATTTTACGACCATTTTCATCAAATGCGACATAGGATGGAAATGCTTTTCCTCCTAACGTTCTTCCTTCTGCAGCTGGAACGATCTCAGGTTTTCCAACAGCATTTAGTACTGCACATGCGCTATTACTCGTTCCTAAATCTATTCCTACTATTCTTTCTTTCTTTGTTCTTTTCTTCTTTTCTCCTTCACTCATTTTTAATTACACTTTTTCTACGTATTATGAAATTATTATGATATTTTTAAAATAGATACTTGAATTATTTAATTTGCTTCTATAAAGTATAAAGATCGAAGAATTAAAAATTTTACTTAATAAATGATCTCTATATCATAGTTTTATTTTGTATCTTCTAATGAAATTTTAATAAAATAAATATTAAAGGTTGTTATTTTTTGTAAATTTTTTTTTTAGTATTTATATACAATATTCCGTTTTTAATTGTAGAAAGTCTTAGGAAATCGTTTAAATGCATAAAGTTTTGATGTTCAATAATATTAACACCTTTTTAATTAAAAAAGTGGAGTAGAATCAACAAAAATAACCAAAAATAAAATTTAATTTTCATTTACGTTATATATTAATTTTGTCCCCACATAGCAGGGGTTTATTTTATTCTCACTAAAGTCTTTTTGCAAAATATCTATGGCTTTTGTCCTTTTTAAAAATTTATAAGGAAGTTGATCTGTGCAGTGATTTAGATATAAATCAGGATTATCAAATTCATTAATTAATATTTTTCCAGTTTCTATAACTTCTTCTCTTGAATATCGCACCATATGAGTACCCCCTATGATTGCCTTTATAGGCTTATTAAAAATCCATTTAGTCTGAGCGCATATATTTAAAATACCTGCATGTGCACAACCCGCGATAATGACTACCCCCTCAGTTGTTTTTAATATTAAACTGATATCATCATATACGGGGTCAACTTTGTATTCACCTTCTTCCTTATGTAACGCTCTTGGTTCGACCCCATCTCGATATTTTCGATTCTTTATCTCTCCAGTTGTAAAGATTATTTGATTTATATTAATAGGCTCTTTATTGAATCTAAAATTTATTTTTCGCTCTTGTTCTTTAGTCAACTTCGGAAATCCAATATTAAATTTAAAGAATAACGCTTTTACGAGTTTAGGTTCTCTTACATTAGGATGAGCATAGATTATTAATGGTTCATTTGAAGTTCTAGCATCTAAGAAATCAGGAAGGCCTTTAGTATGATCATCATGCCCGTGTGAAATTACAAGTTTTGAGATATCATTTGGATCAATATTAAGATTTTCCATATTTTTCAATAAAACAGTCCCTGATCCTCCTGTATCAAATAAAATTTTTTCATCTTCAATAGTTAATAAAAAACTTTGACCATGTTTTCCAATTAAATTACTTCCCGGTTTCGCGATATTACTATATAGATTTAATATTTCTATCTCCATTTAATATTCTCCAATAATTTATTTCTTTTATGTTATTCCATTTTTCTAAATTATAAAAAAAATACGCATATTCAATTATTTGTTGATTATAATAGAAATAACTAAGTAATTTTGAATCAAAATAACTTTTAATCTAAATTTAAATAAAAATTATTATCAAAATTAATACATCGAATTTTATTCAGAGAAAAGTGTATCAAAAGTACGATTAGAAGTATTTCTTTTTATGAATAAATTTAATTCTCCGATTAACCAACACAAAACATCATATGGAGGGTGATTATCGTAAATATAGTAAGATCTCCCTTGGATGTGTTCTTTTCTTGGTATTTTGAAGTTGTTTTCCACGTATAACTGTCTCTCGGCTAAGTACCAGCAGAGTGCTTCATAGGGATGGTTTTCATTCCACACATAAAATGCAGATACACTAATCTCATCATTGGGAATATTGTGATTTAATTTCATTCTCTAACCTTAATAATCATAATCATATATATTTATTTTCTTATCAATTGAAAATTTCATTTAATAATTGTTCTACTTTACGGGAATAATATTAACTAAAAAGTTAGAATTTAAATGTCGAGACATATAAAAGAAAAAGGTATTTTATATTAATTATTAAGCTACATTCCATACCATAGCGCATTGACCCACTCCACCTTTTTGCACTCCCTCAAATCTTAAATTTTTAAATCCAAATTTACTCCTTACTTTTAATAAAATTCCCATCATTACTTGGGGAAATATACAAGAAGGACTTCCATAATCATGAAATTTATAATATGTGTTAGCAAAACACATTTTACAACTATCTTGTTCTGCTTTAATTTTTATTAGATTTCCTTCTTCATCTCTTTCAATGCGAATTCTTGCATTATCAGTAATTGCCCACTCCTTTTCCAGAAATTCTTTTAAACGGTCTAAAAGTCCATTTATTGTTTCTAGACCCTTATCATCAAATTCTTTTCCTATTGTTCTTCCAATTCGAGTTAATATTTTATCTTTTTGATCCTCAGGGAGCGCTTTTTGTAGAGCGTACCATAACTTAAAAAAAGTATTATATGGAACTGTGTCAAATTGTGAAGGTAATTGATTTATTTCTTCTTTTGTTAATAAACCCATTTAATATCACCATTATTTCTTAAAATACTCTTATAAAACCGGGCTAATATTAGTTTCTTCTATTTTATATAAAAGAAATTGAAGAAATAGATAATTTTAGTATTAAGTTTTCCTATTTCAGTTATTAAAAATAAACATAAAAAATATCATATTTTTAGGTATTGAACTTTAAAAATTCAATATTTTTGAATTTACCATATTAAAATATAAATGATCTTCTAATCTAGGTAAAATTTTAAGGATTTTATTAATTTAAAAAATTAAGATTTAGCGTCACTAAATAATCATTTAATCAATATTTTGGGAAAAAAAATGAATGATGATAATAATAAGAAAGAAAATAATACAGAGGAGAACAACAAAGAATCAAAAAAACCTAAAAATGAGGATTCCTCCCAATCAAATCAAAAAAATAATAGCGTTTCTAAAAAAGAGGAAAAAGAAATTTTAGAAGAAGAGAAGTTCAAAGAATTATCCAAGGAAGAATTAATTGAAAAAATTCACAATTTAGAGGAAAATCTGAATGAAAAAAAGGATGAAATTAAAGATTTAAAGAATCTAAATAATAATTGGGAGGATAAATTCGCAAGGTTACAAGCGGAATTCGAAAATACTCAGAAGCGTTGGGAAAAAACACGGCGAAATCTTCGAAATCAATATACAGCAAACACCTTAAAAAATTTTCTTTCATTATATGACTCTTTTAAAAGTGCTGTGAAAAATGAAGAAAAAAATGGGCACATTGAACAATTTTATAAACAATTTTTAAATATCATGAAATCAATGGGAGCTCATCCAATGAATACAAAAGAATTAGAAATTTTTGATTATAATAAACATGAAGCCCTAAGTACTATTGAACGCCAAGATATTCCAAGTAATACAATTATAGATGTGGTACAAGAGGGTTGGATGTATGAAAAAGAAGTTTTAAGATATGCTAAAGTTATCATTTCTCGTAAGCCTAAACCTCCTGAGCCAAAGGAAGAAAAATTAGAGGATAAAGAAGAAGCTGAACAGAAAGAAAAATCAGATAAATCAAAGATAAATCAAGAACAGGAAGAAAAGAATCAGGAATAAAATTGGGAAGGAGTATTAAAAAATTCAGATTAATCCCAAAAAAATTTCATTTATTTTCTATTTTTAATAATAAAATTGAGAAGGAATATCATATAAAATGAGATTATTGTAAAATAGGTGGATATTTGTACTTAATATCAATAATTAAAAGTGATTTCTTATTTTTTAAGAGGTGGAAGTGGAGGAACCTCAAGAAAGCCCCATTCTTCAGAGACAGGGTATTCCCACCAATGTTCTGGAATTTCAGTATAATTCCCATATTTTTTCAACCCTCGTTGAAAAGCTTTTATATTTTTAGGAGGTACTTTTAAGTCTGTTGGAGTAGGATAAAAATATGCTCCATATCCTCCCTCTTTTGTTCCTAAATTACGCACCATATGCCAGACCTCTCGTTCTACTAAATCTGGTGTTCCTTTCGTATAAATCGATTGAATATTTACACACCCCCATATCATTATCTTTCCTCTAAAAGGTTTAAGATCTTTATACCCAGTCATTCTTGGACTATCAAACTCTATAGCATCCAGTCCACAATCTATTAAAATAGGTAAAATTTTATCGACTTTTCCACAGCAATGTAAATGAACTTCGGTTCCTAGACTATGAGCCTCATCACATAATTTTTTATAAATAGGAGCATAAAATTCTTTGAACGTTTTCGGACTAAAAAATGGATCAGATTGTTCTCCTAAATCATCGATTATCTCGAATCCATCAGGATCTAATCCATATTTAAAACATGCTTTCATGGTTTCAATATGCCAATCATTTACATAATTTAAGAGCTTTTTAACCATTTCTGGGTTTTTTTTATGATCTATTAGAAAGTTTGAGAATCCTCGTATGTTCGTTGATCTTTGAAATGGACCAAAATCAGCAATAAGCCCCATAAGATATTTATCTTTCCCAAATGATTCTTTTAATTTAAGAGCAAATTCATATCTTGTCTCATCCCAAGGGTCAGGATAATATTTTTCAATATAATTATCATATTCTCTCCAATTCTCAAGAATAGGTCGTCCGGGATGTCCCATATTGTCATCTTTACCTCTCATATTCCAAATACAACCCCATTCATCGATTTCCTCATGAGGGATTTCACTCCATTTCTCATTTTCAGTTATCGAACTGTTTATTGCCCAATCTGGCTTCTCCCATTTATAATTAGTCCTTACATGTGGAAATAGACCCTCTTCTCCTTCTTTCCAACCCGGTCTCCAACTTTGTGATGGTTGAAGAATCAAAAAACACACATCTCCTCTCACATCTTTGAAAAATGGGACTCTTTCTGGAGACTCAAAGTATAATGCTGCTTTTACAAGTTCTTTGGAATTCATCTAAATTTTTTAAAAATATTTTTTATTTTTTTGTAGATCATTTTAATTTAATATAATTTATCAGTTAAATAAGATTATATCTTGCTCTTATTATTAAAATAAAATCTAATATAAATCTTAATTCAGAAGAAAAAGAGAATTAAATGCTAAAAAAAGAAATCAGTAATTGAGTGTATTTTTGGTTTTTTCTATTTAATTGAAATTTAAAAATCTCTAAATTTAAGCCGACAATAATTCGGGCTATACCAATTCTTTAAATGTCGGAAGAGATGGAACAATGTTTTTTGTATAAAAATCGTCTATTTGTCCATTTTCGATGAGAAGATTGCTGTTCTTGATCATTTTTGAATATTCTTTTTTTCCGACAAATTTCGGCGTGATATAGATGAAAGTTTTGTCGTCCTTAGTTGATAGATTTTTAATTTTCGATTCATTATTTAAATTCTAAAATTCACTCAATTTCTTTTTATAAATTTTATACATAACCAATAAAAATATTAGATTAGGTTTATTTATATATCAAAAAAGTAATAAATTATAATACGATTAAAATAATAAAAATAGAGTCGATTTGATAATGAGTGAAGAACCTGACTTACCTCCGATTCCAGCGATTGGGGACATTCTTGATAGAAAAGACAGATTTATCCAAAAAGTATATTCCGTAATCCAATGTGGAGAATGTAAGGAAAAATATACTCGACCATTTCAAAAGGGAGATTATACATTTAAAAAACTAACTGATGAGAAATGTCCCAAATGCGAAAAAAAAAGCAATTCCTTAATTCTTGAGATTTATTCTGAATGGATAGACCCAAAAGAAGATAAGATATTAAAGATTTAAAATGATGTTAGATCAAAAATTAGAAAACTTAATTGATCAAGCTGTTTCTAAGGATTTTATTATTCACAAAATCACAGATCAAGATAAAGAAAATGATTCTTATAAAGCATTAGAATTCACTCTTTCTTTTAATAATATTGAAAAAACATATGAAAGAAAAGTAGAAACTGAGAAATATCCAATAATCCCAAAATTCCAATACTTATTTGGTTTTTATCCTAAGGATGGATTATGTATTTATGTGAATAAAAAAGAACATAAAACTGCGCTATGTGATGGACCTTTAGAAGAGATTAATCACTCTTGTTCTCTTGTTAATTCTTTGATGTATCTTCTTGTTCCCATTGATAATTTTGATGTTTATTCTTATATACCGGGTTGTTGTGAATCAAATTGTCCTAATAGTGCTAAACAATTTGATCTTCGTATCAATTTATTTAGAAAATAGATCTATTATTTCCAGAGATATAATTAAAGAGTTATAATAAATTGGAATTTGAATAATAACATCCATGTTTTAAAATATATATATCATTGAATTAATTCACTTTTCAGAAAACTAATTATTCCATGACAATTGCATGTAGTAGCGACTCTTATTTCATATTTATTTGATATAAAAGAATTCTTATTTTTCTGAATTTTTTCTACCACCTCTTTTAATTCATTGCCTTTCAATCCACCAAGCCCTGCCATCAATTGATAACTTTCAAGCAAAAAATTAGCAAACTTTTTCTTTTTCGAAATTTCGATCATTTTTTGAGTTTCGAAAAATTTCTTTACATAATTTGTGATTGTAATCGGTTTTTCTCTTTTAAAATTTGGGCAGTAATTAGGAGGTCCTGGACAGTCATCAGGACAAATTTCGTCGATTTTAGCATAAGATAAATAAATTAAACCTGCATCTTTATTATAATTTAAAAGAAGTTCTGGTTCAATCTTATCAATATAATAATTAATCCTTTTACTATCAGGTTCTAAATTTACACCTAATGAATTTAAACATAATTTCACAATTAAAGATGTTAAATGTATTGGTACAACAGGAATAATATATTCAAAATGAAAGTTTTTGATTAATTCATAGATAATAGAAATATCTTCATTCAAAAATAAGATCTTTTCCTCATTAAATTCTTTAAAATCTTTTGTTAAATTATCTAAACTCTCATATTTTTTTTGAATTTGGTTGGATGCATAGCAGTTTGGATCTCTATCAATTAAAATTGTTCTATATTTTAATTTTTTAGCATAATCGATGGCTTTCTTACCGAATTTGCCACCTCCAGCAATTAAAAGACTCTTCATTTTAAAAAATTAAGAGTAATTAGAATTAAATTCATAGTTACTATACATTATTATTAAGACCAAGCATCTCAATAATAAGATCCGCCATAGTATAAGGATCGATTGCTTTATCTATAACTTGATTGATATATTCGTCAATCTTTTCATTATCTTTGAAGAGATTCTCTATTTTCTTAGTTAGTTTATGTTTTAGAATTTGCAAAGTCTCATTTTTTATTCGATTTTTTTTATAATTCGAAATAACTCCAGAATTCTCTAAATATTCTCTATGTTTATTTATTGTTTTGAGTAATTTATCAAAATTTTCTCCTGTAATTGAATTTGTTTTCACTATTTCAGGTGTCCAATCCCGTGTTTTTGCATAATCATCTTTTATCACACTCGAATCATATTTGTAATTCATATTTAGTTCCAACATCTGAATAAGTTCAGCCACTTTTCGGTCTGCTCCCTCAAGATCCATCTTATTTACAACAAAAATATCAGTAATTTCCATTATCCCCGCTTTAATGGTCTGAATATCATCTCCAAGACCAGGCACCAATAAAACTAAGACACTATGAGCAGATTTAAAGATATCAACTTCAGACTGACCTACTCCCACAGTTTCTACGATAATAATATCGCAACCATTAGCATCAAGAATTTTGATTACATCTTCTGTTGCTCGAGAGAGCCCACCTAATTGCCCTCGATTTGCCATACTTCTGATGAAAACATTATCTAAAGAAAAATGTTGCTTCATCCGAATTCTATCTCCAAGAAGAGCGCCACCTGTTAATGGAGATGAGGGATCAACGCATATAATCCCTATTTTTTTTCCTTGATTAGCGTATTTCTTTACTAGTGTTGATATGAACGTACTCTTTCCACTTCCAGGTGCTCCAGTAATACCTAAAATATATGCATTTCCGGTGTTTTGATATATCGAATTTATTATTTCCTCAGCCGCATTAATGTTATTCTCAACTATTGTAATAAGTCTTGCTGCTGCTCTAGGTTCTCCTTGAATTAATCGATCGATAAGATCTTCGTATTTATTTTCCATAATAAAACTTTATCTTTTGAGATTATTTTTAACAAATTCAACAATCGTTTTAATTTCTGTTCCAGGCCCATAAAAACCTGATAATCCATGTTTTCTAAGAAATTCTTTATCTTCTTCTGGTATAATTCCCCCAACGGCTACTAAAACATCATCAATATTATTTTTTCTCAATTCTTCCATAATCTTAGGACATAAAGCATTATGAGCTCCACTCAATATACTCAATAAGACAGCATCGGGATCTTCCTGGACGATGGTATTGGCGATATCTTTTGGACTTTGGTGCAATCCCGTGTAGATTACTTCCATACCCGCATCCCTAAGACCTCGAGCTACTACTTTTGCACCCCTATCATGCCCATCTAAGCCCGGTTTACATACAAGTACTTTTATTTTTCTCTCATTTGACATTTTTATTTACCTCATTAAAAAATTGAATCCTCCGTGTAAGTTCCAAATACTTCCTTAAGGATTCCAATGATTTCCCCAACAGAAGCATAAGTTTTTACCGCCTTAATAATATAAGGCATTAAGTTTTCTGTGCCTTTAGCAGCATCCTTTAAATCATTTAAAGCGCTCTGAACAGCCTCATTATCCCGTTCCTTTTTAATCTGTTTTAATCTTTCTTTCTGATTCTCTGAGACTTCGTCATCAATTTTTAGAATATCTGGTTGTATTTCTTTTTCCGGTTTATATTTATTTACTCCCACTATGATTCTTTCCCTTCTCTCTACTTCTTTTTGATATTTATAAGATGCATTTGCGATTTCTTTTTGGAAGAAATTTTTCCTTATTGCAGGAATAACCCCTCCCAGTTCTTCAATTCTGTCAAAATATTTCTCAGCTTCATTCTCCATTTTATTTGTAAGCCATTCAACATAATAAGAGCCTGCTAAAGGATCGACCGTATCAGCTGCTCCTGACTCGTAAGCAATAATTTGTTGAGTCCGTAAAGCAATCCTTACAGCTTTTTCCGTTGGTAAACATAAAGCCTCATCAAAAGAATTGGTATGTAACGATTGCGTACCTCCTAAAACAGCCGCAAGGGCTTGAAGTGTGACTCTTACAATGTTATTTTCTGGTTCTTGAGCAGTTAATGAAACTCCAGCAGTTTGGGTATGAAATCTAAGACGCATTGATTCTGGTTTTTTAGCTCCGTATTTATTTTTCATATGCTTAGCCCATATCCTGCGCGCAGCTCTATATTTCGCTATTTCTTCGAAAAAATTATTATGAGAATTGAAAAAGAATGAGAGACGATGAGCAAAATCATCTACATCCAAACCACGCTCCATAGCAGATTCGACATAAGCAAATCCATCAGCAAGTGTAAACGCTAATTCTTGAACTGCTGTTGATCCCGCTTCTCTAATATGATACCCACTTATACTAATAGTATACCACTGTGGAACATATTTAGTACAATATTCTATAGTATCAACAATTAGTCTCATAGAAGGCTCTGGAGGGAAGATCCAAGATTTTTGTGCGATATATTCCTTTAGTATATCATTCTGTATTGTGCCTCTTAATTGTTCTGGTTTGGCACCTTGTTTTTCACCTACAACAATATACATAGACAATAAAATTGAGGCAGGAGCATTAATCGTCATGGAAGTAGAAATCTTAGAGAGATCGATACCATCAAATAACGTTTCCATGTCAGCTAGGGTGTCAATTGCGACTCCTTCCTTACCTACTTCACCTAATGCTCTTTCAGAAGTAGATTCCCATCCATATATAGTGGGTAAATGAAATGCCACACTAAGTCCCGTTTGTCCATGGTCGATAAGAAATTTAAATCTCTTGTTAGTTTGGTCTGCAGTACCGAATCCAGCAAATTGCCGCATTGTCCAGAGACGCCCTCGATACATATTTTTATAAGGCCCTCTTATGAACGGAAACTTGCCCGGCTCTCCCAAATCCATTTCATAATTTAAATCCTTTATATCTTCGGGCCTATATAGACGCTCTATTTCAATATCTGAAAGATTTCTAAAAGTCCTCTTAACCTGCTTCTTATTGGTTTTTGTTTCTTCCTTTTTTGGAGTTTTAGTTTCAGTCATAGTAATAATATTAGTAAATTTAGAAATTAATTAAATAAATTAATCCAATTTAAAATAACCTATCGCTAATTATTAATATTTATTTTTCTAATAGATTCTAAAATGTTTGATCTTTATGATATGTCTTAAATACTCAAATACCCATTGAAATTTCATATAAAAAAGATGTTTTCCTTTTGAGGACTCATAAAAATTAATTCATTTGAAATACTTTCATAGATAAGGTTAAAATTTCTCTTAAAGGATTTAGATGTTTTCATGAATATTTTAATCGCTAGCGATGGAAAATATGGTGATAGAGCGGCAAACACGATTCTTAGAAAATTCCCGGCAACTGAATTTTTTACAATAAGAGAAAGACCTTTGAACCAAATTATCGACGAGGTTGACCTTAATAAAGAATTTATTAGCAAAATAAAATGGGCAGACCTTCTTATTATTTATATTAGACATCCAGATATAGTAATGGAAATTTGTGAATACGGAAAACCTACAATTATTGCAGTTGACTTCGGCGAAGGTTTTTTACGTCAAGTAAAAAAAATCAATCCTAAAATTGTTATGCCAAAGGCTATGTGTAATGTTCATCCGAATACGGGTATTCCTGAAATAGATACATACTTCACTAAATATGGATTTCCTACTTTTAAAATTATATTAGACCATTCCCAAGGAAAATTTCCAATCATCCAGAATATAGAACTCCTTGTTGAAAGCCCATGTGGAGTATCACGTGAGGGATTAAAACAACTAATTGGAAAAAAATTAGTACCGGAAACAATTACTTCTTATGGAGTATTTATACGGCACGAATGCAGGGAACCAATATCCGTGATGCTTAAACACGATGATATTGCAGATTCTTCAGCATCTTTACATATCATCAACTTGCTTAAGGCATTAGAGAGAGAATATCCAAATGGATTTATTCCAAACACACCTTTAGGAGAATATACCAATAAAAGAAGACAAGAATATAAATGTTTAAAAAAAACAGCTGATCTTTTCAGAAATTGAAAATTTGGATTCAGATCATCAAATCTAATTTCGAATTATAAAAAGTTAGAAATCTATATTTGAATATAATAAGTTTGATGTTATTATTAGGATGATTTTATTTAATCTCTAATCAAGAATTTATAATACTCGCTAATTGCGGAACATCCTCCACATCTCACGCAACCAGCTTTATTTTTCAGAGGATTAAGCTTATATCTTAACATTAATTTTGAGACCCATTGATAAATTTTAACTAGTTCCTTATAATTTGTAGGAGGCGTCCCCTTTTTTTTTGAGGGTATGGCTCTGACAGGGGTTATAAAAGGAATCACTCCTAATTTGATTATTTCTTTAATTCTTTTTTTAAAAATTTTATCAGATCCTCCAAACCCAGTTAAGATAAAGGTTTCGACTTGATTTTCTCCAAATATTTTCACTGCATATTTCCAGTTATCTAAAAAACATTTATAAGGGATTCTATACTTACCTGGTGTAATTTCCTCCCTCAAAGTCTCATCCAATAACTCAATATGAATACCAATAGTATCTGCTCCTGAATTTTTTAGTTTTTTTATATACTCTAAATCTTTCATAGGTTCAATTTGTATATGGAGAGGGATATCTGGATGTCTATTTTTTATTCCTGTTAATATATTCATATATCTCATTGCTCCTTTATCCTCTTTATCTTCGGTTCCACTCGTTAGAGTCATATGAGAACATCTCCCCTCCTTTTTAGCCACCGTAATCACTTCTGAGATCTGTTGAGCGGTTTTTTCTATAGTTGTAGTATCATATTTAAGACTCAATTCAATTCCGCAAAATTTACATGCTTCTCCACACGCCCAATATTTACACTTTTGATAAACAGTGGTAGCGAGACAATCTATTCCGTGGACAAGAGCAATCTTTTTCATTGGTATCCCATCAGATGTTTTATATTCTGATGCATAATATTTTGGATTTTCAATCAATATTACAGAAGCATAGTGTTTTTGAGTATTTCTATTTAGTACTTCGAAAAAATCACCGTTTTTCCTGGTTAAAATAAGATTAGATTTTTCGGGGTTATCCCATAAAGCCACATTTACTAATGTTTCTTTATCCTCTAATAAGAAGTAACGACCACCTAAAGGACCAGCGCCGCCTTTTCTTCCAAAATCTAAATCAATTCCTTGTTTTTTATAATAATTGATGAGATCTTGATCTAAATATAATCCCTTACAGAGTAATTCAGTTTTTTTCCTTAAAATTGGATTTATTTCATTCATTCACGTTGAAAAGAATAATAATAAATTTTTTTCTTGTATAGATTGGTATTTAGATATTTTTTATGGCTATAAAATACTACTTTTATAATTATTAAGAATTTTTAATACTATTAGATTGTTTGTTATTTAATATACTTAATAGGATTAAGCAAAGAATAAATATTTATAAATAAATAAAAATATTCAAATTAAGGAAGCAATTTGAAAATTAAGAAGTAGAATAAAAATATTTTTTGACTAAATATTAACAAAATCACATAAATTATGAATATTAAAAACAAAGAGAAGTCAGATTCAAAAATGGCAGGAGAATTAGTAGAATATAAAAAAGTGCAAAGATATGCCGCACAAATACTATATATATTTTATGTATTAGCAATAATCATCATAATTGGTGGCATCGCCTGGACGGTTGCAGATTTAATTATGAGATATGGAAAAACTACTTTATTCCTCCAATTAAGTTTAGGTTACCAAGTCGCAATAATTGGAATTATATTAGCAGTGTTCTTTTTTCTGTTGATTTTCTTCTATGGATTGTTCAAAAAAGGAATAGTGGTGATCTTAAAAATTCTATTTAAGAGAAAGACTTATCCCAAGAAATTTAAAAATAAATGGTCAATCAGGATAATGATTGCAGCTTTGATGTTAAGTGTCTTCGCTATCATCATTGGAAGTGTATTTTCCTTAATTTTTGATTTAGTATTAGGAGCAACAGACGGGAGCTTTTCCTTATCTGCTCTATTAGAAACATATTCTGGAGGATTACTAGCACTTTTTATAGGAATATTTGTTTTTTTCATTAATTCATTAAGTTTCTTATTGATATATTTATGGTACAACGGATATTATGCCATTCTGAAACTTGTTGCAGATTTAGAAGATTGAAAAATTACCTTTTTCAAATATAATTACTTTTTTATAAAATTAATAATAATTCTCTCTTTTTGACCTTTAAAGAGAATAGTAAAATTGTGTTTAAATAAAATTTTTTAAGTAGGAATCATACAACTAATTACAATTAATTTATGAATTGTGTTCTTATTTGTAGAAATAAAATCTTTAATTGCTAAAGTATATTTAATAGGTGAAGATGAATGGCGCATAAACGACCTTGGAGATGTTATCGGGAATGGACGAGAAGACCTTACCAACATAAGCGTTCTTCAAATCATAGAAGAGAATATGCTCGTGGTGGATCCCAGAGTAAAATACAACGTTTTTGGGGAGGTAATAAATTTAAAGATTGGGATGATTTTGATCTAGTTGTTGGGTTGAAAGTTGAGGACCAAGTTCAAATTTCTTCTAATGCATTGGAAGCTATGAGAGTTGCCGTAAATAGTGTATTGCTTAAGAAAGTTGGGAGACAGAATTTCAGACTTCGTGTGAGACCAAAACCATTTCAAAAATATAGAGAAAATAGAATGTTGGCCTTTGCAGGAGCAGACAGAGTACAATCTGGAATGAGGAATTCATTTGGAAGAGCAACTGGTGTCTGTGCACGTGTTAAAGCTGGTCAAGTGATAATGGATGTCGGGATTGATATGCGCAATTTAGAGATAGTAAAAAAGCGCATGAAGGTAGCTTCATATAAGCTTCCGTCAGCCTGCCAAATTGTTTTATTGAAATATAAATCAACAGATATATTAAAACGAGCAGGTTTACCCTTATACAATGCCGATAAGAGAAGAGAAATTGGTTTACATCAAGTAGAAATCGCTTAATAATCCAAAAAATTAATTATTTATTGACATAAAATAATAATTACTCAAAATCCCTATTTAATTTTCGATTTAGTTATTATTTTAGATTCGTAATAATGAATTCAGCTTTTATTAAGTATAATAAATGCTTAATTTCATCACAGAGAATATAAATTCAATAATGGTGATTAATATATCTAATATAAGTAATTAATTTCAAGAAGAATTTTTTGATGGAGAATTGACGGATCTCACACCATTTTTTAATCCAAAAAGTATTCTTATAGTTGGAGTTTCAAGAAAAGAGTATACATTCAATTATACAATTTTAAAGAATTTACTTGAAATATTTTATCGTGGTACAATCTATATTTTAAATCCCAATGCAGATGAGATATTAGGGATAAAATCATACCATTCCTTGGAAGATCTACCAGAAGTACCTCAATTAGCTGTGATTGTATTAGGGAAACAAATTCTTACCACTTTTGAACGTTTAGCTAAATATGGGATTCAATATATCGTCATTGAATCAGAATTACGCGATGATTATGAAGATCAATTAGTTTTTCACACCGAAAATACCTCAATATTAAATCATTTGAATAAGATAGCAGAGAAATATGATGTACAGTATATGGGACCTTCAATGATAGGTATTATCAATTTTATTAATAATTTTACCACTTCAATAATTCCAGTTCGACAGCATATAATGAAAAAAAATAGAAATATTGAATCTGGGGCGAGTTATATTGCTCAATCGGGTGGATTGGCGGGAGCATTAGGCTGGTGGTCACCTAACCAAGATGTGCCTATATCTAAAGTTATTCATTTAGGTCACGGATTACATATTAGAGAATCTGATGTTTTACATTATTTTTTAAAAGATGAGCGAACCCAAGTTATATTGTTATTTTTAAGAGAAATATCTGATGATTTAATTGATGCTGTTAAATTGTGCGCTCCAAAAAAACCAGTATTATTTTTTTATGTCGGAAAACAAATTGAAAGAGAGAGAAAACTTAAAAATGTAGGAGGATTGGCAGTTGAGAATTATATTGAATTATTCGATTTCGCTAAAGTTTTTCTTTGGTGCCCTGAACCTATGGGTCCGAATTTAGGAATAATTGGTCCAAGTAGCGGAGCAATCCATATAATCGCAAAAGAAATGCGTAAACAGAATCTTTCACTAGCCAAACTTGAGAACAAACATAGAGAAAAAATCTTAGAAAAAGTGGGAGGATCAACTTGCATTTCTGGAAACCCAGTTGATTACTGGCCTCCAGATAGATTTATTGGAACAAAAATTTGTGGCATTTATAATACGTCTTCACATACCCTTCTTGAAGATAAATCTGTAAATGCTTTAATATTAGCATTAGAATTTTTTATAGAAATTGAATTTGATTTTAGTATCTTTGAAAAGATAAAACAGAAATATCCGAATAAACCAATAATAGCAACCTTAATTCAAGCAGAGAGTGAAGGGGCGAAAAGAGTAATTGATACAGCCTCTGAACTAAAAATTCCTGTTTTTGAAAATGAAGTAGAAAGAGCTGTAAGAGGATATAGATTATTATATGATTATTATTCGAAAATAAAAAGTAAATAAAAACAAAATTAAGTAAAAATGTTTTCCAATTCTTCGGGAATTTCTTGCTCTTTGTCCATTAATGATAATGCATATACTTTCTCACCGCAATCGCATTCCTTTCCTTCAAAAAGGTAAAATTTAAACTCGTTTTTCCAGTTGCAAACTTGAACATTATCTATTTCTACAATCTCTCCACACATACAATATATTGCCATTTCGGGACTGTAATTGGGAAGAATAATACTCTCGTCATCAGTGGCTTTTGTAAACTCGCATTTATTTAAAATATCATTAATTTCATCTGCTAAATTATCCTTTAATGTTGGAACAAAACTATCAATTATACCATCTTTTGCTTTTACATTTTTAAAAACTATAAAATTCTTTTCTGGAATTTCTTCTAAAGCCTGTTCATTAGATTCATATTTTTGAGCTAATGATTCAGGTATTGGAAATGGTTCAACTCCCTCAGGATATACAAATTGAACGAAAAATTGAGTTGTTCCTTTTTGAGCTTTTTGATTAATGACTTCTAGATTTTCATAATCTCTACTATGTAGTACGAATTTTATCAACTGTAGTGGTATTTTCAATTCTAAAAGTTTTGAGCGAACATTTTCTAGAATATCCTCAACGAATCCTTTAAGTATCATAATGTCCTCTCGATTATTTGTATAGAAATCCATTTTATTTTCTTCTTTGAATGTTTGCCACTTTTTTACCAAATAACTTTTTATGATGTTAGGAGCCATACAAAAGACACATAGAATCGGAAAGAGAATAAAGTAATCTATGAAAAAAGATAATCCAAATATTAAAACTAACATTGGGATACTTATGTAGATACTTAAATTTCGCATTCTTTTGTCTATAGATTTGTTAATACCTTTTTCTGAAGCGCTTTCTTCTGCTTTTTCTTTTAACTGTTCAAGAATGAAATTAATTTGCTTATTCTCAAAACTCTGGTTTAAAAGTATGTCCTCCTGTGTTTTATCCGAGACGTTTCCTAAAATTTGATTAATTTGTTCCAGATATTTTTTCATCTCTTTATCTCTGTAAATAAAATCAAATGTCTCTTCTGAAAAATAATCAATAAAACGTGCGACAAATAATTTCTTTTCAATATTCTCTAGTGTTCCGGGTTCAAGATTTAATTTTTCTTGTAGTATTTGTGTTTGTGAACTTTTCTTAGGTTTTTTGTTACTTATTTTATTCTTCAATTTTTCAATTAAGGTTTTTTCTTCCTCTGAAGAATCTGTTATTTCGTTTTCGTTTTCTTCTTCTTTGTCCATTTTATTCTAAAAATTTGTGTTTAATATTATTAAATCTCAATTTTTAATTAAGTTAATCAATTATATACATAATCTAATCCTCAATCTTAATTTTGATTTTTATATTAAACTCAAGAATTTATGTTTTCCAGAAATCTGGTTTTTTCAATCAATTTGAATCAAATTTTTTATAATTTTTAAAATGAAACCTTTTTAGCAATAAATAGTTTGATTATACAATCTATAGGAGTTTGAAACAAGATGTTTTCCGATGAAAAAACTCAAGATAAAGAAGATTTTCTTTATAATAATTATGAGGTTTTATGTGGGATTGAAGAAGAATTCTTTATTATCAGTAAGGATGGTACTTTAAGAGAAGCAGCCGATGATATCATGGAACAAGCTGCTAAATTGCTTGATAAAGATGAAAATCTTCTCGAAACTCTTAAATTGAAAATTAGAAGTTTAGATGCTGAACCTTCTCCGTCTCAGATAGAATATGTGACCCTGCCCTTACCTCCTAAAGATTTAGAAGATGCTGTAAAGATGGGAAGAAATTTGTTAGTTGAGGCAGCCTCAAAACTTGGACTGAAAATTTTCGCCCAGAGTTTACATCCAATTCAAAGTAATCCTAATCCTATCGTTGGTACTCACATAAATATCTCAATACATGAAAAAAATTATGTTATGAAGCCAAATGAATTAAAAACAGTATATAATTATTTATGGAATTATCTTCCAGAAATTATTGGGATCTCAGCAAATTCTCCCATTTATCAAGGTGAGAAAACAGGTATTGCATGCAATAGATATGCAAAAAGTAATGTGCTGAAACCGAATGGTCCTGCTAAATTTAAGCAACCAGAAAAAGGTCCCGCGCTTGTACAAATGCAATATTACGGACGATTGCGATATAATCTTAGGATTGGTTCAGGTGAGGACGAATTTGAGAAAAGTGTTATCGCAAATTCACGTGGGGCTAGACTAGTCGATATATCTCCCCGAGGACCTTCCACAAACGTTGGGGATGATAAGGATGAATCCCCTTCAAGAAATAGGGTGGAAGTTAGAATAATAGATGTACAACAAGATATAAGAGATCTCTTGGATTTGGCTTATTTATGTTGTGCATCGGCATATCACGCACTTTTTCTCAATTCTACTGGTAAAATATTAATAGATCCATACCATGAAACAAATGTTAAAGCTGCAGTTGAAAATGGACGTAATGCGATATTTAAAAGAAAGAATAATTCTAATGAGTCAATATCAGATAGTATAAAAAGATGGTATAACAAAATTGATAAATTTCAAAAATATTTAGGGGTTACAATTGAATCTTTGCCTGTAAAAAAATTTAAGAAAGAAACCCTTCAAAAGGAGTTGAGTATTAATTTTAGAACCAAGGAGATTGAAAAACTTCGCAGAAGAGGACAGAGTTATGCTGAAGTGAGATTAGGAGACTCAAGAATCGTTTCTGATGATAATGGAAACAAATATCGAATAAAAGGAGGAGCAAGAATCCATGGAAATCTTTCTAGTGATTATAATTTAGAATATGAAGAGAAAGATGGAATTGTGACTACTTTTAGAAACATCTCTGTGATCAATACTTTAGAAGTTCAAGGCTTGAAAATTCCTTTGCAGGAAGATGATAGAATTCTCAATACATTATCGCAAACTGATTATTTAACTAGGCGTCTTTTTGGTGGATTAGGATTTTAAAATCTTAAATTTAATCAAAAATAGAAAGAGAGTAATGAATTAAATGAGTATAATTAGAAAATTTCTGGGTAATATTAAAAATTATTGGAAAGATTTAACAGATGATTTATCTAACTATTTGAAAAGAAAGAAAAGAATTTATATTATTAATAATTATCCTGGCGGCTATCAACCAGAGAGAGTCATTCGCTTAGAAAATATAATTCGACTAAATTATCCTCAAATAAACGTTAGAACAATTCATTATTCTGATCTCGAGATTAAGAGCATAAAGAAAAGTATAGGATTAATTCTAACAGGATCCAGTTTGAATGTTTCTAGCTTTACTAAAAATCCGAAGATAAAAAAGAAATTTCAAAAAGAAATAAATTTAATTAAACATGAATACAAAAAACCAATATTAGCAATTTGTTTTGGACATCAATTAGCTGCCTATGCTTTTGGGGCCGAAGTCAAACGGATGAGTTATCGAACACTTCATAATGATATTTACAAGTTAGAAATCAACCAATCAGACGAATTAATCCCTGCTCAAGAAGTTCACGTGAATCTTAATCATAAAGATTATGTTGTACCAAATGATAAAAATTTAAGTAAATATTTCAATATTTTTGCCAGCCTATCTATTAATGGATATGAAACGGTTCAATATATGCGGCATAAAAAGAAACCAATCTATTCAGTCCAATTTCATCCTGAAAATCATATCGCTAATTATAGTTATCCTCCATATTTGGAGGAAAGTGTTATTGATGAAGCTAAAATAGCCGGTCAAATGATCATTACAAATTTTATATCAATTTGTTTGTGATATGGTTTTTAAAATATATTTTTATTCCTTGAAAGATTTAGATCTATGAAAATAAATCAATAATATTCATCGATTATTAAAAATTGAAATCAAAAATCTTATTTCTTTGATTTAAAATTAAAACCACTTACAAGAAAATGAATTACCACGATATAGAAATTGGAGATAAGGTTCCAGAGATTTTTCGAGCTGTAATTGAAATTCCAAGAGAATCTAGAAATAAATATGAAATTCATGATGAATTATTAATTTTAGACAGAGTTCTACACTCTTCTTTAACTTATCCAACAAATTATGGTTTCATTCCGAGGACATTGGCAAAAGATGGAGATGCTTTGGATGTTTTGGTTTGGTCTCGTTTTCCTTTAGATCCTCGTTGTATAGTAACTGTTAGACCACTTGGTATATTAAAAATGAAGGATGAAGAAGGGGAAGATAATAAAGTCTTAGCAGTTCCTTTTAACGATCCTTTTTTCGAAGACACTTTAGACATAAATGATGTTCAAGAGGGATTCAAAAAGGAAATAACTCAATTCTTTAAGAGATATAAAGAATTAGAGGAAGATAAAACAACCAAAATAGAAGGTTGGTTCAATAAAGCAACTGCAAAGAAATTTATCTTGAAGGCTATGGAACGATATGAAAATCTGTAAAATAAAAATTAACTTTATTGATAATCAAATTCATTAGAATAAAATATTTAATTTATCAAAATTCGTTTATGCTTGTATTATCTTAAATAGAGAAGATTTCTTAAGATCTTCGTAATTATCTATATCGCTGAGTTTTTTGAGAGTATAATAATTCAAACCTAATTTTTTAGAATCTTCTAATGTATCTGAACAAACAGTTTCAGTGCTCCATTTTTTATTGTCAAATAGTTCAGGATGATATTCTTTCATGCCAATCGCATAATATCCTCCATCTACGTCTGGACCAATAACAACATCATATTCTTCAAGTTTTTCAAAAGCAGTATTAATAATTTCAGAATTTAATTCATAACAGTCAGAAACTATAAGAAGTGCTTTATCATTTTTTTCCAATGTTTCTTTAAAAGCGTTTTTCATACGTTCTCCTAAATCGATACCAGTCTGTAGGAATTTATCATAATTATGACTATTCCACTCGTCATGTTCATTTATATAGGAAGAATAAAAAACATATTTATTACAATCTAGATTAACGGTGATTTCTTTTACATGTTTCAATAACTCAAGATAAACTTCTAATGCTTTTTCATCACCAATTTTTTTAGCGAGTCTAGTTTTAACTTCTCCTTTCCTAGGATTTTTAATCAATATTATAAGTGCTTTTTCTCCCATAATATATACCACCAATACTTTTTCTTGAAAATATTCTGTTTAAAAATGAAGTTTAAATTTCACTGCTATTATAATTTTATTCTATTATATCATTTTTATATATGAAATTTGAAATATAATTATAATTATAGTTCTTTATTTTTAAAGAATTCATTATTTTGAAATAGTTTATCTTCTACTTGATTACTGAAATTTTTAAAATTAGATTAAAAATAAGAAATTGAATTCATCGATCTTAGGGAATATAATGGTGAACACAGAAAAAAATTTAGAACTTAATAATCTTCTTATTCCCTTCTTCCGGTTCGATAGTATATTTCTGAAAATTATATTTAATCATATACTGTGGCCATTTAAAGATTCTCCAAAAGAGATAAATAAGCCCCCAAGTTATCCATATGTGGAAAAAACCATATACTTCAAATCTTCTAGTTGAGGTATGTAATGCGGGTCGAATATAAGCTATAGATTTCAAATTTCGTCTAAATCTAGGCCATTTGTATAATTTTTCAGTATAATATTTCATTTTCTGAGTAAGATCAAAACCTTCCAAAATCCAGATGTCATCAAATCCTCCAATCTCCTCAAAAACAGTTTTTTTCATAAAAATAGCGTTATCTCCAGGAAAAGTTTTATCTATTTGCACTCCCCAATTGCCCAAACCAGTCAAAAAATAATTCCATGCTTTAATGAATCCTGTTAGTTGGATATTAGAAGGCCAATTCCAATATTTTTTAAATCCTCCCCCAATAATTTTAGGATTTTTTTTTAAAGTATAAGCGATTTGAAGTAATCCAGTCCTCGGAAGCAGTGTATCTGCATGTAAAAAAACTAATACGTCTCCATTAGCTTTTTCTGCAGCTATGTTTAATTGTTTAACTCTTCCTTTTGGAGCATTGATAACTTTATCTGCATATTTTTTAGCAATTTCAACTGTTTTATCTTCAGATCCCCCATCGCTAACAATAATTTCAATTGGAAAAGATTTATTTGAATTAAATTTTGCTGATTCTCTAGCAGCTAAAATTGTCTTTTTTAGATTTTTTTCTTCGTTTAAAGTTATGATAATTACACTAATTAACATAAAACATAATTATTATTGATAAAATCATTTATGAAGTTAAAGAGTCAAATTAACTATTTGATTTAAAATTTTATATAGAATAAAAGATGATTAGAAAAATAAAGCATTTAATCACTAAATTTCTTTTCAACCACTATATAATTATAATACTACTTTTCTAAAATATAAGTTGCTTGCCTTAAGAATGGCATCACTCGGTCAATTTGCCAATAAATAATTTTAAGATTCAATTTATTAAACAATGATAGCCAATCAGAATGAGTTTTATTAGTATGAGGATGATTAAAGATTTGGAAATTCGAAATAGAATCGATGACACAAGTCATAAACTTTTGAAATTTATTATCATAGATATCTTCAATTATGATGAGCCTCTTAGAAACTCTTTTTCCTTCCTTTAATATCTCCTCCGGATCATGAGTATGGTGTAAAACAGTTGAGATAAGTCCTAGATCAAAAGAATTATCGTAAAACGGCATAATTTTCCCGTCATAAATTATTGTTTTAATTTCTTTAAATAAAGATAAATTTTGTATATCTATGGAAGTAATGTTAAATCCTTTGCATTTCAAAAGATAAGATAAAGTTCCTGGTCCTACTCCAATATCAAGAATTTTAGAATCTTTTTCTAAAAACTTTTCAAAACGATTAAATTTTCTATAAGCATCCGCAAACCAGAGACTAGCTTTAATATAATTCATAATTATTCTTAATGAGTAATAATTAAGCACTTAATATTTCAATTTTAATTATTAATTAAAAAATTGAAATATAGTCTTAGGTAATATAATAGTCTCTATTTTTAAATTTTTAGTTTAAACATAAAGAATTCCAAAATTCTCTTAATCCTTATTATTTAAATTGCTATTTTATTACTCTTCAAAAATATTATTAGAAAAACTAAACTCTTAAAGAATTAAATATAAAGAAATATATTTTATAAAAAAGAGAATTTAAAAAAAAATTATACATTTACTACTTCTTTGATTCCTGTAACGTAAGTTTTTATAGCGCGTTCGATCCCTTGCTTTAATGTTACTGTTGCATGAGGACAACCATGACAAGCTCCTTGTAGACGTACTTTGACAATTCCATCATCAGTTATTTCTAACAATTCTACGTCTCCACCATCTCTCTGTAAAGAAGGTCTTATCTTATCAATAACTTCTCTTACTTTTTCTTTATTTACCATTTTAAATCACAACTTTTTATTATTTAATTAAATTAAATTAAACAACACTTTAAATCTTTTATTTATATAATATGGAATATTTATTCAAAATAGTTATTTATATCAATATAATTTGTGATTTAATTAATATTATAAAAATTAAAACACTCTTGAATTACGCATACATATTCAATATAAAAAAAACAAGTAAATTATAGCCTAAAAATGGATTCTAAAGAATTTATTGAGCGTTTAGGAAAAGCTCAAGATCTAATGGCAGAAGAAAAATATGTGGACGCTCTGAATATTTTATATAAACTAAAGGAGATTGAAAAAAAAGGTGAATTTGATTATTCGTTAACTCATAAATTATACCAATTAATTTCTAATTCGGAGTCTTTACTTAATCAAACTCGGGTATTAGAGGTTTTAGATGATACATCTAAAGAAAGAGGTTCAATAACGTTTGATAAATTATCAAAGATTTTAGAAAAGGAACAAAACATCACCCTTAAGCCGGGAATTTTAAGAAGGGAAATCGAATTACTTATTCTAAGAAATAAAATTCCTTACAAAATAGAAAATGATTCATTAATTTTCCAATGAGTTAATTTTTCATAGCTATATTTTTCTACATATTTAAAATTCGGTCTCCACTTATCTTTTTAATAAACAATTTTTATTTATCAAAGAAACTTTAATCTTAATGCATTCCAATAAATCTTAAATAAATTAAAAAAAAATTTAATAAGTGAATAAAATGAGCGAAATCGAAAAAGAAGATTGGACATTTATTAAACTAATGCTGAAAAAACATTGGAAAGTTGGACTCGTATTTATACTTGGAATAATCGGGGCAATCATTGGTATTATTCTAACACTTTTTCTTGTAATCGAGAAATCAGCAATCGGCAACTATGGATCAGCGTCAATAGGCGATTTTTCTATAGGAGATATTATTCTATGGTTTTTAACGGTAGCCTTATGGGAGTTTTTGATTGTCATACTTCCCACAATAGCTTATATGGGTATTACTTGGGGAATTTGGTGGGGGCTGCTACTTGATGAATCGGAAAAAGAGCAATTTAGAGAAAGAGAAAGGAGAGAAGAGAAAATAAAAGACAAAGGAGGAGCCGCAAGCGGAGCTTTTGGACTTTTTGTCTTTATAGCATTCTTAATAATTATCACCATTGAAGGAAATCTCTGGACGGATATTGGAGCTCTTCCATATGTATACTGGATTCAAAAGATATTATGGTCAGCATTTTGGATATTAATTATAATAGGCATCCCCGCATTAATCGCAGGAATCTATTATTTGCGTAAGAAATGGAGAGAAGTATAATTAACTAAATTTTTACTTTTTTTATTATTATTTTTTAATTTTAATCTGATTCGGTGGGATTTTTATAGATTAGTCAAAATCTATTATAAAATATCAAATATATTTAAAATGATAATTAATCAATTTGAAAAAAATATCCAAATTAAAATCGTTTATTACGGACCTGCGATGTCAGGAAAAACGACATCCTTAAAAGCTCTGTTTAATCATTTCGGAAAAAAGGCGAATGTAAAAAGTATTGAAAGTACTATAGGAAGAACCCTATATTTTGATTTTGGGACGATATCTTTTCAAAATGAAAAATGGGCTTTAAAAATTTATCTCTATACCACGACTGGGCAAGATTTTTATTTAGTCACTCGTCCCACAGTACTAAGAGCTGTTGATGGAATTATTTTTGTTGTAGATTCTCAAAAAAAAGCGTATTATAGAAATTTAATTTCTTGGAAAGAATTACTTAGCTATTTTGATATAGAATCTTTTAATAAAATAGCTAAAATTATCACCTTCAATAAGCAGGATTTACCAGAAAAATTTGATTCTAATCAATTTTTGGAAGAAATTAATTATAGACGATATGATAATATTGACTGGAAATATACTATTGCAATAAGCTCTGAAGGAATATTAGATACATTTGAAGATAACTTAAAAATGATTTTAGAGAGTTTGTATCGTAGAAATTTAGTGGCAAATCCAGCTTAATTAGATTCTAAGAGTTATTGGTTCGATATTATCTTTCAGTCCTAAGGTTGGAATTATCCACATGTACATACAAAATTCTAATTCTTTATATACGGGTTTAGCAAAATTTATGTGCCCATAATTACCTGGAAAAAAAAGCCCATCCCCATTTCTTAGATCTCGGCAAATAGAAAAGCCATTCTCATTTATTATGTATTGAGTTATAGCAACTTTCTCATTGGATATACAATAAATATAGACTTCTGGAAATCCTGGATGAATATGAGGATATATTTCTAATTCCCCTGATTTATTCTCAACAAGATTTACACTAGTTAATACTCCTTGTTTTAAAGCTTTATTTGGGATATTTGTAAATCCTGACATATAATATCCATTCTTAATTGCAGTCCAAACAGTTCTATAAGTTGCAATTCTATCTGATGATGCTAATTCACCTCTGGAAATAAAATTAGTTAAATCAAAATGCTTTAATTCAAACTCAACTTCTCTTTTTTTTTTGATTTTACTATAAACTAAACAGATTTTATTATCTTTATGGGAATCTGACTCTATTTCTATTCTTAATTTTTTTTCGGGAGGTAAAAAAAAGAAATCGAATCGGCTAAAATCATAAGATTCTTTTTCATATTTGAGTTTAGTAGCGCCTTCTAATAAACACCCATTTAAAACTTCATTTGATTTAGTTGAAATCTCCAAACTCTTATTAAAATAAAAATATTGGACTTTGATTTGATCCAATTTTCGCTCAATAGATTGAATTTTAGGATCTTCTAGGTAATAAGAATACATTAAATCTTTATCTATCTTCTGCGACATAGTTATTATAGAGAATAGAGAAATAAATTTCTTCTGTTTACAAAATTATATCATATATCAATCGGGATTTAAACCATTTACTTAATAGTAGAAGTCCTAGATTTCATATTTCTGTCTTTACATATAATAAACAAAATAATTTAGATGAAAATTAGTGTGTTAATCTATTAATCGCAAGAATTTAATTAATAGGTTTTTGAAGTCTAATTTTCTTTTGAGAATTATCTTCTATATTTGCGACAAGTGCCGTGATTTCTTGCTTTGTTTCATACATGATCTCATTTTCTTTGCCACTTTTCCATTTATTATATCCAAATAAATAGGGGGCCGTTTCAAACAATCCTTCTTGAAGTCCGGTTAATTTTACAGTGGCGCCTTCAAGATCTTCATTTGAATTATTTTTAATTAATACTTTATACTTTTTTATCTCATGATCTTCTGCACTTACTAAATCAATTGAATCTATTTGAAAATCTTTTTTCAATTTAGATGACATACTCTCAAAAACAGAGGGAGCTTCAGATGGACTTCCTGAAAATAAATCAGCTTCAGCTTCTTCCTCTTCTACAATTTCAGAACTGATAGTTATCGGTAAATCAAATTTTATAGGTTCTTTTCCTGACATTTTTCTTCCGATTACTAATAAGGACCATTTAGAATAATCTCCATATTTTACACCCCAGTGCTCTTTTTCAGAAGGCTCCCATAAATAGTTGTGACTTGGTTCCGCAACCTCGGGCACTTTCAACAGAAGATATCCTTGTTCTGTATTTGATTTTGTCTTCACATCCCCCGCAATCGCTGGAGGTAAATTTTCAACTTGTTGACAATTTTTTCCGTATTGTTCACAATGACAAATTAAATTTGCTTCTTGAAGGAGTCTAAATTCAATTTCTCTTAATCCTTCTGAAGTATAATTTATTTTTATAGTTTCTCCTGGTTTAAATACATCTTTCCTTAAATTAACATTCAATCCAGAAATTGAGAATGAGAGAGGACTAGGTTTTTTCTTAGTGTCTGTTTTTTTAGGCTTAATTTTAATGTCTTCATTTTTTTTAATAATAATATCTTCATCTGGATTAACTGGATTTGGTGTTCTTAATAATAATTCAATTCTGTAGTCCAAATTTCGCTTCTCTATCGTTGGAACTACATTATTTTTAATCGTGATTGCTTTTTCCCTAATATACTCTCCGGGTTCAAAAAGACCTTTAGAGAAAATCTCTTTTTTAGTAATTTGCAGATTTTTACTACAAGGCGGGGATGTAAGTAAACGAATCCCGCTCCAAAATAAATCTGTTTGTTCCTCAAAGTTGAAAATCGCTTGTATGGGCAATTTATCTCCCACAATAACCGATTTTTTAAGCGGGATTAATTTTAATTTCATAATTATGGAATGAAGTTTATAAAATTTTATGAAGTTTATGATATAACTATATAAAAAAATGTATGGAATTTTAATAATATTTATTTTTGGTTTATAGGATTAAAGAGGTATAATTATTATAAAATAAAAATCCCTTTTTTTAATTTTTCAATATTGTATTGTTTCTTCTTATCATATTTTATTAACTATGTTGATATTATTATCGAATTTCAATAGTTTTTGAATTATTGATTGAAGAGAGGAATTCAAGAGATTTAAGATATCATAAAAAATATCAAAAAATAGTTATACCTTCATTAAGTTTATAGTTTTACGCATATTTTATTTTATATGAGTTTGAGGAAGATTATTAACGCGGTATTGTTTGATTTAGACGGAACGCTAATAGATATTAATATTGATGCTTTTGTTAAAAATTATGTGTTATATTTAAGTAATTATGTGAAGGATTATGTATCACCAAAAAAGTTTATACCCCGACTTTTAAAAGTATCTAAAATGGTGGAGGAAAACGATGGGACGGATACTAATGAAAATGTCTTTGCTGATTATTTTTTTCCTCTTGAAGGTTATCTGAGAGAAGATTTAGAACCGGTTTTTGATGAGTTTTATGAAAATGAATTTCCCAAATTAAAGAAATTTGCTAAAATAAAACCTGAAGCCCATTCTACTGTTGAAAAAGCTTTCAATGAAGGATACAAAGTTGTAATTGCAACCACACCAGTTCTTCCTGAAGTTGCTATAAAGCAACGTCTTGAATGGGCAGGAGTAAGTGCTTTTGATTTTGATTTGATTACTAGCTTTGAGCATGTATCCGCAACAAAACCCAATCTCCTTTACTATAAGGAGATCTCTCAAATCATTGATGTTCCCTTAGAGAAATGTATAATGGTTGGGGATGAAGATAAGGATATGGTAGCAGCCAATATTGGATGTAAAACTTTTTTAATTACAAGTTCAAATACAAATCTCAAACCAGAGACTCCTGAGCCAAATTACAAAGGAACTCTTTCTGATTTGAAACAACTTCTATAACTATTCTAAATTATAATATGCGCATTATTATGTTCTTTTATATTTCCTTTTAAGTAGAAATGATTTTAATTGTTATATAAAATTGAGGAAGTTTTTAAGATTTTGGACATCAAGTAATGAAAAGAAAAAGATTATAGCTGAGCTTAGAGAGGATTACCTCTAGATCAAAGGAAAATAGAACCAAAAAAATTACTTCTGGAATCCAACTGTAGAAGATAAAATCTTTTTGTTATTTTTAGATAATGAAAATTGTAATTCTAAAATTTTCTCTAAAATATGGTTAAAACGTATGAATTATCAAACCAGAAATATTCTCATAATGGGAAAAATTATTTGTTAATATTTCATTATATCCATTAGCTAGTATTATTCCCGCAATTAATACATCAAATTTTCCAACTGATTTTCCTTTAACATCTAATGTAGCACTAATTTCAGCAGATTTCTTTATAGCGGGTAAGGTGAGATCAAAAACTTTTATATCCTTTAATAAACGAATTAGTTTTTTTTCTTCGTTTCTTAATTTTTCCAAGAAACCTATATCTTTTTGAAAATTCGTGGATAAAGGAGGAAAATAAAATCCATAATAAATTTCATAGAGAACTGGAACTGGTATTGCAAATATTGAATTTTTATGTTCCGCGAAAAATCTTGCTATGTTTGGCTTCCCTCGTAAGAAAGCTATCACAGAATCACTGTCCAGAAATATCATCCATTCTCTCCTTTAATCTTGATTCTGTATCTTTATTAACGGAGTCACGGAATTTTTCAACAATGTCATCAAAATTTTCTGGAAGATCTTTCCACGCACCGAAATGTTTCATTAAACGGGAAGGAGTACCCAGTAAACCTTCGTTCAACAACTTTTCTATGATATCCGAAAAACTTTCATCTTTTTCTTTGAGTTTCTTCAATTTTTTATATAGATCTAATCTAATAGAAATATTTTTAGAAGCCATATATGTATCACATATCTATGTAGATTATCTACATATTTATATTTTATCCACATTAATTAAAACTCTTCATGGATAAAAGCATTCGAACTAATTTCAAATGTTATGTTATTATTTTATAAATTAATTTAAATCTGAAAAAAGAGTGAAAAGTAAAAAATAAATTAATCCTTTTTTTGATTATTCTGTATGCGCAGAAATGATTAGATCTGCAAAAAGCTTCATATCGTTTAATAGGGTGTTGATCTTATCCTGTGATTCCATTTCAATTTCTCCAGTTTTCATAATGAGTACAGAAATGATATATTTAAAGATGTGTAATTCAACTTCTTTTCCATCCTCATTACGGCCTTTAAACATGGCAGAATCTGACATGAAGATATTTTCTCTAACCGTGTTGCAAGCATTGATAAAATCTCGTAAATCCCCTCTCAGAGTCAATCCGCTGCTAACTCCCTTCACATTATGAACAATTACATTTCCCGAAATATCTGAAATGATAATCTTTGCTCCAATTTCCTCTAATTTTTTCTCCGCTTTTTCCACATGGGTTTTAAGTTCCTCGTATGATGAGATCAAGATATCTCTAAAAATCTTCGCCAATTTATCCTGGTCGTAAATACTCGTAAGATATGACTTAGATTCATAATTCTCGAACATATTCTCAAAAATTTCTCGTGCTTTCTTTACATTCGTATCTAAAAGCTCCTTCTCATAATCCTCAGTATCATATTTATGATAAAATAGAAAAATTTTCGGTTTCTCGTTATTTTTCCGATAAATATCTAACAGTCCTTCAAAATATTGTTTTGATTCTTCAAAACTTTTAGGATCATGGAGATCGACAATAGGAATTAGTATGTCAGTTCCTCGAAATACTTCGGGTTTTTCCATGTATTCCTTTCGGTACTGTTCTTGGCCACCAAAATCAAATATTCCAACTTGGAGTCCCAAAAATGGATGCCTTCTTGTTTCATATAAAATAGTTGGGCTTAATGACTTCGTATCTTCCGGACTTTTAGCCGCAAACGCTACACTGTAGAGGCTGGTTTTTCCGCAACCTGAAAGTCCAACAAGTGAAATTTTCATATTTTTCAAACTCCTCTTTTATTTTAGCTATTTCAAATAGTAATTAATAATTCTTTATTTTTCGTATTTCTCATTTATTCTTAATTTTTAATTATATAAAGAAATTGTTATATAAGTTATTTTTTCAATTTGTAAGTTTTTGAATAGATTTTTCCATATTTCTGAGTCGTGGCTTCTATGAGTACCTCAGCAAGTTGTAATTCTCCATCTTTTTCTTCTAATGGATAATTGACCTCAATTTCTTCATAAGGGAATAATTCCTTTATTTTGGTATTCCACACATTTTTTTCAAATAAATCATCAACCATAGCTATTCGAATTTTGAGGTCTTCCAAAATAAATCCGATAGTGTTGGTTATCGAGAGTTCCAAAATCTTATCCACTTCATTCACATTTCTTTTGACACTAAGAGCTCTTCGAGCATCGATGATTGGTTTAATATCGAATGATGGTTTTTGTCCCTCTTCTGGTTTAGATTCGATTTTCGGTTCCTCTTCTTCTCTCTCATGTACAATAAACACTTTTCGTTTTTGAATGTTATATTGACTTACTTTTTTCAGTTTAGCGAGGAAAAGAACAGAATTCAAATTAATCGCATTAAACGGTTCAATAGTTAAATATCCTTTTTTCCCGGCATCCTCGATAATTTCAGCGCCGATTCCCGTTCTCGCAAAAACGGTATTCTTATTAGCTCCACTTCCTACGGATCCAACCGAGATATCTGCTTCTTCCGCAGTTAAATCGGTACAAAAATTACAGCTTGAGGACTTAAATTTATCTAAATCTTTGATTTTATAGGATTTAACGGGTTCATCATCTTTATCATAATATAAGTGGAATTTACCTTTACTTATATCCATCTTTTCTACCTTTTTCAAATCAATCCCTTCTCTTTCAAAAAATGGATATAATGCTTCAGGAGCAAAAGAATCCATACAGAAAAGTCCTATTGTGAGAATATTGGCTCTCATAAAATATTTTAACATTCCTGCTGGGGAATTAAACATTTTCTTCACAGCACTAATATTACATGGAGTTCCAACGAACGCTATAGATCGATAATCTTCTCGAACTGCGTCCATTAAAGCTTCGATAGTTTGAGAATGGCAATAGACTGACCCAGAGGCTTTGATCGCTTCATCCTTGGTCGTGATAATTTGAGGCACTGGAAACCACGGATGTTCAGGATCTGTCATAGTGACTATTGCTGCATCAATTAAATGTTCATCAAATAAGTAGCAGAGAAGGCTGGTGACTGTGCCTCCATCTTGTCCACCTATTATTTCTGGAATGTTTGTGTTCGCTACATACCCTGTTTTAAATTCTCCCATAAGTTCGTTTGGGTCGGTGATCGTTCTAGGGCATTGATTATAACATATACCACACCCAGTACATTTACCGACCAGCTTAGGCTGCCCAACCAAATGATCCCATTCTAAGACTGGGCATACAGCAGCGCAAGTACCACATTCGGTACATACACCCGTTCTAACAATTTCTTTCATTAATTTTCCAAAGGAATCTTTACTTCCTTCTAATTTGGATTGGATGTAATCAAAAGAATATTCATATTTTTTCCGTGCAGTTTCGGTATTATTTTCTGTCATTTTTTTCTTTGACTTGAATCTATTGAAATTTATAAATCTAAATTATAAAACTAATTAACTATATGGAATTAATTAAAAAAAATTTATTAAGTTATCATAAAAGGAAAGAGAGTTTTTTTACTATTTTTTGAAAGAATTGATGTTATTAGTATGAGTTTGAGAAGAGCAAACCCTCTTAAATTCAATCTCTCAAATTTGTTATTAAATTAATCATTTTCCTCTTCTAATCGTTTACCAATTGTTTTAATAGCATTTTGAGCAGAAATCTTCACAATTCTATGAAAATCGTTCACGAACCGAAAAAGAACATCAATCGCGGTTTTATCACCAAATTTTTCTAAAAATTTAATTATTCCGAGTTTCACCTTAAAACATTCTTTTTCTTTGCTTTTTAGATGATCCATCAGAAATGCTCGCTTCATAAATAAGATTCTCCGAGTCTCCTCATCTTTTTTGATTTTATACCAATTTTCGTTAAAAATATTAAATATCGCATCAATAATTATCTTTTTTAAAAGCCAATATTCTCTTGGATCTTCGATATAATTCAATAAGGGATCAATTGCTTTAATATTGCCAATTTTTCCTAGTGCGATAACTGCATTTTTTTTAATATCAATATTCTCTTTTTTATCCAGCAATGAGAGCAAAGGATCTACGAATGCATCTTTCCCGATCTCACCCATAATGTATGCGATACTTTCCTTTAAGATTTCATTCGATTGTTCTAATTCTTCTATTAATGTATCATATGTAACACTCTTATCATTAAGATAAATCTTTTTTATAGTTTCAATGATATACCACTTCATATCCATATCTATATATTCAAATTCAATATCTTCGACGTCTAATGTATTCAATAATTCTGGTATGATTGAAATGTCTCCTATATTCGCCAGAGCTCTAATTGAGGCAATACTTATATCACTATAAAAATTATCGATGTTTTCTAATAATAATTGCATCGCACTTCTGAGTTTTAGCTTTCCAATTAAGTAAATTGCATTTTCTTTTGCGATAAAATCTTCATCTTCTACGATGGAAATCAATTTTTTTTCAGCTTTTTCTTCTAAAAGTTTGAAAATCGTTGTTATTTTTTCCATTAAATTCTCGTCTTCCTCATCTACAAAGGATAAGATAGAAATGAAGTTATCAATATTTTCGGAGAGAGTGGTTATAATTTCAGGATGTTTCACTTTTAGATAACTAGAATCAGCAAAACTTACGTTTAAACTTTCTATATAATAGCCAACCAACCTGATAATTTCTTTTTTACAGATATTAGAAATATTATTGTCAAATGATTCTAAAAGAATTTTGATCGCTTTATTAGGAACTAATTTTAATAATTGATCGCTTACAAGATGTTTTATTGAGTTATATTGGGAATCTAAGTATTGAATGAACAATTCTATTTCTGGTTTTTCAAATCTAATATTACTAATTGCCTTTAATATTGTTTTTTCCGTTTTATAATCGACTTCACAATTTTCTAAATACCATTTCATTGGTTCAAGTGATTTCTCCAACTTTGTTTTGCCCATGCAATTAGCGGCTTGACATTTTAGTTCATTATTTTTTTCCGATATTAAAATATTCTCTAAAGTTTCAAAGCATTCATTTTTTACATCATTAGGAATATTCTCTATCGAACCTAAGTATTTAATAGCGTCTACTCTCACGGGCGTTGGGTTATCTTCATTTATAATATCAATAAGCATATGAACTGAATTTGTTATACCCAATTTTTGCCGATTATTATAAACTTCTAAAGGGGTAAATTTTTTGTTTGACATGTATGATATCGATGATTTTCAGATCTAATTCTTTAGAATTTTAATTATAATTATTTATGATCATTTAGATTAAAAAATTATTCTTCTTTCCAATTTTCAGTAATAGAAAAAAATTCACGAATTATGTCGCTCTTAATAATAACTTTAGTTATTTGAATAAAGAGAAAGAATTTTAAATGTGAAGTCCAATAATGTTTTTAACAACAATATCAATTAAGAGTAAAATAGTTAAAATATAATACACCATTAAAGATTTTTATAGAATTTAGTAGTAATCTATAATTAAAACAAGTTAATTGATATATTTTTTTAAAGTAAAAGGTGATGTGAAAAAAAACATGGAAAAATCTAATATGCAACGGATTGGGTACTATGCATGTCAATGAGGCATAAATATTAAAAGTAAAGTTGATTGCGGAGAATTAGTAGATTTTGCGAAAAAATTTGATGATGTGGTTATATCTAAAACTCATCCTTTTCTATGCACTGAAAGTGGTCAGAATGAAATAATGAATGATATTCAAGAAAAGAACTTAACACGGGTTGTTGCGTCCGCTTGAACACCTATAACGCATGAACCGATTTATAGAGATACTCTCTCAAAAGCAGGATTAGATCCTTATTATTACCAAATGGTAAATGTGAGAGAACACTGTAGTTGGTGTACAGATGATCTCAAAGAGGCAACGGAAAAGGCGAAAATCTTGGTAAAAAGTGGATTAGAACGTGCGAGACTTTTGGAAACAGTTCCGATTAAAACAGTTCCAGTAACCAAATCGGCATTAGTTATTGGAGGTGGAATTGCTGGAATGAACGCTGCTTTAGATCTAGCGAATCAAGATATTAAAGTGTACCTTGTTGAGAAAAACACAACAATAGGCGGGCGTATGGCCCAATTAGATCGGACGTTTCCTACAGATGATTGTGCCATCTGAATTTGCGGACCAAAAATGCTTGAAGTAAATCGAAGTGAGAACATAGAGATAATATCTTACGCAGAAGTTAAAGATGTAAAAGGATACGTTGGAAATTATGAAGTTACTATAGAAAAGAAACCACGGTTCATAACAGAGGATTGTAATGGATGTGGAGCCTGCGCAGAAGTGTGTCCAATTTATATTCCAAATTATTTTGATGAAAATTTGGGGACGAGAAAAGCTATCGATATTGCTTTTGGTCAGGCAGTTCCATTTCTTTATGATATTGCACGTGATTCTTGTGTAGAATGTTTTAGCTGCGTTGCTGAATGCGAGCTAGATGCGATTGATTTCTCACAAACGCCAGAAGATGTCCAAGTCAAAGTTGGCTCAATAATTATCGCTACGGGTTGGGATATTTATGAGCCTTTTGGTGAATATGGATATGGTGAGTATGAAAATGTAATCAATCAAGCTCAATTAGAGCGCATGCTCGCTCCAAACGGTCCTTTAGCTGGTCATGTCAGAAGAGTTTCAGATGATAAAGAACCAGAAGAAATAGTCTTCATTCAATGTGTTGGCAGCCGATGCACGGAAAGAACTTACTGCAGTAATGTATGTTGTATGCTGGCATTAAAAAATGCAAAACTATTAAAAGAAGAATTTCCAGACGCGAATATAACAATCTGTTATATCGATATGCGAACAAATGAGAAAGGATTTGAGGAATATTACCAACGTGCGAAAGATTCCAATATCAGACTTATTAGAGGAAAAGTTGGAGATGTGGAAGAAGATCCCGAGACAAAAGATGTAAAATTAAGAGTATATTCTTCTTTAACGGATGAGATAATTAATATTAGCGCCGATTTAGTGGTTTTATCAACTGCTGCGTTACCTTCTAGAGGTACAGAATCAATTGCTAAGGTTATGAATTTGGACGTTGATAAAAACGGATTTTTAACTGAATCGCATTTTGGATTAATGCCCCAAGAAACGAAAACCAAGGGGATTTTTATTGCGGGTTTTGCGCAAGGACCAAAAGATATTGCGTATTCTGTGTCTCAATCAAGAGCAGCAGCAAGCAAAGTAGCTGAATTAACATCTGCTGGGAAAATAGATCTTGAATTAATCGTGGCTGAAGTTGACGAAGAAAGATGTATATTATGTCATCGCTGTGAAAAAGAATGTCCAAAAGGAGCAATTAAAGTAGAAGAAGGTAAAAACGCACAAATAGACGATATAAATTGTGATGGTTGCGGCATTTGCGCTTCTTGCTGTCCAACGCAGGCTATTGATATCAGATATTTTAGAGATAAACAAATATATGCTGAAATCGAAGGAATTTTATCAGGAGGTTAAACATGACTGAAGATAATTATTATATAATCTGTTTTGCCTGTCTTAAATGAGGATATTCTGCCGCAGATTTAGCCGGAGTATCTCGCATGAAATATACTTCCTCAGTTAAAATCGTCAAAGTTAGATGTACTGGAAGGATCGATGTGAAACATATCCTCTATGCCATTAAAAATGGGTGTGATGGAGTTATGGTGGTAGGATGACGTCCGAATGAGTGTCAATTTAAATCAGGCAATTTTAACGCGCAAAGACATGTTGAATTGGCCAATAGAATTTTAGAGCGAAGAGGTCTTGGAAGTATGCGTGTTAATATGTATATGTTAAGTTCAGCAGAAGCGGAAAAATTCGTAAAGAGCGTTGAAGATGCATATGAAAAGGTTAAAATGGAAGGACATAACCCAATCAATAAGAATAATAACAAAATTTTAGAAAAAGAACCAACAAAAGCCTCCAATTGAATGAGACTTATAAAAAAATAATAGTTATAAGTTGACTCCCTTGCGAAGGGAGGAGGATTAAAAATTTTTAAAAAAATATAAGAAAGAAAAATGATGGGACAGTTAATGAAGAGTAAAGAACTTGAGAAATTTTCTCCAAATGAATTATTAGATGCTACCTATTTAGCCTCTAAGAATTTTCAAGTAAGAGCATTTTTTGAAGCTAAGGAAGATATAATAAAGGTAGGAAAATATAATGAAGAAGAATTTTATAACATATTAGATGCTCTTATTGATGCTGAAACCGAAAGACAATTAGTATTAAAAAAACTAAAGAGCTTTAAGGAGCCTTTAACTATAGAAAAAATTATTAAAAAATTCAAAGAGATAGATCCAATCAATCTAATTAGAGATATTTTTTATTTAAAAGAACAAGGATATGTAGAAGAAGTTGTTGAAGTGAAAACAAAAGTAATTAAAAAAACAGTTGACGGAGAAGAGAAGGAGATTGAACAAAAAGAATATATTTACAGATATCAAGTTAAGAATATGATTAACGAGAGTTTGGAGCATTATTTTGAACCTGTATCTCTTGTTTATGAAAATGGAGTCTGTTGTAATTGTGGTTGGTGTTCTGCTATCTGTCCTGTAAATGCTATTTCAGTCAGTTCAGATAATTTAGAGATAGATGAGGAAAAATGTTTCAAATGCGGATTATGTTTTTCCGTATGTCCTCGATCTTTTTCTATAGATCGTTTTTATGAAAGTATTAGCAAAGTTGATAAGTCTTTACAATTTTCAAAAAAAATAGGTGCCTATATTAATACCTATAGTGGAAGTACATCGACAGATGAAATTAAAAAAGTCTGTCAAGATGGAGGAGTGGTCACCTCATTATTGGAATATCTCTTGAATAGTAAAAAAGTTGATGCAATTGTTGCTGTTGAACATTCTGATGAATTATGGAATCCAAAGGGGGTTATTATTGATAATGTGGAAGATCTATATAAAACAGCAGGAACTAAATATGCGAATTGTGCATCATTATCCGTTTTGGATAAAGCTAAAGATTTTAACAGTATAGCTGTCGTTGGAGTTCCATGTATGATGAAGGCAATAGAAAAAGGCTCCTTTTTCCCAAGCGGTCACCCATTTTTTAATAATATAAAATATAAAATTGGCTTATTTTGTATGGAATCCTTTTCATATGAGAACATTATCAAATTAGTTAAGGAAAAATTTGAGAAAGAAATCGATGAAGTTGTAAAGATGAATATTGATAAAGGTAAATTTATCATCAACTTAAAAAATGGTGAAGAATTAACCGTACCTCTAAAGGAAATTCAATCTTATGCCAGAGATACGTGTCATTATTGTGAAGATCTAACTTCAGATTATGCAGATATCTCAGTCGGGTCTATAGGTTCACAAGCAGGATGGTCTTCAGTAATAACAAGAACGCAGGAAGGTGAAGAGCTTTATAAAGCAGCTATAGAAGAGGGTTTACTTGAATCCAAAAAATTAACTGAAGTAAAGCCTGGACAATTCCTTGTGGAAAAAATTGCTGGTATTAAAAGAAATAAATGTAAATCTATTGAATTAAAAGAAACCTAAGTAAAAAAATGAGTGGTAAAACTTTCGAAGATTTAATTAAAGAAGTTCATGAGAAAGGGATATGTCAAGAATGTGGAGGCTGTGTAAGTTTTTGTAGCGCCGCTGATTATGACGTTATTAATTTTATAGATCCTTACTCACCCCCACAATATATAAATAAAGACAATTGTCTTGAATGTGGAATTTGTTACTATATTTGTCCTCAAACTCATGTTTTGGATGAAGAGTTAGATAACGAATACCAATTTGAAGGATTTAAATCCATGCCTATTGGGTATTATCAGGAACTTTATTCTTGTCAATCTAATGATGCTGATTTTTTAAAATGTGGCACCGATGGAGGGGTTGTTAATACTATAATTAATTTTCTAATTAAAAATGATAAAATTAATGGGTCAATAGTTTCGAAAACAGAACAACCTTTTCTAAGAGAAGCTAATTATGCTAATAGTAAAGAAGAGTTGATAAATTCTTCAGGGACACAATTAGATGTCTCTCCTCATTTAGAAGAATTACAAAAATTCTCAACTTATACACACACCATACCCGAATTGAATCATTATAAATTTAAAAAGTTAGCAGTTGTTGGAACACCATGTCAGATATATACAATTCGATGTATGCAAGATTTAGGAGTCACTCCCTCCGAAAATGTAGAAGTATGCTTAGGATTATTCTGTTATGAAAATTTTCTTTTTGATAAATCTGAAATAGATAAATTCGAGAAAGACTTTAATATTAAATTTAAAGATATTGAAAAAATCAACATTAAAGAAGATTTAATTTTTTACATGAATGATGGTTCGGGAACTAAAAAAACATTTCATATACCATTTAACCATTTAAATAAGTATATGCGGGTTGCATGTAAAGCATGTAATGATTTTACTAATATGTATGCAGATATCTCTTTTGGTGGACTGGGTTCTCCAGAAAAATTTACTACGGTGGTAGTTAGAACAAAAAAAGGAAGAAAATTATTTCAAGAAGTTATAGATGCTGGGTTAATTAAATGTAGAGATTTATCTAAAGAAGAAAAGCAACGAATATACAATTTGCTTTCTCAGTATTCTCAGAAAAAAATTAAGCGTAAAGAAGAATTTATGAAAACCTTATGAAGGTGAGGAGTTAAACGAATATGACAGAAACAGAAAAAAAACAAGATTTTGATGAGGGAAAATATAAGGAAAACAAATCTATACGTGAAATACATCAGTCGAAATTGAGGAATTTATTAAAGAGATGTTATCAATGTGCGAGATGTACTGGAGTTTGTCAAATAAGTAAAGTTCAAAATTTCCGTCCAAGTAGAATAATTCAAAAGATTTTAGAAGGATTTGAAGATAAAATACTAGAAAGCGGTATTCTTTGGGATTGTTTAATGTGCAATAGTTGTCTTCAAAACTGCCCAGAAGATATAAATTTTGCAGATGTTGTAAGGGTGGCCAAATATAAAATGATTAATCAATATCAGCAAACCCCCGAGGATTATATAGCCCATAAGGGAATATATACTCTAATATCAGAGATAACTTCAAATGAGTCCATTGAACCTAATAGAGATTTAAGTTGGATTCCAAAGGATTGTGAAGTTTCAAGTAAAGGTGAAATACTGTACCATGTAGGTTGTATTCCATTTTTTAAATTCGAATTTGACGAATTAAATAGTATTCCTGTGAGTGCTATAAAAATCCTTTCAAAGATTGAGGAGGGTCCTATTGTGGTGCTTAAGAATGAATATTGTTGCGGTCATGATTTATATTGGGGTCAGGGGAAAATAGAGGAATTCATAAAATTAGCTAAGAAAAACATAAACAATTTTGAAAATGCTGGGATCTCAACTATTATAACTACTTGCGCAGAAGGATATCGCACCTTCAAGATCGATTACCCGAATATATTTGATGGTTTCAGTGAGCGATTTGAAGTAAAGCATATTATTGAATATATTTATGAGAAATGGAAGAAGGGAGATATCTCTTTTAAATCAGATAAAGATTTAGATAAACCATTAACATTCACATTCCATGATCCTTGTAGAATTAGTAGATTTTTACCGAAGAATAACGAGATTATGGAAAAAGTTAGGGAAATATTTTATTATTTGGAAAAATTAGGATATAAATTTGCTGAAATGAAACATAATAAAAGCGATTCTTTATGTTGTGGTGTTAGTAGTTGGATGAATTGTAATGAAAGATCCAAGGCTCTTAGATATAAACGTCTTTTAGAGGCAAAAGATGCTGGTGAGATGATGGTTACCACCTGCCCAAAATGTATTTTGCACTTTTCTTGTCTCCAAAATGATTATGATGATATTTCTTCAATAGAAATTTTAGATTTTACAGATTTTATTGTTAATTTAGTTCAAATTGACAAAAAGAATAAAAGCGGAAGTGAGGAAAAATAGAAGGAGCTGTTGTAGTTATAGGAGGAGGTATAGCGGGAATTCAAACATCATTAGATTTAACAGAATTAGGATTTAAAGTATATTTAGTTGAGAAGTCTCCTTCTATAGGAGGGCGTATGGCGCAATTAGATAAGACTTTCCCAACAAATGACTGTTCTTTGTGTATTTTAGCACCTAAAATGGTGGAAGTTTTTAGGAATCCCAATATAGAATTATTAACTTATCATGAAGTAGAAAAAGTATCAGGAAAAGCGGGTAATTTTACGGTAACTCTTTTAAAGAAACCAAGATATGTCGATGAGACAAAATGTAAGGGATGTGGTGATTGTGCTGCAAAATGTCCTAAGATTGAAGTCCCAAATGCATTCGATATGAATTTAGGAAAGCGAAAGTCAATTTATATTCCATTCCCTCAAGCAGTTCCACCAGTTTATCTTATTGACCCTAATTTATGTTTGAAATTGACTAAAGATGTATGTGGAGTATGCAGTAAAGTTTGTAAAGCAGAGGCGATTGATTATGAGCAGAAACCAGAACATTTCGAGATAAATGTTGGTGCGATTGTTTTAGCCACTGGATTTGATATGTATGGAGAAGAATTATCCACAAGATGGGGATATCAATTTGATAATGTCATTAACGCATTAGAGTATGAAAGAATCTTATGTGCATCAGGACCATTTGGTGGTCATGTGCTGAGACCAAGTGATGAGAAAGAACCAAAAAAAATAGCATTCATTCAATGTGCGGGTTCACGAGACCTTCAAGAAGGAGTTCCATATTGTTCAAGTGTGTGTTGCATGTATACGGCGAAAGAAGCAATAATTACAAAGGAACATTCTGAAAATTCTGATTGTTTTGTATTTCGGCATGATCTTCGAGCATATGGGAAAGATTTTTATGAATTTACTCAAAGAGCGGAAGATGAATATGGAGTCACGTATTATCAAACAAAAATAAGTAAAATTACTGAAGATCCTAAAACTAATAATTTATTAATTCACTACGAAGATCTAATGACGGGAAAATTAGAAGAATTTGAAGCAGAACTCGTCGTTTTGGCTAGTCCCTTAGTGCCTTCTAAAGGTAGCAAGGATTTAGCAAAAATTTTAAATATTGAATTGGATGATTATAACTTCTTCAAAGAAGATTCTTATTTTAATAAAGCAGCTTCTACTCGTAAAGGAATATTTTTGTCTGGATTTTGTCAAGGACCCTTGGACATACCTGAAACAGTCGCAAATGCTAGTGGGGTTGCTTCTCAAATCGCAATGCTCCTCAATTCTGAAAAGTTTTCTCAAATAAAAGAAAAAGTTATTGAAACACCTGAAAAAGAAGTAAAAATTACAGATCAACCCAGAATTGGGGTATTAATCTGTCATTGTGGTATTAATATTGGAAAATATGTAGATGTACCTAAAGTAGTTGAATATATTAGCACATTACCTAATGTTATTCACTGTGAAGATAATCTTTATTCATGCTCAAGCGATTCTCAAGAAAGGATAAAAGAATTAATTAAAGAAAATAATTTAAATCGATTTATTGTAGCTTCTTGCACTCCAAGAACTCATGAATCATTATTTCAAGAGACATGTCTAGAAGCTGGTTTAAATAAGTATCTTTTTGAAATGGTCAATATAAGAGATCAATGTTCATGGGTACATATGAATGAAAAGGAGGCAGCAACCCAAAAAGCAATGGATTTAATTAGGATGGCTGTCTCTAAGTCGAGACTTTTGCAACCACAGGATGAGGAAAATTTGAAAGTTGAACCAATCGCATTGGTTATTGGTGGAGGTATTTCTGGAATGACTGCCGCTTTAGATCTAGCTAATCAAAATTTTAAAGTACATTTAGTTGAAAAAGAAAAGCAATTAGGAGGATTAGTTCGGGATCTTAATATTCTCTACCTTAATGAAATGAAAGCAGATGATTTCTTAAACGATTACATTGAAAAAATAAAAAATAATGATTATATTGATATACACCTAGAATCAAAAATAGACAATATTAAAGGGTATATTGGAAATTATGAAGTCTCAATTTCTACTTCAAAAGAGAAACCTAAAGACTTAAAAATTGGAACGATAATTGTTGCTACTGGTGCTCAAGAATTTAAACCAACTGGAATTTTCGAATATTCTAAAGAAAACCAGAATGTAATAACACTCAAAGAATTAGAGCGGAAACTGAAGGAAAAAAACGCTGAATGGCTAAAAAAAATAGATCGAGCAATATTCATTTTATGTGTAAACTCTAGACAAAAAGAAGGATTTTCTTATTGTTCTAACATATGCTGTGGCAGTTCTATAAAAAATGTCGCATTTTTAAAAGAATTAAAACCAGAATTAGAAATCATAGTTTTATATAGAGATATGCAAATGGCTAAAAAAGAATTTGAAGATTTTTATCGAGCTCATAGAAAGGACGCCATCTTTCTAAAATATAGTTTAGATAAGGTTCCAAAAATTACGAAAAAGAACAAAGATAAAGAAAGTTATCAAGTTGATGTATTTGATATAAATTTACAAGAAAAGATATCATTGAATTCTGATTTAATAGTTCTTTCTACTCCTCTAATCCCCGCTGATAATGTTGATGAATTAGCAAAAATGCTTAAAGTACCACTTGATCATAATGGTTTCTTCTTAGAAGCTCATGTGAAACTAAGACCGTTAGATTTTGCCACTGATGGAATATTCTTATGTGGTTGTGCCCAATGGCCGAAAAATATTCAAGATTCAATATCTCAAGCTCACGGTGCTGCTGGGAGAGCCAGTAGATTTTTAAGTGTAGGAGAAATAAAAACATCTGGGTTAATATCTGAAGTAAAAACAGAAGACTGTATCGGATGCGGAAAGTGTGAAAGTGTATGTCCATATAATGCGATTGAATTGAAAGAGACACTCCTTGAATTTGAGGATATTAGCATAAAGGTTAAAAAATCTACTGTTAATTCTGCATTATGTAAAGGATGTGGAACATGTGCAGCAACCTGTCCAGTTGGAGCGATTTCAGTTAAGCATTACGATTTTAAACAAATTGGAGTTATGATAGATTCTTATTTATTAGAAAAACCATATACGGAGTGAAATTATGTCAAAAACTCAAAAAAAAGGAAAGAATTCTAATTTTGAACCCACTTTATTAGTGTTTTGTTGCAATTGGTGTAGCTATGCTGGAGCAGATTTAGCTGGAGTTTCAAGATTTCAATATCCTCCAAATATAAGAATCATTAGAGTAATGTGTTCGGGGAGAGTTGATCCTTCTTTTATTCTCAAAGCTATAAATGATGGTGCTGATGGAGTTCTAATAACAGGATGTCATATTGGGGATTGTCATTATATCTCTGGTAATGAATATACGAGAGATAGATTTAAGAGACTTTTTGATGTCATAATCAAGCAAATTGGAATTAATCCGGAGCGTATAAGGCTTGAATGGGTAAGTGCATCTGAAGGTCGTAAGTTTGCTGATTTAATTACTGAGTTTACTAATAAAATAAAGGAATTAGGACCGATTAGATCTCATTAATCCCTTTTGAATCATTAAATAATGATCTATTTCCTTTTTGATTTTAAACATGAAATAAATCATCCTTTTTCCATAATCTGATTTATAAAATTTAGCAATTTGATATGTTTTGGATAGATTAAAATAAAAAAATTCTTTTTAATTTATAATAAAATTCATAGATTGATAATTAGAAAGATCCAGATGGCAGATTTTTATCAGTTAAAAAATTCATTTTTATTTTTATTTGAGAATTTGACTCAAAGAAAAAAAGCACGAATTATAACTTTTTGTGCGATTATTGCGTATTGGACAGGATTTTTTACTAATCTCATTATTATTGGGTTAACTGGTGATTTTAATTATTCCCCCTTTAATAATTTAATAAGCGACTTGGGAAGCAGTAAGTATTCCCCCACTCCTTTTATATTTAATTTTGGATGTATCCTTTCTGGGATTCTCTCTTTTTCTACATCTCTTTACATCTTCCGTTATATTAGATATAAACTTAATAAAACGACAGATCATCAAAAAATATTTAATATCATCTTATATATTATACTTTTGTCTGGAATACTTGGAGATATTGGGTTTATAGGGATAGGAACATTTCCTTTAGACCAAAATTCTGATAATATACATTTTTTATTCGCATCTTTTCTTTTTGTTGGATACTATCTGTCCGCATTCTTGATAGGTTCATTAGTTTTATTTTTTGAACTCAATCTAAATAAAATAATTGGATTATATGGTTTTTATATTACAATTATAATTTTCATTTCGATGATAATATTTGTCTCTATAGACGTGGAGTTTGTTTTCGGTGAGTGGATTGCCCATATATGTCTAACCATATGGTTATATACCTTTCTATATTCGATAATGAAAAGAAATTAGTATTCGAATCAAATTACATATTCATTTAGTTTGTCAATTATAGACATTTTCTTTTTATTTGATAAATAATTTAAAAACCTAAATTCGATAAGCGATCTTCAAAGGTTTTCTTCATGAAATTTTTAAATTTTCTTGAAAAAATTAAAATTAGAACTAGTAAGGCAATAAGAAATATTTATTTTGTAGAAAAAACCTCCCGCTATGCCATAAAGATTTTCATAAGTCTCTTTTTCTTGGCAAATATTATAGCTTTTCTTTTTGGAAACAAGAATTTTATCTTTTTTCGTAATTTAATCAGTCAATTAGGCATTTCTAAATATACGCCTCTTCCAATAATATTTAATTCTGCATGTATAATTACAGGTATCTTATTAATTCCTTTCTTTTTCTTTCTACGCTATAAGGGAGATGAAATATTAAAGAATTCTTTGGATTATTTAAAAAATGGAAGATTTTTTAGATTATTTAATCATTTCGGTTTTTATTCTGGATTAATTGGTAGTACTGGATTTGTTGGTTTAGGGCTTTTCAATATGAGCTGGAATCCCTTATATATGCACGATATCTCTGCAACCTTAGTCTTAGGTGGTTTTATATTTTTAACGTTTTTCATAAGTTGGTTGATAATTAGATATGAAATAGAAATTCCCGCAAAACTAGGAATTTATGGGATTGTATCTTCTTTATTCATCTTAATTAGTTATCTTTCTTTAAATGTAAATGTGATTTTTTCATTTGTATATCTGGAATGGCTTTGGATGTTAATAATTCTTAGTTGGTTATGGTTATTTATTCGATATGTATTCAAGGATTCTAGTAAACTTTTTAGTAGGAATTTCGTTATAAATAAAAAAAAATTGATAAAGACTAGCTTTGAGTTTAAATAGACTCCATAAATCCATATTCTTTTAAATCATAAATATTTGCGATAAATCGTTCTTTAGGTTCATCTGGATTTGCAGAAATCAAATAATTTAAAAGGCGACTTATATAAAAATCTCCTGCCTCACTCTGTAAAGTTTTTGCTACATTCAAAATTCTATTTTGAAATGAATTTATAGAAATATTCGGAGGATTCTCATTGATTTTGTGGGGGTTAATGAATGACATTTCAAAATGCTTGTTAACTAATTCCATGAAGTATTCTTGGAAAGGAGTAATTTTTCCTCTAAACTGTTTCAAATCCTTATAATATTTTTTTTCGAAATCAATAGTAAATTCATTAAGCGACTTCTTTAAATTTTTTGATGGTTCTGAATTAAGAATTAAAGCAACTCTGATAAATTCTTCGTCTTTTAAAAGAATATTATAATCTTGGTAATCCAATAAAATAGTTTCTTGCTCTGATTTTTCTGTTTCTTTCTTAATCTCGTATTTAAATGAACTAACTGCTTGTAAAAAGCCACTTATTAAATTTCCATCAATAGGAATATCGCCAAAACTTTTCTGAATAAGCGTAGAGCCACTTAGCTTATGAATTACCAGAATTAAATCAATTTTTAATACATCAGCAAATAATTGTGTTTTTTTCTCCCATATCTCCATGTTCTTTTTGAATTTATGCTTTTTAATGGTAAAATATGACACCAAACCCACGATTACACCAATGAAGATAATGAAAAATGGTAAAAAATCTATAAAAAATTGTTCTAGTTGGGATCTTATTATTAATGGAGAAATTGAAAATTCAGCAGTCTCATAATCAATATTGCCATAATAATATGCGCTTAATCTAATAGATTCCAGATTATTCTTGATTGAATAACTGATTCGTGCTAAACCTTCATCATCCGTTGTATCATTTATGATTATTTCATTTTGTATTCCTCCTGAATAAGTCTCGATTATTTTAAAATGAATGATTTCACCAATTATTGGATTTTGATCACTTGTCAGTATGGCTTCTATGTTGAGTTCCTCACCATAAACATATGAAGTCTTAAGATTTGAAGTTAGCTGAAGATTTGTTTGATTTTTATATAGATGTATCCTCACCGTTTTTGATAAAATACCCGCCATTGTACCATTATTTGTCATGATATTAATTTTTGTAATAGTATTGTTCTCTAAAATTGAAGTATTATACTTTGGTCGCCATAAAGGAAAATTAAGGAAATTCTCGGTTAAATCTTGATTTATTGCTAAACTTTCCTGATTATTATCTCCTAAATAAACGTACAGTAGAGCAACTCCATTTGAATTATTGAAGGTTGATGTAATATTGATATAATCAGATGCGTTTATAAACTCTTTTTCCTCAAAATTTTCCCAATTTTTTTTATCTGGTGAAGCAAAATAAGTAGGATTTATAATATTATTCCTTTGATTATAAAGTATTATCAATTTATCGTTAGAGATATCTTTAATTTCAATATATTTGGAAAAAACTCTTGCGGTATTAGATATGTTTGAATTATTGTAAGCTTGTTGAAAAATCCAATAATTAGGTTTGTAGAATTTTGCCGTTTTATTGTAAAAATCTGTATTATATTCTTGTATTTCTAAAGTAGAATTCCATAACACATCGGATCCGTTTACTGCTCTAAAATAATTAGTTGATTTAGTATCAAATCGAAATTTGCCTTCAAAACTCATATTAACTATAACATTTCCAAACCAAGGAGAATGAATCGGAACATGAAACTCATTGTTCAAATGGGGGAAAAAAGATCCATTATTGTATATTCCATCATTTTTAACTGGTTTATTAAATACAGTCAAATTTATTTCTTGAGGTTTAGCAATTGTATTTAAAGGCGCAAGATTCACTTTAAACATTCCATTTTTTTGATCAATTAAATCCCAGCTTGAAAATAAACTAGTTTTCTCATAGAAGGTAATATTATACTTATCAGATTTTTGTTCTTCAGCATAATATATATAAGCGCCCGGACTTCCAAAAATTCCACTTGGATATTTTAATGACTGAAAGACGGCGAAAAAAGTATTATTGTCTGTTTTTGAGATATTTAATATTCTATTTTTAAAATTTGCTTGATACCATTTAGCTGGTTGTGTAACATTTTTATCCGACAGATCAAAATTTACTTCATCCTCTAATTGATGAATTGGTACATGAGGCTCTAAATATCCTAAATTTTTCGTTGAATTATATACTGTGACTTTAAAAGTTGAATCCGCATTAAAACCACCTGGACCTGTACCACCTGGATATTGAAGAAAAATCGACAGATTTTCAAGAAGACATGTATTTGGAATTCTAAAAGACATAGCATAGAATATATTTTGTTTAGAGAATTCTAAGGAGCCATCATTCCTCGTTTCAAATTTTACATATTCTTTTTCCGCTTTAATTTCAGAAAAATTCAATTTATATTGTGAAAGATTCCACCCACTAATTTCATTAGAAATTAGAAGATTATCATTTTTAATATTTAAATTTTCAAAAGATTGAGTTCTATTACCAAAAAGAGATACGTTTAAATTAGACCCAGTTCCATTAAAAAATTCTTTTTCTATATTGTAAGATAATTCTGCTATATCTATACTCTTATCCCAATCAAGATTATTAAAATTATTTGAGAAACTCTTAAAAAATATGGAACTAGATAAAAGAAATAGGCTTAATATGATACTGAAAAACAAAGATTTTTTCAATGATTTCATAAATATCCACTTAAATTATTTGATATAATAGGACAAGAAAATATTTATAAATAATCTGGTATACTTTTCTCCTTACTCCTTTTTTTATAAGACAAAATTAAGAAGTATTTTAAAAATGTTTAATCATTAAATTTCTTTATTGCTTCATGAATAGGAAGTGAGCTCAATTCTTTAGCTCTCGAATAATGCTGTTCACAAAACCAATCCGCATAGGGAGGATGCCCAACCTTTCCTTCCCTTTCCATTTCCTCTTCCCATTCTATATCTGAAGGCCTTTTTTTAAAACTAACTAATCCCGCATTTTCAAAATTCTTTATCCTTTTATGACAAATACAACATATAGGGGGCTTCATATTAAATTCATAGTATTCTTTTTATTTAATTCTAAAGACTTGAAATAAAAATATGATAAGGATTAGTTTAATTGAATCATAATAGACTAATATTTCAAATATTTCTAAAAAGGTAAAAATTGCTCAGATTAAAGACAATTTTTTTAAATAAAAGAAAACAACACATATCATAAATTTATAAATATAATAAAAATAGAGTTTATATTATGAATGAATCTACCAGAAATGAAGATAAACCTAAGAAAAAGCGAAACTCAATAGGAATAATCGCCTCGTTTCAACTTGGAAACTTAATATGGTTCATGATCAACCAGGGGTTTCGAAATCGTATTTTAGAGTTTAATCAAGACGTTCTAAACTTAAATCCACTTCTTTTTCTATCAGCATTCGCCATTTTTACGGTTTATAATATGTTTAATGATCCTATTATCGGGCACTTATGTGATAGATCTACAAGATTCGTAGAACGTTGGGGGAAAAGGTTTCCATTCATTATGATCGGAGCTTTTCCGTTTACTCTGATGTTGATATTTATCTTCACGAATCCATTTCTTGGATATCAAACTGCTATGTTTGTTTGGTTTTTAATGTTTATAATACTGTTTGATACTTTTTTCTCTATTATGGACGTAAATAGGTGGGGATTGTTTCCAAAAAAATTTATCACTGATGAGGAGAGAAAGCTTGCGGGATTTATCGAGGCAATATTAGACACAATTGGAATTGCATTAGGATTTCTCTTACCTAGTCTTATATTAGGTATTTTTGGAAAGACTGTATTTGGCTATAGCATGCAAGCGGTGGTTTTATCAATTATATCATTCTTTTTAGTTATTTTAATGATTCCAGGAGTAAGAGAACCGAAAGAAGTGCGGGAACGACAGATTAAACTTGATAGGTTCGAATATACTAACATTATAGAGGATCTGAAAATAGCTTCAAAGAATAGGGATTTTTTGGGATATCTTATACTTTTTGTTTGTTACTCAATTACCATGGGTGGCATTATGGGCGTTATGACATCTTTTGCAGAAGACATTATAAATGTGGGAGAAACTTTAGGAGAATTAGCGTTTCTAGGCTATATAATATTTGTTCCTATAAGTGCACCTATTTGGTATAAGATCTCCAACAAATTAGGAGTAAGAAAAGTTTTACTTATTGGTGCTGCTTTTCTAGCAGTTTCGGGAATACCTCTTTTATTTGCACCTTCGGGGTGGACAGGGTTTATCTTTACATTCGTTGTTGCAAGTCTAACGGGAATAGTCGATGGAGCTGTAGAAAGTATGAATTCCCCTGTTTATTCTTCGATTGTAGATAAAACCGCATTAGAAAATAGGAAACGTGAAGAGAGCTTTTATAGAGGTATAGTGGTCTTTTTCCAGAGAACATCTTATTTTGTATGGCTATTTTTCTATTATGTTTTTACAATATTAGCAGGATATGAACTAGGAATAAGGATTTATATGTCTATATTTCCCTTATTGGTGATGGGTTTAGGTACTATAGGATTCTGGAAACTATATAAAATTACACAAGAACAATTAGAGAAAAATATCGAAGAATTAGATAAGCTAAATCTTTAATTTTATTATTTTTTTTATTTTATTATATTCCAACCCATTATTTTGGCGAATATTTCTAATGGTCTTATAAAATTACCATATACTACAGAGATGTGATGTGCAATACCATTTTGGATTATTTTATCCAATACTACTTTAATATGATCTGAAAATTTTACCTTTGCATATGTTCCCTTCAATTTTTTCTCCATAGGAATCGCCTTTCCCTTTTGGATGAATATGCGGTATTCTCCAAGAGCATAATCAAATCTCAAAAGTGATAATTCTCCCGATTTCATAACAAAATCTGCTGTAACACCCTTTCCACCAGCAAAGTATGAATCTAATGATCTAGCACATCTACCATCCCAAAGATTATATGCAGCGACTCCACAATGCCATAAAAGCGCAAAATCTTCTTTGAAGTCAACTTGAGAAAAATCAGCTAAAAAGGGAGTTTTTCCGCCGACTGCAGCATGCGCGAGCATTGAAAGGCTCCCTAATATATCGCCTTCGCATGTTAATATCTTATTATCCGCTTGTAATACAGACATGGCAGCACAAGGGGAAATTCCAAATTTATCAGCAAATTCAGGCCAACATCTCACGGCTAAAGAGGTTAAATTGTTATTTTCCATAAAAGTCTCAAATTTAAGAATCAATTCAACTACTTTTTCGATTTGATTTTTGTTAAGATCAGAAAGATCAAAAATCCCTTCAAGTTGCCTTTTTCTTTCTGGACGTTTATAATCATCAATTTCTTGGTTGAACACATCGCTTAGTTGATAATAATCTATTAAAACTCCTAGTTCATTATATAAATCTAATTCATCCACATCAAGATTAAAGAATCCATGTGCTCTAGAGCCGAGGACACCAATATACGCTTCTGAAATCGCTTTTATAATACGGATCGCATCTATCCAATCTTCATCTATCTTATTTCCAATTACTACATGGAAATTTTTCACATCTGACTTATAAAGATTTGAAGCATTTAAATTTACGCCGCAAACTGAATTTAAACGTATTCTACCTCCATCATACGGTAATTCATATAATCCCCATAAAAGAATCGGTTTTTGAATATGTTTATTCAGTTCTAAAACTAAATGCCCTAAAGCAAAGGTTCCACTGATAATCACCAAACCATCAATTTGTTTCGAAGCTAATTCATTTGCAGCTACTTGGGCGTCCTCTATTTCAATAATTATCCTATTTTTGAAGTTCCATTTGACTTCTTCGATTTTTTTTAAATCTTCTTGGATTTTCTTATAAATATTACCAGCTTCTTTGTAATCAAAGGTTTTTCTCGCTAAACATACAACTCCTATTTTAATTTTCTGTTTCATTTTCCTTGCCTTGTTCGAAAACAAATTATAAGTTAATATAATTTTACTATTCGTTTGAATTTTCGTTTTTGAGTTATTATATTTTAAATTAAAACTAACAAGAAAAATTATGAAAACTCAATTTTTAGAAAACCTTTAAATTTTTAAGTGACTTTATTTTTCTCTTGGAATCTAATTTTTAAAAAAAATTTATAATTTCTATTAAAATTAAAGTAGAGGTGTTCAATAAGATGATTTTCATTTCATATTGGGAATTGAATCCTGATTTTGACCCCTCCGAAATGGCTAGTCTTGCTCAGAATCTTATAAGTAAGAAACTTTATCCTGTGGAAGGTGTTAAACAAATAGCTTGGTATGTTTCCCCAGATTATTGGGGGATAACTATAGAAGAAGCTGAGACTGAAGAGCAGTTAGCGCAAGGTACAAATGTATGGAGGATGGCTAAACCTGGGATGTTTAAAATGATTAAAACTGCTTCGGCTATGGAAGCAACTAAAGTACTCCCCTTGATGATGAAATTGAAAAAGAAATTAGAGAGTTAATTTTCTGTAATATTTAAACTTAATAAATTTTTTTTTTATTCTAACTTATCCTTTGTTTACCATAATATTCTAAAAAAGAAATAGTATAAATTTAATATTCTGTTTATTTATTCTCATTCTCTAAAGGAGATATTTTAACACATCGTAAGCCTGTTGTTACAACACTGGATAAACATCCATTACAATATTCACATTCAACAACTTGATCTCCAATTCCCTTTATCCATCTATTAGGTAGATTTGGTTCACGTATTAAAGGTCTGCATAACGAGATAAAGTCAGCACTTCCCTTATTTAAGATTTTTTCCACCAGATCGAGTGAATTTATTCCCCCAACTACACCGACAGGAATATCTACCACTTTTTTTATTTCTTCTGCAAAACATAAATTATAAGCGGGATCATTTTTAGTGCCTACAAACATTCGGCTCTCTGGTATAAATGTAGGTTTCCAACCAAGTTCCTTTTTACTGCGTTTGCAAACTTCCCACATCCCTACACTAATTTCAAGTGCAGCGAATCCCAATTTTTCTAAGATCTGTGCGATTTTTTTTGATTCTTCTATTTCAAGCCCTCCTTCTAAAAAATCAGAACCATTCATTTTAATTAAGACAGGAAATTGCTCTCCAACCAATTCTATAGTTCTATTATATATTTCCTCAACAAATTTTATTCTTTTTTCTGTATTTCCTCCATATTCATCAGTCCGCTTGTTCGTATATGGAGAGAGAAATTCACTAATGAGGTATCCGTGAGCTCCATGCAATTGAACTCCATCAAAACCAGCTTCTTTTGCTCTTCGTGCTGCTTGAGCAAATGCTTCTATAGTCTCCTTTATTTCTTCATTAGTCATCTCTTTAGGCATTTTATTAGTTAATTTCTCTAAAATAGCTGAAGGAGCTAAAGTTTTTGAAAGATGTCTTGATTGTCGACCAGAGTGAACGATTTGTTTTACAATTTTGCAGTTATTACCATATTTATGAACTATCTCTGCTATTTTTCTAAGACCTGGTATAAATTTATCATCACTAATTCCAGTCATCTCCTCAAAAGCAATACCACTTCTTTGAACATAAGCATAACCAGTTATAATTAAACCGACACCTCCTTCAGCGAGATTTTTATACAATTCTAAATGTTTACTGGTAATTTCTCCCTCATGGGCCATTCCTTCAAAGGTTGCTGATCGCACGAAACGATTTTTAACTTGCAATGTTCCAATATTAATTGGTGTATTATACATCGTCTTGACCTCCTCAAACGATTTTCTTCTATGAATAAATTATATTACTTTTTTTTGAATTATTGAATGAAGATGATTATTGTTTAATTTAAAAAGTTTTCTCTGAAAATAGTATGTGGATATTAATAAGAATCTTTATAGCAATTAATAATAGAGATTATAGAAGAATTTCATACGGTTTTTTTAATTATTATTAATAAAAATCCATTTCAAATCTCTAATTTATATGAATATAGTTCTATAAATTTCATTATTATAATCCTCTATTGAGATACGAATAAAAATTTATATAATTTGAGAGATAAATATTTAACTAATTGAAATAAAAAGATTTAATTTAAAGGTATTATAATATGAGTGATTTAAACGAACTTTGGGCATGGCCTTGGTGGACCATTATGGTGATTATTAACTTGGTAAATATAGTAGTTTGTGGAATTGTTTATAAACATTCTCTAATCTCAAATGATGGGAAAGATTCAAAATATCGAAATTGGATGCGAATTATGGGAGTAATATTTACGTTAGTCGGGCTTTATCGATCGGTTTTTGTCTCAAAATATGGTCCTCAACTCGCTTGGTTTGATCTCATAATGAATAGTGCTCTCTTGGTACGATTATTTGCTATGGCAGCCGAACTTTCATTTAGTGGGTTAATTGCATTCGCAATGATAAAATTTAACAATTATTTACCCCCTGCGAAAAAAACTCGTCAAAATAAATTAACATCCTTTATAAACACAAAAAGTCCATATATTTTAGTAATCTGTATCTTTCTAGCACAGTTCTTTGCTACTAGTGGATTAATCACCAAATCAGAACTTTTATTCGCAATTGAAGAGACTTTATGGTTGGTTGGTTTCATTTCAATCCTCCCACTTGTAATATTACAGCTACGCCGCGTTTTATCGATAAAAGATAAAGAAAAAGCAGAAAAAATTAAAATGCTACGGGTATCCACCTTGATAATTTTTATTTGGTGTATAATTTATAGTATTTTTATGGTATTCCTTAATTTACCGGGAATCTGGGCTGACGCAATTAATCAAATAGAAACGGGGATACCTGCTATTAAAACAGGTTTAAGCGCGATAATTGATGCATTTTCAATAATAAATGTTACTAGATTGTATAGTGATTGGGGTTTTGGTTTTTTAATATGGCATTCTGGTTATTTCACACTCTTAGTTTGGATTTCCATATATTTAATGCAAGCACCACGCCCCCGGGAAG
>JAWOFX010000020.1:0-14943 GCA_046497275.1 Promethearchaeia archaeon | reverse complement strand
CGTCCCCCTTTCCAAAAGAATCACAAGTGGAATTAGAAAGCATTATTGGAAAAGGAAAGTTGTTGGAACTATACGGAATGACAGAAACCTCCCCCGTATCGACTATGAATCCATCATTAGGTAATAAAAAGTTAGGAACGGTTGGTATGCCATTTTTAAATGTAGATTGTAAAATTGCTGATCCAGAAACTTCAGAACCCGTTCCGCTTGGTGAACCAGGTGAGATATTAATTAAGGGACCATTAGTTATGAAAGGTTACTATAATAAACCAGAAGAAACAGAAAAAGCAATCGATAAGGATGGATATATGCATACTGGTGATGTGGGAATTATGGACGGAGATGGATATATAAAAATTGTGGATAGGACTAAAGATATGATCATTGTAGGAGGATATAAAGTATTCTCGAGCAAGGTTGAAGACGTACTTTCTAAACACCCGGCAATTGATATGTTGGCACTTGTGGGTATTCCTAACCCAGATAGACCAGGTTCTGAAATTGTGAAAGCCTATGTCCAACCTAGTCCTCAATATATCGATAAAGATCCAGAGGAATTGAAGGAAGAGATAATCTCCTATGCTAAGGAAAAATGTGCTCCTTATGAAGTTCCTAAACTGATTGAGATCACGAAAGAAATTCCTTTAACTGCTGTAGGTAAAATCGATAAAAAAGTCCTTAGAAAAGAAGCGCGAGAATAAAATTTAATTTCTAATTTAATTATTTTTTTACACTATTTTTTTTCTATAATTTATTTGATTGACTTACAATCTATAATTAATTTTTCTTGTTTTTCAGCATAATTTGATAGTTTTTTCAAATTTGAAAAATCATATCAAAATCCATAAGGTCTTACGTCATTGAATAAAAAAATTGAAATTTTAGGCTCAAAGTGATTTAACATTTAAATAATTTGAAAATTAATATTTTATTTAGCAATTTCACAACAAATATAAATTATTCAATTTATTGTGAATCCAAAAATTTAAAAAAGTGAGATGAAATGGTCCATAGAACAGATAATTTAGTAATATCAGCAGCATTAGCTGGAGCAGTTACCCGAAAGAATCAGAATGAAGCAGTTCCATATAGTCCAGAAGAGTTTGGCGATGAAGCTAAAAAATGTTATGATGCTGGAGCGGCAATAGTCCATATTCACGCACGAGATGAACAAGGGCTTCCAACCCCAGACTTAGATATAATCAGGGCAACATTAGAAAATATTAAGAGTAAAGCCCCAGATATTATGATTAATTTAAGCACTGCGATTAGCATAAATGCTACTGATAGGGATAGAATTAAACCTGTACGAACTTTTAAACCTCCCTTAGGGTCATTAAATACAAATTCGATGAATTTTTCCGTCGCAAATTGGAAAACAGGAGAAGTTGTAATGGCTGCCGATAATGTGTTTACCAATACATTTAAAACAATTCAGAGATTTGCAAGTTATTTTCAAAAAGCTGGCACTAAACCGGAAATGGAAATTTACGATATGGGAGGATTATATAATATGCTTCTTTTAAACAAACAAGAGGGAATGTTCGACCAACCTCTCCATTTTCAATGCGTATTTGGTGTCTGTGGCGGAATTCCCTTTACACCAATGAATTTCGCTCATATGCTAGCTGATATGCCAGAAGATGCAACTTGGAGTGTCTGTGGTGTTTCTAACCAGCAATTCCAAGCCGCCTTATGCGCAATTGCATGGGGTGGACATGTAAGAGTTGGGTTAGAAGATAATATCAGAATGCCCAATGGGGTTTTAGCGAAAGGAAGTTGGGAACAAGTTGCTTGGGCGAAAGAGATGGCAGAAAAATCGGGGAGAAGAGTAGTTCAAGGAGAAGAAGCAAGGAAAGAATTCAATATCAAAAATGCATCAGTAACCTTATAGAGAGATCTATAAATAATTAATTTATTTTTTCTTTTTTTCTATTAAAATTATATTTCCTCATCATTTTGAAACTCTAAGAAAAAATAAGATAATGTTCTCTTAATCAAAGTAAAAAGAACAAAATCACAGACATTCCTTTTTGAAAAAAATAAAAAAAAATTAATTTCTTTTGAGATTTTTATTACTAAAAAGTAAACCCTTCTGGTAATTCAGTTACTGGAGTTCCTTCAGGAACAAATCTTAAATCCATAATAGTATAAGTTGGGTCTTTGGTCTGAAAGATGGGCACAACTTTTTTTCCAATACTTGGTTCTCCGACCGCTAAAATGCTCATTAATATGGTAGCGACTTCTTCATCAAATTCTACATTAATGAATTTAATTGGTTTTGGTAAGGTGTTAAATGCACCAGCACGATGAGTGATGATAAAAGTATGTATTTTTGCTTTATTTTTTGCTTTATCGGTGATATCTACGATGGTATTTTTTCTAAGACAATCTGGACAATGAATTCTAAATGGTTCAAAAATTTTCCCTTTTGAAAGGCAGTTTTCATTGTCACATCTCGTAGCAAGCAATTTTCCTTGTGTTATCCCTTCAAAAAATGGTGCTTCACCCCCATAAGAGTGGATATAAGTCATATCACGTGGGTTAGTCACTCCAGCTAATTTCCCAGTATCTTTATCAAAAATCGGTTGGTTTTCTTCGACTATATGAAATTTTCCTTTAATTTTATAATTTCCGTCAACAATCTCAACAAATCCTTTTTCTTCTTCTGTTTTTGGCATTTTTTTAATCCTCCTTTAACAAATTATTTGGATCCATTAAAATGGTACACGTAACATGGGATCCTACTCCAGCATGACTTATTGCCAGACCTCTTTTAGCTCTTTCGACTTGTAAACTCCTCCAATCTTTTGGTTTCTCTCTTCCAAAAGCATCCCATTTTTCTTGGGGTTCGTGTATCTCATCCCATCTATTCCAAATATGGTAGCCTATTTCTGCTATCTGCATTAAACCCGTAGCTCCAACAGCATGCATGCACCCAATTAATCCTCCAGAGGGGTTTGATGGTAATTTACCTGGTTTATTAGTCTTAGGATTTATAAGATATGCTTCACCAGATTCGATATATTCTCGACCATGACCATATGGTTTAATCCCGACATCTTCGTATGTTTGAATATCACTGATCGTAAACGCGTCATGCGTCTCAATTACATCTAAATCTTCTAGGGGATCATTGATTCCAGCCATATTATAAGCATAATAAGCTGCCACTCGAGCAGCTAAGAAGCTTGTAAATCCAGGATAACGATCACCACCTGGGAATTCTTTCCCTAAATCATCATATTGATCTGGTTTTTCATTTGGTAATAGCGGTACCTTCATATCCCTTCGATCTCCTACTCTCAACGTGTGACTTCCAGCTCCAATATAGATTCTAAGGGGATGATCAGTGATTTCATATGCAGTTTTTTCATCACAGACAATTCCACAAGCAGCTCCAACACTCATTAAGCAGCAATCTAATGCTCTTAAAGGATGTGCGATGACGGGTGAATTTTTAACATCTTCGATATTAATATCCATTGGTCCATGGGCATGAGGATTCATTCTTGCATATCCTCTATTTTTCACAGCAATCTCAGCCATAGTATCTCGAAAAGATGGTTCTTCTTTCCCAAAAATTTTCCAATACCTTTGGGCCATTACAGCATAATAGCCAGTATAGATATGCCCTAAAGGAGTTTCCCAATCTTTATCAGCAGCACACGCGATTAAATGATTTCCCTCATCTGTTGGGACTTCATCCATACGTTCCCATCCTAAAGCCAAGGCACAATCGCTATACCCTGATGCGACAGCTTTGATAGCTTCCCACATTGTAGAACCTCCAGTAGCACCACCAGTTTTGACACCAATTGTTCCCAAGGGATCTAATCCTAATCTGTCGTGGATTACTGCCTCTCCAAGAAGTTGGTCTCCGAAATGGTCAGCGAAATGACCATAGTAAGCAGTATGAATATATTGTTTTAATTCTGTTGGTGTCATATTAACAAAATCTGCTGCTGCAGTTAATGCATCTATACATAACTCTTCTGTTCGTGTTTCTGGGAATGCTCTGTCAAATTTAGACATTCCAGCTGTAACTAAGTACACGGGTCGTAATAACTTTGGAATTTTTAATTGTTTCTCGCTAAATTTTATCATTTTTCTTCAATTACCTTTTAATCATTAAATTAACTTTAATTTAAGAATTTAATAAAGTTTTTTGTTTAAATCCAATAATTAAAAATAACACTTTCTAAAAAAGATCCAATAAATTGGTTAAACTAAATGTTAAATGAAATTCTGTTTAAGTTTGCAATAAGGAAATTTAGTTCAAAAATTCATTTTTGTTTGAAAATTAAAATTTTACCAGTATACAGACTTATTTTACATTCGTGTCAGAATAACAAACATTTATTCCTTTTTCTGTATTTATTTCACGGAAAGGCTTAATAACTTTGGAGATTTCATGCATTTTTAAGAGCGCACATCTCTGTAGACCGCAACACTTTCGTGAATTGGTATTATTTATTACTACTACACATAAGTAGTTTGAGTCATTGCCAAAAATTCTTTTGGACCCATTTGATACCTTTGAGCTCTAATCTCACTTATTCCTACTCTATCGTTAAATTTTAATTCTTTGGTGGGGAGTCCGTTTGAGGGGGAAAAACTGATCGGGGGGGCGGTAATAAATTTAGAGACTCTTTGTTTTATTTGATTGGTTAGAGGTCGGTGAGGATCGGAAATCAAGCCTAAATTGTAGGCAATAGCACGAAATGAAAATAATTTTGGATGTTTTTTTCTGCCGATATTTGCCGCACCATTGATATCTCCGTGAATGATATATCCGTTTTTGGAGCGGAATAACCCATTATGCTTAACTCCGTTCTTGTTAAACCTACGTAATCCAGCATATTTCCCTTCTTCTTTCCTCCCAATTGATTCTTCGTCGATATATGAACATTTGCTTGTATACCATTCGGGCATATAATCCACTTTTATCCCAAAATAAACTGCTTCTTGTTGAATTCGTTCAAACATCTGGCTAAATGGCAGTGAAACGAATAAAACTCTGGTCAGTTTTCTCAGTTTAATAGTATTATTTTGCTGCTTTTGCCACCCCTTGTTATAGCCGAAAGTAATCATTGCTACTTTATAGTATAGGCAATAATATATTAACCTTTTGGCAATCTTGTTAATGGTATCCCTCTTCACTCGGTTATATTTGGCCCATAACTCATCAATCCTTAACCCAAGTGATTCTAAGTAATCTCGTAAATCTTGAATTGGATACCCAAAAATCTTTCTGAGAATTCTTACCTTATAATCTCTTTTGTTCTGTAAATAGTGAAAATACTTATTTAAGAGAGAATTTTTTTCACGTGGCGTAAGATCCATCAAGATAACCTTTCTGACCTTATTGAAAATGCCTTTATAGACTCTTTTACCATCGTTTTCAGCAATTTTTTTGAAGTCGTTCCAATTCGTCTTTTTTATCGTTCCATAAAAAAATTTGGAACGAAAACATTTAAGAAAAAAATCTTTTTCGTCTAATTCCGCTTTATCTATTTTGGAAAGTTCAAAAATTCTTCTAAAAATATAAAGAATCATCTGTTTCAATATCTCAAATTCGTCGTGATAGGTGTGAATTCGAGAATTGATAATTGATTCCAATGAAAGTAATCTTCCCGTTTTTTTCTTCTCTTCATATCGTTCTAACACATCGGTAAGCACATCAACCCTGCGCTGCAGTCTGGGAATTATATGATTTATTTTATAGTTCCATCGCTTTAACGCTGAACCTTTAAATATAGGAAATCTCGCACCAAAGTTGTTAAAGACTGTGAGAAAATTGTTTACTCCGAAGTCGATAGAAATCGCTCTATTAGGGTTTTGCTCGTATCTGTTGAGATCAAGACCATATTCTCTGACTCGTTGCCTTTGAGTCTTGATATATTGGATGTTAAATGAGTAATTTCTTCCTTTTGGTATGATTTCCACAAACCCGCCATTACCAAATAATTGTCGTAATATATTAGCTCTGATTCGTATAGGGGGGATTAAATGATTGTGTGAGGGTGGCACATACATATAACACGTATATCGCTGGTTATCGATGGCGTTTTTAAGGCTTTCCAAATTCTTCCTATGTTGAAGTGTTTGTCTTGTATAGATCAATTTCCATTTCCCTTTTCGCTCTCCCTTTATTTTTTTGCCGATGTAGCGGGGTAGACCAGGTCGTAATGGTTTTTGTCTCCGTCGATTTTCGGCGGTGTGATTCCACTTTTTTAGATCCTTATAATATTTCCTTATTAATTCTAAATGACTAATAAATGCCTCACAGACTGATTTAACGATTTGCTGAGCACATATGGAATATCCAATATCTTTGTAAGATTCCATAAATTTCATTATCGTTGGAACAATACTCTTTAAAGCCTTTAATTTGACAAATAAATTATCCAAAATTTCTATCGCTCGCTCTTTTTTCTTAGTTGGATATTCGGATTCTTTTATGATTTTGTAAAATTTGCTCTCGATGATTTTACGATATAGGTTTTTCTTCACAGGATCTTTCGTATTATTATAAAAGTAATATTGCCGCAATAAATACAAAGTATCATTCGCAAGTGCACGAGAGCGGTTGGCAAGACGATCCAACTCTTTTAAATCTAATTTAGCCCGAGAAATCCGTATCGATTCAGTGGAATAACGACCCTTTTCTCCTACCATCGATTCCATTTCCTCAATGCGCTTCTGTTTTATTACAAAAGATCTCGAAGTAGGCTGCTTATTATCAATAGAATTTGGGTTGATATGATCTTTAGGGATTCCTACATTGGAATTCTTCGAAATATCATCAGATGAATTCTTTTTCTTCTCTTCATTTAAATTTGGCAATAATAATCGGGAATCATTAATTTTTTCTTGTACAATTTTCTCAAATAAAGGATAAAAAGGGACCCCATAATTTCTCATCAAGATTTTATTTATCGCATCCAACCCTAACACAATATCGGTTTTAAAAGTCTGCTTCATATTGTTTTTAAGTAAGAAATTGTCCTTGTAAGCTTGATCATTTACATAAAATTCCACATCAGAAATAAAATCACCTTGCTTTGAGATGTTTGATCGGGCATTGCGATCACTGTTAGTTTCGCACTTCTCCATAATTTAGTTTATGAGACAGATCAGAGGGCGATTCTGTTTATAACAATACTAAGAATTCTTTATTTTCTCATTTACTACAAAACACGAAGAGTCTCGATTCCGATGGCACTGCATTGTCTCAATAATTTTCTGTTTGTACAGACTATTTTTTTTATTTAATAATGAAGATTATCAAGAATGCAACCATTAGGTTATTATTAAAAAATTGAAAGGTAATGATCTGAAAATTCGTATTATTAATTGCTTTCTTGACTATTGCAAAGTTGATTTTTTCTAAGTTAATAATTTCTTAACTTTCTTTTTCCCTATTTTTTTCTTATTTCGGACTTATTCTTTCATATTTTTCAAGATTAATTTTAGGATATGAGCAAAAAACCTTTATTTTGGAGATTTTTAGATCTATTATATATTAATTTTATTAAAATTATTTAATAATAACAAAAAATTAAGAGAACAAAAATGGATACTAGATTAGCAGAATTCCAACCTATAAGGATCAATAAATATGTTCCTGAGCTTGATATCTTGAATAATCCTTTACTCGAAGAAAATGAAAAAAGATTTTTAGAAGATTTTTATGAATTTTTGGAAAATGATCTTGATGCGGAATTGAGAAAACTTGAGGAATTAAATTATCATATACAAGAACCTATCGAAGAAAAAAAGAAAGAACTCGTTGTTGGAATAATGAAAAAACTCTCTAAGAAAGGATATTACAGCACTGTAGGCACTGAAGACCCGGAATATGAGCTAGGTCCTATTATGAGGAATTGTCTTATAGCATATGCATTGTGTGGGGGAAGATGGTCAGACTATTCTGAGCGATATATTGCAGGAAATTGGAGCATAGAAATGGGTAGACTTGCAGGAGGGACGTTATATTGTAATCCTGTGAATTATAAAGCAAATAATTATCAAAGAGACAATTTTTTATATCCTGTAAATAGAGATGGAGCTATAGGAGCGTCTGCAATGACGGAATTCAATGCAGGAAGTGATATCTTTAACATGGAACTTCGTCTTATGGAAGAAGATGATTCAGTGGTAATAAAAGGTAAGAAGGTATTTATTACTAACGGATTAATCGCAGATTATATTATTGTCTATGGTCGTTTAAATAATGGACAATTAGGGGCTGTTGTAGTGCCAACTAAGAATCTTTCATTGAACGATTTTCGAGCAACAAGAGTTTATACCTATGGAATGAGAGATGCTTTTGTAAGTAGGTTGATATTTGATAGGACAAGAATTCCTATAGAAAATCTTTTAGAAGGGAATGGAATAGATATAATGTTCCATCAACTTACAGAAGAAAGATTAGTAATAAGTGCGGAAGCCTTAGGAGACGCTATGAAAAAGATATTATATTCCCATACTTGGGCTTCTCATAGAGAACAATTTGGAAGAAGATTACATCAATACCAAGTTTTACGATTTCCAATTTCCGAAAATATACGACAATTAAATTTATTAATTTCTGCGCTTTTTCAATATGCTCGCAATTTAGATAGAAAACCCGAATTAGTGAGTTCTAAATTAATGGCAGCTAATACAATGGGGCTTAAAATTCAAACAACAGAATTAGCGTTTGAAAGCTCTGAACATTGTTTTCGAACTATGGGTGGGAGGGGATTTATTCGGCAATATTCTAACCAGATCGGGCTTTTGGACCCATATTGCATGATTCACGGTGGAGGTAGCAATTACGTTCTGGAGGATAGCGAGTCCCGCCGCTTCTTCAAGACTAAGCCTTCGAAACGGCACCTAAAAGATGAAGTTCCTAAGATCGATTTGTTTTTCGAATAATCTCTTTTTATTTTTACTTTCTGGAAAATTAAAAAACTGTTTCATTATAAATTATCACAGAATGATATTTTAAATAGCATAGTTTACAACAAGATATATAATGGAGTTCTCTTATAACTTCGAAAGTTTTGATATTACCACTCATATAGATAAACATAAAGGAAAAAGACTTGATGATTTATTTGAAAATCAAGAAGTTATAGAGAATGGTCTGGGGGAATTTTTGGAAATTTCATGGCAATGCGATGAAAATATCCCTCAAAATCTCAATTTAAAATCCTCTAAAATAAATTTGTTATGTAACTTAAAAACAGTATATAATATTGGAGAAGCAATTGAAAGGCAATTTATTAAAAGAGGGATTAAAACGATATATGACCTAAGATCTAATTTAAGATTTAGACAGGGAGCCATTAAAGTAATTAAACAAGTAAAAAATAAAGATTTTCAAACCCTTATAAACAATAGATATGTTTATGATTTAGACACATCTTTTTGTTTTAATCAAAACGAATTTCTTTTTTTTGATATTGAAACATTAGGGTTGTATGACAGCCCCATAATTATCGTAGGCTTAGGCTATTATATAGGAAAAACCTATCATATTGTTCAATTATTTGCGAGAGGCTTAGAAGAGGAAATTGCTTTATGTGAACAGCTAAGAACCAAAATTCTCCCGCGATTTAAGTGTTTTATAACATACAATGGAAAAAGTTTTGATATTCCATATTTGGCTAACAGATTTTTATACTATTTTGACGAAAATCCAATGATTTCTGACAATGCTATTCCATATAAAGACTTTAACACTAGATTCGGACATATAGATCTTTACCATAACTGCCGAAGAAAATATAAAGGACAATTTTCAGATTATACTCTAACGACGATAGAGCAGGAATTATTAAACTGGAAAAGAAAGAATGAATTGCCAAGTAATTTAGTGGGTGTGTGTTATAACAAATATTTAAAGGATCAGAAAAAATATATCGGACTCATAAAAGAATGTATAGATCATAATTATTATGATATTTTATCTCTCCCACTGATTTTCGATAAATTATTAGCATGTATCTAATTTTTTTAAAATCAAATTTTTCAGCTAATTAATCAATCGAATTTGAAATGAGGATGGTTTTTTTAAACAATCATGTTTCAATTGGACATCCTTATTGAAAATTGTATGTTTTATATTAGTCATGTTAATTCCAATTTCCCTTAATCATATAACATAAGTATTAAAATTTTATTAGAATAATCTTAATTATATAAAAAACATTTAAAAATCTGATAATTATGGAGGACTTAGAAAACAAATTATTTGATGATAATAACTGGAATTTACAGAACAGAGGGACTATTAAAAATCGATTAAAAGAAAATAAATATGATGTTATTATCATAGGCGGAGGTATAACTGGAGCAGGGGTTGCACGTGAGGCGACAATGAGAGGTTTAAAGGTGGCTTTATTAGAAATGCAGGATTTTGCCGCTGGAACATCTTCACGAAGCTCTAAATTAGCTCATGGTGGAATACGTTATTTAGGACAAGGGGATATGGATCTCGTTAAAGAGGCCACAACTGAGAGAAATTGGATGATAGCACATATACCTAATTTAATTAGACCTATTCCCTTTTTGTTTGTTGAATGGGAAGATGGAAAATACAAGAAGAGAGATATTAAGGCAGCAGTAAAAATGTATGATATCTTAAGCGATAAAGGCGAGGAATTCAAAAATTACAAACAACATAGTCTTTTAGATAAAGAAGAAGTATTAAAAAAAGAACCAAAAATCAAAAAAGAAGGAAATAAAGGTGGAGCGGTCTATTATGATTGCAATGTGGATGATGCCCGTTTAACTATAGAGACTTTAAAAGAAGCCGTAATAAGGGGGGCTGATATTATTAATTATTGTGAAGTTATCGATTATATTTTGGAGAATGAAACTATTTCTGGAGTTAAATGTATAGATAGAGAAAATGGAGAAGAATTTATAGTAAAAGGTACTCTAGTTGTCAATGCAACTGGAATTTGGAGCGATGAATTATTAAATCAATATCCAGATGATGTGCCAGAACCGTTAATAAGGCCTACCAAGGGAGTTCATCTAACATATAAACGTGAAGATGTAGGAAATGAAATGGCAACTATCATAACCTCAATCACAGACCAAAGGTCATTTTTTGTTCTGCCTCGAGAGAATTTTACAATTATTGGGACTACCGATACAGATTATGATGATGATCTCACAAATCCTTATTGTAATAAAGACGATGCTGATTATCTTATTAAATCAGTCAAGTATTATTTTCCTGATGCAAAATTAGATTATGAAGATAATCTCTTAGAAACTTATGCCGGGATCAGACCTCTAGTAAAAGAAAAGGGAAAATCCGAAAGCGATGTTTCGAGAAAACATATTATCTTTTTTAATGAAAAAGGATTGTTAACTATTGCTGGGGGTAAACTAACAACATGGCGTAAGATGGCAGAAGACCTCTTCAGTGAAGTAGAAAATAAGAATATATTTCCAGATATTAGACGCGAGGAAGGATTTTCAAAACTAAAATTTGCGATAGGACTTGAAAAGGATGAGTGGGAAAAGAAATTGAATAAATATAATCTTGATATTGATGATAAAATAGCAGATCATCTTTATATACAATATGGTCGCGGTGCTCTCAAAATCCTTGAAATGATCAAAAAAAATCCCAATTTAAAAGAGAAAATAATTGATCAAAACGATTTTATAAAAGCAGAAATACTCTATACACTCCGTTATGAGATAACTCCTCATATAATTGATGTTTTTTGTCGAAGAACAGAAATGAGTTTATTTATCGATCACAAAAGACAATTAGAGGCTGCAGAGAAAGTTGCAAATATTATGGCCCAAGAATATTCTTGGGATAATAATAAGAAACAGGAAGAGATACAGAATTATATGGATTACGTTAATAAAACCGTTGAATTTATTTAATTCTCATTTTTATTTTTTAAAAAAATTGGACTACAAATAAAATAATAAATTCATAATTTTATTTAGTCATAATAGTAATCAAAAAAATATGTGATTCAAATGTTTTTTCAAATTGATTATACCAATGTTATTTTTATTCCAATGGCGAGACTTGGAGCAGTATTTTTATTACTCTTGGGAATTATTTGGATAGTATACGGTGTATTTGAAGGGAAAAGAAGAAAATCTTTTACTAAAAGGAAAACAGAGGACTGGGATTTCAAAATTACATTGTCCCTAAAAATATTAACCGCTTTAGGTTTTGTAGTAGGGATTTTAGCAGTGATGTCGGGAGTAGCTGAATTAATTCTTAATGAACCTCCAAGTTTAGCATATGGAAACACAATTGGATACAGTCGAAATATCTTTACAGCAGTTTTATTAATCCTTATTGGGTTATTCGCATTTTTAAAACCATTAAATGACCTCCCAATCTCGTCAATAATCGGATTAGCCGCAGCCACCCTAGTGGTTATACTTGTATCTCTAATGATACCTCAATATGCTGTTGATCTTATTGGTGAATTTATCGAACCAAGACTTTTCCTTGTAATCTTATTTATAGTGATTTTCGCTATTGCAGCTTTAGTTGTTAAATTTTATATTGGTGGCTTGATGACATTGAGTAAACTTGTGTCTTGGCCTCCATTAGCAATAATTCTTTCGGTGCTTTGCTTCATTCAAAGTTTTTTGCTTCTAGCCGTTGGAGTTTCTCTAATTTAATTCAAATCTTTATTTTTTCTCCCTTTTTTTAATATAATGAAAATCTATGAGACGGATTGCGATTAATTTCTCCTATTATATCATTTTTTAAATTGTAGCCACAGTTACTGCACTTCTTATCTTCTGTAATGTTGATTTCTGAGAATCTATAGCCATCTCTTTTTATGATTAATTGCCCGCAATTTGGACAGTAAGAGTTTGCTCCTTTTTCATGTCTTAAATTTCCAATATAGGGAAAATTTAACCCACTTTCTTTAGCAGTCTTATATGCTAAATTTAATGTTTTAAGTGGGGTTCTGTCTTGGGAGGGCATTTTATAATCGGGATGATAAGCAGAAAAATGAGTTGGTGTATCTTTTCCCAAATTTTCAACCACCCATTCACAAAGACTTCTAATATCCTCTTCATCATCATTTAAATCTGGAATGATTAAATTTGTAACCTCAACATGAATTCCTCCCTCTTTAAATTTTTTGGCTGTGTCCAATACAGGCTGGACTGATTTCACTCCACATATTTTTTTATAGAATTGGTCGGTCATTCCTTTGATATCAACATTTGCTGCGCCTATCCCAACTTCTATAAGTTCCTCTCTAGCTTCTGGAGTTGAGAATCCATTTGTTACTAAAATAGTTTTAATATCTTCTTCATGTAATAGTCGCGCAGTATCGATAATCCATTCATGCCAGATTAAAGGTTCATTGTAAGTGTATGCTAATGTTTTTGCTCCACTTTTTTTCACTTTTTTTACAAGTTCTTTTGGTGTCATTTCAACGAGAGACATTTCTCGATTTTTATAATCTTCAAAATCATAAGAGCCTTTGTCTCCATTTTCTGAAGGGGTTGCTTGACTGATTGACCAATTCTGACAGTTTAGACACCTAAAGGAGCATCCTATTGAAGCTATGGAATAGGCAGTATGTCCTGGCCAAAAATTATATAGAGGTTTTTTCTCTATTGGATCTAAACTTCCTTGGGAGATCATCGAACCGTAAATCAAAGTATATAAATCACCATCGATATTTTTCCTCGTTCTACAGATTCCAACTTTTCCAGGATTAATTATACATTCATTTGCACATACATGACATTTCACTTTTTCATCTTCCACTTTTTCCCATAATCGCGCTTTCACTTTCATTTTGATGACCTCTAACTATAAATTGTATTTTCAATTTTTTAAGAATTAATAATATAAATTATAAATTTAGAATTGTTTCATTTATTAATTTAGAATTCGTAAGGGAGATGATCATACATAACTTTTAAGGATCATAATGATAAGGAAATTTCTAAGCATGATCTTGAAAATATGATAAAAACTAAGAAAAATAATCTCCAAAATTTAGAAAAAGGTTCAGAATATATTAAAGAATTGAGTGATATTGCTTTATTACAGTTAGAAATCGGCCAATATGAGAATTCTGAAAAAAATTTGTTAACTTGTCTGGAATATTTTGAAAAACAAAAGGATAGATTAGGTCAAGCTTCAATTTTTGGCATTTTGGGAACTTTAAATTATAAGAAGGGTAATTACACTCAATCTATAGAAACTTATAAAAAAGGATTAGATATTTATAAGGAATTAAATCAGATTGAAGAATATATTATGAGCTTGAAAGGTATTGGTAATTCCTATATTAAAATGAATAGATTTGATGAAGCAGCTGATATTTTTTTTGAATGTGCTGATCTGTCTTCTGAAAATAAGGCAATTTATGATTTTTTAGATTGTTTAGGAAACTTAATTTTTATATATGAAAAAAAAGGAGATTGGGATGTAGTTTTTGAATTGTATAAAAAATCTCTAAAGGCTTTTAAAAAAATAAAGGATGATAGAGGGATTATAACTTCATTATTTAATCTCGGAATTATTGAAAAAAATCATGAGCAAAAGTTTGAAAAGGCATTGAATTTTTTTCAAAAGGGTACTAATAAAGCGATTGATGTTAATTATTCCGAGTTAATATTAAAAGGGTTATCCTATATTGGGGAATCTTTGTATTATCTTGGCAGAATTAAAGATGCGAAAAATCAATTCCTCAAAGCTTTAGATTTAGCTGAAAAAATCAATGCTAAAAACGCTATTCAACAATTAAAAATTCTTTTAAACTCTTTTGGGATGAATGAGCAAGAAATTCAAGAAGATTTAGAAAAATATAGAAATAATCATAAAAAAACTTCAAAGTTGTGAACCTAAAAGCACTTTTTGATAATTAAGAATATTTTTATATAGCAAAATTTTTTTCTTATCTTTAGAAAACATAACAAATT
>JAWOFX010000034.1:0-4528 GCA_046497275.1 Promethearchaeia archaeon | reverse complement strand
GCATTATTTATAATTATGAGAGGTTTAGTATTAATTTATTTTAAATATATTATAAAACGTTTTAATATATTGTTGATGAAATTTTTTAATGAATCTAAATAATTAAATTATAATGAAACTTAGTATTGTTTCTGGTTTAAATGAATCAAAGGGCGATCAAGAAGAAATTAATCGTGATTTCTCCTCTCTTTGCGATTTTTTAAAATCATTGGGATTTGATGGAGTTGAGCTTAGTTTATTAGAACCAGAAAAAATAGATACTCAACAAATTAATGATATAATGAATAGCTATGATATGGAAATTTCCGCAATTGGTACTGGGAGTACGTTTATCCGCTTTGGTTATTCTTTAGGACATCACGATGAGAGAATGCGAAAAAACGCGATAAACAGATTGGAAAAATATATGGATTTTGCATTTGAAACAGAGTCCATAGTGATAATTGGATTAATTCGGGGAAGATATACAGCAGAAAGCAGTTTAAAGAAGGAGAAACTGAACATCATATCCTCATTAAAGGAATGTGTCAGAATAGCAGAGAATAAGGACGTAATATTGGCCTTTGAACCTATCAATTCTTTTGAGATTGATTCATACAATACAATTTCAAGCTCATTTGATCTAATAAAGGATATTAATTCAGATAATTTCCAACTATTGATCGATACATTCCACATAAATTTAGAGGAAGATCCCGGTTTTATTTGGGATGATTTGGAAAATATATGTCTTTACGTGAGGCATATTCATTTAGCGGATACAAATAGAAGAGCTCCAGGTACAGGACATTTCGATTTCAAAGCATTTCTCAATATTTTCGAAAAAAATGGTTATAATAACTATGCCTCTATTGAAACCATCATGAAACCTTCTTTTGAAGATGTCGCGAAAGAAAGTATGGATTATCTAAAGATGATTTTAAATAGATAATCTCTTTCAAATTATCATAGAAAAAATAAAAAAAGTTTAGCTAATTTTTACAGATATTTTGCAGTTTTCCTTATCAGTTTGTAATAATTTTAAGTTTTTTGGAATATCTTCAAGAGAGATCTCTTTGGTTATCATAGGAGTCATATCCATACCCGCAGCCATGCAACTGATAACATTTGGAAATGAGCCATGACCCGAATGTCCTTGTGCCCCCACAATTTTCGCTCTTCTAACTTGGAAATATTCTCCAATAATCGGCATTCTCTCTTCTGCCCTTGCAACTATTACTACTGTACTATTAACTGCTTTACATTCCCATATTGCCTTTTGTATATCATCAGTCACTATATTAGGAAGACCTGTAGCTTCTAAATAAAGTGCTGCTCCTTCATAATCTGTATATTCCTTTACTTTTTCTACAAAATCTTCTTTTTGAGGATTAATAACATAATCTGCTCCCATCTTTTTTGCTAAGGAAGCACGTCTCTCTTCTGGTTCAGAGATAATACAAATTGAAGCCCCAGCGGTTTTTAATATATTAACAGCAGCAATTCCAATGGGACCTGCTCCAAGAATAACAACATTTTCACCCGGTCTTATTCCTCCCCCACGTTCAATAACAGCATTATATGCAACTGAAGTCGGCTCCACCAAACTTCCAGCTCTATAAATATCATTATATTTATTCTCTAATTTTCTTAAGCTCCAACATAATTTTGCTGGGACTTTTATATATTCGGCGTACGCTCCATCAATAGAAAAACCAATTTCTTGTAATCTTTCACAATGATTTGGATATCCATCACAACATGGTCGACATTCTCCACACCAAACCATTTCTTCAACAGTAACAGGTTCCCCTTTTTCAAATAGTTTATTTGTCCTTTTATTAATGGCATTTTCTCCAATTTTCACTACATCCCCTGCAAACTCATGTCCTAGTATTGCCGGAAAAGCCGTAAGTCCAGGATAGTAGATGTATCCTTTATCATCCGTCTGTAGCATATGGACATCAGACCCGCAAATTCCGCATTGCTTAACTTTTATCAGAACCTCATCTGACTTTATTTTTGGAACCTCTGTATCAATCTCTTTTACTTCAGGATAACGCCATACTTGAGAACCGAGATATGTTAATTTTCCTTCAATATCTTTTGATCCCAGTTTAAATGATGACTTGGGATCCCATTTTGCATTTAATTGAACAGCTTTCATAATTATCAAATATTTCCTTTCTATAAATATTATTATAAGTAGAAAAATGAAAGGTTTTAGAAAAATTTCATTTTCTCACAATCAAATTAGAAATGAGTAAGAAATAAGGCATGGATATTTTATAATGATTTTTTAATAGCTTTTTTAAGATTTTCTGCAATAATTGTAATTTGCTCTTTGGTATCATTTATAGTAATCCCATAAGCGGATCCTAAACCTGGATCAGAGACACCAACACTTATATTAATCCCCCTTTTCAAAAGATCATCCGTTTGTGGAAGCATACCTTTTTCATAAATCACTTCGGGTTTATCATAAAATGGGCATAAAAAAGGACATTTCTCATTGGTAACGGTCATCTTCCCTAATAAATGCTCCATATTACTATATACATGCCAACCACTTCCAGAGATGGTAGTACATCCCAATTTTTTAGTTAATTTTTCTGCGCTTTCTTCTGTTGGCATAAAAAACGTAAGTAAGGTACCCACATCTCCCTTCTCATCCCAAATCTTCCGAAATTCTATCTTATTAATTTCAGCAAGAGAATGTTTTAGAATTTTTTTATTAGTTTGCAATTTTTCCTTGATAAAATCTACCTTTTTCAATTGAGCATTTGCAACAGCAGCGGTCAATTCGTTCATTCGAAAATTAAGTCCTAAGATAGTTCGTTTGCCTTGTTCCACACCTTTTCTCAAAGGGAGATGACCTTGATCATGAATTGCGAATGCACGTTCATACAGCTCTTTATTATCAGTTATAATCATTCCACCATCTCCCGCAGTAATAGTTTTATATACATTAAGGCTGAAGGCGCCTATTTTTCCATAGGTTCCGACCGATTTTCCTTTATAGGATGCTCCGAATGCTTGTGCGCAATCTTCTATGAGAAAGAGATTATTCTCTTCAGCTATTTTTAAGATCTCATTAATATTTCCAGGATTTCCTAACATATGAACCAGCATTATGCCTTTTGTTTTAGAAGAGATTTTTTTCTTCACATCTTCAGGATCAAGAGTTAGACTTTCATCAACTTCACAAAGAATAGGAATTGCACGCGCAAATATAATGGAAGTTATACTTGCTATAAAAGTATATCCAGGGACAATAACCTCATCTCCGGGACCTATTCCCAATGCCCATAGAGAAGTTAAAAGCGCTGATGTACCGGAATTAACTGCAAGAGCATAATTCGTTCCAGTATATTTCGCAAAATTCTGCTCTAAATTCCAGACCTTAGCTTTAAATTTTGGATCAGATACATCTCCATATCTATAAAGATAGCCAGATTCTATTACTTCTAGTAACTCTTCTTTTTCTTCTTTCCCAATTAAATCCATTCCAGGACCAGGCATAGTTTAGATCTGAAAATTTCTGTAAATTAGTTTTATTATTAATATTATGAAATTTAATAATAAAGTAAATTAAAGCTAATTAAAGTAGTTTTAAATACATATCATACTTACAAAATTTTTAACTGATTTAAATTATGAATTCAGAACAAGAAAATATGTTAATTTTAGAAGGAAAAATGGATTATTGGGGACCTTTTGAACAAAAAGAAGGTGATTGGTTAATTTTTACCGTAGGGAATCCCGAAGAAGGTCATGGATATGCATTACCCAGAAATATTGATGATTTGACTGCTCAACATATTGGTCTAAAAATCTCATTAAGAACAGGTTCTCGATATGTAGCTCATATACCATTTACCACTGATTATGCTGGAGATGCTGCAAGGGATTGGGCACCAAAATATATGCCAGTAGCTCAGTTTATCCCAAAAGTGATAGATTTTCTTAAATTTCATATAAATACCTATGAAAAAATTGGTCTAAAAGCTTCAAAAATCTTTATTTATTCTGGGCATGGAGGTAATGACCCACTAATGGATTATAAAGATGAACTTAAAAATAGTCTCAAAGTAGAGAAATTATTTATCGGAACTGGAGCCATATTGGAGGAAGATATAAATAAAATACGAGAGGCTACTATAAAGCTAGCAAGGGATCTCTCTGACACACCTGAGGAAGAAAAGAAAATCGGTAATGAACTCGTTCAGATATTATTAAGTACTGGACATGCGGGCCATATGGAACATTCCATGGGATATGCATTAGATATTATGGATAAAGAAAAATTGGAAATAATGAATCAACAATTAGAAAAAAATTTTGAAGAGACAATTAAAAAATTTCCTCCTGTAGGAGGACTTGGAGGATATTTATTAGCCGGAGGAAAATACGAAAAAGCACTCGGTAGCAAAAGAAATGATAAATTTGGATTATGGAATTGTCTAAAAACCCTTAGAAAATTAGATAAAGGAAGAATAAAACCCTACAAAGAATTAGGAAAAATGGTTATAGAAATGATTATAGATGC
>JAWOFX010000004.1:0-4313 GCA_046497275.1 Promethearchaeia archaeon | reverse complement strand
CACTTTCTTTTTTCAAAGAAATTCGTATCATGTCAAACCCTGGTAAGGTTCTTCGCGTTGCATCGAATTAAACCACATGCTCCACCGCTTGTGCGGGCCCCCGTCAATTCCTTTGAGTTTCACTCTTGCGAGCATACTTCCCAGGCGGGATACTTAACGCGTTAGCTTTGATACTGCACAGGTCGATCTGTCCAACATCTAGTATCCATTGTTTACGGCTAGGACTACTGGGGTATCTAATCCCATTTGCTACCCTAGCTTTCGTCTCTGAGTGTCAGTAATAGCCCAGTAAAGTGCCTTCGCCATCGGTGTTCTTTCCAATCTCTACGCATTTCACCGCTCCACTGGAAATTCCCTTTACCCCTACTATACTCTAGTCTAATAGTTTCGACTGCGGTTTTGAGGTTGAGCCTCAAGATTTAACAGTTGACTTATTGGACCACCTACAGACGCTTTACGCCCAGTGATTCCGGATAACACTTGCATCCTCCGTCTTACCGCGGCTGCTGGCACGGAGTTAGCCGATGCTTATTCTTCAGGTACACGTCATTTGATTCCTCCCTGAAAAAAGAGGTTTACAACCCATAGGCCGTCATCCCTCACGCGGTATTGCTCCGTCAGGCTTTCGCCCATTGCGGAAAATTCCCCACTGCTGCCTCCCGTAGGAGTCTGGACCGTGTCTCAGTTCCAGTGTGTCTGATCGTCCTCTCAAACCAGATACTGATCGTCGCCTTGGTGAGCCATTACCTCACCAACAAGCTAATCAGCCGCAAGCTTCTCTTTAGGCGGAAAAATCCATTTCACTCGAAAGCATATGGGGTATTAGCAACCGTTTCCAGTTGTTATCCCCCTCCTAAAGGCAAATTCTTACGTGTTACTCACCCGTCCGCCACTTGAGTTAAAAACTCTCGTACGACTTGCATGTGTAAAGCATACCGCCAGCGTTCATCCTGAGCCAGGATCAAACTCTCTTAAAATTTCCCTGAATTTATTGATTCATTTCAAAACTTTTGTCAAAAAGTATTTGTTTGAAGTTATCTAATAGATTACTAAGTCATCTAAAAAAGAAATCCTTCTCTTCCTAAAAATTTAATTAACTTAGAAAAATATTTTATTCTATAAATCAAAGTGATTTAGAAATACAACTAGTAAAAATGATGGAAGAAATTTCCGTCTGAAATCTAGAATTGCATGGCCTAATTAAGATTACCCTTTTCTAAAATACAAAATTCATCTATGGGTTCAGACACCGTTTTTTCGAATCAAAATATGTGATTTGAAATTACCGAACTTAATATTTCACCTAAAACTATCACGGGTTTAAACATTTTGAGTAGAGGGAAGTCACGTTTGAAAACTTTTTTTAGTAGTTATTGAGAGTTTTTTATTTCATAAAAAATACATTAAGTCAATTTTTCAGCGATACCTAATATTGCAGTTTAGTTGTAATTTCAAAAATACAATTAGAAAAAGGTAGACAAAATTCTTGGGTTGCAGAAGAGTTATTTTATTGATCTTGAAAAAACTTTTTATATAAGAGAATTTTAGAGATTTTAATTATTACAAAATCTCCATTTATTTATTAAAATTTTCCAATTGCTTTATAGCTCAATTTAAGAGTGGTATTTTAAATTTATGACTCAAAAAAAAATAATCGTCAATATTCGGAAAAAGACAAATATATTGAATTAACAAAGGATTTTCTGGCTAATGAGATTGATGTAGATACGTTCTCATCTTGTTTTATGGGTATCTATTAAGCAGTTTCTAAAAAATTAAAACAAATGAAAATAAAAAAATCATTAGACTTGGGAAATTTTTTAAAACCTAATTGAAACGATTTAGGTCGCTTATTAATATCGATTTATGGTGCGTGTGACGATGTTAGTCTCTATCCCGAAATTAACCTGTCCACTCAAACAGAATTAAAACATTGTGCTCAAATCTTGCTATTAAAACTACAAGAAGAATAAAATCATTTAATCAATAGACCTAACAATTTAGAAACGATTAACTAATTAGTTAGGTCTATTTTCGAGAAAAAGATGGAAATTGAAATTTTAACAAAATCTAATAACAAAATAGGCGATGGACTAGAATAATAGCGATAAGAAAAGATTTTTATCTTTCATCTTAACCACTCAAATTTCATGCCACCTGTTCTGTTATCTAAAACTAATAATTATTTGCATTCTTGAACTTTTTATGACCATTTCAGAAGACATTCCGATTTCAATAGATTGTCTTATTGAACGCGTTTATAATTTTTAATTTGATTTAGTTCGATATTCTAACAATTTTGAGCCTTTTAGACTTATTTCAAAGCATCTTTGATTATATGATTCCAATCACGAAAACTAGTAAATTCTTTTCCATCCTTTCAACTTTAAATTTAGAATTACCTCTAAAATTCAATTATTTTTCTGGAAATTTATTTAGATTTAATAAAATAACTACAGGATTAAAATCAAGATTAGTTTTTAAAATAATTTGTCAAAATAACTTAGATAAACATCATGAACATAATGATGAAGAGAATTTAAATATGGAAGAATTTCCTCTCCTTCAAGTATCTCAGATTTTGATAAAATCTGTGTTCCTGCAATATCACTTAAAGAAGATTTTTTATCAATGAAAGTATCATAAATTTGAGGTAAATCAGCTTGTAATTTTTGTTGATTCAATTGTTGAATAATACTATCTGGTAAAACTTGAATTCCCTGATTTTGGTAAGATTCTTGCATATAATAGTCGAATATATCTTTTCGTTCATGATACCAAAATTCTCGAATTTCATTTGGAATTGGATAACGTTGCCATAAGTTTGGAAACCCACGAAACATTATAACATCGGTTTGTCCTTGATATTGATTTAACATAGCTTTCGTTTCTATTCCTTCACTCGGTAAATATGGCATTGTAAATACTAAATGATTTAAACTATCTGCCATTACACCAAGAATCCCTAAAAATACCGTTCCGGTAATATTTACGCCAAGAACTGATGGAACAAGACCTTGTAAAACATCTTCTGTCCAATCCACTGCAGCAGCTACATAACACCATGGAACAGTATACGGGTTTATATAAATAAACCATGATAAAGCTATTCGTAGAATAACAATTTGTGAATAAATTACTAAACCTACAAATAAGACTTCACGAATAGTTTCTAAAAGTGTTAGATCGGAACAGAGATTTAATCGTACTTGAAGAAATTCTGATAACCAATCCGGTAAAAAATAAATATTTTTATAATTTTGAATATAGAAGCTAACAAATCCATCTTTTTCACTTTCAAATGGAATTTTTAAAACCGTATCTACTTTGGGAGCAGCTCCAAGGATCATCTCAAACCAATTTGTTGGTTGAGGCTGACGACCCCAATTTGATGCATGAACTGGAAGTTTATCAAGAAATTCTGCTCTATTATATAATTCATCGGGAAAAGTATAAGTAGCTGGCATTCCAGGATTGTGTGGATAACCGAATAATCCAGCAACTTTTTTAAAAAAACTCTCGACTATTTGATACCAAACAGTTCGAATAGAAATAAATTTTTCGTCTAAACTCATTAGTAATTTTGAATTAATATCAAGTTAATAGTATATTGTGTAATCAAACTAGAATCAGTCAATATTTCGATAATCTATAATATAAAGAATAAATCAAATTCTATCAATTATTTTTTCACTTTTTGATAAATACGATACAAATATTGATGAGTCACTTATCAAAAATCTTAATAAACTTGATATAAGTGATTTGAAACTTTATCTTATTAATTCTTACAATATTGGTATTTCATATAATTACAATTGAAAGTTAGATCCTGACGGTTTGAAACGTCTTTCGTTGATAGATAGTTAATATTAATATTTTCGGGATAGTAGGATTTGAACCTACGACACCCTGCTCCCAAAGCAGGTGCTCTACCAAGCTGAGCTATATCCCGAACTAAAGAATTACCAATCCTTCGAGCTTGTATTTTTAACTAGTGTACTAAATTTTAAATAATTTCACAAGAGGGAAAACTTACTTTTTTTCCAATTGACTTAAGAGTCAGTTCAGCTTTGGTGGTTTTATGTCATTATCACTCTTTAAAATTTTATTTATGCGCATATTTAGCAAAAGTTATTCATGAATGATTTTAAAACATTTTCATTTCAAAGAAATAAAAATTGAAATCATAAGTTAACGGAAGCCTAATTGAACTAATGATTCTTCATCTCTAAGAACATTTTTCGAATCCGTTTGATAATAATCAAATGATGGAATTAGAATTTGAATAAAATTCGAAAACTCTAGAACGT
>JAWOFX010000052.1:0-32817 GCA_046497275.1 Promethearchaeia archaeon | reverse complement strand
AGTTTCTGGATCAGCAATTTTACAATCTACATTTAAAAATGGCATACCAACCGTTCCTAACTTTTTATTACCTAATGATGGATTCATAGTCGATACGGGGGAGGTTTCTGTCATTCCGTATAGTTCCAACAACTTTCCTTTTCCAATAATGCTTTCTAATTCCACTTGTGATTCTTTTGGAAAGGGGGACGCCGCAGAAACACACGTACCCAATTCAGAGTGATCTATCTCACTAAATCTAGGATTTTTGATGAGCATTTGATAGAGAGAGGGAACATTAACGAGATTAGTAGGATGATATTCTTCCATCTCATCAATTATATGGTCAGTATCACGAGGATTGGGAATTAAGATTTGAGTCCATCCACTGGCAACAGATGCTTCTGTGACAGTTAACCCAGCTATATGAAACATGGGAAATCCTGAACAGAGCACGCCCGCACCTTCTTCCCAGCCTAACCAGGTTATAATAGCTTTCATATTATGAACGCAATTTCGATGAGTAAGCATCGCCCCTTTAGGCGGACCAGTCGTACCTCCTGTGTATTGTATCCATCCTACATCATCTGGACTTATATCAATATTCACGGGATCCTTAGAATAGTTTGCAAAAACATCCTTATGATAATCTAGAACTGTTTTTCCGGGGAGCGGAGTTACCTTTCCTTTAGGTACTTTTCCCAATAATTGGCCTAAGAAACGTTTCCATCCGGGAAGGAATCCTGCCACACTGGTGGTCACGATTATTCCTACATCTGGGAGTTTATCAGCGATTTTTGTAATATGTCCAGCAAACACAGCATCTAATGTAACCAAACACACTTTTTTCTGACCATTAGCGCCTAAATCATTTAATTGATACTGGATTTGAACAGCAGAAAGTAAAGGAGATACTCCAGATACTATACATCCCGCCTTAAGGGTTCCAATAACGGATATTAGATATTCAGGAGTATTTGGTAAATTAATCCCGACTGTATCCCCTTTATTAAATCCATGTTCTATAAGCATATTAGCGAATTGATTCGAAAATTCATCTAACTCCTTAAATGTATGCTCAATTCCTAAATAAGAATATGCAACCTTTTCTGAGTATTTTTTAAATGTCTCGCTTACCCATTCAACATACGTATTATTATACTCTTCATATCTCAAGTCTTCGAGCCCTTCATCCCAATTTTTTTTCCAAAATTTTTCAGCATATTTTGAAGTTGTATCTTGTGTCATTTTTTATCAGTTTTTATAAATTTGTAATAAATATTATTGATAAGTTCGTATATAAAATTGATCTTTCTGTAGAATATTAAAAAAAATAGCACCTATGAGTAGCTTTTCTCTTAAAAAGTTATGGATTTTAAAAAATCGTTAAATAATGACCTAAGATATTGCAAAATTCGAGAAGAATTTTTATTTTAAAAGAAAATATAGAAATTCCCTATTAATAAAAAACCGATAATCGAATAAACCAGAAAAAAAGAAATCATTTTGAAGTGATTATTTTCCAATAAATTCTGGTTCTCTTTTTTCCTTTAAAGCTTTCATAGATTCATGAAAATCTTTAGAACGAAATGTTTTTCTTAGACCTTTATTCTCTAAATCGAGCGTTTGATCTAAGATTGATTTGAAATATGCATGCAATGTCTTTTTCATTAATTTAATCGAGAGACTAGGACCTTTCGGGGGGATTAATTTTAACGCTTGCTCTCGGGCAAAAGGAAGGAGTTCATCATTTGGAACAACTTCATTAACCAATCCTAATTCTAGAGCTTCTTGAGCAGAGATTTTGTTCCCAAAATATAGTATTTCCTTCGCTTTTTGAAATCCTAAATAAAAAGGTAGAATAAAATTCAGCCCAAATTCTCCGATGATAGCCCTTTTTGAAAAATAAAAGCCTAACCATGCATCTTCCGCCATATATATGAGATCTCCCCCTAAAAGAGGCATAGAAATTCCTCCTCCTATCGCCATCCCATTGATAGCAAAAATTACAGGTTTAGAAAATTCCCAGAATTTTATACATGTTTTCTTCTGGGCTATATCCATTAAATCTATTTCTGCCCTAATATCTTTATGAACTTTTTCAAAAAAGTTAGGCTCGAAATATCCTCCTGAGGTGAATGCTCGTCCCTTAGGATCTCCTGTTATAATTAATACTCTTGTGGTTTTATCTTGTTCCATATCGTCTAATACTGTATAAATTTCAAGGAAACTCACATAGGAGACTGCGTTTCTTCTTTCAGGTCGGCTGATAGTTGCCGTACAAATCCCGTTATCTTCTTTTTCGTATATTATATCTTCAAAATCTTCAACATTCATTTGTTAGGAGAAATTCTATTTTTTCAATAATAATAATAGGTTTAAATTTTAATTTATTTATAATTTTCTAATCTGGAAAAACTAATATTCAAAAATAGAAATCTAATTAAGTAGGGTTTTAGAATCTCTCTGAGCTTCTTTCAAAATATTTTTAGTATTGAATAAACTGTGATCCAATGTATTGTGATTCTGGAGGATATATTTTTTTTACTAATATAATTTAGATGTAATGTTAATTTTGAAATCAAAAAAACTCTTCCAGTTTACATGTATGAAGATTTCACTTCTTAAATAATTATACGATAAAATTGATATACTCTAATTCCTATATTATTATCAGAAATCGTATTAGATGGTATAATAGAAAAATTTCAAAAAGGTTTAAATCATTCTTTTGAAGTAATACTTGGGGGAATAATACCTTCAATTATTCCAATAATTGTATCGGTTGTTTTCAATACTGGTCTACTTCCTTCTGATTATATTTGGATCTTTTATTTATTAAGTGGTGTGGTAAGTCTTATTGGTTTAATAAATCTTATTGAAGAATGTCTTCCTGGGGAATTTCTTTTATAATTGGATGGTTGGTCGGATTATTCTTTCTAGCAGACTCAGATTTATTAACACCATTGTATTTTGTGATATATTTAATAACTCCTTTGCTATTTCTTAGTTACAAAATCTTAAAACGGATAGATATTTTTTAACCGGTGCTTTACTCGGAAAAAAGCATTTCTGATATTTATAAAACTAATTTCTATAGATAAAGATTTTTTTCTAAGAATTTTAATAAATATTGAAAGAATAACAAATTAAATTAATTTTTTTCCTCCAAAAGTTCAAAAATATGTTTAAATTTTGAATCTAATTCATTAAAAATACTTAGATTTACTTTTGAGAAACCAATTCGAGATAAAAACTGCTAGTATGAAAGTAAATGTGTTTCTAAATTTTCTAAATAGTTTTTTTCTTCGTTTATGACTGAAAAACCAATTTTGAGCCTTTAATGATATCTTAATAATTCATTCTATTGGAAATTTCTATTTGATCCAAAAAAGTCACCACTTAAAAATGCGGAAAAAAAAAGAAAGATTCTGAGGCTCATTCTATATATGTAGGATGGTTAATTGATATAGTATATGGATTTCGCAATCAAATTATTCGAATATCAAAAAATCATCGGGGACAAATTAGTTTAATTTTTTAAATTAAAAAAAATAATGATGTAAAAATGCGAAAAAGTAAAAATCGTGGTGGTAGACCAAGAGGAAATTATGAAATTCTGAAAAATAATTCTGCTTACAAATTACTAGAAGCGATTCGAAGAGAATTAGAAAGAGTCCATAATATTTCAATCACTAATGATGAATTATCTAAATTCTTAAGCATGCACGATAACTATATTACCAAAAAATATCATAGGATTAAATCTGGAAAAGAAGGTTATATCACAGAAGATGCTTATTCAACTATTAAAAATAAAGTTACAAGATATATATGTAATAAATGTGGTAATATAAGTCGAGATCTTTTAGATGCATTCAATCATTATGAAAAATATTTGACTGAACACTATTTGATTAGATCCGAGGCGAGATCTAAACTTTTTCATCCTGATTTAAAATCTGATTTTTTTGATATAATTACCACTAATGATCAACTATATGTATTAGGTATTATGTATTCAGATGGTTATTTAGTCGAAGAAAAAGATGATTATAGAAGCTATTATAGAATCGGTTTGAAAACAAAAATTGACGATGATGAATTAATTGATAAATTTATAAATTTATTAAGTTTAAATCAAGAACTTAAGCATATACACGAAGAATGGCAAAAACATGGTGGTAGACGGGTGCTAGTGAAATATTTTCGGATACATTTTGCAAATCAGCGGATGGCCAATGATTTAATATCTTGGGGTGTTGTTCCTAATAAATCAAATTTAATTAGATTACCATCATTTCCAGATAAGAGTTATTATTATCCATTTTTAATGGGTTGTTTTGATGGTGATGGAGAGGCGGGAACAAGTAGGCTTTGGTCTGGTTCTTATGGTTTTTTAAAAGATATCAAGGATAAATTTAAGATTTTTAATGAAATCCGATATAGAGAATCAAATTATGGTTCAGTATGGGGATTGAGCTTAGGAGCGAGGGTTTTTAATAAAATGCTTGATAGTTATCCAGATAGTTTAGAAAGGAAAAGAAGATATATGAAAGAAAGATAAATATATTTATAATTTTTTTGAATTTAAGAGCAGTTAATTCAATTTCGTTAATTCTATCTCAACATGTTAAAAAAAATTTATTTTTGTTGGATTTAATTCTAATTATATCGAGTTAACTCAATCCAACTTTTTTTGTTTAATTATTGCTTTTTGACCTATATAATCTGATGATGGTAAACAAGATTTTCGATTATGAAAAAACCCATATTCAAAAATAGAAATTCTGTTTAATGCGATTTCGGGGTGTAATCAAGGTTTTTTTGTAATTTAGAAAGTGTTGTATTGAATATGATCAAATTTAAATTAAATCTGGATGAAATCTTTAAATATTTCTGAATTGTATATTAAATTATTTAATATAAATTCCAATTAAAAATAAAATACCATAAAAAAATTATATATTAGAAGTGATACTAATGGATGGTAAAGTAGCAATTTGTGGTGTCGCACAGACGAAGTATGAACAGGAAAAAATTGATTTAACTATAATGGAACTCGTATTTGAAGTGGTAAAGAAACTACATGATGAGCTGAATATAACAAATGATGATGTTGGATGTGTTATTACCAGTTCTAACGATTTTAATGATGGTCGTACAATCGCAAATATGGCAATCCAAGATGCAGTAGGATCTGTTCGGAAGGCTGAATCGAGAGTATCAGGGGATGGAGCTTTTGCATATGCGTATGGTGCTATGCGGGTGTTATCCGGTGAATACGATACGGTACTCGTTGTATCTCATCAGAAATCGTCTGAAGGTGACCAATATCTCATAAACAACAGCATTTTCGACCCATTTTATCAGAGGCATCTTGGTTTAGACCAAATCTCTGCCGCTGGGCTAATGGCAAATATGTATATGACAAAATATGGAATTTCTGATGAGCAAGCGGCAAAAGTGGTAGTAAAAAACCGAAAGAATGGTGTATCAAATCCTTATGCTCATCTTCAAAAAGAGATCACCATGGAAGATGTTTTACATTCACCAATGTTAGCATATCCTCTAAGAGAATTAGATTTTCCACCTTTCTCGGACGGAGCTGTGGCAATGCTGCTAGCGAATGAAGCAAAAGCAAAAGAATTAACAGATACCCCCGTATGGCTAAAAGGATATGCAAGTTGTACTGATGCGTATTATTTAGGGCATAGGACAATGACGGATTTAGTTGGATTGGAAGGTGCCGCAAAAGAGGCTTATAAAATGGCAGGCATATCAGATCCAGTGAATGATTTAGATGTGGCGGAAGTATATGATGCATTTTCGGCACACGAGTTAATGAGTTATGAAGCATTAGGTTTTTGTGAAAAAGGTGAAGGGGGAAACTTTATTAACAGCGGTGAAACCGAAATGGACGGATCTATTCCGGTAAATCCTTCAGGCGGAGTTCTTTGTAGTAATCCTACGATGGCAAATGGGTTAATACGTGTAGCGGAAGTAGCATTACAATTAATGGGAAAAGCTGAAAAGCATCAAATTTCAGATGCCAAACTCGGACTTGCGAATGGAATGAATGGAATATGTTCGCAAGGTAATTGTGTACTAATATTTGGAGGTGAAAAATAATGCCGGAGAACGTTGGTATAGTTGGAATCGGCCAAACTAAATTTAGAAGTAAAAGAAGAGATGTGAATATCCCAGAAATGATTTATGAGGCAGTAAAGATGGCTTTAGATGATGCTCAACTCGAGCCCAATGATATCGATGCCATCCTCATAGGTAATATTTAATATTATTTCAATATTAAAGACTAAATGGATCATTTCGAAGGAATTAATTTCTCTGAAATGTGGTGTGGAATTGATGCGGCTCCGGGTTATATGAAACCTGTGGTTAAGATTGCGACTGGCGGTACGACCGGCAGCTCTTTAGGGATCTCAGGTTATTATAATGTAGCCTCGGGGGTCTATGATAAAGTATTAGTTGTCGGGTGGGAAAAATTAAATGAAGGGGGTGCGACAACTGGGATTATAACAGCGTTTGATCCGGTATGGGAGCGCCCTTCTCTTGCTGGAGCTCTCGGACCATTGGCTCTTATGGCAAATATGTATATGAATGAATATAATGTGAGTCCTGAAACCGCTGCTATGGTGACCGTTAAAAATCGAAGTAATGCGGCAAACAACCCATTTGCGCATCTTCAGATGCCTAATATAACTTTAGATTATGTGATGAGTTCTCAGACAATATCTTATCCTCTACGACTTCATGATTGTTGCCCTCAAAGTGAAGGTGCATGTGCTGTTATATATGCTAATGAAAAAGAAGCAAAAAAAATACGAGATAATCCAGCATGGTTTCATTCTGTAGCAACTGCTCATTATTACACATTTGGATGCGATGATAAAATGTATGATCTTCCAACCGCAACAATTGCGTCGAAAAAAGCCTATAAAAAAGCCGGAATTAAAGATCCTATAAAAGATCTGGATGTTGCGGAAGTTTATGAACCAACTTCTTGGGCGGAGCTTTCTTGGACTGAAGCATTAGGGTTTGCGGAACCAGGAAAAGGCGGTGAGATCTTACGAGAAGGAATCACTCAGATGGGAGGGGAATTACCTGTGAATCCTTCTGGGGGTGTATTAAGTACAAATCCAATTGGTGCAACTGCCCTTGTAAGATTTGCTGAGGCAGCTATCCAAATAATGGGGCGAGGAGAGAAACGTCAAGTCCCAGATGTAGAAAGGGCACTTGCTATGGGATTTGGAGGCAGTTTATGGACAGAATTAGCTATTTTTGGAAATGAACCACCGAGGTGATTAAAAAAATGGGAAAAAAAGATCAAAAAGAAAAACCTTTCGAAATAAGATGGAAGACTGACCTTCCTTACAAATATGCGATAGGAAAAGTATCTGTGAAATTCTTCGAAACGTTGAAGAAAGAACGAAAATTACTTGGAACTAAATGTCCTGAATGCGGAAAAGTACATTTTCCTCCAAGAGGTGTTTGTGCGGAATGTATAGTTAAAATGACTGTAGATGATATGGTCGAGGTTCCACCAGTTGGAACTTTGGTGGGTTTTACGGTTGTTAATTATCCCTTCGTCGATCCTGCTACTGGTGGGATGAGACCTTTTCCTTATGGTTATGGGTTATTCCAATTAGATGGTGCCGAAACATATACTATGCATTTCATCAATGAAAAAGACCATGAAAAGATGAAAATAGGACAGAGAGTCAAAGCGGTGTTTAAGGATGAAATGGAGGGAAATTTAGGTGATATCCCGTATTTTGAAATCATAGAGGAGGAATAAAAAGAGGTGAAAATTATGAGTGATGATAAAGAGAAAAAGATTTATCGAGGAAGAATTAAAGTACCCTATAAACACACTGCAGGCGATTACGTTGAAAAATTTTTAGAAGAAATCGGTAGAAATAATAAAATTATGGGAGTAAAATGTCCTAAATGTGGGCAGGTCTACGTTCCTCCAAAGATGGTCTGTTTTAAATGCTTTGAAAAGATGGAAGAATGGGTTGAAGTAGGAAATCAAGGAACTGTTGAGGGATTTACCGTTGTTACCCATTCAACTGATGTGATGCCTTTAAAGCCTCCTTTTGGATATGGAATAATAAAGCTAGATGGTGCTGATACTGGATTTGTTCATATAATCAATGAAGGCAATCCAAAGAAGCTAAAAGAAGGGATGAGGGTAGAAGCAGTGTTTAAGGATAGAAGACAGAAAAAAATTACAGATATAGAATATTTTAATCCAATATAATAAATTTTTTTATTTTTTAACTTTTTTTCTTAGTATTTTGGCTAAATACTTCTAAAAATCAATATTCTAACAATCCATTTATAATTCAATTCTCAATATTTGAATCTAAATATTTTGATTCATCTTTCGAAATTTGTTTCATCTCTTCTTTTAATTCATTATAAAGCGCCTCAAATTCAGAATATGTGTATAAGGGAACTTTGAGTAATTCTGATTTAATAAATTCATATTCTTTCTCGTTAGGAAATACAGTTTTAATTCGTTCATCTAATTCTTTAGGAATCTGGGTGAATTTTCCAGAAAGTAATAATTTTTGTTTTCTACTTTTAAAAATACGATAAGGAAAGTTTGAAAAGTATTTATCAATTAATTCATAAGCTCCTTTATACGCATTCATATCTCTTATTGAGTTCTTCAATTCTGACTCAAACTTTATTTCAAATTCTCTAGTAAATTTAGTTAATGAATCCCTAAGTAATTTTGAAGACTTTGAAGCTACTAATCCAACGGTGATAAATTTTGAGTGATTCAAAACCATAATTCCTTTTTCCATATTGATATCTAATAAACCTCCAATATCCATTACTTCCTTACTCATGTGTTGAACCGCATTGATAAATCCCGTAAAAAGGATTTCATTGATACTAGAATCAGACCAATCATGATCATATAATGGAAATCCTTCTTGATCTTTGACTGAGATCCTATATACTATGAATGGGAGTATATAAAGTAATTTGGGTTCTTTTTCTACAGAAACTAAGACTACTATTATTCCAAAAATTCCAATAATCAAAGCAACTATAAGAATGTATCTTAAAAAGACTACTAACGCATTTAAAGAGACGGTTATCACAGAACCCATTAAAACACCTATGAAAAAGATCAATGCTTCTCTTTTTATCAAGAAAGGTGCGTTTAAATAAGTCTTCAAACCCCAATAAAAAAAGTAAATTCCAAATACTCCTATAAAGAATAATTCGGAAATAAGTGCCCAGTTAATAGTTGTATAATAAATATAGATATCTTCAGTTACTAGTATAATTGAATCTGATTGAATAGATAATAGAATAAGGACTGGTCCTGTAGCAAATAGGATAAATAAAACAAAAGAAAAGTATGTATCTTTAAGTATATAATTTACTGCCATAACGGCAAAAATAGCAAGAGGAAATAAAAGCACAAAAGCAACTACAGCTAAAATTTTTAATAATAATAAATCTGCTAAAGCCTCTAAAAGTGAATATATACCCAATATAAATATAACTAATCTTATATATAATACCGAACGTATTTTTCTTTTACGTGTGACTGAGGAGCAGATAAATACCGCTATGAATATTACAATTGCTACTAGTCCATTAGTTATGACTTCAGATGTCCAATTCAACATTTTTTAGACTTTTTTGTGTATATTATTCTTATTTAACTTAAAAATATTCTTTAATATATCTTAAGGTTTTTAGAATTTTTTTTCTCATATTTAGATTTAAAGAAATGTAGGTCTGATCTTTTTCTTCAGATACGATGATTTTAAATTCAAGTAAATTATTTATCCGATAATAAACTTTTCCGCGACTTTCACTAATTTTTTTATGAATTTCAGATTTTGGTATCGACTTCTTTTTTTTTAACAAAGAAATAATCTTTCTATTTATCTTATCTTTCAAAAAAAAAGATATTTCTCCGATTTGCTCATCTAAGTCAGATAGAATAAACACGGAGTAATTCCCAATTTTTATTTTCTTTATATAATCAAATTTAAGAAGCATTTCAAGATGCCAAATTAATTGTCCTGAACTGCCTAATTCTTCTTCCTCATCGGAAAGAATCTCCTTTCTTAACAGTGAAAAGTGAGCCCCTAAATTATTTTCTATAAAATTATATATTTTTCTCCTATAAAAATTTGAAAGAAGTGTCTCTTTTGTATATTTTGAACCATCTATGAGAACATTCTTGTTAATAAGAAATTGAATTATCATTAATAATCCTTTGCGAGGGATTTTTAACTCTTTCTTAGCAATATTATATAAATTTTCAATATTGAGTTTTTTATTTTGATCTAAAATGTCTTGGGCTATTTCCAATACATTCTGCACACTCGGATGGTCTAAACTTAGAGGAGGTTCAAATATTTCAAAACTCATAAACGTATGATATTTTGGTTTGAATATATTCTCATAGTTGAGATATAGTTCAAGTTTGTAATTTAATGCTGAAATATTCTTAAATTTTTGAATATAAATTTTGGTAACTTTAATTTTGGTCTTATTAATATTAATAAATCTTAATGATTATTTTATTTGTTTTTACTAATAAATATATGTTTTTTTGTGTGTAATCAATAATAAATTTTCTATTTATTGATTAAATCGGTAATAAATTTCTCAGATTTTATAAATGCTATCTTTCTTATGCCTTGTCAAAATTTGGTCCTTATAGATTTAAATAAGAATAAAAAAAAGAGATATTGGAGAAGGAGGGCGAAATCCTTCTTATAAAAAAAATACTTTAGAAGTTTTAAAATTACCAATCGACGTCTTTTCCTTCATAAGCATATCTATAAAGTTTTTCAAAATCGGCTTTATTTGGACTTCTTGGAGCCATTGTACCAGACGCATCCATAAAGCAGAGTTGGACCATTTTATCAATACTTTCCTCATATTTATCTTTAGGGAGACCAACACCTTTAAAACTATGAGGGATATCGACTTTATCTTCTAATTCTTTAATTTTATCAATAACCGAATTAGCTGCTTCTTCATCAGAATCGTCCCAATTCGCCCATCCTAATTGTTTCGCCATTTTTGAATAAATTTCTACTGATTCATTTCCATCAGGATTATTAAGGCAAAATTGAGTTACATATTTTAGAAAAATACCAACAGCTCGTCCGTGAGAAGTATGAAAAATCGTTCCTAAACTATGCCCTAGTGTATGACCAATATGAACTTGTCCATTTCCGAATGAGAGTCCCGCCATTGTAGCTGCTTGGTGCATCATATCCCGAGCGTGCATATTATCACCATCTTTATATGCAATGGGTAAAAATTCAAAAATCATTTCGATAGCTCTTAAACCTAGTGCATAGCTGAATTCATTTTTCCAACTTGATACCATTCCCTCTAAAGCATGAGCTAAAGCGTCAAAACCAGTATCAGCAGTTAATTTAGGAGGCATTCCAGCAGGGAATCGGGGATCTACAATCGCAAATGATGGGATTAATCCTTTATGAGCTTGAATTGATTTTCTCCACACACCCATTTCCTCAACCGAAACTACAACTGCAAAAGTTGTTTCTGCTCCCGTTCCCGATGTAGTTGGGATGGCGATTAATTTCGATTTCTTTCCTACTTGATATAAGCGAGGATTAAATGGATGCAGATCATCCAAGGTCATATCTTGAAATTCGTATAGAGCCCAAGCGGTCTTAGCGGTGTCCATAACCGAGCCACCACCTAATCCTATTATTAAATCTGGTGAATAATTGATACATTGTTCTCTTGCTTTTAAAACGCCATCTGCTTTTGGATCTGGAACTACTTCATCAAATACTTTATAGTCTTTTCCTAATTCTTCTAATTTATCTGTAACAATTTTAAGATATCCTAAATCTTTGATTATGTTGTCTGTGACAACAAAACACTTCTCTCCTTCAATATTTTCCATAAAATCTATAGCATCTTCCCCATAAATTATATTCGGGCTGTAAAAATACCACATTTTATTTTACTCCTTGTAAAGTTAATTTAATTTAATTACTAAATTATATTGAATTATTATAGAATTTAAAGTTTTTAACTTTAAAAGCTCGTCTAGATAATTTTTTAAAGTTAAAAAATAATCAATAAACAATAGTCTAAGTATATATAATTGAAATTTACGTTTAACAAGTTTATAAAGAGGAGTGAATAAAAGTGAAAGGATTTATAGGAAAAATATTGGAAGTAAATTTAAACAATAGTGAGATTAAGGATATTCCGCTTGATACTTCGATTGCAGAAAAATTTTTAGGTGCTACTGGATATGCTGTAAGATATCTTTATGATTTCATAGAAAAAGAGACTGATCCATTAGGTCCAGAAAATATTTTAATGTTTATGACAGGACCTCTCTGCTTATCAAATGCTCCAACCTCTGGGAGATTTTCTGTCTGTGCAAAATCACCATATACAGGAATTTGGGGAGAAGCAAATTGTGGAGGTTATTTTGGACCAGAATTAAAAAAAGCTGGGTATGATGGAATAATAATAAAGGGTGTTTCTAATAATCCTGTTTTTCTTAATATTACTGAAGAGAAAGTGGAGTTAAAAGATGCTTCTCATCTATGGGGGAAAGGCGCATTAGAGACGCATGAAATTTTAAAGGAAGAATCGGGTTCAAATTTAACAAGAGTAGCGTGTATTGGTCAAGCAGGCGAAAATTTAGTGAAATTTGCTACTATAAACTCTGAAGAAAAAGCAGCAGGAAGAACTGGAATGGGCGCTGTAATGGGATCAAAAAAATTAAAAGCGATAGCCGTAAAAGGGCCAAAGAGGAAGTTTGAGGCTGCTAAACCAGAGGAATTTAAAGAAGCCGTCAAAGAAATGATCGAGAATGTGAATAATTCATTTACAACTCAAATGTTTGGAATATTAGGAACTCCTGGAGGTGTTGATAAATATAACATGGAAGGCGAAATTCCCATTAAATATTGGACACAAGGGCAATGGGATGGCGCCTTTAATATTTCAGGGGCGACTGCTTCAGAAATGATTTATACAAAACAATATCCTTGTTATTCTTGCCCTATAGGATGCGCTCATAAAGCATCTGTTAGTGAAGGAGAGTATGCATTCGAAGGAGAAGTGGAGGCTCCAGAATATGAAACTATAGTTAGTTTTGGCTCTTTGATTCTTAATGACAATTTAAAATCAATTGTTAGAGCAAATACTTTATGCAACGACTATGGAATTGACACGATTAGTGGTGGAGGTACTATAGCATTCATTTACTATTTATATAATACTGGAAAAATAACTTCAGGTGATATTGATGGTCTTGAGCCGAATTGGGGGGAGATTGAGCCAGCAATAGAAATGATAAAAAAGATGGCTTTTAGAGAAGGTATCGGAGATGTATTAGCAAACGGATCTGATGCGGTTGGAAAAAAATTTGGAATTTCTCAAGATAAGATTGCAACATCTATTGGTCAGGAAGTTCCTTACCATGATCCACGACACACTTGGGGAATGGCATTGGCTTATTCAGTAGGAACTACTCGTGGTCCTTGCCATTGCGCATGTGATATGTATATGGTTCTATTGGGCCTTCCTTTTCAAGATTTAGGGATTGAATTGATTGATAGGTATAGCGATGATGAGATTATGGCAAAGAATTGCGCTAATCTCTATGATTATCGAGCCCTTTATAACTCGCTTGTATTGTGTATCTTCTGTAATCCTCCTCCAGATATGGTTGCGAAAGTAATCGAAACTGCTACCGGTTTAAATTTTGACATTGAAAAAGTAAAAGAAACAGGTGAAAGAATCTATACATCAAAACGATTGTTTAATTTAAAAATGGGACTAACACCTGAAGATGAAAAAATGCCCCAGATTTTATTAGAGCCTCATACAGAAGGAGGGTCAGCTGGAAAAACACCAGATTTCGAAAAATTAAAACAATTTTATTATGAAGTGAGAGATTGGGATCCGAAAACTGGCAAACCTAGCCCAAAAACCCTTAAAAAATTAGGATTAGAAAATCTTTAAACTTTTTTTCTTTCTTTTATTGTTGTATGAAGATTTACAAAAATTTTAAATATCCTAAAGACAATACTTTCTTCAATTATATTTTTCAAGATGAGATAAAATGGCTGTAAAAATTCTAAGTGAGGAATGGGTTGAAGCGTTTGGTGACGCGATAAATAATAATCCCGCGTATAAAGAGGCTGCGGCTTGGTGGACGGGAGATATGTTAGTACATGTACAACCAAGTGGTCCATTAAACCATGATGTAAAGTTTTTTCTTGGACTACATAAAGGTGAGTGTACGGGAACACATCTTGTCAAAGAGGGTGATAATCCCGAAACAGAATTTATTCTTGCAGGTCCTTATGAGAATTTCGTTAAGGTTGCAAAAGGAGAGCTTGATACAATTCAAGGAGTAATGTCTGGAAAGCTAAAATTAACAGGAAATATGGCAAAACTCATGAGAGCGACAAGAGCAGCTCAAGAGATAGTTAATTCTTTACAGAAAATCGACACTGAATTCTTATAATTTTTTTAGAATCAGTCTAATTTTTTAAAAAAAACCAAAAATAAAATTTTTTTAATTTTTTTAAATCATTTTCAAATCTAGATGGAGATCAGTTAAAGGATAAGAAACGCAAGGATGAATATATCCTAAATCTTTATCCATTTCTCTTATGGTTACATCGGGGGGCAAAAAGATTTCTCCTGAAATTAATTTGGTTCTACATAATGCACAAACACCTGAGCGACACCCACTTTTTATATTTAAGTTAATATCTTTTTGACGCTCTATACTATTTAAAAGTGGCTCTGTACATGATGCTTTAAATGAGATTGTGTGAGTTTTTCCATTTTCTAAATATTCCATTGTGATTTCAAAGAGATCAGAGGAATTTAAGTGAGAGGGCCAACCTAATATTTTCGTAACATCATCAGGCACTCCAAAGGTCTCAAAGATAATATGATGTCGGGGGACACCTAATTTGTTTAACTCTTCTAAAATAAATTGATACATCTCTCTACTTCCACAGATATAATAAAATTTATCAATATATTTATCAATATTACTTGAAATGACCTCCTTAGTGATAAATCCACATAATCCACCCCATTCAGAGTGAGCTTCAGATAACACAAATTTAACCTCAAAATTTTGTTTTCTCGTTCTTATATCTTCCAATTCTTCTCTAAATAAAATATCTAACTCAGTTAAACACCCATATAATAATTCAATATTTATTGGTTTTCCCAATTCAATAATATCTCGAATCATTGAAATGAAAGGAGTAATTCCACAGCCACCCGCAATAAATACTAAATCTTTTCCATGAAAGAGCGGATTGTAATAAAATTGTCCCAACGGTTCAGTAGCTTCGAAAATATCACCAATTTTAGCATTATCTAAAATGAATGGACTGACAAATCCATTTTTTTTCCGTCTGATGGCTAATTCATAATAAGCTGTCTGATTTGGAGAAGAGACGATAGAATATGGTCGCACGGTTCTCACTCCATTAATATTTACTGTGATTCCTATATATTGTCCTGCTCTAAAAATTGCTAAGGGTTTGTCTGGATTAGCTGAAACAAATCTATATAATTTAGTATCATGAGATAATTCTTGGATCTTTGTTATCTTCAATTCTTGAATTTCGGGATGCAATCTATTATTCAATCCTTCAAATTTATCTAAATAAGGTGGAATTTTTTGAACTTCTCGACTCCATTTTTTAAGCTTTTCTGCTTCCCGATATTTCTTAATATCTTCCATCATCTTAAATTTTTCCCTCCTTTTTATCATGTAAATAAAGACCTGCGGCAACTCTTCCGCCCAAAATAGCAGTAGAAAAACCGCCACCAAAATTGGTCCATGCACCTGCTAAATATAGGCCTTTTATTGGTGTTTTACTTTTGAGTCTCATCATTGGACTATTTAAAACGTCTTGATGATATCCATAAATCGCTCCATTATAATTTTTAGAATAACGGTAATAAGTAAGAGGTGATGCTATTTCAGCGATTTCAATATATTCTCTAACATTTGGCAAAATTGTATGTTCAACCATTTGAATCATTTTATCAGCATATTTATCTTTTATTTTATGATATTGATCGGGAGCTATAGTTTGCCATTCATCCCCCATTTGTAAGGTTGTGAGAACTAACTGAGATGTACCTTCAGGAGAGATATTTGGATCTATATTATTATAACATGCTGCTACAATGTATCGCGGATCTTCTATTCTCCTAAAGCTTTCATACGCCCTATCAAGATCATCATCTAAATTTATGAATGTTTCATGTTCTTTTAATCCTAATTCTTCTGGTGGAGCGTTGAGTCCGATATAGACAGAAAAACCAGAGGGTCCAATTTCTGGAGCAAAAATTCTCTTCTTATAATCCTCTGAAATAGAAGTTTCAGATAACATTTTCATTACAGTACAAATTGGATTTACATTCGATATTACAGATTGAGCAAAATATCTCTGTCCATTAAATAATTCCACTCCGACTACATGATTATTTTTAGTAAGAATGCGGTTAACTAGTGCATTAAATTGGATTCTTCCTCCCATTTTTTCAAAACATTTAACCATTCCACTTGTGAGAGCGTGCGATCTCCCTTCGGGATATGCTCCTCCCTTGTCCAAATAGCTCATTGTCATTCCAAGGAAAGAGTATGCACTCACTTTTGAAGGTGGGAGCCCTAAAAATCCCCATGGTTGAGAAATTACTGAAATAAGTCTTTTATTATCAAAACATTTATCATAAACGTCTTGTAACGTTAATCCTATTACTCGAGCAATCCAAGGGTGGTTTTTAATAATTTCTTTCTGGGATACATCCCCTCTTTTACTACCAATATATTGAATCCCTTTACACACAGAGATACATATCTCTTTGAATTGATTGATTCCTTTTTCTTGCTTTGGAAATAATTCAAGCAACTTATCAAAATACTCTTCAATCCCATATGGGATAACCGTATTATACCCATCATAGAATACACTTCGATAATATTCGGGGATATTTTTAAATGAAATAAGGTCTGGTACCAATCCAATTCGCTTAAAAAATCGATAAAGTGCCCCTGGATCATCTGGAGACCCGATATCACTTAGCATATGTAAAGCCCCTTCAAATTCAAATCTCCCTCTTACAAATGAAGTGGCGAAACCTCCGGGAACATTATGCTTTTCTAATAATAACACTCTTTTATCCGCTAATCCTAGTTGACATGCTGCTCCTAATCCTCCTAATCCCGCTCCAACAACAATAACATCATATTCCTCATCATGGGAATCTTCTGAAGACTTTTGATTCATTTTCGTATTTGACTTTTTTATTTTTTGTAAAACTTTGGATTATAAAATATTATTCTCTCCATTATTATTTAAAGATTTTCTAATTTGATAATTTATTTTTGCAAATTTGGAAATCCGAATTAAAACATATTTACCACCACTTAGTAATAAAATAAAGCATAAATGATGAATAAATTGAAATACATAGTTAATAGACTTATTCAATAAATCTTAGATGAATAATATATGCAGTCTTTAACCAATTTGAAAACTTATTCATAATTCTGGTTTTTAATTTCCAATTTTTACTTGAAGATACACGATCGCCGAGAACAAAACATTCTTTAATCTCAATCTTATCTGACCATTTTGGTATTTGCTCATGAGGATCATCGATTGTCATCCCAAATCTCAAATCTGATTCGGCCTTTTTTGCTCTTTTATTGACAATTTTCGCAGCTAAAGATGAAACCGTATCGAAGATGATTTCGCCGTTTGGATATTTCTCAGCTAATCTATCGATGAAATTGGAGACATTATTTTCTTCAAAATAATATAAAAATCCACCTGCGATAAAAAATATCCCTTTTTCTTTAGTATATTCAATTTGATCCATCCATTCTTTTTCAAAAACGGAGGATCCAATATTTTGATTTCTTTCATTGTGTTCAATTAATTCTTCACGATAAGTTATAACTTCAGGTAAATCTATGTTATACATTTTGATCATCTCATTATCGATTCGAGAAAATGTAGTATCAAGTCCCGCTCCAATATTAATAACTGTGGCATAGGGATGATTTTCTATATATTTTTGTGCAGCTTCATCAAATCTTCGTGCTCTAATCATTAATCCAACAGCACGCCATTCTCCTAGGAAATCTCTGATCTCAGAGAAATCATAATTAACATTTTCTATAATTTGAATTGCCCTTTCATCATTCAATAAATCAGGATATAATTTAGAATATGTAGCTCGAGCCCATAAAGGCCCTAACATTGTTTCTTGAATTGATCCTTCTTTAATCTTATTACTTTTTCCATTCATAAAAATCCCTTAAAATATTTAGATCTTAAAAAATTGCGAAAATTAAAAAAAAAATAGTTTTATCTTAATGCAGTTGTAATAGCTCTCGTTAATCTCACAACTTCCATTACTTTTCCTTTTTCTACAGTTATTTGTTCCCTACTGATAGCATGAGTAAAGTCCCCTTCTCCGTTGCAGATTCTCACGATTGCTTCATTATCTCCGGTCAAAATGATATCTGGATCCTTAGCTTGTCCATCATGAATTTTTCCCATTCTGTCACTTATTTCTAAATAAAAGGGATCTTCTTGATCCAGCTTAAATTGAAAACTCATATCCCAATTTACATCTTTTCCAGCTAAATTAGTCACGAATACATTTCTTGCTTTCTGATTTTGATTTACTTTTTCAATAATTTTTTCTAAGTTTTCTTTTGCAACACCCATTTTATTCACCTCCTTCATATTCGGGTTGATTAATCCACGTTTCATATTCATCTTCTGGTACAAAGAAGAAATCAGTCATTTTTCCTTCACGCTCTTCTTTTGTTTTGAATACCGCTCTTACCCGTTGGCCTTTTCTAATTTTTGAAGGAACTAAATTTTCCGAGAAAACTCCTTGGAGCATTCCAGTATCTGCATTATCAAGCTTTATAAAAGCGATACCATATGGAATCTTTTGGATAAAATCTGATGTTGTATACCATACGATAGTTGAAACCATAATCTCACCAGTATGGGGTAATTCAATCCATTCTGTATCTTCAAAACAGTCTGAACAACCGACCCGTGGTGGCATCCATATCTTACCGCATTTTTTACATTTAGTGCCTTGCAACTTTTTCTCGTTCATTAGATCGATAAAGAATTTGCTTTGGCTACCATAAGTGTATTTATAGTCTATGTGGATTCGGTCCCTAATTTCATGGGCTTTAAAATTATCTCCCGTCATTTTTTCGCCAACCCCTCCTCATTTTCCATTACAATTATCGCCGCATATGCCGCTCCTGGACCTCCAATTGAATGTGCAATTGCCCTTCCTTTCTCAATTTCAACTTGATGTTTTCCCGCATCATTTCTAAGTTGCAAAGCAGCTTCTCCTGTAGACATTATTCCAGTTGCTCCAACTGCATGACCACATCCAATGAGGCCTCCAGAAGGACAGCAAGGCAACTCACCTTCAAGCCAAGGCCCTTCTCCGGGCTTTTCATAACTCCTTTCAATCCAAGGACCACCTTCTCCGAACGGAACAAAGCCTAATTCCTCATAACTAATAACTTCTTGCCCGGAAAATGCATCATGAAGCTCTGCCAAATCAACTTGATTCTTTATGTCATTGTAATCTAGTCCAGCCATTTTATATGCCGCTTTCGCAGCATTAATATTTGAATACAACCTTCCTAAATCTTCACGATTTCCGATAAAGCAATCAGTATTTGCTGCTCCAACGCCCGTTATCCATATCGGATTATCAATTCCGAGTTCTTTAACTTTATCCTCACTTGCCAAGATAAGTGCAGCAGAGGCTTCAGAATAGAGACAGCAATCTAACATCTTGAAGGGATAACAAATAATTCTAGAATTTAATACATCTTGAACTGTTATATCCATTGGGGATTGGGCTTTCGGATTCTTCATCGCATTCCCATGGTTTTTTACACTTACTAACGCCATTTGTTTTTCTGTAGGATTACCAAATTCATCATGATGAGCATTTACCATTGACACATAAGAGCTTGCCGCCATCATACCCATCGGATATTCATAGGTCATATCCGCAGAGTAAGCAATAGCGTTGAGTACCTCAGGAGTTGTTGTACCCGTCTGCTCATCATAGCAATCATTACATTTCTCTAAGCCTAAACAAAGACACAGATCAGACAACCCTGAAGCCACTTCTGCGTACGCCATTCTTACCGTATATCCGCCTGTTGCCCCTCCGCTGGCAATTCTCGTTCCTGGTTTATCATTCATGCCTATATAACTATTTGTGAAGATATCAGGCATAAATTGTCGCTCAAATAGCTCATTGTAAATTCCATAAACTGTCGTTTCTAAATCATTATGTGTGATATTCGCATCATTTTCATTCGCATCTTCTAAAGCCAACTTTGTGGCATCATAAGCTAGTTCAAAGTAAGTTTTATCTAAATATCTCGCTCGAAAGGGCGTAATACCCACACCTATTATTCCTACTTTAGGTGGCATTTAAATAATCACCATTTTGTTTTTTTCACCAATTTATAATTATGTAAATTAAATTATTATTAGACGAGAAAATATTTAATTCTTTAAAACTGAACTTTATCTAAAAAGATAAAAAATTATTTTATTGAAATTTTCTCTATGTTCAGCTTATAGGAAGCATTTTTTACAAATCTAAAATTATTTTATATTTATTAGAAAAAACTCTAAAATCTGATTCCATGAACAAACTTGTGTACGAAAAAGTTGACGAATTTTATAAGAAACCCTTGGAAATCAGCCCTGAAAGAATATCAGAATCTGATATAGAAAATTTACCACCACTTCTTCAAATATATTTAAGAAAAATAGGAATTTCAGGAACAAAAGAAATTAAAAGAGTACGATTAAAACAGAAAGGAGAGTTCAAGCTTAATCCGAATTCGAAATGGAAATCCTTCACCGCTGAACAGTACATTAATACTGAAAATATGTCTTTTTTATGGTATACGAAAATAAAGATGGTTCCTTTAATTAATTTTCATGTAATTGATGAATTTGTAAATAGAATCGGAAGTTTAAATGCAAAATTATTTAATTTAATTACCGTTGTAGATGAATCAGGTCCAAAATTAGACGAAGGAGAATTCTTGAGATTTCTTGGTGAGATGACATGGTATCCTTCATTCTTTCTAAATGAGAAAATTAAGTGGAAAATTATAAATGAGAAAACCCTAGAGATCAAATTAATCCAAAAAGAGCTTGAAATTTCTGGAAATCTAATATTTAATGAATCTGGTTTTATAGAGGAATTTTCTACTAAAAGATATTATACTGATAAAGATGAGATAACTCTTCAAGATTGGCACGGATATTGGTATGATTACAAGAAATTAGATGGAATCTTAGTCCCTACGAGGTTTAAAGTATGCTGGGATTTAGAAACTCAAGAATATTGCTATATTAGAGCAAAAATTACAAATTTGGAATTTAACAATCCAAACACATACTAAATTTAATCATACCTTCAAATAATAAAAAAAGATTCATCATTTTACTTATACGATGTAAAACATGTTAGTTCTCTTTTTATTTAATCTTTAAAGTGGGTTAAATTTTTTACTTTTTGTGTTATAAAAAGTATAGCTAAAATTAGTGAGAAACCTAATAAGCAATATCCCGGAATTCCATTTTCACCAGATTCTATAAGGTTTAAATTGATTTTTATTAACCAAACATCTTCATTTCCATTTTTTTCCGTTTTCCCCGTAAATACCAAACATGTTTGATTTTCCAAACACATAGACTTGCATAATTCTCCCTGTGATTCACCAAACCCTGTTTCCCATAAAAAATCTCCAGATTGATCTACTTTCACTAACCAAAGTCCTCCATTGCCAGAACCAAATTTAGTGGTCGAACCAGATATTAAAAATCCACCGTCATCCATTTCTATAATCGATCTACCTTCATCACATGTTTCTCCTCCCAATGTCATATTCCAAATTGGGGTTCCAAGTGAATCGGTTTTTATAACCCATAAATCCAGATCTCCTTGACCGTAACTATTGGTATTGGCACATACAATAAAACCTCCATCTTCACATTCCGAGATCATTTGAGGTCTGTCCAATTCACTCCCTCCATAGGTTTTATTCCAAATAATGTTTCCAAATGAATCCGTTTTAATTAACCACACATCAGATTGACCAGAACCAAAACTTATGGTATATCCTCCCATTACTATATCCCCATTATCACATTCTAAAACTAAATTATTTTGAAAAATACGATCCGTTTCATTCCCTCCATAAGTTTTATTCCATAAATGAGCTCCAAAAGAATTTGTTCTGATTAACCATAACTCTGATTCTAAACCACTTATAGGATAGACTCCTCCTATTAAAAAATGACTATTATTTGTTAGAAATAATGATCGTCCCAACTCTTGGCTATTTGAACTCCCAAACGTGTAATTCCATCGTAAAATAGTACCTGTATTATCTATTCTAGCTAAATATACATCGTAAGCCCAATCATTACTATTATATTGTTGATCCCCTAAAATAACTAGATCTGAATTAGGGCATTCTACTATTTGATATCCAACATCATCAAATGGATTTCCGAGCGTTAAATTCCATAGTTGATTTCCATTATTATCTGTTTTAAGGATAAATAGATCATAATCTCCTGATGGAGTACTATTTGTCCTTCCTAATAAGGCATATCCACTATCACTAGTTCTAATAATTGATTCACTATACTCTATTCCTGGACCACCATAAGCATTATTCCATATTATATCAAATTCTACTTGAGCCCCAGATCCTTTTATCTGTGAATTATTATTTGTATCTCCATAAATTTGAATGATATTTAACTCTAATAGAAAAACTCCTGTAAATATCAATATTAAAGCAAATTCGGAAAGGGATTTCAACCTTTGATTATTCCTTTTTATTTTTACCATTACCTATAGATAAATAATTTATTTGTGTTATGAAATTGAATTAGTTCTAAATCTTTATAATTGTTTACTTCTTTGTCAAAAAGAGAAATTAGATAGAAAATATGGTTAGTAAAATTTTTAAAAGCAATCTAATATAGATACCTTTTTTAGGGAAAACATCGAATTATTTTTTATAATAATCCTAATATTATGAAATGTGAGAAACAAATGTTAAAAACACGAATAACTGAAAAGTTTGGAATCAAATATCCAATTCTTAGCGCTCCTATGGGACCTTTTTATACTACTAAATTGACAGTTGCTACTTCAGAAGCGGGAGGTTTAGGTGTATTGAGTCATGCAACATTGTTGGGAAAGAGATCCGTGAAAGATTTTAAAGAGCAACTTGATTACGTGGTTGAACATACCGATAAGCCATTTGGATTCAATGTCCGTACAGCAAGAGTACAGACAGATCATAAAATCTTATTAAGGAAAATTCCAGAATGGAGAAAGAAAGATCCTAGACTCAGAGAACAATGTATTTATGGGTTAACTTCTGCTGGCAGTCCACGTAAAGCAGGTGCGATGTGGAAGGATAAGGCCCCGGATATGTATCACTTTCATGTTGCTCCAGCATTATGGCTTGCAGATAAATGTGTAGAATCAAATGTTGATGGAATAGTTGCAACTGGAACTGAAGGGGGGGGACATCAATCCTATGAGGGGATTTCCACTTTAGTTCTAACCCAACAAGTAGCTAAGAAATATCCTGAAAAAATGCTGGTTACTTGTGGAGGATATTCTAGCCCACAAGGGTTAGCATCTGGATTAGCTATGGGAGCTGATGCTATAGCAATGGGAACTCGCTTTATTGCATCTAAACAAAGTGAATTTCATCCAAACTATAAAGAATTAATTCCTCCAGCCACAGCAAGAGATACGATTTTAACCACAGGTGGATTTGGTCCGATTCGATTGCTTAAGAATAAATATGCTTTGGAACATGGTGAAGTGGTATCAAAACAAGAAAAAATAACACAGGAAATGTCATATGAGATGGATGAATATATTGAAGATTTAGAACATTATATGATTGTCTATACAGAAGGCGATGTAGAAAACGGAGCAATCCCTGCTGGCCAGACATCTGGTTTAATCGATGATATTTTGGATGTGGATGATATTATCACAAGTTATACAAAAGAGGCGGAAAAAATATTTAAGGATATCTGCTCCCGAGTTTCATAAATGTTTTTAAAAATCAATTGTATATTTAATATAATATATTTTTTTTATCATTCTTTCAATTTATCCTAAATATTTGATAATAAGTTCACTACTAATGCCAGAAGCGTCCAAACCTCTACAAGATAAAATTAAACAATTATCACAAGTTATTATTAGAGCTGTAACAGATTTATCGAAATGCAAATCATGTGGAACATGTGTTTTATATTGTCCATTAAAAATAAGAGCTTTTAATAGTGATGGAAAAGCAGTAACTATTATAACCAATGTTTCTTGTGGGGGATGTAGTGTGTGTTGGCATAGATGTCCTGAGGGAGCGATTAATCTTTTAACTTTTAAAAGAAAAACCAATATTTAGAATCCCTTTTAAATCCTAACTGATGATATTGTAAAAAATGTTCGATTTTCTTTGCAATCCCTCTTAAGACATGCTTATATTTACAAAGAAAAAATCTATAATAAGATTTATATATTAAAAAGTGATTAATAGGAATGGAAATCACTAATAATGACAGAAGAAGACTATAAACGAGAAGAATCCATAGTTTTTAGCAAAACTGATTTTAGTTTTATAATTTTTAACGTTATTCATTTGATATTTTTTCTCTTCTATTTTCTAATTTCTATACAAAAAATAATTAATACTTTTGTGGAAGTTACAGTTTCTCTTACACTTTTAGGTGGGGCATTTTTGGCATTTATCATTAAGAATCCTTTCTATTATCATCTCTATTTAGGAGGGTATATATGCAGTTTTATTATTAGTCCATACATCCCTTATATTTTAATAGTTCTTATCCCAGAATTTTTATTTATTTTAGCCAGTTCGAAGGGAAGCATTATAGGATCAGAAGATCACGATAATTTATTTGGATCCATTGCTCTAGGAATGGGGATAAGGATGGATCGAGGATCAAAGGATTGGAAACCCACCGGAACTGATGAGAGAGAGAAAGAAGCTGAAGAGGCATTTAAAAATATATTAAATAAAAAAAAATTTATGTGGTTTATAGTGATAATTACTGTAATCGGGATAATTATTTTTTATTGGTTTGCATTTAATACTCTTGATCTGAATTTTCCTCTTGAGTTTTAATTCAAGGCGTTTTCTCTAAATTCATGTAGATTTAAGAGATGAGTTAAATCAGAGAAACACTAATAATAAAAAAGATTTATTTTCTCAATTTGATAATGAATTTGAAAAAATGATAAAAAAAATTTTAGAGAATTTTAAAAAAATAAAAACGAGAGAAATGACTTATTTCTTATTCTTCCTTAAGTTCTCTACGTTTAATTTTTCCAACTAGAGTTTTTGGTAATTCTTCGATGAATTGAATCTCTCGTGGGTATTTATAGGGCGAAATATTTTCTTTGCACCACTCCATCATCTCTTCCTCAGTAACCTTCCCTTTATACTCTGGTTTTATGGAAATGAATGCCTTTATTGTTTCTCCGACGCCAGAGGGATGAGGAGCGCCAACAACACCTACTTCATTCACTGCTGGATTTTGATAAATAAGATTCTCAACTTCAGCTGGAAAGACTCCGTGGCCCTTATATTTAATCATATCTCGTTTTCGATCTTTAATATGTAAAAAGCCTTTTGCATCAATACACGCGATATCGGAAGTATAATACCATATTCGACCTTTAGAATCTTTTCTTAAAGCTCTTTCCGTAGCTTTTTGTTTACCGTAATAACCAAGCATTATCTGTGGACCGCATACACATAGTTCTCCGATATATTTTTCCGCTTCTTCTGGTTCACAATCATCACAATTAGTTTTAGGGCATATGGGTAACATTCTCGTCCCTTCATCAACATCAACAATTTTAATCAATGTGTCAGAAACAGGAAGTCCAGGAGAACCGATTTTATATTTTTCCACATCAAAAAGATTTCCAGTCACAATTGGGGATGTTTCACTTGCTCCATAGCCCTCAATGATTAAAGCTCCCGTTAATTCTTCAAATTTGCGTTTTACTTCGGGGGGAAGTGAAGATCCACCGCTCAAACATGCTGCCAATGCTTCGAATTTTCCTTTATATTTTTCAGAGTCTTCATCTTGATTGATCTGATTATAGAGTGTAGGGACAGCAGGCATATAGACACCATCTTCCTTCATTAAGAGTTTTAAAATATCCGAGCGTTTTTCTGGAGGAGCCGGAAACATAATCAATTTATATCCGGAAAACACACCTAAATTCATTGCAGTAGATAAACCAAATACATGTCCAAATGGAATAACACATCCAGAACCACCTTTTCCTCTTAGTTCCTTTGTTTTTGGTACTTGAGCATATAACCATTCTACTGCTTGTTCAGCATTACATATTAAGTTAGCATGTGATAATTTTACCCCTTTAGGTACTCCAGTAGTACCTCCAGTATAAATTAATGTTCCTACATCTTCCTTCGGATTTATTTTAACTTTGGGAACATTTGGAGGGGTTCCAGATTCTAATAATTCCTGAAATTTATGGAATTGGATATCGCCAACTTTCTCTGGCCATAATTTTTCTTTCATATATGGAACTTTATTCAATAATTTTCCAAGAACGGCTTTTATTTTTGGCAAGTATTCTGTTATACTTGTTAAGATAATATGTTCAAGTTTATCCATTTTGCTTATATCTTTTCCTTGTAGATAACCCTCATAAAGGGCATCCAATATAATTAGGACTTTACTATCCGCATCATTTACTTGATATACAATTTCAACAAATTTATGCAATGGAATTATTGGGTTTATTATTGCCCCTAACTTTACAGTGGCATAATATGCAATGGCGAATTGCGGGATATTAGGAATATCAACTGCTACCACGTCACCTTTTCCCACACCAAGCTTTGCGAGTGCTGTTGCGAATTTATCGATCATCTCCTTTAATTCAGAGTATGTACATCTCCATCCCTCGAAAAAGATTGCTTCTGAATCTGGAAATTGAACTACTGTATTATCAAACATCTCTCCTAAGGTCATCCAACTATATTCTAAAGATTGTTGAACTCCTTTTGGGTAATTTTCTAACCACGGTTTTGGAATTTCTTCTGACATTTTTATTTTCACTTTTAAAGATTATAACTAAAAAAAATGGAAGGAAATTAATAAAGTATACTTAGTTATTAATTGATTGAAATAATAATGGAGAAAAAAGCACAACTAAAAAAAAGTGAAAATTTAAATTATTTTTTTCCTTCAATTCCATAAATACAAAACCAGCCTCCTTCTAAACCATACTTTTTGAATACACCACAATTAAAACAGTTACATCCATTATCTTTAATCTCTCCTTTAGGTTTCTCGGATGCCCCTCTGGCGCAAAATAGTGCGTGGGGTTCCACCTCATTTAAGTTATTAGGTTTAAAAGTGGGACATGGCCCACAAAACTGCTTACAAATATTCATATTTTCTTCTGTATCAGGTACTTTCTCAGGCAATGAGTTCACCATATTATTGAATTAATGAATCATAGGAATAAAATGAATTAAAAATTTTTATTTATAGATTATAATATTTTCAATTTCTGGTGACAATTAGATAATTTCTAAAAGATATATAGAATTACGAGATAAAAAATTTAAAATATAAAAAAATAAGATTTTAAAGATGGTTTTTTATTCTTCTTTTCGTAATTCTCTACGTAGAATTTTTCCAACCACAGATTTAGGTAATTCTGGAATGATTTCAATGATTCTCGGATACTTATAGGGCGAGATGTTTTCTTTACACCATTCCATCATCTCTTCTTCAGAAATTTTTCCTTGGTATTCTTCCTTGAGGGAGATATAAGCCTTTATTGTTTGTCCAGATTCAGGATCGGGAGCTCCAACGACACCCACTTCATTGACTGCAGGATGCATATAGATAAGATCTTCAACTTCTCTTGGAAATACAGAGTGTCCCTTATACTTAATCATATCTCTTTTCCTATCTTTAATTCTTAGATATCCATCCTTGTCGATACAGCCAATATCTGCTGTATAATACCAAATTCTTCCGTATTCATCCTTTCTTAAGGCTCTTTCTGTCGCTTCTGGTCTGTTAAGATAGCCGAGCATTACTTGGGATCCGCTTCCGCAAATCTCACCAATATATTTGGTTTCATCCACTCCACATTCGGAACAATCTTCTTTTGGACATTGAGGTAAAATTTTGTTCCCCTCTTCAGGATCAACAATTTTTATATAAGTGTCGCTTACAGGGAATCCAACAGTATTTTCTTTGTATTTATGGAAAGGAGAAGCTGTTAATAATGGAGAAGTTTCAGACATTCCATATCCTTCAATGATTCTAGAACCGGTAATTGCCTCAAATTCTTGCTTCACTTCCAATGGTAGAGCGGAAGCCCCACTTAAACACGCCACTAATGAATCTAACTCACCTCTATATTTTTCTGATTTTGGATCAAGATTAATTTTGTTCCATAAAGTTGGTACTCCCGGCCCAAAAGTGGCACCTTCCTTCTTTATAACATTTAACATTTTGGAAATTGGAGTGGGGGGTTGAGGAAATAAAATCATTTTATATCCATTACTAACGGCAATATTCATTCCAATTGAAAGTGCAAAAGAGTGAGCCAACGGGAGAACAATAAACATCCCTCCATTTCCCAGAGTTTCTTTTAGCTCCGGTAATTGTGTTTGACTCCATTCATTTGCTTGAATTGCGTTAACCACTAGATTATAGTGTGAAGTTTTAACTCCTTTTGGAACTCCTGTGGTTCCCCCTGTATAAATCAGAACAGCAGTATCATTTTTAGCATCAATATTCACTTCTGGAACATCTAATGGTGTTCCTTTCTCTAAAAGGTGCTGAAGTTCCAAAAATTTAATATCTCCTACTTGAGTTGGCCACTTTTTCATATATGGGATCTTACCAAGGAGTTTACCTAGAACGGCTTTAATTTTAGGAAGATATTCTGCTAATCCTGTCATAATAATAGTTTCTAAGGTTGGCATTTTGCTGAGATCTTTTCCATGTAAATGTTCTTCGTAAAGAGAATCGAGGATTAGTAAGACTTTTGCTTTTGAATCATTTATTTGATGAACTATTTCTACGAATCTATTTAATGGGATTATAGGGTTGGCAACCGCACCAATTCGACAAATCCCATAAAATGCGATGATAAATTGCGGAGTATTCGGTAAATCAATCGCAATTACATCACCCTTTTTTATTCCCATTTTGGATAGTGTGGTGGTGAATTGGTTGATCATCTGGTTAAGCTCTTTATAAGTACATCGCCATCCTTCAAACCAAATCGCTTGAGAATCTGGATATTGTTCGGCTGTTTGTCCTATAAATTCTCCAAGAGAAATCTCAGGATAATCGATATGCCTTGGTACCTCTTCAGGCCAATTTTCCATCCATGGTTGATCTATATAGTCATCTGATCTTTCTTCGTGAGTCATTTTTTTGATTAAAATTAATTGGAATATTATTAATATTATTCAGTCTGAATATTTAAAATTTTAATCTTAAGAAATGTCTAACTTATAATGAGAAATTTTAAGAAAAAAATGAATCAAGTGAGAGGGAGTGAATTTTTTTCCGTAAGATTACTTTATTTTGAATAATTTCTCTTATAGTATTAGAAATTTGTTTTCTTTTGTTCATATCTTTGGGTATAGGCAATTTAAGTTCCATGATTCGATTACCTATGGTAGCAATGGTACCTTGAATGAAGGTGATGGCCTCTATTTGCTTCTGAACGATATCCAAATTTAATAAGAATAATAAGAGATAAGAATCTATTTTCTCCTCGTTTTTCAATACTTTAATTTGATAAATATGACTCTGAATAATAATTTGTGTATCTAATTCTGTGATATATGCCGTTCTCCCAATTAAATTTGATCCACCATCCTTTACGAGAAGTATATCTCCAACTTCAATATTTTGATTATCTTTATATTGTTCATACACTTCTTTGGACGTCTTTTTATTGGAATCAAGATTCACTTGCCAATCAGAAATCTCACTTGTCCGTATAAAAGGAATATTACCCAATCCATATACTTTTGAACCAATTTCATCTCCACGAGGGATATAGCCATTTTTATTGGTGTAAATAATCCCATTTTCCACTAACTCCTGGATTGTCATCAGATCATAGTTAGGATCAGATTCAAGTCTTTTGAGTCTCTTCTCAATTCCAAGATAATAATTAGGGATAAAAATATTATTGTTTATTTCACTCAATTTCAATTTAAAAATGTTCTGTTTCTCTAAAAAGTTGAATTCTTGGGCGTGAATTAATTTTTTCGCTAAATTAGATAAATCATCATTAATTATATAGTTTCCATTCGAATCTATTTTTGGGGTCCCATCCTTATTTAATTTATATACAATTTTACCATCTTTATCATGCCCTACATTTTCAATAACCGCGAAATGAATGTAATAATCTTCCGGAATAACGTTTAATTTTTCAAAGAACAAAATACTTGTTTTATTGCAAGTATAAGGTTGAAATGTGTCTTGCCCTAAAGAGACTATTGCTAAGATTTTTCCATTAGATTTTAAATATTCCCAGATATAGCGATCTGAAGGATTACCAAAGATACCTTCTGGCAATACTATTCCAAGCTTCCCTCCATCACCTAATAATTGAACACATCTTTCAATGAATAATATTTGGGGTGGTTGTTGTTTTGCTATTTTTTTGGTTATTTTCCAACGATTTTCGTAGTAATTTTTCCAAATATGACCTAATTTATACTTTTTTAAAAGATCTTGATTATCTATTGGAATTTTAGTTCCAAAAGGTGGATTGGTTGCGATGCAATTGAAAAACTCATTTTTTATAGTAGTTTTCACATCAAGAGAATAATCATCTGGGCTCAAAGAATCTTCACAGAATATGTTTGGTTTATTTCCTCCAAGAATTTGTAGATATAATGTACAAATTTTTGTAAGAAATAAATCTTTATCAATACCATATAGATTAGTTGCTATATTATCTCCAAATTCTTCATTAGACGACCCTTTTTCATTATCTTCAGATGCTTTTTGCTTTAAAAACTCTTCTGATGCGAGCAAAAACCCTCCATGACCACATGCTGGATCTAATATCTTAGAATCGATAGAAGGATTTAAATATTCAATCATGAAATGAACGATATTTGAGGGAGTGAAAAATTGACCCGCTTCATCCTTGAGAATCTTACTTACAAAAATCTCAAAAGCATCCTTAAATATGTCCTTAGAAGAAAGAGTAAGAGAGATATCTTGTAATTTTTTAACTACAATGTAAATTAGATCCGAATTAAGATGAATAGACTCATCTTCTCGAAAAATAGTCTTATAGTTGGAGGTAACCATTTTATGAAAATACTTTTTAATTCTTTTTTCTAAATCCTTAGCATCTTCATCAGTTTTTATCTGAAAGTCTAAAATCTCTTCAGAATTTTTGGTTAATTCATCCACTAATTTACATAATAAGAGATTTATTATTTGTTTTGAACGAGTCCTTGTGTCTGTATCAATTTTTTTTAATTTGCCATAAAAATGATTATTAATAGAAGTAAATATACGTTTGAGATCATCTGAGGGTACTAAATCTTTTTTTCTTAAGAGAGCATTAGTAACAGGAATATTCGCAGATTCCAGTGATTTAGGAGTCATATTTAGAAAATATCTTAATAATTAATTTAAACACTATTATTTAACTAGAGTATTAATATTATAATAATTTTTAAAAAAATTTTATATAAGATATTATGAGACCAGAAAAGTTGGATTTTGGAGATTATATTGAATTTTCTGTAAAAAAACGATTTGGAATTATTTGTTTAAATAGAACTCATCGATCCAATGCGTTTACAATTAATCAGTTAAGAAATTTGAAAAAAGCTATTATATATTGTCAAGAAGAGGAAAAAATTCGTGGAGTTATTCTTAGCAATAATGGGGATTCATTTAGCACGGGAATGGATCTTGATTATATTGATGGAAGTGATCATGAGGCTGTAAAAGAGTTGGAAGGAACTGCTGCCGATATCTGTAAATTATTGTTTAATGGTAAACCATCAATATGTGCTGTTAATGGAAGAACGATGGGAGAGGGAGTAGTTTTTGTGGTCTGTTGTGACTACCGCTTAGCAACCCAAGAGAGTTATTTCCAAATGCCCGAAATTCATTCTGGAATTTTTCCGGGGACAGGATGCACAATTTTATTTACAAAAATATTGGGTATAAACTGGGCCAAAAGAATGCTCATGTGGTCGGAGAGGATTCATTCAAAGAAGGCTCTTCAGATAGATTTAATAGATGAAATAGTTGATTCAAAAGAAACTTTAATGAAGAGGGCGTTAGAAAAAGCAAGATTTCTTTCTACTAAAAATCAGACAGTCTTAAATGCGATAAAATTATGCACAAATCATTTTTTTGATAAATCTTATGAGGAAGCATATGAATTGGAAAAAGAAGCCTCTGCATGGTATGAGCATGAAGATAAGGACCAATTTATTGAAGATTTTCGGAAAAAATTCTCCCAAACTATTGATTACTAGCTTAAAATTCTAAAAGATAACAATTATTTATATGAAAAACTTATAATTATCTTAATTTAAAATAATAAATTGAAGAGGAGAAT
>JAWOFX010000069.1:0-11455 GCA_046497275.1 Promethearchaeia archaeon | reverse complement strand
AAGAATATAAAACTTGCGGTTTTCGCATTTAGCACCTGGAGAACCACACAAAGGTGTATAATTATGAAGGATAGAAAGATAAATTTATCCCTTTCTCTGCACTTTCTCTAAGAACTTTCCAAAGCGCCACAAATTATGTCGATATAAATGTTTAATAGGAAATACGATCTAGTTTAAAATAAGCATATTCTTTTTTTTTATTTAATAAAAAGATATTACCCAAAAAAACGAGTGATGAAAAAAATTAATTACTTAAATTTAATAATTCTCGTGTTTCTTCTACCGTAGCAGGCTCTCTTCCGATTTGTTTTGCGAATCGTACCATACGTCTGACTAGTTGAGCATTACTTTCTACTAATTCTCCTTTATCAAAGTAAATAGTGTCTTCTAGACCTGTTCTGATATTCCCTCCCATACACATAGCAATTACAGTAGTCCTTAAATTATATTTTCCAACTGTGACAACTTGCCACGTAGAATCTTCTGGTAGTTGATGGATCATATGCATCAAATTTTCTGGAGTAGCTGGAGCACCACCTTGAATTCCTAATACAAGACTAAAATGAAGAGGAGGTTCCAAGACGCCCATATCTACTAAATCCATGATATTAGCAATGTGGCCTGAATCATATACCTCAATTTCAATCCCACAACCAAGTTTTTTGCATTTCTTTACATAACGTTTATTGAAATCAAGCGGATTATCAAAAGTATGACTTCCATAAGGTGTTCTGAATTCAAAGGTTCCCGCGTTAATCGTAAACATGTCTGGTTGTGGACTTATTGTAAGAAGATTCAACCTTTGTTTAAGAGTAGGCATAACTATTGCTTGCCCATATTTTTTACCACTACTGCTAGTCTTAACTCCATGTTCAATTCTTGCTCCAATTCCATTGCCAATTTGAGTAATAATTGGGCATTTTTCTTGGATTAATCTCACTGCCTTATTATATACTTCTATATCAGGCGTATTTTGCCCATCCTCACCACGTACATGGAGATGGCAAATTGCTGCTCCTGCCTTGTAACATTCTAAAGCATCTTCTGCTTGCTCTTCTGGGGTAATTGGTATGGCTTCATTTGCCCATTTTCCATGAATCCCTCCAGTTATAGCAACAGTCACAATAACTTTATCCCGAGTTAAAAGATCTGGTTTCATTTTTAATTTTTTTTTTGTTATTACTATTATAGATAAATTTCTTGTTAAAGATATAAAAGAATTATTGTTTTGAAAAAGAATTTTCTAATAATATAAAAATAATGTTTATGTTCCCTTCTTTGAATCATTTCCACTTATAAAATCCTTGTCCCGTCTTTAATCCTAGCTCCCCTTTTTCAATTTTCTCTCTGAATTTTTCTGGAGGTTTATCTTTTGGATCTCCACTCTCTTCATAATATGACATCTCAACATTATATGCTACGTCTAATCCGATGCCATCCATCAATTCAAATGGCCCCATATTCATACCTGTGAAAATTTTCCACGCAGTATCCATTGTTTCAACATCTGCATTTCCGTTTGCCCACATATGAATAGCTTCTCTCTTCACTGCTCTCCAGATCCTATTAAACACAAACCCCATTATCTCTTTCTTTACTATAAGTGGAGTGCATTCAATGGATTCAATCCACTGTTTTCCTTTTTCGAAGGTCTCATCACTAGTTTGATTTCCCTTCATTATATCTACCATAGGTCTTAGAGGGATGGGAGGATAAAAATGAATATTTAATATTTTATCCTTACGCTTCACGGCATCTTCTATCTTTGAAACTGGAAAAGAAGAACTATTAGTTCCAATAATAGTATGAGAAGGTGCTAATTGATCTATCTGTTTAAAAACGTGCTTTTTTAATTCAATATCTTCTGGAACTGCTTCAATCACGAGATCTGTATCTTTCAAAGCTTTGGAAAGATCGCTTTCAAGAGTGAGATTATTATATTTATCCCTTTTATTCTTAGGTCGAAAATATTTGTTCAAAAAATCTTTCACATCCTCTAATACTTGTTCATTAATGTCATATAAACTTACTTTATAATCATATAATGAAGTTCTCGCAGCGATTTGCTTTCCTGTGAAACCAGCTCCAATAATGGATACCTTATTAATATCGTTCGACATATTAATTCTACTCATATAAATTTTTTTTAATATTTAGAAACAATCTTTAATATACAAAAATATTCCCTTTAAAGAGTTAAAAATATTTCTTTATCCCTTATTTTTTACTAATTATTAATTTTGATTTTTTCCAATACATCTAAAAAATAATTGTTTTCTTCTTCGGTGCTAATTGTTACACGAATATAACCTGAACTAAAATAATTCGAAGCATCGTATACATAGACTTTATTATTTGCGAGCTTTTCCGCAATGTTTGGTATACCAGTATTAATTAGAAGAAAATTAGTCTTACTTGAATAAGTTTCGAAACCGAATTTTCTAATCTGTTCAATTAATCTTTGTTTTTCTTTTTCCATCAAATTAATATATTCATTTAAATAATCAAGATTTTTTAATGCGGATGTTGCTGCTATTACACTTGGATAGGGAAGCATGATCTCCAGACCATTGAATTTTTTTCGAATTTCTGTTCCAGCAACCATATAACCAATTCCAGAACCAGCTAAACCAAAAGATTTGCTTAAAGTTCTCATCACAGCTAAATTTGGATATTTTTCCGTTAAATTGATAACTGTTTGTTTTGAAAATTCGTAATAAGCTTCATCTATTAGAAGAAAAACTTCCTTATTTTGTAATAAACTTTCAACTTCTTTTTGATTTATAATTAATTGTCCAGTAGGATTATTTGGATTGTCTATAATAATCAATGTGGGTTGTTTCAATTCAAATTTGATAAATTTTACAGGGAATTTAAAATCGGGGGCAGATAATTTAACCTTTAAAACGGAAGTAGACAATTTTTCTACTGCATTTTCAATGATGATAAAAGTTGGATCTGGGATAATAATTTGCTCTATGTTTGAATATAAGAATATGAATTCTTTCAAAAGGAGATCAGATCCAGGGCTAAGAAAAAGCCGATCCTCATCAATATTATTATAGTTCGCTAATAAAGCAGTTAATTCATCAACTTTTTCTTGAGGAGTATATCTATTTATGTTTTTTAAACACTCTTTCACAGAGTTTATAATATTTTTGGGAGGTGGATACGGCATTTCATTTTTATCGAGATAAACTTTCATTTCAATCACTTAAGATTAGAAGCACTATTTTGAATAATGTGTTCTTTTATCTTAATCTTTTCTGAAATATATTTATATAGATTGGAAACTATTTTTGAAAATAAGAAAATAATGAAAAATGTCAATAAATCAGTCATAATGAATCAATATAAAGTTAAGAGAGTGATGGTAGTTGGGGCAGGTACAATGGGGCATGCTATTGCCCAAGTGTATGCCCAAAATGGAATGGAGGTAAATTTAATAGATAATGAAGTAAAAGCGTTAAATAGAGCAAAAAAGCTTATTAAAAACAACTTGGACCTTCTAAGTAAACATAATCGCATAGATTCAAATCAGATTCCAGAAATTTTGGAGAGACTAAAATTATCTACAAACTTACAGGATTCAGCAGAAAATGTTGATTTAGCAATTGAGGCTGTAAATGAGGTTCCTGAAATTAAAAAAATGGTTTATCAAGAACTTAACGAATACTGCTCAAAAAACACTATAATCGCAAGCAATACTTCGGGACTGAATATATTTGAATTAGCAGATATTGAAAATCCACAAAGATTAATCATACACCATTGGTTTTGTCCAGCGTATATTATCCCTCTTGTAGAAATTATACCTGGAGACGCTACATCAAAAGAATTAATAGAATTTTCTATCAATTTAATGAAAGATTTAGGTAAAAAACCTATAATCTTGAAAGAATTTATTAGCAATTTCATTGTAAATCGAATTCAAAGAGTTATAATGGTACAAACATGGGAATTAATACAGAAAGGTTGGGCCACTCCAGAGCAAATTGATTTAGCAATAAAACACTCGTTAGGAGTGCGATTACCTGTGCAAGGGATTGTTCAATCTCAAGATTTTACCGGATTAGATTTAATACTTGATAAACAAAAGGAGTTTAAAATAAATACAAGATATCCACAAGTCGAAGAGTTGGTAAATAAAGGAAATTTGGGTGTAAAAACGGGTAATGGATTTTATGATTATGGGAACAGAAGCGAAGAAGAATTATTAAGAGAAAGAGATGATAAATGCCTAAAAATGTTGGAATTTTTAGAAAAAATTGACGCACTGAAAAATATTTAAAATCAAAAAAATTTACTTGATTTCTATCAATTCTCTTTTATTATATCCAATAATCGCTTTAATAAACCCCTTTAACATTTCATCTACGTCTTTATCTCCTGTATCAACTCTTAAACAATCTAAATCTTTTAATTTATCCTCTGTTGAGACAACCATAATATTTTCTTTTCCAATTTTTCTAAGAACATCTGGGGTAAATTGCTTACTTCCTCTTCCAAAAATGAAACCTTGACCTCCTATAGGAGACACTATAATCTTAGCGATTTTAAAGTCAGGAATTAACTCAAGAATTTTCTTCTCATTGACATCCTTAGCAACTAATTCTTTATTACACACTGCATCAATTCCTAGTAATATATACGGAAGATCAAGGGTTTTCAATATATTTTTCACAGTGGTACCAGGGCCTAAAAAATAAATACAATCTTCAAGCATGGTATCTATAACGTAGTTCGCAATCTCTTTCTTGATTTTTTTTATTGATTTTTCTGTTCGTGAACTCTTTTTTCCTGCTTGAATAAGATTTTGAGCCTTAGGTACCTTTAAATAACCATATAATTTAGACTGCATTTTATCTTCTCGGTATGCAACTTCATCAATATCTAATACTTCTTTCTCTATAAGATCTGTTCCTTTCATATAACTCTCTAACAATTTACTAGCTGCTGTGGGACTAACAGCAAATACAGAACTGAACATTTTTACACCTGCTGGGATTGCAATAACTGGGATTTGTAAATCAATCGCATCATAGATGTCTCTTGCGGTTCCATCTCCCCCACAAAAAATTAATAGATCAATACCTAATTCTAACATTTGCTTCGCAATCTGTTTTGTATCTGATGAATCTGTGTCTATTGAAATTTCACCCACAACTTCATAGTCCAGATTCTTTTTTTTTATGTAGGATTCTCCCATTTTTTCTGGTGCCACATAAAAATATATATTATTTTTATCTTTAATTTCAGATAGAAAAGTATCTACTCTATGCGGAGTGACTGGTTCTGCTCCTAATTTTATAGCTTCTTCGATAATATCTCCATCAGTACCCTTTAATCCAACAGCTCCCCCCATACCTGCTATTGGATTAACAATCAAACCTAATTTCTTCAATATTAAAACCTCTTTTATAGTTTTTAATTCACTTGAAAAAAGAATAAATATTCATAAATTATAACAATTACTAAAAAAATCAATAATTAAAAAAAATAGGGATTTTGAATATTAAAAATCATAATAAATGCTGAGAACAAGGATTATGATTAACATAGTTCCATTTTAATTATAATTTAAAAAAAGAAGAAAATAAAAGATTATTTAATTAGAACCTTTTTCTAAACGTTCTCTTATGGTCTTAACAATATCCTTAAAAGCTTTCGCGCTTTCCGAATCTGGATATTTAACTACAAAGGGTAAGCCTTGATCCCCTTGTACGCTTACTTCAGTCTCAAAAGGTACCTGCCCTAATAATTCAACATCAAAATCTTTAGCTGCTTTCTTAGCACCTCCAGGAGGATATAAATCAATATACTTTCCACAATGTGGACATTTGAAACCGGACATATTCTCAATAATTCCCAAGACTTTCCTCTCCATTATTTGAGTCATTTTGATTGTTTTCCGTGCGTCCATAAGAGCAACTTCTTGAGGAGTACTCACAACAATGACATTTTCATCAGGAATCAATTGTAATATATCTAAGGTCTCATCAGAAGTACCAGGCGGCAGATCAAACACGATATAATCAAGCTCGCCCCATTTAGCATCTCCTAAGAATTGCCGAATAGCACCCATCTTCATTGGTCCTCTCCAAATAACTGGAGTATCAGTATTTTCTGTAAGAAATGACATGCTAAGTACTTTAATTCCCATTGGACCCTTGACCGGATAAAATTTCTTTTCACCTTGAACAACCATCGGTTTCAATTCATTACTCACACCTAACATTTTGGTTACATTCGGTCCCGTAATATCAACATCCATTATTCCGACATCTAATCCGTAACTCGCCAAACTCATAGCAAGATTTACCGCCACAGTTGTTTTCCCTACTCCTCCTTTCCCAGAAATTATTACTAATTTGTGCTTTATTTTAGCCATATTCTTTTCTATATCTTTCTCCCTCTGTTGCATCTCCGATCGTTTCTGTTCTGCAGCTTGTTCCTTTACATCTAAATTATCTGGAATTTCTTTTTCCGTCATTTTTTGTTCACTCTAAATAAATAATTCGTTTCAATTAATTTTTTTTATATGTTTTAATTAATACCCACTCTCTTTAATTCTAATTGTTAATAATTTATGTAGCGTTGCCCATAACTTAGTTATTTTTTAATATCTGAGAAGTGAGTTTAATTATAGAATATTTTTAATGCTAAGCAAATGAATATTTATTCACTAAAAAATGTTGCATTTATAAATAACTAATTAAAACCGTAAAATACCTAATAAAAGAAGAAAGAAATAGATTAACATTTATTTTTTATATTTTAGTGCGATTGAAGAATTTTTTGGAACTTTATTTTGGAGCAATTTGAACGCATAAAGTGATGAAGAGAAGGTTTTTGCATTATATCGTTTCACAAGGTCAATTAATTCATCATCAAAGACACGGATAAATATCTCTATATGGGGATATCGTAAGTTTATTTTTGATGTTAAATATATTGCTATATCAAATTGTTCTGTACTGGACCAGTAGATGTATACTTGGGATATATCATCTAAATTGACATAATCTCGTAAATCACTTAAGAATCGTGGGAAATCATTAATTATATGTAAATTCTCGTTTTCTGGAAATTCTATTCCTTCATGAATCTCATCGAAAAGATATACTTCTCGTCCTTCTTGGGTAGATATATCATATGCTAGTCGATGGCATAGATGATCTCTTCCGATTATAATCGCATTTCCCTTACTTGCTTGACACCATTTGCAAACTGCATCCATTGCCCATTTAGAAGTGGAAAATGCGAAAGCATTAATAGGATCTTGTTGGAGATATTCATGTACATGTTTTTCAAAAATCCTTACATATATAGGACAATCTTTATTGTAATTGCGTATTTTTTCTGAAGATATAATTGATATTCTAACATCATTAGTACAGATGAAGACTTCTTTCGCATCATCAATATTTGCATTAATTAGATTATTAGTTTCAGTAGGATCTCCAACTAATACGGGATATCCATTATTAATATAAACTTCTACTAATTCTTCATTGTCTTCAATTATGCAAAATCTTTCTTTATTTTCAATACAATATTCAATAATTCGAGTTGAAAGATGGTCGATTCCTATTATTACTGTATGATTGTGTATATGTCGACATAGGATTCTACTGGTGATTATAGGATTATATTTTTCCAACAATTCTCCAACTATAAATCCAAAGACAATCACTTCTAAAACTATGGGCCATATTAAGGCATAAAATTTGGTAAAATCATTACTAACTGTAGGTGATCTTATGGTAAACGAATAGAGAAAGACAGCCCCAATTTCATGGATTGGTTCGGTAATAAAAAAATAAATAAACCCAGATAACCAAAATAAGAATAAGAATAGGAATGGATACTTATACTGTTTCACTTTAAGATGGATTTCAATCAAATAATTCATTAAACTCATTTTTAGGTTCTACCTCTTTTCTTTTATAATAATATGTTAAAATTCAGATTTAAGGCTTCTATATATAAAAAATATTAAATATATAGAATTCTATAGATTTATATAATTATATCTTTTTTCTAAAAACCTCGTAAATTATAGTAAGATCTATACTAAAATAGAATTATTTATTAAGAAATTTTTTGTTTTTTTACATTTGTAATAAAGTAAATAGTACTTAACTTTAATTATAAGATATTATCTTTAATATATTAAAATTAGATCTATTATAGTCAATTATTTTAAAATGACTTTAAAATTTACTTGGTTTGGGACTGCTTGCTTTATTGCCCATTTGGATGAGGTAAATATTTTATTTGATCCTTTTTTTCTCAGAAATGAACAAGCAGAACCCTCAATCAAAACAAAACCCGAGAATTTGGATACTCTTGACGCTATTTTTATAACGCATGCTCATTTTGATCATATAACAGAAGCAGGTTGGTTTGCTGAAAATCGTGATGTTCCCGTCTATTGTTCCGAAACCACGAAAAAAAATATAATAAAATGGGTTAATGGAGAAATAATAGAGGATTATTCCCATGAGTTTTCAGAGCGAGCAGAAAACAATATTCATATCATTAATAATTCTGATTCAATTCAAGTTTCTGAAAATGTTGATGTTAATCCTATTAAATCTTGCCATATAAAGTTCGATGCGAATACCATATTAAGCCGGTTGTTTTCATGGAAATTTATCAAAAAATTGAGAACTGTATCTGCTTATGGACGTGGTTTTCCATTAGGAAACGTTTTTGGATATAACATTAAATATAATAATCACAATATACTCACATTTGGGAGTTTATGTACGGAGAATTTAGAAGAACTGGAAAAATATGTGAATTGCGATGTTCTACTAATTCCTTATGCGGGTAATAGTAAAAAGCATTTGACTGAGAAAACTTTAAAATTAGTGGAGTTATTAAGTCCAAAAGTCTTAATCCCACATCATTGGGATGACTTCTTCCCTCCCATTAGTCGAACGGAAGACTTAAGCCCTCTTTTAAAAGCAATGGAACGAAATTTTCCTGAAGTAAATGTTAAAATATTACATTTTGAGGAAAAGCAAGAGATCATTTCATAAAAATTAATAGTGTTTTTTTCCCTTTTTTTGAGATTAATACTCTAGAGATAATAGAGAGAGTTATATAGAAAAACTGATTCCTTAGGATATTATTAATGTTTAGAGTTAAGGATCTCTTGAGCTATTCTAAGAAAGGCTTTATCAACTCCAATATTTTCTTTTGCACTGGTTTCGATATAACAACAAGCATTAAGATCTTCCTTCGCTTTATGTCCCTCTTCTTTTGATATTGGTCGATTTCTATCATGATCTATTAAATCCATTTTATTCCCTATCAAAATAGACGCAAAAGGTTTAACAACTCGATCTATTTCGTCCTTCCACTTCTTAAGATTAATTAAAGAATAGAATCTAGTTAAATCAAAAGTATAGATTATTCCATGTGCTCCTGCATAGAAATTCGGTCTTACTGCAAAAAACCGTTCTTGACCCCCTAAATCCCAAATCTGTAAGGTAACCCTAGTGTTTATTTCCGGTATCGTAATTCTTTTTATGAATAGATTTGTACCAATAGTGACTTTGGTATCCTCCACAAATTTATCATCTACATATTGGTGTAGGATTGTAGTTTTCCCGACAGCTCCATCCCCAACAATGCAGATTTTATATAAGCGATCAAGATGATGTGACATACCCTTACAGCCATAAAACTCTTAATTCTATTAAATTTAAATACCTCAGTGACTTAGCGTAAAATATATACTAAACCCTATCAAATAGATATAAGTAACTACACTATTATAAGATTTTCGAAATTTTTGAATTATTATCATTTAATATTATACATACTGTTATTTGATCTTAGGTCAAAAATAATATTGTCCGTAATATTACAACTATAAATAACTATGATAAATTACTAAATGTATAATTAAACACTTTAAATTCAAGTAAGTGATTAAAATGACAGAAAAAACTCAAACTAAGCTAGATCCTTCTGGAAAGCAAATGGTTGAATTTGTTACTAGAATCTGTGAAGATGTAGGACCTCGTGTTGGAGGTTCTAAAGGAGAAGAAAAAGCAGGAAATATTATTCGAGAAGAAATGTCTAAGTTTTGTGATGAAGTTGAAACCCAAGAATTTGAATGTCATCCCGGAGGATTTCTAGACTATATCTGGATCACAGCAATATTCTATGTACTCGGTGTTTTAAGCTATTTTTTCATTCCGTTAATATCACTCATCCTCATTTTAGTTGGAATCTTGATCTATTTCGCTCAACAATGTTTAACCTTAGAGATTGTTGATTTCCTCTTTCCTAAAGTGGAGTCATTTCATGTTATTGGAAAAATTAAACCGAAAAATGAACCCAAAAAATTAGTATTACTTGGAGGTCACCATGATTCAGCATATGAATTCCCTCTATTAAGCAAACTTGGTGGGGCGTCAAGATATCTAATTATGTTCACTCTGGTAATATCCATACTCAATATGATTTTTGCACTATTAAGGACATTTATTAATTTTTATTTAATCGATTTTATTCAGATAATCTTGTTCATAATCGGAGTACCCTTAATACTAATTATTGCTATATTTTTACGTTCTAATAAAGGCGTTTTAGGAGCGAATGATAATTTGACAGCGGTTGCGGCAATACTGGAAATCGGAAAATATTTTTCTAAAGAGGAAAATAGACCAGAAGAAACAGAACTATGGATTGTGAGTTTTGCGGGAGAGGAACATATGCGAGGTTCCAAGAGATTCGTTTCCATGAATAAGGAAGAGCTTGAAAATCGTAATGCGACATTATTCAATTTGGAATGCTTAAGTGGAGACATTTTCTTATTAGCAACAGCAGAAAACTTATTTTTTGCAACTCATTCAGATAAAGTCGTAGAAACTGGAAAGAAAGCAGCAGAGGATTTAGGAATCGAAATTGAAGTCGGTCCATTAAAATTTGCAGGAAGCGATTCAGCTAATTTTTCGAGAAAAGGTCTCGATGCTGCGACATTATTTGGTCAAGCTAAAAAAGGAACTCCTGCAGACTGGCATACGTTAAGAGATACCCCAGAAAGATTAAACGGAAAAAATATTGCGAAAGGAGCAGAAATTGCTCTCCACTATGTTGAATTAGTCGATGAAGATTAATCTAATTCATTAAAATCTTTTTTTTCTAATTTTATTCTAATGTATTATATCTCTATTAGATGAGAAATTGTATTTTTGAGAATAGATTGATAATATAATTAAATATTGGGATTAACTTTTTATAGCACTATAATTTTATCTATATAAAGAAATGAATGATTATTCGAAATAATATTTTAATCGATAAAAAATTATCATAATTAAAGAGGTAAAATTCGAAAAATGACAATTTTAGGAGTCCCATCTTTTGGAAAAGGGGGTTTAAATTCAAACTTAAATCCTAGATTTGGAAGGTGCACCGCGTTCACATTTGT
>JAWOFX010000013.1:0-21730 GCA_046497275.1 Promethearchaeia archaeon | reverse complement strand
TGTGATTTTAACCAATCCTAATTCTAATTCTTCAATCCAAAAGAAGGCAGATGTATCTAAAAATGATGTATTATAAAATCCTAATAAAATTCCAAGTAATATAAACAACGCGGATATTAAGGTGGAATTTCCTACCTGCATATTACGCAAAATTTGAACGGTTGAGATCTCTGAAGATCCATCCAATCGATTTTTGACCCAATCTTCATAAATCTTATTATAAATAGTTAATTTGAAGGGGGTATCTCGTCTAAATCTGATAATCAATAATATTGAATACAGTAAAATACAAGAAAAAAAGAAAATAAATGCGATTTCGTCAATCATATCATTAAAGGATTAGTAGGAGGATATTTAAAATTTATAGTTTCAAAATAAAGATGATTAATGTGAATCTCTTTTTATTGATGTTATTAAAAATTAGGTTAAATAATATTTATCAAGTAAGTCTTTTAGTTCCGATCTTTTGAAATTGAATAATTTAAGGAAGAGAGAATTGATATAAAAATGAATTAGTCTTTTCTGTTTGTTTATTATGAGATTTCTAAGAATTTTATATTCTTTTTGTAAGGATGGACGATTATAATATTTAAGATCCTTCAAATCCGATAAGATCTTTTCTAAGTTCAATTGGGAAGGTTTTATATGTATCTCCATCATAAACTCCCCTAAGAATCTAATTAAAGTGATAAGATTCTCTTTGTCCCGGAACCTTTCATGGTCTAAATTAGAGATAGGTAATGAATTCTCTAATTTTGTTTTACTTCTCTTAATTTTGATACTTTTCGCATAAAATAAGAACTGAACAATCTCAGAATTCAAATATGCAAGCAAGAAAGGATAATCAATATCTTCCTCAGGGATTTTCGGCCATAAAAAATAGGTATCTGAGGTGGCAAAATAGGGTTGATCTGAATACCCAAAAAGATTTTCTTCGGTTATATATGGAAGAAAAATCTTCTTTTTGTTTTCATAATACTCTTCCAGATAAATTAATTTATATTCGCCGTTCTTTTTCTTCCGCTTTATTCTATCTCCACGTCTGGGAAAATAAAAATAGTTCTCATTTTCTTTGGCATTTACTAAAGTAGCCTTTAGTTGATTCTTGGTTTGGTTTAAATATTTTGTGAGGTTAGGATAGTTTCTTTCATAATAAGTATCGAGATTTTGATTACTTAATCGATTTAATTTATTTCTGTTAAAATATAATGCATATCTTATGTAATCGTTCTGACTATATCCATATTTACGAATAGATTTGCTTTTATATAATTTTTTTAATCGCGTTTGTTCTTTTTGTGTTAATTTAACAAATTTATTATTGATTTTAAGATAAAACAAACCATCCTCATAAAGTATATTTTCTCCTTCCTTTAAAATAAAGATCTCGTCTTTTATGAAAATAAGCCCATTTCGGATAAAAAAATAATCTTTTAGATATAATATATGCTCATCCTTCATACAAAAGCGTTCAATCTTATTAACAATTCGCTTTATTTCTTCAGGATACAGAAGATTCCAGGATTTATTTCCCTCCAAATCATTATTAGTGGTTGCTGAAGTATATCTTTTCAAATATTCAGATGTTTTATCTTCAAGTAATTCAGAAAAAACTTGTTTATTATACTCAAGATCGGTTATTTTATTTGCAGGTCTATTAGCATCTATTTGAAGTATATCAATAGCTCTGTCTTTATTAAGTAATTTCTCCTTTTCAGTTTTTTTCTGAAGGACGAATATGCAATTTTCTTGCCCTTGAGCATTTTCAAAAAGATTTAGTGGCGAAAGATCAATATACTCTATCAAATAACATTCATTTAAGATGTGTGGTTTCAAATATTTTATTCCTGTTTTCTCTGACTTGGTGATCCAATACTTTGTTGTTATATATGAGAGGAATCCTCCGGGTTTAAGCACTTCTATACCTAAATGGATAAAAAAATAAAAGAGATCCATATTTCCAACAAAATATTTTTTGCAGAGAGGGAATTGAGAGACATAATCTTGGAAAACTTGAGAATTGTAATTTTGACCAAGATAAGGAGGATTTCCTATAACAATATTGTATTTTTTTTTTGGGATTGAGTTTAACACATTTTTAAAATGGAATGTAACCTTCGGATATCTTTTTTTAATTTTTTCTTTTAGCTGAGGATCTATTTCATAGGCGGTGATATCGGAAAATCCATTCTGTAATAGATATTTCAAAAAAACGCCTTCCCCTACAGCAGGTTCTAAAACGGATTTATTCTTCAAATTAAAGGAATAATTTGATATATTAGCTTTATGCTTCAAATGTTTTATCAGATTTAATACCATGAATTTGGCAACAAAATCCGGAGTAAACACTTGTCCGATTGCTGAGTTAAACATTATTTCCAAATCTTTAAATTAAATGCTCAGTTAATTGAGGTAATTGATTATCTTCCTTAAAATATTAATAGTTAATTTATTTAAATAATGAGGGGATTTAAAATATTATTATTCAAATCATCCTAGCTTGTCCTTCCCTTAGCAAATTCTCATTCTAAAATCTAATAGTCTGATACTTAGCTAACTTATTAGCTATGATAATTTTATAGGTTATTTTTAATAATCACAAAATGGGAGATTATTTATATCATAAGGAAGAGGTACATTATTAGGTATTGGATCGATAAAATAATGGCGAAAATTGGGATTTTGCATTCTACAGTATGTGCATCTGTGATTATAAGCTGGATGTTTAATCATTCTCTTCCAGATATCCTTTAATGGCTCTTCGCGAATATTACCAAATGAAAGAGGTGTAAAATCACATGGTGTAACTTCCCCATATGCAGATATATAATATTGAATATGAGCTGCTAAACAGCCTATGCCTCCAATATAGGCTTCTATCGAATTTTGCCAAGATTGTGATGAAAGGGGAGGAATTATTTCATGATCAAATAATTTTTGGGAAAAAATCCTAATTTCTTCTCTTTGTGAAGGTGTTAGCAATTCACGTGTATCATGGAGTTTATTTCCCGTAGGTACATAATCGAAAAGCATAACATTATGAAGACCGAGTTTAAATGCTAAGGAATGAATTTTCTTATACATACCCTTCTCAGTAGATGAACGGCTCGCGTATGAGGAAATTCCAACAAATAACCCTTTTTCCTTGGCCATTTTTAATCCATTAATAGCTGTATTGAAAAGGCCGGGCATTCTTCGCCCTTTATCATGTTCTTTAGGGTAAGGACTGTCGATACTTACAAAAAGAGAATATAGTCCTGATTCTACAAGTTTATCTATATTTTCCTCTGTTAAATATTGTCCATTTGTAAATAAGAGTGGTACTGTCTTTTTCTTATTCACATAAGCAATCAGATCAAAAATATCTGGACGAAGAAGCGGCTCTCCACCAGTAAAGGCTATAATTGAGATTCCTAAATCTTGACTTTGGTCGATTACGTTTTTAGCTTCCTTTGTTGTCAATTCATGAAATCCTTTCTTCTGGTGTTTTCCCGCGCTACAATGGACACAATTACATTGACATTTATAGGTTACAGCAAAAGTCATTGCTACAGGATAAGCATGTCGGAATATATGTTGCTTTACAATCGCTTTCATAGCTCTAAACATAGCTCCGCTTCCTACAGGAGGGGCAAAAGTGTTAGCAACTCTGTGTCCTCGCCATTTGTCCATATTTTTATATTTCCGATAAAAACTTGCCTCAGCCAAGGTCATCATTATTAACTTAAATTTATTTACTAAAGGATTTAACAGCCCAGTGTCTATTATTTCTCCCGAATCCAGCTTTTTATAACTTAGAAGTTTTTTCCCGAAAAATTTCCATATAACCTTTTCTCTCGCCATAATATTAAATTTCTAAAATATCTATCTTACAAATCTTGTTTTTTTTGGTAATAAATCTTGCTCTTTCTTTTCATAGGATTTAAGTTTAATTTTGTTTATAATTGTATATGATTTTATAAAGTTAGAAAATGTATTTTCATCAAAAAGAGTGAGGTGATATACTAGATTAATTTGAATATTTTTATTGATATCCTAATATTGGTCTATTGTACAACCTTTGAATGAAAAAAGATTAAGAAAAGAAAATAGCTATATTTTATTTTATCAATGATGGTGATGATGTTCAATATTAACTGGTTGGAGATTTCCTATAGCCCAGCCAGCAACCTCATTCAGAGAAGGATGAATAACCATTGAATTATACACGGGCATAAAGGAACCTGCCTCGGGACATGCTCTCTGTTCTTTTGGAATAACATCCGCTGGTTCTTCTTCAGGTACTTGACATCTATAACCGGAATTCATTAAATAAGTAAATTGCTGGACTAACACAGGTGCAGCGGGACCGATTATATTCGCACCCAAGATCTTGTAAGATTGGTCGATTATCAACTTTACCATCCCATTCTCGGGATCTCCTTGTTCTAACCCCATCGCAAAACCTTTCGCTACAGAATTATAGCGCTTTTTCGCTACGAGTATTTTATGACCGTTATCAATTGCTTCTTTTTGAGTCATACCCACATGGCCGATTTGAGGGTAACTATAAATTGCCCACGGAACAGCAGAATAATCTGCCCTTCGTTTTTGGTCTTCGGGGCCAAAAATATTGTAGGTGACTATTTCCGATTCATAATTTCCCTTGTGTCTAAACATATATTTTCCATTCGCATCTCCTATACACCAAATATTTTTCTTTGAGGTCTGGAGAAATTCATCTGTTTTAATCCATTGTTTCTCATCTACTTCCACTCCAGTGTTTTCCACTTTTAGCAAATCAGCGTTAGATTTTCGCCCAGTTGCTACCAAAATTTCTTCAGCAGATATTTCATCTTCGCTTTCTGTTTCTGTATCACGGTAAACAACGGTTTTCCCTTTTTTCACTTTAATAGCTCTTTTATTCACTAATACATTCATAAATCGACGATAATTCTGTTCTAAAATCTCACTTATTTCGGGTTCCTCTGTTGAGACTAATCGAGGCAACATCTCAATAATAGCCACTTCTGTTCCCATTGCTGAAAATATGTGCGCGAATTCAGCCGCTATGATTCCTCCCCCAATTATGATAAGACTTTTCCATGGTTTTTTGGGGAATTTTTCACCAAAAAAAGTTTCACTTGTGACGTAACCGACCTGTTCAAGTCCTTCTATCGGGGGGATCAATGACCGGGCTCCTGATGCAAGCAGATATTTGTCAGCTTTGAAGTTACCCATGCTTTCATTTTCCTTATTGAAGACTTCCATTTCATATTCATCAGTGAATTCACCGCGTCCTAGATATAAATCAAGGTTAGATACCTGAGAAAGCCCCTCCTTCATTTCTTTACCTTCATTAATTTGACTCCACATTCTTTTTGAAATAAGATCCCAATCGACAGTTTTTGTTTTCAATTCAACACCAACTTTTTTCGCATGATGGGCTTCTCTTATGATATCTGCGGGATATACAAGAACTTTTGATGGAATGCATCCTCGTGTTAAGCATGTTCCTCCTATCTTATCGTTCTCTATGAGAGCACAATCCAAATTCTGATTAAGTGCTGTATTCAAAACGCTTAATCCTACTCCAGAGCCAATTACCACAAAGTCGTAGTTTTTCATACACTTTGTTGATGTTTACTACTTTTTAAAGTTTTTACTAATGGAATAAAAAATTAGATACTTTCCGTTTTAGAATATGATCTGAATTTACATTTGGTATAAGAAGAAGTGGAAAATGATAAAAAAATAAAAAAATAAGAGTTACATCTCGATTTAACTTGATTCATCTATTACTTTCTGAAGTTTTGGGAATATTCTGGGGTAATGAACCGCCATACAGTGAATTCCGGCAAGCAATCCCTTTTTACGCAATTCTTTGATAAATGGATCGAAGAATTCATAGTTTGCTTGATCATAGGCTGCTTTTTGTTCCTTTTTGTCAGAAATTTCTTTTTTGATTGATTTCCATTTCGCTAGAATATCTGGTGGAACGGAAACGCCTGGTACAAACTCATCAAAACCCTTAGCGAACCCGTAACTCTTCATTGGAAAGATTCCTAAAAGCACCGGCACATTATATTTTTTTATTTCTCGAAGGAACTCAATTGTCCTATCTAAGTCATAAACTACTTGAGTTTGAATAAATTCTGCGCCAGCCTTTGCTTTTCTACCGATTTTTAATACCTCAGCACCCATTGGATCAGCATTTGGGTTAGCCGCAGCTCCTACGTGAAGTGTGGGAGGGCATTCAATCTCATGACCATTAATTTTACCCTCATCCACCATTTCTCGAATAAGTTTACATAAGGTTGCTGAATCTAAATCGAATACAGGTTTTGATTCTGGAACATCTCCCATTGCGGGATGATCGCCTGTAAGAGATAAAATATTTCTAAGACCAAGAGCATGTCCACCCATAACCATTCCAGCAATTCCTAATTTATTCACATCTCGAACTGTTAATTGCCAAATGACTTCTAATCCCGTTTCTTTTTGAATGATGTGAGACGCCGCCATTGAATTTATCGTCACGATTCCTAAAGGACTGTCTGTAACGTTTGCCGCAACTACATAAGGAGCCATTTCCTCAGCTTCATGAATAGTATGAGAAAGATCGCATGTTTTTTCTGGTTCAAGTTCACCAGTCAAGATGAACTCGCCCTTCTCTAACATTTCTCCTAATTTTGAATATGCCATTTTTTATTTACACCTCCTATCTAAATACCACTTCTCTTTGATGGCCGCGTTCAGACCAATCAAAGGATTCTCGTAATTTTTCAAATAAATCAAGTCGTCCCACTTCTTTTAATCGATTGTAGATTAATACCCATCCACAATCTCGTTCATAATTATCAACTTCGCACATTCCTTCAACCATTCCCCCACAAGGGCCATTCATAAGGGATTTTGCACAAGTTGTTATTGGACAAATACCACCTGTTTCATTCAATAAGCAATCTCCACATCCTCGACATCTCATATAAAAACGACCAATACGTTCGGTCATACCCATAAATTCAGTATTATTTGCTATAATAACGGGCATTTTAGGATATTTTCTTTTCAATACTTCAATAAGAGATTGTTCTCCAAGACCACAACTTAAGGTTAAGATGCCATCGGATTGTGCTAATTCGTCATCTATTTTTCGCAAATCCTTCATCATTACACGATTATCACATACATCATCACTTACGATTCCCGCTGTGACTTGAATGCCATGTTCCTCAAGCTTTTTCGTCCATCTTTCCAATCCTTCTGTACCACCAGTCTGACAAAGAGCGGCACATACACCACAAGATACAATTACTGCTTTTTTTATATCCCATCTTTCAAGTGCCTCGAAAACTTCCTCGTCAGGCTTGGCCGTAGTAATAACAACCATTGGTTATTTTTACCTCATAATTTTTATTATTTTTTTTCTATAAATCGATGATCGATCTTGATCGATTTCAATGTTGATTATGAAAATTAAATATTGCAATTAAGGTTGATCTTTACTTTAGATAGGAATGATAGTTTAATAATCAAAATTTTTATAATGATAAGAAAAGTTATCATGAGAACAAGATCAAGAAAACTATACTAGATTGCCTTAAAAATGATAAATGATATGATATTCAATTTTTTATATATAATTCGAAGGTAAGTTTTATTACCCTATATCTCATTTCTGGAAATATACTTTACAGGAAACCATTTTGACACCTTATCTTTATAATGTTTGTAATCTTGACCGAATATTTCTATTAAATGCTGTTCTTCATAGGATGCCATTATATTCATTACTAAAAATATTAAAATCAAAGCAGCTAACATTATTATCGATAGGTTCAGTATTACTAAAGACAAGTAAATCACTAAAATTCCCATATACATAGGATGTCTAATGTATTTATATATTCCCTCCAAGAATAAGGTCTCAGATTCGTAAATCTCTGGAGTAATTACTTTCCAAGACACTTTTATTAAGGAGAATCCAAAAGTCAATAAAATTAAAAAGCTAGTGACTCTAATAATATCAAGAATAAAGAATCCGTATCTAATATGCATTCGGAAGATTCTCATATCTACTAACCACGAAATCCCAAAAAACACCATATTGAATATATCAATTTTATGTGCGTGGGGAAATTCAGCTCCTATTCCACATCCATTCTCTGATTTCAAAATTAGAATCCAATTAATTTTCCTTATATTTGAATAAATAATTTAGGTCATATCTAAACAGAATTTTTATTTATAAAAAGCTAATTATTATAAAAAATATATATCATATGGATTCAGAAATTTATCTTTTGTTTACGAGCCAGCAGATTTTGCGTGTGAATATTTATAAATATCATGAGATTTTTATGTTGATAGTTTTGAATAATCACAGTTAATTATTTGGATTAGTGGGAGAAATTATTCAGCCCGTTTTTTTTTTAACGATTTGATTTGTAATAATGAAGAAATTAATATATTAATTAAAAGAAAAAATTAGTAAAAATTATGATAATAATACTCGAGAAATTGCAACAGCGACCCCGCTAACTACTGAACCGAGTGAGGATATCTTCTTAAGGTAATCTTTAATATTTCTTTTTATTTTTATTGTTCGTGTTTCTCCTTCGATTATTTGTCCATCTGCAGTCTCTAAGAAGATTTGTATTGTTTGCTCTCCCTTTTTTATAGGTTCAAGAGTAAGCCATGCTCACCATTTTCTAAAATTGTTGAAAGCACTTGAGTGATATCTAGTCCTTCATCCGACACGAGAGATATATCTTGATTTGGGATTTCAAAAGACCCCCTTCCCTCAACATTAATATCAAGTGAAACTTTTTTTGGTTCAAATCCAGGTGCGATAACTCTTATACGATAATCTTTTGCGTCAGGTCTATTATTATAGAGAAATACCATAATATTAAGTTCAGTGTTTAAAAACACTACTTCTTGGGCAGAAGAGTCGAATTAAATAGGATCAGAGGAAATTCTTTCAATGTTATCCGCGAGTTCAAGCTGAAGTCTATCCATAAGAGTAAAAAACCCAGGATTATATTTCTTAATGAATTTAAACAATTTATAAATATCTTTTTCTGCAAAAGCCCATTTACCTTCGATACGATATCCTTTCTGAAGATCAAAATCTTGAGAATCTAAATTAATAATCTCCTTAATTTCTCTTCTGAATTGTTCCTCAGTTAATACTTTCTGGTATTTAAGATAGTAAAGAAAGAGTATTCTTTCTATAGCAAACGTTATGGGAAGTTCTCCTTTTTCCTGTTGATTTATCTGTTGTTTAAACTCTTGAGTTAGAATATCTTTAATACCAAGGATATATTCATCCCATCTTAAATATGACACGGGATCTAAATGATTGCTGAATACCTCAGCAAAATAATTGTCCAGAAAGATTCCATGGATGAGAGGCTTGAAGAAATCTTGAAGACCATTTACATCGGTAATATTTAAGTTAACACTCCTTATAAGAAGAGCCAAACCTAAGCCCACTAAAGTAGTTCCCATTGCGATAAAACTCAATGCTACATCACCGAGAGTTAACATCACCGCGAAGAGTATGATAGATACGATAGAAATTAATGCTGTTATATCCATTAGAGCCAAAACTCTATCAATATTGTTTCTGAGCAATTCGAATCCATCTAAACTGTCGAATGGTCGTCCTTTTCTCCGTTCGTAATCCAAGCGAAGATCTAATGATTTATCTATTCTTCGTGAACTGAGGATTAGAATAATGGAATTAATAAAATAGATTGCTAAAACGATAGTATATAATATGCTTAAGATTTTATATTCGATAGATTGATCAATCCATTTTGTAGCTTCAGGAAGCTCAGGAACTAAAAAGATAGTCAAGACAGTTATAATGACTAAGATTATCGGTAATATGAATAAAAACCATCTCCCGTAGTTTACAACGTAGCTACTAAGTTTTGCTTGCGATTTCTCAGTTTTAATTACTTTTTTTAAATCTTTATCTAATCTTTGATTCATTTCCATTCCTTTTTATGATTGATTAATAATAGATAATTAGGAAATTATTTCATTAGAATTTACCTAATAAAATAAAAAAACTCTTTAAAAATTTAGAAAAAGTAAATGAACAAAGAAAGAGAGATTTTATTAATCTGAATGACCACTTAATTTTTTTAAACAGAGTTGTACTAATGCTTTAAATAGTTCTTCGATATTTTGTCCTGATTTCACCGATATCTCAATATAAGCGTTCATTCCTATCTTCATTGCATACTCTATTATTTCATCACGATTATCCAATGATAATTCCCCTTTACTATCGACATTGAAAGCCAATAAAATTGGCAATCTTTCATATTCTTTTTTAATTAAATACACTAATTCCTTCAATTTATAGAGAGTTTTTTGATCATAATAATTAATTACAAAAGCTACTATAGAACTCAATCTTAGATAGTTAGGTAATACAAACTCAAATCTTCCTTTTGGTTCTATGAACCATATTTCTAACTTATAGAGGTTATTATTCCACCACACATTTTTAATATGAAATGTTACTCCTGTAGGTTTGTTAGAATCATGATGGATTAATTCTTTAGAATATTTATCATATAAAGACGTACATCCTTTATTAGTAATCTCTATAATTGAGGATTTAAAAAAGCCTTCAAATTCTCTTTCTTTTGTATCTTCTGGATACCTTTTTCGCTTTAATTGCTCTCCTTCCTTCTCTACTGATTGATCTAAATTATTTATTTCCATCTTCAATAGGATTTCGCAATTAATTATGTATCATTACACACAATAATTCTCATCAATATAAGATTATTGGTCTTCTATGAGAATTTTCAAAAAAAAAACTTTGATCAATTACAATATTAAATACTGCAAATATTATTTAATTTAGATCATTTTTCCCAAATTTTTTATTCAATCTTATGACTTATTTATTTTTTTATTTTTAAGTAACAAACAAAAACGGAATTGAAAATCCTAAATTCTCACTTATTCCAAAGAATGGTTTTTTTATAGGGAAATAAAAAGTGACTTTCTGACTTGTTTTAAGACGTTTTTTATCATACGAAAACAATCAAATAATTTCTTCATTTTATGAGCGAAAAGAGTTATATTTTCAATAAACTTCCCGAAAGAGTTTGATCGGCTAAGAATCTTAGCCCAATACATTTATATATGAAACTATTCTAATTAAAGAATAGTAAGAAAAATTAAAATTAAAAAATAAAAAATGGAGTGATAAAATATGATGGAAAAAATGGATGATCAAAAAAGTGTTCAAAAAGAAGAAATAATACTCACTGATGAACAAAGAACTCAAGTTTATAGTTATGCCCGTGATGTAAGAAATAAAACTCTTGAAGAGGTGTGTCCTGCCTTATTTGATGTGGTTTTAGACTCTGCTGAAGGGCGTTTAAAAAATGACCTGGGGAAAGTGATTTTTCACTTACAAAAAAATGAGCGATTAAACACTAGGATTGGGTTAGAAAAATTATTAGATGCAGGACTTAAAGTTAATCCAGAAAAAACGTTCAGAATTCTCGAATCTGTTGGTGGAGAAGCAAAGGAACTCGCAGATAAAATACGAGAAGTTCTTTAAATAATAAAAATTTGTATTTTTTACCTTCTTTTCTATATTTTCTATGATTTTCAAATTGAGAAGATACAATGATTTTAAAGAAATTAATTTAGAATCGAAATCAGAAAAAATTTAACTTAGAATAATTTATAGTTAATTGAGGATATTAATATGAGCGATGATGAAAAAGAAGAGGCGTGGGAGGCATATGAAAAAATTAAGGGCGCACTCGATGGATTAGCTCAGATTTTGACCTTAACTTTCGAAGAAAATGATGCGTTTTACCAGTGTGGGTTAGATAACCTTGAAAAACTGAAGGATACAATAGTAGATATCCTTTCTCATGATTATAATAGCAAAGAGGTCCAATATAAGCTACGAGATCTTGAGTTTGACATGAAAAAATGTCTCTTTTTTAAGGATGACCAAGAAGAGAGTAAAAAATCAGAGCAATAGATGTTTTTACTCCAAATAATTTATGCTGATTGACTAATCATTGCTTAAATCTTAAAAAAATTATACAATTTTCAATCTGAAAAATTAGAAACTTAGTAGAGAGCAGTTGAAGTGAAGTTGGAGTTTAATTCTGAAATCAATCGAATATATGATGTAATACAAATTAAAATTGATGTTCCTTTTGCCGTAAATTTTGTATATGTGTATTTATTCAAAGTAAATTCAGATTATATCTTATTTGATGCTGGTCTAAATATGGGAAACTGGCCTAAACTATTTTTTAAACATTTAGAAGAATTAAAAATCTCCCCAAAACAGATAACTCATTGTTTTATTTCTCATAATCATTTGGATCATACTGGCCTAATACCAAAATTAAGACGTAAGAACTCAGAGATTAAAATTTTAATGCATGATATCACAAATGAAACCATGAGATGGGAGACAAACCAAGATAACTTTAACGATCTTAAAAAACAGACTCAAGAAGTTGTAAGAGATGTAACCAAATTTGGATTTCCTGAAGAAAAAGGAGAAAAACTGGAAAGGTATTTTTTAATGTGGCCTCAGATGAAAAAATATGAAATTCCGGATATAATATTGCATGATAATGATTTGATCAATATTGGGGAAGGAGAGTTTCAAGTTCTTTGGACTCCCGGTCATGCATTAGGTCACATATGCCTATTTGAAAAGAATAATGAGTATCTTTTTTCTGGAGACCATATCCTCTCTCAAATAACACCTCACATCGGAAATTTCATCGTAAATCCAGCTTTGCAAGAGAAATATAAGAAATATAATTTCCATAATATATTGAATCTGTACTTGAATTCATTGGAGCGAATAAAAAAGTTGAATCCTCAGATAATATTTCCAGCACATCAAGAAGTTATTTATGATCCGATAAAAAGAATTGAGGAAATACAAATACACCATGCTCAAAGATTAAGAGAGATATCTGAATTGATTACAAATAACCCGATGACTCCATTCGATATAGCAGAGAAACATTTTGGAGAATTAGATGATATGAATTCTTTTTTAGCCCTCAGTGAGGTATTAGCACATTTATTCTATTTGGAATATCAAAATAAAATCTTTAGAGAAGATAAAGACCATAAAATCCTATTTTCGATTTAAAATTGATGAATTTCAGAAAATGTATGTCGTGAATTTTTATTATATTTTTCTTCAAAATAATCTTTCGAATTATAACTAGAATGGGTCTTTTCTCTAAAATATGGATAATTTCCAATCTTTTTAAACTCTTTATGAGGGGGCATAATTCTAATATTTAAGTCGAATATGATTAAGTGTTTTATTCGATTATTTTAGTGAAATAAGTTTTACTTTTTAATAATTAACAAAATTGCATAAGTTCGTGATCTATATACGAAAAATATTATGAAATTTTGTGTGTAAAAATCAATGACAAAAAGAAAATAAAAAAAAATGGTTTCAATTAATTAAATATCCTTTTTCAATGCAAATTGTAGCTCATAATCGAGTGGATCTATTGTTCTAAAAGTTAAAAAGGCAATTAATAGACTAAGAGCGCAAAAAGCTGATATTATAAACGCATTAAGAAAGAAGTTATCTATAAATAACACTAGAAATGACAACAGAGCTGCTCCTATTAAGGTTCCTACATTTTGTCCCAAATTTATTAATGAAACTATAAGTGCGAAATATGTACTCTTCAAATTTGGATAATAATTTCTTGACAAATCCCCACGAATAGTTTGATTGACAACCATTAATGCATTTTGTATCCCTCCAAATAGGATTTGGAAAGTAATACCAAAAACTAATGCTATATAAAAATTCGTTGTAAAAGCAAATGGCAATACTAAGAGAAGACAATATGGAATAAATGTCAAATAAACGGATGATATTGTTCTTTTCCTACTTACATCTCCAAATTTACCAGATATTAAGGAACCTATGACTGTACCCACCCCACTTGCAAAATAGAATAGTGTACTCCAACCTAATAATTCAATAGCTCCACCTCCAACTATATGCGCGATTGTTTCTTGAACTTCTATCACACCCATGGAAATCAATATGGTATAAGTTAAGAAATCTAACAACATTACTCCTTGGAATGCTCCTAAAAATGTATAAGCATAGACCTTCCAATTTCTTTTATTTGTGGCAAAGGTTAATAAATCTTTACCAAATTCTTTTAATGGGACTTCTTTGAGTTCTGGTTCTTTTATCTTGTAGGGAAGAATACAAGAAATTACCATTAAAATTCCTGTTATTATATGGACAATATAAAGATTCTCCAATCCTAAAATAAGCGTTAACAACATTCCACCAACACCATACCCTAAAAACATTACAGTCCACGTATATCCTTGGACTCTTCCTAATTTTCTTTTAGGTGTTACATCCAAAATAAGCCCGTCTAAAGCAGTATCGGCAAAAGCCATTCCCAGTTGTGTCATAAAATAGTATAATGTCATCCAAAGATAGATTGATTCATTAATAGGTAGATAAACAGCTATCATAAACCACCATATAGACCCAAAGATCCCGAAACTTATTATCCATGGAAATCGACGTCCATATTTTTTCGAGCCAATTTTATCATTAAAGATTCCCACAATCATTTTTATTGCCCACGGGAGATTCCCAATCGCATAGACAATTCCCCATAATGCAATACTAAATTCATCTTCTAAAACATCAGCTATATATGGTCGCCAAACTAGGAATGGTACTCCTTGGACAAATCCTTGGCAAAAGTAAAATAATGTGAAAATAAAGGTGTAAGAACGATTATAAGGTACTTCTTCATTCATAATAGTATTTCACTTATGAAATTAATAAGTTTTTCTAAAGTAAGAAATCTGAGGGAAATTATCTTATACTCCTAACATGTTAAGATCTCCATCAGAATCTTCCATTCCCTCATTTTTTTTATAATCTTGCAGGTTTCGGTCCGAGATAATTTTGTAGTACTCGTTAAGCTCTGATTCAATAATTTTTGTGAGCTTAGATTCGATTGATTCATTTAATATTTGTTCGATTTTTTCTTGTGCGCGTTCAAACATATCCTGCCGACCATTCTTAATCCATAACCCTCGACGATTTCTATCAATTAGAGAAGGATTAAAGATTTCTTTACGGGTAAACTTAACAGAATGTTTTGTGCCTAAATAGGATTTTCGGATTCCATTTGCAATATCTCGTATTTCTTGTTTTGCGAGAGTATATTCGTTGACTTGAAATCCGTCCATTCCGCGCTTAATTACTCCAATAAGTTCATCATCAATAGCAAGTAATTCCAAAGCTTCACTTAATGATGTTTCATAGGTTCCCGCACAAGTCACATAATTATGACCAGCATTTGCTGCACAGAAGAGCGTCATAAAACGTTCATACCCATTTTGAATGTCAAAGCATTTAGATTCCGTAAGAGCACCCGATCCTTTTGAGGGGATACCATAAAAATCTGTAAGTTGGGCACTTCCAATAGTTATTAACCCCATCTCTATGGAGCCATATGCAGGGTTTCCTGTTGATGGATCCATAATAGTATTCGTTGAACCATACAGAACAGGAGTTCCGGGATTTATAAGTTGAGTGATAACAATCGCTGAGAGCACTTCCATATTTGCTTGTATTAAGACGCCTGCTAAGGTAACTGGAGCACTCGATCCTGCTAACGCTGCTGCTGAAATATTTATTGGTTGTCCAAATTTCGCAAATATTTCTAATCCATTTAATAAAATTTTAGGAAGAGTTAATGGAGAAGTGGGATTGAAAACACCTAAAAGACGGGGTCGTTTCTGGATCTCTTCAATATTTCCACTTATGATAGAGGCAATTTTAATCATATCTAAAGAAGCCGTTCTTCCATAACATCCCATTCCATAAGGTTTTTTGGCATATCTTCCCCATTCTCTTAAGGTATGAAAATGAAGTTCGGTAAATGGAACATCACTTGGCCACACGTCCATATGGGAACAGTCAATATTCTCTAATTCATTAACCACTCTTATATGGTTTATAGTGTCTTCTAATTTCGATTTCCTTATTTCTTTCTTACGGGAAGGATCATATATATTAATTGCTGCGCCAAATGTCCCAAATTTAGTGGATGAGGTGTTTATGGTAAAATTATATGAGCCGTCTGGTCCCCATAAACTAAATTCTTTTGGAACTTTCTTAATACTCTCCATGATCAAATTTCTTGGAAATTTTACGAATTCCCCCTTTTTTTCTTCGTTAATAAGAGCACCGTATTTCTTAAGTAAAACCCTGATCTCCTCACTTTCAACTCTAATACCCACATCTTCTAATAATTCTATAGTGGTCTCGTGAATTTCTTTTAAATCATCGCCTGTTAAGACCTTTAATCTGCTAAGTTTCATAATAGTGTTTTTTGGTTCGTTTTTATATAGATGAGTTTTTTCACTATAAAATTAAAACATACATTTTTCTGGAGTAGTGTTTTTCTCGGTTCTGATGAAGACTCCACGTTCCTCTAAAGCTCTACGAATGATTTTTCCATCAATTTCCCGTGGATTTAGATTCTCTTGGATAGAGAGCGTAGCCGCTGTACCTGCCGCCTCTCCAGTACTCATGCATGTACCACCAATTCTAAGAGCGGATTGAGCAACTCGATCAGAGGAGATGCAACGTCCTGCGACCAATAAATTGTCGATTTTGAGAGGTACGAGAGTTCTATATGGAATATCAAATGGGGGATGATTTTCATATCTTCCCGTTTCGCTTTTATCAAGGGGATGAACATCGATCATATACCCACATGAGGTGATTGCATCATCAAACTGCCGTCCTCCAAGCGCATCTTCCTCAGTTATATAATATTCCCCATTAATGCGTCTGGTTTCTCTTACATAAATATGTGTTCCTGTATTTGCAACGTACGCAGAACTAAAGTATGGATGATGCCGAAGGACTTTTTTTGCCTCCATAATTTGTCTTCGCGAGATTATATGGGCACGAGTTAAATCTTCTGCATTTGTTCCATCAATATTCTTTACATGGGCAAGGTTTATCAAATGTTTTCCAGGACTCACTGGCATAGGAACAAGAAAAGCAACATCGTAGGGTAATTTGTAATCTATTTTCTCTTTCCTTGCTATTTTCTTCATGAGAGGACTGAGAAGGAAAATACCACCGAATGGAGTCACAGGTAACTTATCAAGGTCATTTTCATTATGAAGATGAAAAAGCAAGGAGACTGAAGGCATAAGATCATCTTTTTTTCTTCCTTTATCATAAGGAACCCCTGCTCGAGCGGCAATGTCTCCATCACCGGTACAGTCGATAACACGTTTCGCAAGAATTGCTTGCCTACCAGATTTATTTTCGAAAATAACCCCTTTTATGACATTTTTCTCCACCACTGGTTTTACTGCGGGTGTATGCAAAAGTATTTTAACACCAGCTTCATCTAACATCTCTTGTGCAATATATTTGAAGATCTCTACATCATATGTATTTGCAAGTGAGAAATCGTATTCTACCTCGGATGGATTATGTTTTATATATCCTCCATTCTCTGCCATTCGGTCCATAAATTCTTGAATCAATCCACCTTTCCCCATCATCTCGGGAATTGGATTTACTAAGTAGGAGGTAGCTGTACCTCCAAGAAACCCTTCTTGCTCAATTAAAAAAGTATCGGCCCCATGTTTTGCTGCTGCAAGTGCTGCGAAGATTCCTGATGAACCTCCACCACAGACCAGAACATCAACACTATCAAATACTTTCGTTTCTCGAGCCTCTTCAAAAACAGTATCCAATATTATAACCTCCTAAAAGATTTTTTAAAATTTTAAAGATATTCATAATTTTTCTTTTCTTATATCATATTCTTTTTTTTGGTAAATAAATGCATTTTTCTCTTTCTTTAATTGAAGGGAATTCTGATAAGAAATACTATGCTGAGAATATTTTAATAAAAAAGCCAAGATTTTTACTATAAAAAATTCCAAATATATAGTTAATTTAGAGAATTTTCTATAAAAAATTTTTAATATTATATTAAGAGAATTTTTAATGTAATTGAAATTAAACTTTTAATCATTAAGGAAATAAAGCCACTACAAAGTGAGGCTTATTTTATATTATTCTCTTTAATTAATTATCTTTAATAAACAGATTCAATAAAAAAGAAATTATCTGATTGCGCCATTCTGCGGTGAGGGGGATTTTATAGGCTTTAGTACCACGCAAACACGTTCTACGCTACGCACATCGCTTCGTGCACGAAATGATTCCAGCAATGCATCTAATTCGTTTATTTCTGGTACAGTTACTTTTAGAAGAACTCCGCATTCTCCAGCTAGAAAATACACCTCTTCGCACTCTGGTAATACTTGCGTCTCTCGGAGGAGTTCCTTAATTTCACCCTGTGATTTTGGGATAAGTGTCACGAACGCCATAATGCATCTTTCCTCTTCTCTACACACTTTAATTGTAAATTTCTCTATTACTCCATCCTCTTGTAGTTTTATTACTCGCTTTCGAACCGTGGATTCAGAAAGATCCACCTCATCTGCGATTTCTCTATAGGGTCTTCTTGAATCCTCAATCAACATTTCAAGTATTATTTTATCTTTTTTATCTAAATTTTTCATCATCTCACACCACTTTTTTTAATTCTAATATTTTGGAGCCTACATAATAATAAAAAAAAATTATATTATTTTTTGGAAATTATTTTTTTTACTCTTTTTTTAGACTTTTTTTGCTTAAATTAAATTATTGATGAATATTTTGATTTAAATTGCTTTTAATAGGCGTATTCTTCAAACTCTTTAAGGAGAGGGTCAAAAAGTCGTTCATATTCAACTGCCATACAATGAATACCTGCTGCTTTCGTTGTTTTCCTGATCTCTTCGATAAAAGGCTTGAAAAATTCTATATTAATCTTATCGATAGCAGCATATTTCGCAGGCTTGTCTCCTTTATTTTCTTTTTCAGCGGTTTTGAGAGATTTTAGTAAGTCTTTTGGAACACTCACTCCAGGGATATAATTATCGAAATACCATGCAATACCATGGGATTTTAGCGGAAAGATTCCAAGTAAAACAGGTACATTAAATTGCTCCAATTCTTTAAGAAATTCTTTCGCTTCATCAATATCGAATGCAGTCTGTGTTTGAATGAAGTCCACTCCTTGCTCTACTTTTCTACCTACTTTTAAGATCTCGGGTTCTCTGGGATTACTGTTTGGGTTCGCAACGCATCCATAATTCATCTCAATTTTTCCACCTTTGAGTTCATTACCATTGAGGTCTGTACCTTCGTCAATCATCTTACCAAGCATATCACAAAACTGGGTGCTATCAAGGTCATATACAGCTCTTCCTCTCTTATGATCTCCTAAAGCAGTGTGATCACCAGTTAAAACTAGTATATTTTTAAGTCCCATCACTGCCGCTCCTAAAACATCAGCGAAAAGAGCGACACGATTTCTATCACGAACTGTCACTTGCCATACTGCCTCAATACCCGCTTCCTCTTGAACTTTATAGCTTGGTACCATTGAACACATATATGCGTCTCCTTGGGGGCCATCTGTAACATTTGCCGCTGCGATCTTTTTGGTTTCTCTCATAATTTTGGCAGATTCGATGATTTCTTCAAGATCCAAGATCTTTTTAGGCTCGAGTTCTCCAGTAAATACAAAATGTCCTTCCTCAATTTTCTTACATAAATTACTATAAGCTGGTCGATTTCCCATTTTATTCTTTCGCCTCTTGTTCAGGTTGTTCATTGGTATATTCTTTATTTATTTCAATGAAACTTGGTGAGGTCCGTAGTCTATAATCTCGTGGTGGACGATATTTTTTAAATAGATCTAACCTATCAAACTTTTTCAAACGCTCCCAGATTTTAACCCATGCACATTCATGAGTATAGTCCCCAACTTCACACATTCCATCAACCATTCCTCCACACGGTCCATTACTCAGATGCTTTGCGCATCCTGCCATGGGACAAACCCCTCCAGTTTCAGCAAGAAGACATTCCCCACATTCCTCACAATATTCTGCATAATAATTCTCTCCAGCATTTTCAGCTCCTGCAAACATACTATCTTGCGCGGGAAAAGTTAAAATGTCCTCGAATACCCTATTCATCATTACTACTCCCAACCCGCATGCGAGAGACACAATTGCATCGTATTCTTCTACATACGGTCTTACAGTAGTAGCGGTAATTCTATCATCACATTGTCTTAAAACTGTGATGGCTCTCCACTCAAGTTTCTTTCCTTCACTTTTTGCTTTTAATTCTAATAATTCACCAAGTAAACGAGCTTGTTCAATAGAGCGCGGTGGTTGGCAACATCCATCGCATCCAGCGATTAATATTTTATTATATGGTTCTACCATTCCATATATCTCATCAATATCTTTTTGTTGTGTTATTATCATTTTTCCAATTCCACTTTTTTTTAAAATCACTTTTTTGTTTTTTAAATTCGATTATTTTGATATTTTGTAAAAAAATTTTAATTAATTCTTCATGCTTTTAATTTTTCAATCAATTTATCTGGTTTTATCGCATGTCTCTTAAAGTCAAGTGTGTCTATATCAATACCAAACGCAACAGCCATTAATTCTGGTAAATAAAGTACTGGGATATCGAGTTCTTCAAAATCCCTTTGCAATCGTCTTTCTTTTCTGTCGTATTGATTGACACAAGCAGGGCACACAGCAACTAAAGCATCAACATCCGTATCAAGATGAGCTAAATCTTCCATTTTTTGTTCTACGAGATCAAATCCAATTTCTTCGTTTAATCTGGCACAATAGCCGCAACACTCTAATTTCGTAGAAAAATTTAAAGTGTTTGCCCCAAGAACTTCTAAAATCTTATCTAATGTTTCAGGTCGTTCTGGATCGTCAAATTGCATAATTTTAGATGGTCTTATGAGATGACATCCATAATGTGCAGCGATATTCAATCCATCTAAAGGGTTCACGATTTTTTCCTTTATTTTTTCAAGCATCTCATCGCTGCTGAACACTTCAGCAAAATGTGTTACCTTCTGAGTACCTTTATATTCATACCCAATTTTTTTTAGAGTTTTATTTACTCTTTTAAATGCATCTTCATCTTCTTCTAATAATACATTTACCGTTTTCAAAGTTTCATAACATCCAGAACATACAGTAAAAATATCTAAGCCCATCTTCTCAGCAATGCTTAAATTCCTTGCACCCAAAGTTAACCATGTATCAACATTTAAAGATTGAATAGCAATTGGATCGGGACAACAACTAGCACCTGGCATTTCTTTGAAATCTATTTCAAGTTTTTTGCTAACTTCCCGAAAGGCATATTCAAAATTAAGATTTTTTAAAGGGATTGTACATCCTAAATACAATGCATATTCCATTATTTTTTCTCCTCCTTTGTATTTTCTTTTTTAAGTAAATGTCCTAAACCTGTATCTTCAATAATAAAATTAACTTCATTTAAATTGGGTGGTTCTATCTGAGGTAGGTTCATTTTTTCACGTCTTCTATCGATAGTATCTTTCATTCTTCCAGAATAGGGTACAACAAACCCATTTTCACTTACCGTTTGAAGGGTTGCTAAATATTCATCAGGAACACTTCCCTCATCAACTGCAAGATTTCTGAGTAACGTTAAAATGAATGAATAATCTACATTTTTTGGGCATCGTTCTGTACATCTATGACACAGAGA
>JAWOFX010000106.1:0-32092 GCA_046497275.1 Promethearchaeia archaeon | reverse complement strand
AGAAAAATGGACAGATATTTTGCCCCGTTATCAGACTTTCATTAGTCATATGAAGCCAATATTACGAGAAACTAGGAGAATTATTGAGAATCTTGATCCAGACCTCCTTTATGATACAGAAATATTAGATAAAATACGACAAGAAGAGGAAAAAAGAAATGTTCGGAAAGTGCGTGCCTTAACGGAATTCTCTGCAATGTATCGTTCAAATGTATATGAAATTATGAAAGATTTTATCACCAAATATAGAGATCGGATCCCTTTAATTGATATCAAAGATTATATTATTGATTTTCTTCAAGAATCAGTTCAAGCTTTAACAATCCTGAGGAATATTACTAATCCGGATGAAAGAAATTTAGATAATACTTACTTATATCGATTAGTAAAATATATTGAAGGGATCTTATTTCCGAGGGGATCAAGTATAAAAATCATCTATGAGCGGTTACTGGAACATGCACCTGATTTCTATGAATCTCAAAGACATCTATTAAGAGTACACACTTATTATAGGGAAGACTTAGAACATCCAGATTTCTTTACAATTCCTGGTATTTCTCCTAAGGTTTATCAATTAATTAATAACATCACATCATTTTTTAATTTAGATCCGAATTATGGGAATTTTCCGGAACGAAAAGATCAAGAAATACCCATGGTATTGATAAAAGATGTGTTTTTACCATATATTGACTCCATTGCCAATGCAGAAGAGGAAGCTATCAATAACATCGCAGAAAGAATAGGACTTAGAGTCATAGATGGTATTTTTTTAGCTCCTCAAGAAAGGACTATTGATCTTTTTTTAGAAAACAATTTTCTGAGAAAAACTAAACAATCAGATGGAACGGTTCGATATATACCTCAATTTAGCAATGAGACATTAATACTCTTTTACTTAGCATTTGCGTCAAGGAGAAGAGGCTTCTTATCTAAAGAATTAATAAACTGGATTGCTATGAATTTTGCTTTTTTAGTCTATATGGGTATTTTGAAATGGAAGCTCACTGATGAGAATATCTTTTATTCAATATTCAATGATCTTCAAACAAATGAAAAAGTTTTACCATATTTAATGAAATTAATCTGTTTTCCAAATTATCTTGGTTTGGATAAAACAAAAATTCGAGATTCTCCACAGTATAGGAAAGAAATTTTTAATTTTATTGGAGCTCAGATTGATAATTTAGAAAGCTTGATTGAAAGTGTAGGAATATATTGTGAGAAAATTGAAAAGGAAAGAAATAATAAATAAAATATAAAAAAGGGTTGAATTGAAATTACATATAGCAATGAAGAAATCAAAGAACGATTGGGAAAATATGGAGCTGTTTATTTACCAGAAGATATCAAGGAGGATATTGATGATATTAAAGGAAATGAGTCTAAAAAGGAACGTTTAGACGATTTTTTTAAGGGACTTAAAAAGTATAAAGATATTTCAGAACAACTTAAAAAAACCAAATTATCACCAAGTTTAACTGTACTTTTATATGGTCCACCAGGAACAGGAAAAACCTCCCTAACACGTGCTTACTCTAAAACATATGAAATTCCAATGTGCGTTGTGGAATCAGATAGACTAGTTTCCCCTTTATTAGGTGATACAATAAAAAATATAAGAAATGTGGTGGAATTAGCAGCCGACATCGCGAGGGAAAACGATGCTTTCATCCTATTCTTTGATGAGATTGATGCAATAGGTTCTGAGAGATCAAATATTCATGAAGTAGGAGAGATAAAACGAGCAGTGATCTCTTTTTTGCAAGTTATTGATAAGGTAAATTATGAGGGTATTCCATTGGCCATTTTTGGAGCAACTAATCATCAACATCAATTAGATTCTGCAATTTGGAGAAGATTTACCTTTCATCTTAAATTTGATTTTCCAAATTATGAATTAAGGAAAGAAATTATTGAATCTTATCTTAATAAAATTTCAAATGCCAACATTGGAATTGATGACACAATATACAAAAAGCTTGATCAAGAATATAAGGCTATAAAGAAAATTCATAAAAATTTAGAAACCAAATTAGGAAGAAAAGTATCTGAATTTGAAGATAATCTATTATGGAATGAAGTTGAGAAAGATTTAGAAATAGGTGCCTTTCTAAAATTAACAGTTGGATATTCAGGGTCTGATATTGAACGAGGGACTAGAGTAGCACTTTTTAAGGTTATTCAAACGGGAGTATTGACCTATGATATTTTTTATAACTCATTAAAATTAGTAGGGGGAACTGCTGTTCATGTAGAACGGCAAGATCTCCTTAGTCATTCCAAACGAAATTCGGGAAATAAAGAAAAATATAGAGCAAGTAGACCTCCTACTTCAGGACCTCCTGAAATATAAATATTAATCAAAAAAAATAGAGCTGATTTGATTGGAGAATAAACCATTTAATCTGCAGCAAATAAAAAGTTTTTTTAATCCATTAAATATCCTCGAGGGAAAATTAAATGTTCTCGAATCAAAATATAATGAGTTTATTCAATTAAAAGAGCGATATCTTGAGGAATCCGCCCATAAGGACGCTAAGCCCCAATTAAGGAGTCTCAAAAAACAAATAGAATTAATTAATGATATTTTAATCGAAATAAATCAAAACAATCTCGAGTCATTTATTGAATTTCAAGACATTTTGATTGAAAAATATAAACTAATCCATATAAATCGTTTAAAGCAATTAGAAGTCAATCCATCACATATTAGAAAAATAGGGCTCTCATTAATTGAAAATAAAGATACCGCAAAGATTCTTAAAAAAGCTTCTTATATTTCATCCATTAAACTAGATCAATGGTTAGAAATGACTGATTATCTTGAGGATAATTCCCTATTCATCTCTATTTTAGACGATATTAATATTTTTTATAACAAAATAATCGATAATAAATTAGAAAAAGAACTTATCAAAATTCCCGATTATATCGATAAATCTGTTTTAGAGGAGTTTAAAGAAGCATTTCGAGAGAATCCTCAATTAACTTTTGATAGTTTTATTAGAGAGCTTGAAGAAGAACGAATTAAAAAAAAATTAAAAGAAAAGACTGAATCTATCCAAAAAGCTAAAGAAAAAGGTATGTTAGAAGATTTAAAAAGAAAACAAGAGGAACAGAATAAATTATATAAGGAATATTTAAAATATTCAGATAAGGAATTTGAGCGCAGACGTCGTAAACAAAAAAGAGAGAATCTTTCAGAAATAGCTCAAAAACCTGAAATAAAGAAAGAAATAGGGGAAGATGTTGAGCAGAAAATTAAAAAGTTCAAATCTAAATTCGAAAATTCTTTTGAAGATAAATATTTAATCCAAAAAGATGATTCATTAGATCCTAAAAATATTATAAGAGATAGAAAAAAGAAGAAGACGGAAGAATATAAAGAATTTCTGAAAAAATTTAAAGATAACAAATCAAAAGACCAATAAAATTAGTGACACATTATGGAGATATCAATAGGAAATAAAAAGATTCCACTAAAGGAACAATATAACTTAATAGTGGGAGATTTTGAGGAAAAAGACCTGCGGAAATATAAAAAGAATTTTATATTCAAAGAATTGGAAGATTTAAATCTAAATCCTTTTAAGAAATTATTAAAATATTTTAAAAGAATAGATATTACTACAAAGAAATTCGAAAAATTAAATAAAATAATTGAGTATTTAGATGTTTATCGGAGAGTTTCTGCTGAAAATGTTTGTTTAATCAATAATTATGTCGAGATTCTCGATTCCTTATTCAATCACATGCAATATAATTTAGCATTAAAGAGAAAAGATTCTTTATCTAATGAATTGAAACTTTCCAAAATCAAAGAAAAATCAAACCTATTGTCTACAAAAACTAATTTACTTAAAAATCTAAATAATCAAGTTAAAAAAAATAGAAAAGAACTAGAATATCTGAAAGAAGATTACTTCGAAATAAAAAACAAAAGAAAGCAGATTCATGATAGAATTAATAATTTAAATGAGAAGATTAAAAAATTAAAAAAAGAGAGAAAAGAAAAATTTAGTGAAATAAATAGAATCACTAGAGATATGGAACATCCTGAAAATAAAAAAAAATTGCCAGATCTCTCTGAACTCTCCAATGCAGAAAAAATTAAAAACTTAAGAAGTGACGCAAAGGATATCCATTATAAATCAAGACAAATTGAATCTAAACTTAATGAAGCTAAAAATAAATTATATGAAATACAACCGAAATTTAAATCATATAAAAAAGATTTTGGTGCTTTAAAATCTACAATTCAACGACAAGAAAATCAAATCAAGCAACAACAAGATGAAATCAAAGATTTATTAGAGCATAAGATAAAAGAATCGACTCCTCAATATGATATGAATGAATTTAATAATATTCGAGATTATGAACAAATAAAAAAGGAATTAAATCAAACCGAGAGAGAAATCAACACAATTAAGAATAATAATATTAGCGGTGAGAATATGCAGGATTTAGAGCCTTTTGATCAAAAATTATCCCAGTTCTATGAAAAACTAATTGATAATAAAAAAAATTTAACTTTCAATATTGATAAAAATAAGATATTGAACTCTGTAGAAAGATTGAGAGATTTTGAGCTTATCCTAAAAAATTTCGAGAATATTTCGAATAAATTTTTAATTAATATTAATTTGGAGATGAAATTAGTTCTAATTACAGATTTTGATTCAAAAAAATTTTTTATCCAAACCGCATTCATAAGGAACGAAAAGGATTCTTTAAAATTTGAAGATTTAACCACTCCTGAAAAAGTTTTTGTGGTTATGGTATTCTTTTTTTCAATTAATATTGGTCTTGATATAAAACAAATAATTTTCTCAAATTTATTCCTACATGAAAATTTTAATAAAAGAGGTTCTCTATTTCGTACAATCAGAAAAATATTGCCAATTTTAAATCATGAGAAGATTTTTTCAGATATAAAAGTACAATTTCTTATTTCAAATTTAGAGTTGAAACGCCCTATTGAAAATTTAAATATAATCAAAATTTAAGGAGGTTAGTTAAATTAAAATGTCAGAAAAAATATTTAATCAGACTGTTCAAAAAATAACAAAACTTATATTAACTAATGAACAAAAAATGATTCGCGAAGAAGATTTACTTAATCTATGTCCTGGATCAATAGATTTTGAACAAGTCATAAATCAAACTTATAAAAATTTGATGGATGTAGGATTTGAATTAATAACAAGTACATTTCTAGAACAGAAATTTTATATATTAACTACAGAGGGAAAAGATGATGATATAACCCCAAGCCAATATGGTGCTCTTGCATTTATATTAGCGTTAACTAAAGATGTTGATGAGAATTTAAAATTTTCTGATCTTAGGGACATTTTTTCGAAAATTTGGGATACTGTCGAATTTTTATTAAAAAAAGATTACATTCGAAAACTTACCATCAATAATTTAGAAATAATTAAAATTACTCCTTTAGGGAAAGCTTTATTGAAAAATGTAATCGAAAATATAAATTTAAAAAATCTCCTTGAAATCATCAAAAAAGAATAAATGATTAATTAAAATATTAAAAAAAGGAATGATTATTCTAAGTCCATTTTAAATTGATCGAATATTTTCTTAACTCTTTCTGCGCTTGGGCCGCTACCTCTAACTCCGTTTTCATCAACTATGATTTTTCCACCTAAAATTGAAATTATATTCTGTTCTTCGATATATTGAACGTGCCCTTTACTGAAGATTTTCGAAATCCTCTCTGCTAATGCCTCCATAGGAAATGGTTCTTCCTCAACTGTCACATACTGATAATAGGAATTATTAATTAAGATCTGGGGAAAAACTTTATTTTTCTCATTTTTTGCAGAATTTATTATCAAATTTGCCTCTTCAGAAACACCCTTGAGAGTTCCTACAAAAAATCGTTCATTATCTATATATACCTTAACAATTTTATCGATGAATTTTTGTAGTTCAGTATTATATTCTCGCATTGACATGATTAATTCGCTTCGGTTTTTTTTAGTTTTTTGATATATTTTAATCTATTCTATTAATGCCTTTTTTAACTTATCAACATTTTCCCTAGTCTTGCAACTTGTGGTGAAGACTTTTAATCTTGGATTAATCTCTTTCGCATCATTTACCATTTTCTCAATATTTACCTCCACAACATCTAATAAATCGATTTTATTTATAACAGCAATATCAGACATTTTGAATAATAATGGATGTTTCTCAATCACCCAAGGTCCCTCTGTAATTGAAACAACAACCACACGTTTAGAAACTCCTAGAATAAAATCTGACGGACAAATAAGATTTCCTACATTTTCAATAAATACAATATCATAATCAGTTAAATTGATATTTTTAATTACTTGTGAAATATGATATGAATTTAGTGCACACTCTCTCCCTGTGTTGACTTGAATTGCTTTTGCTCCCACTTTTTCAATGCGATCCGCATCCACTCGAGTCGCAACATCTCCATTAATTACCAAAACACGATATTCTTTCTGGAGATCTCGAGAAATCGCTTCTAATAACGAAGTCTTTCCTGCCCCTATTGCACCGACAATATCAAATGATTTTATCCGATTTTCTTCAAACATTGTTTTATTTTCAGCCGCTAATAGATCATTATTTCTAATTAAATCTTCATTTAATTCGATTATCTTAGATACCGTATTATTTTTATTTTCAGGCATTTTCCGAATAAATTAAATCTCTTTAATGAAATATAGACGTTTAAAAAATAAGAAATTTTGGTTTAATTATAAATTAGGTTTCAACTTCTCACCATTATCGTATATGTGCCCATTCATCTAATATATCGAAATTTATACCGAAATATTATATAAGAACCCAATATCCCCCCTAAATCAGGAATATAAATGGCAAGATAAATAGGTTCCAAGGTTAATAAATAGAATAAAAGCCCGGGTACTAAACTGAATAAAATCAACAACAATAGAATAATCTTCCCTTTCATCCTTATTGGAATAAACATGAGTAGGAATGTCATCTCTTTATCAAAACTAAAATATATCATGAATGAAATTATTCCCAATAATCCCCCAAATGCTAATCCAATTGGCCACGGAGATAATCTTGTTGGGCTTGCAAACTCTATTGGTACCCAGATTGATATGTATATTAATGCACTTATAAATGTTGAGAATAGATATAATGTGATTAAAAATTTGCTCCCAAATCGCAATTCTATTATTCTGATAATATTATAGAATAATAATATGATAATAAGTAAAAAGAACATTCCAAAAAAACCTTCCGAGACATTAACAAAAGGTGCTGTGAGGAAGGTCCATATATATAACTTGAAAAAACTTGAAGAACTCAAACATAAAAATTCTGGCATAATGGATCCCATGATAGATGCTATAAAAATTGCTATAATAAGATAAGTTGTTATCGAGGTCCCTCCATATCCAGAAATACCACTTTCAAATAACTTTCTTGCTCTATCTCTTTGTTTATCTTGCTTTTTCATAAATTTTTTAACTTTTTTAGGATCCTCTTCTGTTGAGACAAACCGGTATCTCTCTTGTTCCCTTTTTTCTCCTCTCCTCGAAGTAGGTACAGTCGGTCTATGTTTTCGCTCAAATGTACATTCATGATTTTCTGGTAATCTGTGCTCTTTACAAAAGATTCCGCCGCAGTATTTGCATTTAAAGGGGAGAAATCCGATCTCTTCCCCACAATACTCGCAATATGGCATAAAATTGTTCTTCTAAATATTCTTTTATTTGTATTTTTTAGTCCGATATGAAATTGGACTGAAAATTACTTCTTGTCTAATAAAAAGTAGTATCATTGATATTTTTTTCACTTTCTGTTCCTTCTGTATAATTTTTATTAGAATTTAAATCGTTATTTTAAATCAAATATAATAGGGATTTGAGGCTGAAGGTAAGTAGATGCAAATATAATTAATTATAATTAGGATAAGCATAGAACTTACAAGGAAGAAATATACTTTTTTATTCCATTTAAAGATATTTTCACCGTCTAAAATACCAATCGGAATTAGATTAAAAAGTCCAAGCATAAAATTTATGGATGCGGACATTCCGATGAATAAATTAATCGGAAAAATGGGTATTAGAAATGATACAGCGAATAATATTGAACCATATATTAAATTAACTGTAGGTCCAGCTGCTTTACATAAACCGGTTTTTTTATCTATTTTATCCAATCCAAGAACGACTACTGCCCCAGGTAGTGCTAAACCTGGAAGACCTTGAACTCCAGAAGATATAGAAATAAGGCCCATTAATAAACCAAATGCTGTGATAATCATCCCAAATTTTAATAAACGGAATTTAGTTTGGAGTCCGAAATGGATCGCCACTTGACGATGTCCAAATTCATGAAAAAGAAATGCAGTTGTATAAAATCCTGCAACCATAAAAATAATCCATCCAAATCCTAGATCATTAAGTAGCTGTTGATTCTGAGGATTATAAAACCCTATCAAACCGATAATATAAATTAAGACTGATCCAATTAACAAATGTAAAAACTCAGATTTATAGGGAAGAAGAATTCCCTTAAATTCAATGCCAGAATTAGGACTAAAAGCATTATCAGGAATATTTGATTCTCTCCGATACCATGTAAAAGTACTATCGGTACTTCCACGTATTTCTGAGCTTTCAGAATAACTTGACTGATAATTTGGTTGTTGCTGATGAGTGGATGATATATTTTCAGCGTAATTTGTGCTTGATTGATTATAAGATCTTAAATAATCATGACTCGGTTCATTTGAACTATATTGTAGTTCTAATGATTCTTTAACTATATTACATTCATGATTTATCGGATCTTTATGTAAATAACAATAATATTGATTACATTTATCACATTTATATAAATCGTCGAATCTCTCCCCACAATGATAGCATCTTGGCATACTTTTTCTCTGCACATCCTAAAATTTTATTAATTTAAATCGTATTCTAGAAAAATAAACAAGAATAGATATATAAAATTATTTTTGAACTTAATTATATTAAATAAAAAGATTATTTACTTTATAATAAAATAAGATTAGAATCGATTATAAAAATAACAAAGAATAATACTTAACAATATGTCTGATAATGAAGAAAAAGATTATAAAAAAGATGACATAAAGCGCGAACGTGAACGATTGGATAAAATGGGAATGAAAAGTACGTTTGATCTTTTGAGTAAACCAAAAAAAGAAGAAGACGACTAAAGTATATTTTATCCTTTTTTTAAAATACATAATATTTAATTAAAAACAAGAAATTTATTATGTTAAGTAGATTATTTTTCTCTCTGTCTAAACCACAATAATGACAAGTTTTCCCACATCTATTCACGACGGTCCTTATTCAACTAACACATTAGTCTCTCGAAAGTTTTTAATTATTTATGGAATTAATATTTGGATTAGCTTTTATGTAATTATTATTGAATTTTTACTCTATTATAATTTATTCAAGAGCGATATTATCCTCCTCTTTTTGTCTTTTCCGATTCAATTATTTATCGGATATTTTATTCTTGTTTTTTCTTCTTTATTGACGGCAAAATTACTTTTAATATTTGTAAATCTTATTCATAAACCAAAAGAAGGAAATTTTAGAAGAGTTAAGGATAATAAGGATTATTATTTTTGGAGTCTCCGAGCAGTAATTAAAAAATGGCCGATCTGGATTATTAGTCTTTTACCCTCATCAGTTTTAAATAATCTTACTCTAACAATATTTGGAATCAAAACATCTTTCACTAGTAGCATCAACAATGCAAATATGGACACTGAATTCATTGAATTAGGAAAAAATATAACCCTAGGAAAAGGATCTTTTATAAAATCCTCTATGATATATGGCGATTATCTAATTATAAAAAAAGTAATTATTCAAGATAATGTCATAATAGGACCTCATAGCTATATTTCTCCTGGAACTAAAATAGAAAATAATACAATTATAAATACCCTTTCTTTAACTCAATTTAATCAAATTTTGGAACAAAATTCAATTTATTCAGGATATCCTGCTAGAAAAAAAGGAACAATTGAAGATAAACAAACTAATGACAATTCTTACATAAAACAAAAAATTCAAGAAAACGAGAGGAGATTTCAAGAAACTTCAAAAAAAACTACAGAATCGTATAAACCTGCTGAAAAATTCATAAAGAAAATTCCCACCTATATTACTATATTTTTGCTATTATATTTCGCAGCCTACATGCCTGTTTTGATAATTTCTTATTACTATTTTACTGATATTTTTTATCCTTTTGTGCTAGCTTCTCCTTCTTTCCATGATCTTTTTATCACTAATACTTCTATATTAATTTTAACATTTACTCCACCATTTATAATGGTAATGCATCTTAGTAATATTTTTTTAACTGTATTCATCACAAAAATATGCTATTATATTATCTGCAAGATAAATAAACCAAAAGAAGGAGTCTTTCACTGGAAAAATAAATCGAAGGATTATGATTATTACTTTCTTCGTTCGTTCTTACTTAGATATATTAAATGGAAGATTCAGCGAGGTCCTTACCCATGGCTTATCAAGAAGGTGTTTAATTTTATTGGAAATTGTCAATTTGGAAAAAATTCAATTATTGAAGATATGTATTTAGCAAAAGAGTTTTTAAATGTGGGAAAAAACGTTTATCTTGGCAAGATTTTACTAACAACTCAATTATGGGATAAAGATTTAACAGTAAAATCCGTATCTATAAAAGATGGTGTTGTAATTAATGATGGATGCTGCATTGCCCCAGGAACTATTATTAAGAAAAATACACATATCATGCCTTTTTCAATAGTTTCTAAAAATGAAATAATTGATCCTAACTCCATTTATTATGATGCTCCCGCTAAAAAAATGGAAAATTTGAAAGATTTTAGGGATATATTTAATCTCGATATATTAAATTTTATCAAAATTATAAAAAGATAGATTGATTCATGTCATCTGAGCTAAAAATTATTGAAGGTAATAACTTAAAAGAAAAAAGATTCTTTATCTTAAAATTCTTAATAATTTGGCCGGCTATATTTTTTACGTTAATATCGGTTTTATTCTATTTTGAATTTTTCTTTAAATTGTATGGGATGATATTCTTTCTGATTCTATTACCCGGATATCTGCTTCTATATCTTGGATTATTTATTCTAAGTTTATTTGGGATTGGAAAATTGTATTTGATTTTATTCAATTTAATTCATCTCCCAAAAGAAGGAGAATTTGATCTTTCGTTAAAGGATAAGAATTATTTTTTTTATTGTATGAGAAAGACTATTAAGGAATTCATATTAAAAACTTACGATTATTTTCCCCTTCCTTGGGCAAAAATTTTTCCATTAAAATTTTTTAATCTTAGGATGCCAACAAGTGCTGGTGTCTTAGATAGTTATATTGATACCGATTTTATTGAATTTGGGGAGGAATCATTATTAGGAGAAGGTTCAATTATTTTTAGTTCTTTAATAATCAATAACAAACTACTAATCAAAAAAACTATAATTGAAGACCGAAGCACCGTGGGAGCCTATAGCGTTGTGGCCCCGGGTACTATTATCGAAGAAGGAAGCATTCTAGGAATGGGTAGCTATACTAAAATTGGTCAAAGATTGAAAAATGGATGGATTTATGTTGGACGCCCCGCAAAGAAACTTAGGAGGATCGATTGATAAATTGCGAATTATGATTTTTCAATTAATATTAAGCTTAATGCGAGAATTTAATTTTTAAAAAAATTTTTCTATTATACACTATATCATAAATTACTTTAATTGATGAGAAAAGTGAAAGAGAAAATTTATTGCTCAACATGTGAAAGGATGGTTATTCCGAGAAGAAAGAATTTCGATCATAAATATCACGAGTTAATTTTCTTTTTCGTTTGCTTGACTTTTGGCCTTGGTTATTTAATTTATTTAATATTGCGTTATAGAAAGAAAAAAGATACGTGCCCTTATTGCGAGAGGAAACTTGATGTATCTAATCCATCTAAATAATCTACAAATTAATATTGGAATTTATTAAGATTCAATTATTTTCATTATACTATTACATCGAGGACATTTTTTATCCTTATTAGCCAATTGCCGTTTCATTAATGTTTTTTGATAATTGCATTTAGAATTAGAACATTTTAATCTGAATTTATTTAATTTAAATGATTCTTCTTTTTCTATTTGATTCTCTATGGTTGATATGTTTTCTTTTTTTTGTTTTTTCTTAATTTCTTGCTTCTTCTCTTGGTCCTTTTCTTTATCTGATTTTATCCATTTATCTAAGCTCATTTTGATTTTCTCTCTGCAATTGTTTACCAGATTTTATATGTAAGATCTTTTTTATAATTTTAAATATTTTTTATTAAAACTATTAGAAATCGTTATTGAAGAGTTTAGAAAAAAATTATAAAAAATAAGATATGTATCAATCATGTTAAAATACTTGTTCTTTGCCAGAAATTAAGCGTTCTCTCAGATCGATAATTTTCTCTTTACTAAATAATTCTTCAGAAACGTCTTTGGCGATTTTTTCAATGCTTGAGAAATTCACGTTATCGGCAGGTATAAGGGAAATTGAATTAACCCAAGGATCTGTAATAGGACGACCTATTTGGGATAACAATTTTACATGAACTTCTCTAATATCTCCTTGTCCTTTTTCATAGATCCTCTTTGATATATTATTCGCAAGAACGTTATAAATTTTTCCAACATGGTTTATCGGGTTTTTTCCACATACAGCTTCAAGAGACATTGTTCTGCAAGGTGTTATAAGGCCATTTGCCCTATTTCCTCTCCCTACTTGCCCATCATCCCCTGCTTCCGCACTAGTGCCTGTTATCGTCAAATACATAATTTCTTGGTCTAAATTATCCCCCACATTTACCGAAACACTTACATCTCTCTCTGGAATCAGTTTTGATGCCAAATCCATAGTTGTATCTTGAACTTGTTCCACATAATTGGTGTATTCACCCTTATCTAAGATATACTTACTAACCATAGCATTTGCGATAGTGATATCTACCTTATTTCCCGTTCTTGTTGACATCACCTTTATATCTTCCCCTGAACCAGGGCATTTATCCTTGAAATCGTCAGAATTAAGCAAACGTTCCGTTTCTAAGGTTATTCTTTCGCAGTCTGATAAAGGGGCGAAACCAACGCCAAAGCTCGTGTCATTTGCCAGTGGAATGTGATCCATCACATCAGATTCCTCGAATACTCCGGTGAGATCAATCGAACCTGGCTTAATAGCATAATCAAATTGAATTTGGGAGGTTAAATCTAAATTTCTGAAAACATTAGAAACAACAGTTTTACATGCATCTAAACATATAGGTGCGACTGGAATATACTCTAGTTTATTATCCTTGAAAATTTGATTTATTGCTCGTCCAACTATCATGAAATACTGTGGTTCTAAAATCTTTCCGCCACCAAACTCTGGTTTAGCCATCCCGCCAACTAAAGCAGCTTTATCTACATTATGGTGATAATAACGCCCAAAATTTTCAAAATAATACTTACATAGCATCCTCGAGCTTAAATCAGCAGCTGCATCGCAGACGGAATCCGGATGTCCAACTCCTTTCCGTTCACAAAGCTCAGGAAAATCAGATTTTTCGATCTCTCCAAATTTGCATTTATCGATTTTTAACATTTACTCATCATTTAATTTATACTGATCGTCGTATAATATATTTCTAAATTAACAATCCATTATAAAAAATTCTGATTTTTATTTGAATTCAAATTTAAATAATTAAGTTTTCATAACCTTTAATTAAAATTTTTCTAAAGGGGGTCTTTTGTTAGAATATTAAAAGTAGAAAAAAATCTTTCAAAATTTACAAGAGCTAAATTTTTAACTAAGATTTTAGTTTAAAATATATAATGATGAATTAATTTTATTAAATAATCACATTTAACATAATTAAAAAGTGATTAATATCTTCACAAAACAAATCCATCTCGTTTTCAATTCAAGAGAAAAAGACCGAATAACAAAACCTTTACTTGATCATCCTCCAAACAAATTATATTATTTCACCGCCTACATTCGTGACACGGGACAAAAGGATCAGAATTTATCATATTTAGAGCAAAATATAGAACTTCTTAAAAATAAACTCCCTCAACTTGAAATAATTAAAAAAGAAGTTGACTATGCCAATTATATCGAGGTTATTCAAGAGATCTCTAAAATTATTAAAGATGAAAGAGAAGAAAATCCTAATTGCGAGATTTATATTAATGTTGGATCAGGATCGAAATTAACTGGTATTGCATCTGTTGAAGCAGCAAAATTGTGGGACTGCGATATCTACTATGTTTACTCTACAGATTATAATCCATCTGGTGAGGGCCCCGAACATAAAGGTGAAATGATCCTTATTGAGCCCCTAACTTTTCCTTTGAAAAAACCAAAAGAAATATATATTAAAATCCTCAAATTAATTGATAAATTAATAGAAGAAAGATATAAGGGAAAAGATTACAATGAAAAGAAAAGAAAATTTATATATAAAAAAGATTTAGTTGAACAGCTCTATAAAGAGAAAGTATTAACTTTACAAAATAAGAATAAAGATGAAAGGAAATTAAAAGCAAGTAAATATATGAACAGCAAAAAATATCTAAATAGGTTGAATTCGGAATTAAATTATATTAATGTATCAGATCATAAAAGAAACAAAAAGATCTATTTAACCAAAGAGGGAAAGGAAGTTCTTCAAATTTTTAGATATCATTTTTAGATTATTCTTAATAACAATAAAGATTTTTTAATACAAATCGTATAGTACTAGTAGAACAAATGGAAAAAATTTTACAAAAAATTGAACATCTATTAAATGAAGCACAGTTTGAAACATTTTCATTCAGATTTAATACTAACAGACAGAGCTACTGCTACGATTTTCTAGTCAAGAAGTATAATCTGGTATTTATAGTAAAATTATTTTCAAATATCGATAATATTAATGAGGATATACTTGAAGGTATTAAATTACTTTCAAAACTTTTAAAATCAAAACCTCTTCTTATTGGAATGAAAAATAGATACCAAAAGCTGGAAGATAATACAATATATATACGAGAAGGTTTACCCTTTATCAATATAAATACTTTAGAAAAAATATTAAGAGAAGGATTTTATCCCTATATTTTGGCTAGAAGAGGGGGTGGTGTTGTTTTTCTTGATGGAGATATTATGAAAAAACTGAGGGAAGAGAAAAAAATATCTAGAAAAGAATTATCAGATCAGATTGGAATAACAAAAAGAACTCTCTGCTCATATGAAAGCGAAAATATGAGACCCTCAATGGAGATTGCCGAGAAACTTGGAAAAGCTCTGGGCTCTAACTCTTTTGTACGAAATATAGATGTGTTAGATTGGCATTTTAAATTCGATTTCGAAAAATTGACTATTGAAAAAGAAAAAGAATTAAGTCCTTTTGAGGAACATCTTCGAGATATTATTGAAGATATTGGTATAAAATCATATTGGTATAAAAGGCAATTCCCTTTCGAAGTCTTACTCTCTTCCAAAAATTTGGAAGTAGATATAGAAAATCAATTTTATCCATTATTCTCTGAGGTTTCTGAAAAAGAAAAAATTAAGGAGATCAATTTAAAATGCCTACAAAATTTAAAAATCCTTACAAATTTGTTTCATAAGCAAGCGATATTTATCATAAATAATGGTATAAAAATACCTAAAAATCTTCCGAAGGAGAAAATTCCGATTATTAAGATTAAACAATTAGAAAAAATCGATGATGAGGAAGAATTCATAAACCTCGTACAAGATTCAGAAAAATCTACTTCAATTAATTAGAATTGTATTAAAACTCGATATCTCTAAGTATTCCAATAATATTTTATTACTGCTTTATTATATAACAATATTTATTTTTTTATCGATTAAAATGTTTTAATATATTAATTAAAATCGAATTTTTACACAAATCTGATAATATTATAATGAAAGATTTTTTAATCTGTGGAATTGACGAGGCTGGGAGTTATTTAAGGCATATCGCCTAATTGCCCAAAAGGCCCCGTATTAGGTCCACTGGTTGTTTGCGGTGTTTGTTTTGCACAATCAAATTTACATTATCTCGAAAAGATTGGAGTAAAAGATTCTAAATTATTGAGTCCAGAAAAGCGTGCAAATCTTTCTAAATTAATAAAAAATGCTTGTGTGTGTTATGATTCGTTAGTTATATCTGCTCAAGAGATTGATAAAAGATTTGATAATGATATTAATTTAAATGGCCTCGAAATGAATAAATTTGCAGAAATAATCAATGAATTAAAGCCAGACATAGTTTATATGGATGCTGCCGATACGAATGCGGAAAAATTTAAAAATTTGATTGGTAAAAAATTAGATTATAAACCTCTAAAATTAATATCAGAGCATAAGGCAGATGAAAATTATCCCATCGTTTCAGCAGCGTCAATCATTGCAAAACATAAACGCGATATGATTATAACTTCCTTGCGAGAAAAATATTTAAATATGGGATATTCAGATCTTGGCTCAGGATATCCCTCTGATGAGCTTACTATAAATTTTTTAAAAGAATGGATCCGTATCGAAAAAAGAGCACCAACATTTGCTCGAAAAACATGGCAGACAACAAAAAAAATCTTGGATTTAGAGCTTTATAATAGGAAAATAACTCAATATTTTAATGAATAAATCGTCTAAATCATTAGATATGGGTAAAATGATTTACAGTTTCAATATGAAAAAGTAAGCAAAATATTATTTTTTCTCTCCAATTAAAGCTATATGATTTTTAGCGAAATTATGAATATTGATACTTTCTTGTATTTTATACTCTGCTTTTTGGAGAATTTTTTTTTCCTCGCTGTAAATTTTCTCTGATTTTGAGATACTATCAATTGATTGTGATTTTATTAGAAAGATAAAAGTTCCATTTTTTTTAAGATAATAATCCATATTTTTAACTATAATTTCAGATTGATTTGGTTGAGCAACATCTTGATAGACTAAATCAATATCAGTAAAAATGGCATTTGCATAATCTACTGGATAGCGTGCATCTGCTAATATAGGAATTACATTTTTTCTATCTGAAGTATTTTGAATTAATTGTCGAATGCTGCGCTCAGAAAATTCTACTGCATAAATTATTCCATTAGGTAAAATATCGCTAAGATGTGAAATTGTAGTCCCTGAAGCGGCACCTAGGTACAAACATTTATTAGCTTTTCTCAAAAAACTAATTGAGGGATCATTTATAAAAATAGCCGCTAATTTACTTCTTTTGGGATCCCAGCTTCTATATTCAATCCCATCAACCTCAATTAATTTTTCATCATAAATTTTTCTTCCAGGAACTAAATTCCTTGTATATAAACGCGGATTGGATAAAGGCCCCGATACAAATACATTATATATTTTTGGGTGTTTTCGGATTTTAATATTATTCATTATATCATATCAACTCATTATTTCCTTTTTTTCTTTGGTTTTCTTTCGGGAGGTGTTGGATATTTTTTCTTTATTTCTTCGATCTTTTCTTCAATCTCTTTTGCATATTCTTCCCCTACAAAATCTCCGGAAAAATAGTCTATTTTTGCTGCTAACCCCAGTTTACCAGCAATTAATCTCGCTATATTCCCCCGTATCCAAGGGGGATTTCCACGAATTTGCTGCCATTGAAAAATAATTCCATGTTTGGGGAGCTTTTGTCCCGATTTTAAATGTCTATATAACGCGGTCTCAGCTCCTAAAAGTTGGATTCTTGAAGCTGGCATAAATGCTAATTTTCGAAGATTTCCTGCTTTTGCGATTAATTTTGCACCTATGAGAGATCCTACAATAGCTTGAATATTTGGTGCCGTTATGGACATAAGATCCTCTAAATATGATTCTAAAGATATTCTATAATTATTGATTGAGAGAATCTGTTGAGCGAAATCTTTAACCATTTTGAGATTGATATCTGCTCCCATTGATTTCGTGGACATATTTATTAACTTCTCTATTAATCTTTGGGGAATTTCAAATCCGTTTTTAAAAACTTCTTCATTGTAGTTTTTTCTGTTTCCTACCTTTGCAACAATTTCGGCTAATAATATATTATCCTCAATAATCCTATCGGTGAGTTCGGGAAAATGTAAGCCATACCATTCCCTCAAGCGACTTGAAAATTGACTTATTGCTTCTTTGAGAGAATCTAATATCTCGATTACTTGAACAATAAATATATCCTTTTCTTCACCTGCCTCTCTAACTTTTTGCCGTATAAGTTCTTGGCTTATCTTTTTATACCTTTTTTTAATTTCTTGTTCAGTGTAGTTCAATCCAATTGTTTTTAATTTCTCAAGAAGGTTGGATCTAAAATTCTTAAATTCTAAGGATGATGGTTCTAATTTGGCATTTATATGTAATTTTTCTGAGGTCGCAGCTTTCAGATTTTCATTATCAAATATAAATGTATCAAATCCAGAATTTGTTAATTCATCCAAAAGATTTATATATTCTTCTAATAATTCTCCTTGATCGAGTTTTGTGAAGAAATTTATTGCGCTTTCTGTTTGATCATTAAAATTTCTAAAATTTAATAAATTCCCTTGATTATCTTGCGCAAATAATCCAATCAAAGTGTCAATAATATAACATTTCATTTTTAGACGCTCTCATAAATAGACTTGTAATATTATTAATGTTTAATACTTAAATAATAATAATGCTAGAAACAAATTCTAGAAACAAATGCTAGAAACAAATATTGGTGTATTAAAATTACAATCTCCATTGATATTAGCTTCTGGGATATTGGGTGTTTCCTATTCCTCTATGAAACGAGTGATTGATGCTGGGGCGGGAGCAATAACTACTAAATCTGTTGGTCCTCGACCAAGGAAAGGATATAAAAACCCATCTATATTTGAAGTTTTTGAAGGAACTTTTATAAATAGTGTTGGATTGGCGAATCCGGGAATAGATGAATTTCAAGAAGAAATTAAAAAAATTAAAAGTTTTGATTTCCCGTTAATTGTGAGTGTTTTTGGAGATACCATTGAATCCTATATTAAAGTTGCATTAAAGGCGGAGAAATCAGGATGTGATGCTATAGAAGTAAATATTTCCTGCCCCCACGCTAAGGTTTCATCTATTGGAGTTGATCCAGAGCTCACATATTCATTAGTAAAATCTCTAAAGGAAAAAATATCTGTTCCTCTTTTTGTCAAACTTAATCCAAATGTGACTGATATCACAAAGATAGGTTTAGCTGCTGAAAATGGTGGTGCTGATGCAGTTGTAGCAATAAATACACTCGCAGCAATGGTTATTGACATTAATGTTAAGGCCCCTATTCTTTCTCATGGGAATGGGGGTTTATCAGGCCGAGCAATCCATCCAATCGCCATTAAAAAAGTTTTTGACCTTTATGACAAATTAAAAATTCCAATCATAGGCTGTGGTGGTATATCTAATTGGAAAGATGTTATAGAATTCATTTTGGCAGGAGCAAGTGCAGTTCAAATAGGCACAGCATTACATAAGGGAGTTGATACATTGACTGAAATTAATAAGGATTTAAAAGATTATTTGAAAAGAAATAGTATTAATAATATTTCCAAATTAATTGGAGAAGCACATACATTCAAAACTCAGGAGGAGCCAGAATATTGAATAAAAATCAAATTAATTCAGTTAAAATCAAGAATATAGAAGAGGAATGCGATGGTGTTTTGAATCTTACATTTAATGTTAAAAATATTTTAGATTCCAATATAAAACCTATGCCAGGACAATTTGTAATGGTCTGGGTTCCCGGAGTTGATGAAATTCCTATGTCATTATCAGGCGCAGATTTGAAAGGAAATTGGACAATTACGGTTAAAAATGTAGGTGAGTGTACCAATATATTATGCAATCTTTCTCAAGGTGATTATATTGGTTTTAGAGGTCCCTTGGGGAATTCATTTACAATTCCAAAAGATAAAACAAAACTGATTTTTCTTATTGGTGGTGGAACTGGAATAGCACCTCTTAATTTTCTGGCTAAGAAACTAGCAGAAAAAAAATTAAAACATACTATAATCGAAGGAGCAAATAAAGAGAGAGAAATCATATTTATTAATCAATTTGAGTCACTTGATCATGATTTCTCGAATGTTATATTTTGTACAGATGATGGAAGTTTTGGTAGTGAAGGTTTTGCCTCAACTATCTTCAACAATGAGATTAAAAAGTATTCCAAAAAAAGTTTGTCAAATGCGTTAGTTTATACTTGCGGTCCTGAAAAAATGATGTATGAAATATTTCATGTTTGTGAAGAAAAAAACATTCCTATGGAAGCAAGCCTTGAACGTATGATGAGGTGCGGATGTGGATTATGTGGATTATGCACTTTAGATCCACTGGGTTTATTAGTATGCTTTGATGGACCTGTGTTTAATTCTCAAATTTTGCGTAAAATTGATGACTTTGGAAAATTTAGGCGAGATATTACAGGAAAGAAATCAAAAATTTAGGATGGAATCTAGTATTACATTTAGATTCTCTTAATCAAAAATATTCATTTTCTTTTACATAATTATAATAAAATATTTGTTTTTTAATCGATTATTAAAATTGACTTTAAATTTTTGATGCATCTCATGAATAAAATGAATTTAAATCCTTCTGATAATCAAGAAAAGATTAAAAATATTGCACTTAGCACCATAAATTATTTACTTAGCAATCCTCAGACACCACGTTCGAAAATCACAAACATAAAGGGAAGATTTGCCAAGAAATACGATTATAGTAGAGTTATAAAAAATGCAACTATTCTTGATTATGTTGATCAGGTAAATTTCACAAAAGAAGAAAGACGTCTTATAAATACTAAATTAAGAAGAAGGACAACCAGAAGCATTTCAGGAGTATCAGTTATTGCTATTATGACAAAACCTCTCGAATGCCCTGGAAACTGTATTTATTGTCCTGGCTCTGAATCCCAGCCAGGAGAAAAGGTAGCACAATCCTACACGGGAAGAGAACCAGCTGCAATGAGATCGATTCATTATAATTATGATCCTTATAAACAAGTAAGAAGTAGAATCGAAGATCTTGAAGCTATCGGCCATAATGTTGATAAAATTGAGTTAGTTATCATGGGAGGAACCTTTCTCTCTGCTGATGAAATATATCAAAAAGAATTTATCAAAGGAGCTCTTGAAGCAATTATAAATAAACGAGTGGATACATTAGAAGAAGCTAAGAAATTAGCAGAAACTTCAAAAAGAAGAATCATTGGAATTACCATAGAAACAAGGCCTGATTATTGCAAGAGAACTCATGTTGATAAAATGCTTGAATATGGAACAACTAGAGTAGAGATTGGAATTCAAACAGTCTTTGATGAGATATATCAATTAGTGAATAGAGATCATACTACTCAAGATAGTATTGAAGCAATTAGGATAACCAAGGATGCGGGGTTGAAAATAAACGCTCACATAATGCCCAACTTACCAGGATCTTCATATGAAAAGGATTTAGATATGTTTCAAATTCTTTTCGAAGATCCGAATTATAGACCAGACATGCTTAAAATTTATCCATGCTTAGTTATAAAGGGAACAGAATTATATAAGTTATGGGTAAATGGTGCCTATAAACCATATCCCTTGGACATTTTAATCGACCTTATTGCTACTTGGAAACAAATGGTACCTTCATATGTACGTATTCAAAGAGTCATGCGTGATATCCCAGCACCTTTAATAGAGGCAGGATGTAAAAAAAGCAATTTAAGGCAACTAGTGCATGAAAGATTACTTGAACTAAACTCTAAATGCAACTGTATTCGATGCAGAGAATATGGAATCCAAACTAGAAAACAAACTTTAAATGAATCAATTATAAAAGAAGTTGGTTTATATAGAAAAGATTATATTGCTTCGAAAGGAAATGAAGTATTTCTTTCTTATGAAAATAAAAAGGATAATCTATTGATTGGATATTTGAGATTAAGAAAACCATCAGATTTTGCACATCGACCAGAGTTGAATGACGGAAACACGATGGTCGTGAGAGAAATAAAAGTTGTTGGAGAATTGGTTGCAAAAGATAAAAAACCTTATAACAAAACCCAACTCCAACATAGAGGATTCGGAACTTCTTTATTAGAAGAAGCAGAAGAAATAGCCATAAGAGATTTTGATGCTAAAAAGCTTTCTGTCATTAGTGGAATTGGAGTAAGAAGTTGGTTCTATGATATGGGATATGTATTAGATGGTCCCTATGTCTCTAAGACACTTAAAAATTAAATTAATGCTATATTATGTTAATGAAATTTATCTCTTCAAATAAGAATTGAAAAAAGCCCTCCTGTAAAGCTCCCCTTTTTTCTCTTTTTGGTTTATTATCTTTATAGTATTGAGTTTTATATTTAAATAATACTATTAGATTATTATTTTATAAATGTTCAATTTAAGAGCGATTTAGAAAAAGATATTCAATAATATTTAATTTTGAATAAAATTAAGGAAATTGTTTCATTTTTATATTATTTTCATGAATAACATAAAATTATTTGAAAAAGTGTTTTATATTTTGCATTTTTTAATATATTATATAAAAACAAAATTTATCCAACAAAAAATGACATCAAAAAAATATTTATCGACTAAAAAGACTTCTCAACAATGTATATCCATATCTCCAGCTCTAAAAGATTGGATTAATAGATATGTTAATAAAATGAAAAATGAACATCCTGAGGATGAGAGATATAAAAGTATCTCTGCTTTTTATACCCAAGTAATGGAAAAAACTCTTAATGCATTTGAACGAGGAAAAACTCTTGATGATTTTGAAAAATTTGTAGATGAAGAAGTTAATAGTTTTTATGACAAATTCAGCTTCAAAGCTACAATTCCCTTTTATGAAATGATTCTTGAGACTAATAAATATACTGAACTTGATTATGAAGGGACTTTGAGTTTTTTTTCAGCAATGAAAATTTTTTTTAAGGACTATTTTACAGAAAAAGATGTAAATAAATTAGAAATCTTTATTAAAAGATTGGAAAACTATTTTAGAGAGAATAATTTAAGTTCTCATCTGAATTTTGAAGTTATAACCCAAAATGATTCAATTTATCCAAAGTTTAGAGTGGAGGTAACTAGTCTCTATAAAAATCTTATATATGAGAATGCAAAATTTGTTAGTGCGATATTTGGTCTTTTAGGGATAAAATTAACAAGTTTTATACATTCACCTAAGAATTCCTATTATCGGATTGAGGCAGAAGGCATCGAGTTGATGTTTGAGGAAAATGTCTCCAGAGAAGAACTACGTAAATTAATAGATTACAATATCCAATTTTTTATTAATTATACTGGAGTGCTTAAAGATCATGATTATTATTTATGGATGAAAATGGCTTCTGATAAGGATGTGTCTATTGATTTTGAGGATGATTTTGCTAGACACAGATGGATAAAACTAATAGAAGAAAATATAGAAAAATATGGAAATATGGAAAATCGTCTATTAAATTTTCTAAGATTTTTTGAAAAGCTTCACTGGATTGAAATTGAGAATGAACAAGAATTAATCTTTAGAATCCGTTTAAACCCCTCTAAACAAGAACAAAGAGAATTTTTTTTAGAGTATCTTTCAAATTATGTGAAAGTGAAAGAATACAATGGAAAATATTATTTAAAATAAGTTTAATTTTCCCTATTATTTCACTTTTCTTTCTTCCCTCTAAAGTAAATCGTAATTTTAGATAATAATTGTAAAAAAGATAATAAATTAGACTAAATTTATGATAAATATGGAAGATTTTGATTATAAACAACTAGGCTTAAAATGTGGTTTAGAGATCCATCAACAGCTTGATTCAGAGAAAAAGCTATTTTGTAGATGTCCGAATGAACTACAAGGAACAAGAGAACCAGATTTTATATTACGGAGAGAAATGAGGCCTGTGCTTGGAGAGATGGGTGCCTATGATGAGGCGATGCTTACAGAGTATGAAAAAGAGATGAAAACCATTTATGAATGCTATAACGATGTAATATGCACATATGAAATGGATGAAACTCCTCCCTTTGATTGTAATGATGAGGCAAGAAAAATCGCCTTAGAAATTGCTCTACTTCTTAATTCAAATATTATCAAAGAGATGCATGTGTGTCGAAAAAACTATCTTGATGGAAGCGTACCATGTGGTTTTCAAAGAACCATGATTTTAGCCAAAGATGGTTATATTGAATTAGAAAAAGGAAAGAAAATTAGAATAGATATTTTGTGTTTAGAAGAAGATGCCGCGCGTAAAATTGAAACGCTAGAAAAAACTAATATTTTTAGATTAGACAGATTGGGCATACCTCTTGTAGAAGTAACAACAAAACCTGATATTAATGACCCTAATGAGTGTAGAGAATGTGCAGAACGTTTAGGGCTCTTATTATGGTCTACTAAAGTAAAAAAATTGTTAGGTTCAATTCGACAGGATATAAATGTGAGTATAAAAGGAGGAACGAGAATAGAAATAAAGGGAGTACAGAAATTGGATTGGATTCCTGTCTTAATTAATCATGAAATTTCACGTCAATACAATCTTCTAAAAATTAAAGAAAAATTAAAAGATATGAACATAAAACAGGAGGATGCGATCGGCAATCCAATAGACCTTTCACATGACTTAAAAAAAACAGATTGTAAATTTATCGCAAATGGATTTAAAAAAGGAAAAAATCTTGTTGGTATTAATTTTAAAAATTTTAGTGGAATTTTTGGAATGGAACTTATTCCCGATTATCGTTTTGGAACTGAAGTAAGCAGTAAAGTTCAATCAATCTCAGGATTGAAAGGAATTATCCACTCTGATGAGAATCTAAAAGATTATGGGTTTTCAGATTCGGATATCAATATAATTAAGAAAAAATTAAGGTATGATGAGAAGGATTGTTTTGTTTTAATTATCGGAAATGAAAATGAAGTACAAAAAGCTTCTAATGTGATTAAAGACCGTGTTAGATCTGCGTTTAATGGAGTCCCACCTGAAACAAGAAAAGCATTAGATAATGGAAATACAGAATTCTTGAGAGAACTTCATGGAGGAGCACGTCTGTACCCTGACACAGATACAAAACCCATTATTAATAAACAATCAGAAATAAAAGCTATTCAAGATGAATTGCCTGATTATCCATGGGAAATTATTAAAGATTATTCTAAAAAATATAACACTAAAGAAAGAGTAATTAAAGACTTAATTTTCAATGGGGACTTGGAATTGTTTAATACTCTCGTTAAAATTTACCCAGAAAATCCAACTCATATCCTTACAACTCTCTTAGAGACCACAACTGCTCTTAAAAGGGATGGAAAGGAAATTGAAAATATTTCTAACGAGAATTATAAAGAAATTTTTACATTATTAAACGATGGAGAGATTGGGAAAGAAGCAATTGAAGAAATAATGGCAGAAAAAGCCGATAATCCAACTCTCTCAATTGAAGAGGTAAAGGAAAAGTTAAAAATTGAGAAGGTTTCTATGGATGAGCTTAATCAAATAATCGATGAAGTTATTCATAAAAACAAAGATTTAATCAAAGAACAGGAAATGCGAGCAATGGGACCATTGATGGGAGATGCGATGAAAAGATTACGAGGTAAGATTGACGGTGCTATAATATCAAAAAAATTAAAAGAAGCAATAACGCAAAATTTAAAGGAGATGAACTAAATGAATGATAAATTAAAAGGATATAAGGAAAAAGTAAAGGAATTCTTAAATGAAAAGAAGCTGGGAATATGGGATATTATAAGGGTATTTACTGATAAAACGGATTTTGAAGGAATTCTTTTACCAAGAAATGAATATTCTGAGCCAGGATTTATTGAGATTAAATTAGAAAATAATTATAATGTGGGTATTAAAGTTGAAGATATCAAAAATATTGAAAAGATTGGAAAAAGAGAAGCGAAGTATAAGATCCCTGAAAAAAAATTTCCTACGACAAAAGGACTCCCCGAAATTACTCTATTAGGAACTGGAGGGACTGTAGCATCTCGTCTAGATTATACCACAGGAGCTGTAATTCCTGCGTTTAGTCCTGGGGAACTTTTCAGCGCAGTCCCAGAATTAGCTGAAGTATGCAATCTTGAGACGGAGATTGTTTTTAAAATTTATTCGGAAGATATGAAACCAGAATATTGGAAAAAATTAGCTAATAAAATCCAAAAACTTTCTAATTCTGGAAGAGATGGCATTGTTATCGCCCATGGAACAGATACTATGGGTTATACTTCTGCGGCATTATCATTTATGTTGAAAGATCTCTCAATTCCAGTAGTCATAGTTGGAAGTCAACGTAGCTCTGACCGACCATCATCTGATGCGGCAATGAATCTTATTAATGCTGCTTCTGTTGCTGCCTCAAATATCGCTGAAGTAGTGGTAGTGATGCTTGGGTCTTCATCTCATGAATATGACTTAATTCATAAAGGAACTTTAGTACGAAAAATGCATTCTTCATATCGAAATACCTTTAGAACGATAGATAATATTCCAATGGGAATGGTTAAGGACAGAAAAATCAGAATGTTTACAAATGATTATCGTAAGAAAGGGAAAAGAAAAACTATAGCCCTCACAGAATTTGAAGAGAAGATTGGATTCGTCTACTCATATCCAGGATTAACGAATGAGGAAATTCATTTTTATGTCGATAAGGGATATAAAGGAATCCTTATTGCCGGAACTGGATTAGGACATGTAAGTCATCGAGTATTTGATGCGATTCAACGTGCCATCGAAGAGAAAATTGTAGTATTAATGACAACTCAAACTCTTCACGGGTTTACAGGTATGAATGTATACTCAACTGGTAGAGAATTAATTAATATGGGAGTTATCTCAGGTAAAAATATGATCCCCGAAGTGGGATACGTGAAATTAGGATGGGTTTTAGGACAAACAGACAATTATGAAGAAGCAAAAGAATTATTATCCACGAATATTGCCGGGGAGTTCTTAGAACGAGAAATTCCTATTGCGTTTAATTACGATATTGACGACTTATTAGAAGATAATAAGCTTTAAAGCCTAAATTTTTATAAATTAACTCAAAAACCTATCCAAAAGTAATTCAATTCTTATTGATAAATTTTAATTCTACTTGAAAAAGAATAAAAAATTTAAAGTTTTAACAATTATTTTTCTTACATTATTTATTTGACATGTTCAAGTGATACAGATGGGAAAAAGAATTTTAGCACAGAGGAAAGGATATGGACATACATGGGCACGTAGTCCAAGTCATCGTCATATTGGATCAGTGAGATATCGCCCATTTAAGGAAGGCGAGATGAAATATTCCTTTGAAATCGTTGATTTTATACACTCTCCTGGAAGAGGGGCTCCAGTCGCAAAAATTAGATATGAAGATGGTCTAAAAGGCTTATATTTGCCTCCTGAGGGTGTATATGTAGGAGATGAATATGTACAAACTCGAAAAGATATCGATAAAAAGAAAACCATCAAAGCTAAACAAGCCATGATTAACGTGGGAAATATAGTTCCTCTGAAAGATGTCCCTCTTGGAACGGTTGTGTGTAATATTGAAGGTAAACCAAATGATGGGGGCAAATTTTCACGCGCTTCTGGTGTGTCTGCAATTATCAAGGAAAAATCTGGGAATAAAGTAAGTGTGAAATTCAGATCTAAAAAATCAAAATGGTTCAATGAAAATTGTTTATGTACAATCGGAGTAGTTGCTGGCGGGGGCAGGACTGATAAACCTTTTCTAAAAGCAGGAAGTAAACATTATTATGTGAGGTCAAAAGCTAAAAAATGGCCCGTAGTCAGGGGTGTTACGATGAATGCTTGTTCTCATCCCTTCGGCGGAGGCGCTAAGCAGTCTCCTCATAAGCCAACAACAATCGGTCGCAATACTCCACCCGGCCGCAAAGTTGGACAAATAGCTGCCCGAAGAACGGGTCACAGAAAATAAATTATGCAAAAAAAAATGTGGCAAATTGAGGATCAGAAGAAGAACCATACCATCTTCAAATATCAGTTCTCTTAAGATTAGGTAAGCTACTTAGCAGTTCAGGGGATTCTGTAAATTTGTTCTTTTTGAGATCCAAGTGTTCCAATTTTTTTAAATTCGCGAAAGATGATGGCAATTCTCTTAATTTATTACCCCTTAGACTTAAGCATTTTAAATTTTTTAGTTGTCCAATCCATTCCGGTAAGGTTATTAGTTTATTAAAAGATAAATATAAGGATTCTAATTGTTTCAACTTCGAGAAGGATTCTGGTAATCTATAGATCAGATTTCTAGAAAGAGATAATTTTTTCAGATTTTTAAGTTTGCCAATCCTCTTAGGAAGACATCTTAATTTGTTGAATGAGAGATCTAAATGCTCTAATAATTTCATTCGAGTTATTCTGCTGGGTATATAGCGGAGGTTGTTATTATCAAAATATAATTTTTTAAGATTTTCCATTTCCAATATGTTTAATGGAATTTCTGTAAATCCATTATAACTCAAGTCTAAAAATTCCAATGAGTTAAACTTCGAAATTGATTTTGGGATCTCTTCGAGATTAGTTCCTCGAATCGATAATTCAGTGATACGCTGACCTTCAATTTTGATTACACTTTTTACTGCATTAAGGGAATGATCTCCGTAATGAGGACGTAGTTCTTCTGAAAGATCATAGACTGCATTGAAATCATCGTCATTTACGAGTAAATGGAACCTCTGGTCCTCGGGAAGACAATCAAGATATGCCTCCCGCCTAAGATATTCTCTCACACTTTTGGAGCCGTGCGCGTATCTATATTTTATCTCCTCGTAAAATCTTCCTCTTGCTTTCGGATCACCGACCTCTGTTAATTTCTTAAGTAAGGCAAATGCAATGTTTGAATGGAGAAAGCGAGTATCATAGCCATTCTCTGCCCAGACTTGAAGGTTGGAACAATGCCCCCAAAATTCGGTCTCTGGAGAGATTTCAGCATTTCTATATCCCATATCGTCATCTAATAATTCATATTTTTCTTCTGCCTCATCAATCGAGTTGATATTATCAAAATTTTGGACTTGATCTTTAGGAATCGTGATCAATAGCGACTTGCAATGAATAAACGGTACTCCTTTTACATAAATAATAGTCTGATTACCATCTAATATGAGAGATAAAAACTTATTGATTCTGAATTCTGGCATTTATCAAGGTATTAAGGTATTATGGATATTAAAATTTATTCCAATTTCAAAATATCGTCTCTGGATGAAAGGAAGTGAGATTTAAATCAATCAATTATCCCTAAACAGTCATCAAACATGTATATTGGCCAGCAATCACCGTAATTCCACACAATCCTACCACCTGCATCTCGATTCCATTTATCGCCCCATATGGACATAATACTAAGTCCAGTGGGACTTAATTGTCTACTTCCAATCCCCTTTGAAGATAATCCCGTGATTTCATTATCATAAAACAATTCCCGCTGTGACGCAAACAATGCATAATCTGCTCTCGAATGTTTGCTCCCCTCTTTAATAAAAACTTGAGAGTTAAAAACCACCAAGTAAAACGTTATACTGGCAATGAACTGGTGTAACTCTCTTTTATTTACTATCTCTTGAGTGGTATCATCCTTTTGCAATTCAAATTCAAATGAATTATACTTTTATAAAGAAATTCTTATGATTGATTGGAAATCAAACTCCAAATTGGCAAAATATAAAACGAGTTTTTTTTAAAAAAAAAATTAAGATTTAACACCAAATAATTTTTTAAAAGTTTTTTCTATTCGACTGCGCGAGAATAATCGACGCATGATTGGAAGTGCCCTCACTCCTGGTCCAATGATATACACGGGTTTCCATTTTTTAGCAAGAATAATTTTTTTATATACTTTTTCAGCAAATCGTGCAGGAGACCATAATTTAAAGTTTTCTTCAATCTGATCGCCAGGATTGGAGAAATATTTTTGGTATTGAGTCAATAAATGAGGAGGTATTGATTCCCATAATTTGGTTTCTTCTTCTTTTGTAAATCCTGTCATTTTTGTTCTCACTCCACCAGGTTCTAATGCGGTAACTTGGATACCAAATGGTTCCATTTCCATGCGAAGATGACGAGTTAATGCACTCAAAGCGCTTTTCGAAGTGGGATAAGTACTTCCAAGAGGGATAGTGAGATATACTGATGTAGAAGTCACTATTATTATTCTCGCATTTTCATATTTTCGAAGTTGAGGGAGAAATGCTTGTACTAAACGTATCGGTCCCCAAAAGTTCACTTCCATTAAAAAATGGAATTCCTCTAAATCTAATGTTTCAACAGGTCCGGGTGCACCCGTCATTGCTGCATTGCTGATTAATAAAGATAATCCAGCATCCCCTAATTCCTTTTCAACTTTTTCTGCCGCTTTTTTTATGGCTTCTGGATCTGCTACATTGCACTTCATCATAGTAATATTAGGCGATGCTTTTTTAAGAAGATCATCTGGGGGGGTTCTATTATAGGTACCAAATATCCTCCATCCCATCTGATTTAATTTTAATGACAACGCTTTACCAATTCCTGTCGCAGCTCCTGTAATAAAGACACTTTTTTCATTCATTTAATTTATCCAACACCTCAAATCATATAATTATTTTACGAAATTTACTTTTTTTTCTTTAATAGTAATTGAGAGTTTTCAATATTAAAAATTCTTTCTAATAATAATTTACTCTTATTATATTATAGCTTGATTAATAATTAGATTAAATTTGAAAAGATAAAAAACTCAGAAAAGAAAGAGATTATAAATTCTTAAATAATTCAGGGTATTTTTTATTGATATTATTTAATTTTGACGTTAGAACATATAAGAATTCTTCATAACTATACTTATTTATGATTTCAGACATACCATCTAAAATTTTTTCGGCTAATTTAAAATCTTCTTGCGTGAAATTACTTGTTTTCCCGTTAAATAAGAGATCTAATTCCTCTTCAAACCAATTTAATTCTTTTAAAAAGGCTCTTCTTAGATGCTCTTTATCTTCAAAATTTAAAGTCATAATGCCTTAACCCTATAACTTTTTTTGTTCCCCTATAAGAAATTTTATTAATAGGGTAATAACATAATAGTGTCGGCATATAAAAACGTGAAGTTTTTCATTATTTTAATTTGAAAAAAAAGAAAAAATTGAACAATTTTATAATCAATAAAAATCGTAAAGAAAGGGCAAAAATATATTTAATTTGATTAAATTTCTAGGCTACATTATCAAACTTGTCAAAAAAGGAGCCAAATTTTAGGTAAACATTAATGAGATTTTCTTGATAAAACTGTATTTTATTATTATATGGATTTAATTCTAAAGCTTTTTTCATCACATTTTCTGCTTGCTTCTTATCATTGATATCTAAATAAGTAATGGTTAATAAACCCCAAGCTTCTTCTAATGAAGGATTAAGTTCTATCGCAGTTTCAAAACAACTAATCGCCTTCTCAAATTCATTCATTCTTCGTTTTACAATGCCAAAAAGCAGCCACAAGTGGTCATTTATGGGATCATCTTGCAGAAGCTCTTCAAGAATTTGTGCCGCCTTTGTATTTTCCTTCTCTAATAAGGCATCTTTGGCATATTTCACCTTATCAATGAGTTCTAATTTCGAAATTTTCATATCAAATTACATCAAATTGAGTATTCTATTTAAATATTATTTTTTGATCTTATATAAATTTATTTTTTTCCTCAGTTTCTTAAATCGACTTTTTTCATTATCTAATCCTTTTAGTGTTTTGGAAACTCAATTCTTTACCTTTTTTTGTTAAATTAATACTTTTAATTAAGATATATATAAATCTTCGTGAAAATATTTCAAAAAAAAAGATAATTATTTAAATGATTAAGAAAAAGTATATGCTATCGGTAAAGGTTTTAAACTAAATTATTAGGGAAAAAGTGTTATAGAATTTGCTCATACATGTTTCTAAAGTCTCAAATATCACGAATTTAGAAGAATTTTTAGAAACATTTAGTAA
>JAWOFX010000095.1:0-4699 GCA_046497275.1 Promethearchaeia archaeon | reverse complement strand
TTTAAACGACTTAATAATATTATCGCATATTGCTTCAGCAGTTTCCATGGCAACATCGTTTCTTATTAATAAGATTTTGAGATCTTGTATTGAATCTTCTAATTTCTCTTCACTTAACGTTTTGTTAACAAAAGTAGAAAAAGCACTCTTTAATTTATCAAGCATTGTTATATTCTCATTTCTAAAAAATTGAAATACATAAAATCAGAACTATTTGACTTATGATGGTGGTGCTTGAGTCCCCATCTGGGATTGACTCACTCCTTCTCGGAATCTCTGTGAAATCCCTTGCAGATTGGCCTCGATTTGCTGAAGTTGTTCATTAAGAAATTTTATTTGATCCTTGTGTTGGTTAATCAATTTTTCGATAAATTCATTAGATTTGTCTAAATCCTTTTCAATAATAACATCATCGCTTACTGATAATAATACCTTCTCAGGATTTTGTATTTTGGCTCTCAAGTTAATCATTCCCCCAATTGGAACCAAAATCTCTTCATCATTCTCTACATCATGCAAATTCTTGATAGTCTTTTGAGTATTTATGAGATTGTTTAATGACGCATTGATAATATCGAGATTTTGTTCATACATTTGTTGCATTTCTCTTAAATATTGGAATTGACTTGCAAGCCTCTGGGAATTTTCAGAATTTTCCATTTAAATCAACTCATTTTTAGTTTTTTTACACATCTTATTTTGAAAGTTCTTTTATTAGATAATCTTCGCACTCATCAACGCTGATCTCTTCCACTTTTTCAACATTTATTTGTCGACGAAAGAGCCCAATTGATGTTATTTGTGAGATAGCTTTTTCAAGAGCATCCTCTTCTTTTAAAGCTCGTACTTCTTTTCGGAAGAGATATTTCTTGTGCCCTTTCCAATAAGTGCCGGTTATTTTGTAGATTTTAATTTCGGACATTTTACATTTCAACTATATAACTCAGTAATAATTTCAAAACTTATGAGTAATAATTATCTAAAAAATAATAAATTTTGGCTTTATGAACTATTTACCATATGCAAGATGAGTCTTTTTTTTAGGTCTTGGTCTCTATAAAAAGTTATATTTTATTAATGAAGGACTGTAAGCTTTAGATTGATGAATAATTTAACTCAATTTAATTATAGCTTATATAATATTCGATTTCTTTTTTAGCAAATTCATAATTTACAACCGTTTTTGGTTTTGAAAATGGTAAAATAGGATACTAATGTCTTTTCATTATCTGATTAGGATAAGCTCGGATTTAAATTCAAAATTTCGATATTTTGCTCTGTCTGAGTGTTGGTTATCATCTTAAACTGCTGAGTTATATCGGTATCCTTTGATTTCTCGACAAATTATTCAATTAATTTTTGTATTAGAATTTCCCCATATTTCAACCCATTTTCTAATCACAATTCATCAAACCTTAATTTTAATTCATATAATGAATCAAGATTAAGGATTTTTTAGGAATTTTCTTCTATCAAATCTCAACATTTTCAATAATCCTCTTCAATGGTAATGCTACGCTAAATAAAAAAAAAGGGCGTTCTTTTTTTAGCCCTTCCTCTTCAGCTTCAAGTTCATTAAGCTTTTGAGTAAATTCATGATAATAATTACGTACCTTTTTATAATTTTCGTTACTAAAAAAATACATAGAACTGAGCATCTTTTTTTTCTTCCTCATTTCTTCTAAAACTATCGAAAGATTATCCTCAGATGCCATATTCTCAATAAATTTATAATAAAGTTCTAAAGTTTTTATCAAGAAATTTGTCATAGTCTTAAAAAATACTAATGCTGATTCATCAGTTAGAATTTCAGAGCTATCTAGTTCTATATCAGCTAATTTTTCAAGATATCCTTTTTTCAAAGAATAATAATTAGCGGGAATATTCCCTCGAACTTTTTCTTCACGAGAAACTTCAATTAACTCGAGCTTAATTAATTTTTTTAAATGTGGATGTAATGTTGATTTTGCTTTACTTAACTTTTGCGAGATCTCAGAATAACTTAATTCAGGATACAAATTTAATAGAATAAAAATACTAAATCTAATTTCATTTCTTAGAATTTCAAGAAAAGGTTCTTCTTTACTTTTACTCATTTTAATTTATTCATTTTTATATTATATAATACATTCGAAATAAATATATTTTCCGAAAGTTCGTGAATATATAAAGACTTTTCAAAATTGATTTATTAATAAACTCTTTATTATAAAAAAGCATTCGTGATAGAAATATTTAAATATGAACATTCGTATAGATAAATAAGATCGAATGTTCGAAAAATTAAGAATATTCGAATAAAAATGGTGTAATATTATGATAAATACATTTTATGAGAAACTTGCAAAAATAGCAGTAAATTATTCTATTAAAGTTAAAGAAGGAGATAGAATAATTCTAGCTGGACCCTCATATGCTAAAGATCTTATTCTAGCTATATATGCAGAGATAGTTAAAGCTGGAGGACATACTTATTTTTTGGTACAAATTGAGGGAACTCAAGAAATTTTTTTTAGATATGCATCAGAAAAACAAATTTTATATGTTGACAATATCAATAAAACTATAATTAGAGAATTTGATGGTATGGTACAAATATTAAGTGATTACAATCCTTATAAAAACTCAAGCGTTGATCCTAAAAAGATGGCAAAAATGCATAGTGCACCAGGAAATTTAGAAATAATGAGTATTATGAGTGATAGATCTTCTAAAGGGGAGTTCAATTGGGTTATTGTTCCATATCCCAGTCAATCCTTAGCACAAGAAGCAAAAATGGACTTGTTTTCTTATTTTGAATTCGTTGAAAAAACTTTATTCTTAGATAAAGATGATCCTGTTGGTGAGTGGACTAAAATAGATCAAAAGCAAGAAAAAATTGCTAAATATTTAAATAAAACAGATGAAATTCATATAATTGGGGAAGACACTGATTTGATGCTATCAGTAAAAGGAAGAAAGTGGATAAATTCATCCGGGCAGAATAATTTACCAGATGGAGAGGTATTCACTGGACCTGTAGAAGATTCTGTAAATGGGCATATTAGGTTTACATATCCAGGGATTCATAGTGGTAAAGAAATAGAAAATATATATTTAGAATTTAAAGATGGAAAAGTTGTTAATGCAACTGCTGAAAAGGGAGAAGAATTACTTCAAGAAATATTAAAAATTCCTAATGCTGATAAATTGGGAGAATTTGCTATTGGAACAAACTATGGGATTCAAAAATTCACAAAGAACATGCTCTTTGATGAAAAAATGGGTGGTACTATACATTGTGCACTAGGTTTAGGTCCCGAAGAAACAGGATCAAAAAATAGATGTTCTATACACTGGGACATTTTGAAAGATATGAAACTATCCGGTTCAAAAGTTATTGCTGACAGTAAAGTTGTTTATGAAGAAGGAGAGTGGAAAATATAAAATTCTTAGATTAATTATTATTTTCATATTTTTTTTATATTCATTTTAAAAATGTACAGATTATTCTTTTTTTAGTAAATCTCTATAATGATTATCCATTATTTGGGCAATGTAGCGTCTTCCTCTGATAATCCACATAATTTTATGCCCTTCTCGAGCTTTTTTTCCCCATTCTGATTTTTTGTTGCGATTTTGCTCAATGTAGCGATAACCTAAAAGATCTAGATATTTTATTCCACTTGAGAATTTTTTAATAGGATATTCAGAATCATCTATTTTTACCTTTTTTTTGCCTTCAAATATAGCTTTATAAATTTTAGATCCATGTTCTTTCAAGTCTTCCATAATAATCACATAAGATTACGTCAATTTTCTCGTTTAAATCTGTAATACAGAGGTTAACCTCATCAGCTCCGGACCAGTGCTCATTGAACCAAATACCCCCGCGAGGTCATTTACAGCAGCCCCTCCACTAAGATATGGAATTCCCCTATTTATTGTACTTACATCAGTTTCAACCTTTAAGATGGATGAGATATAATCGATCTCATCGTTAGTTGCTAAAGGATGAACTAAACATCCCTTATTATTTGCGATAGCAATAGATCCAGGTAAATAACTTCCCGCAAAATCAAACACGACGGTTTCTACATTTAAGATTTGTTCTATTTCTTCTTGATAAGATCTCAGCAGTGAACTAATTATCGCTCCTTTATCATTACATAGAATGAGATTACCATAGGCATTATCAAGAGATTTTAAAATCCCAATTTCAATTGAATTCTCCCCACTATGAAAATTTTCATTCAATTTTGAATACTCATCATCTCTTATTATATGGGGTAAAATAATTCCATAAGTGTTGCTAGAGGAATACACTCCTACTAATTTAGAATTATTCACAGTGAATGGATAAAAATTGATATCAAATACATTTTTAAGTTTTTTAAGATCTGATTTTGAAATAGTTGGCGGATATAACACATAGGAGTTAGTCACTTCTAAATATACTCCAACCAAGTTCCTCCCAAAAATTTCAGTTCTTAGTATTGTCATCATATTTGAAATCGAATAAATTAATTACATTTTTAAAAAAAGATAATGAATGAATCAGTAATAGAAATACAAATTATTCCGCCAAATATATAATACATAAACCGTTAATATCTTTTGTAATTCGCACTCGAAGCTTTCTGGGGGGTTTCTGCATCCCGCGACTAAAAACCCTCTCGTTAACCTCTTGGCTTATTAATAAGTACTCAGGTTTCATGTG
>JAWOFX010000080.1:0-77561 GCA_046497275.1 Promethearchaeia archaeon | reverse complement strand
GAAGAGGGTAAGATAATAACCATTATGGGCCCTTCTGGAAGTGGAAAAAGTACCTTACTTAATCTTTTAGGTGCTATGGACAGTCCAACCTCGGGAAATGTGATAGTGGGGGGAACGGATATAAGTTCTGTCCCCGAAAGAAAACTTGCTACTTATAGAAAAGAAATGATAGGCTTTGTTTTTCAGACTTTTTATTTATTGCCAAATCTAAATGTTATGGATAATATTCTAATCCCATTAATTCCCTATGGAATTAAATCAGAAAATAGACAAAGAGCGCAAGAATTGCTTGATTTAGTTGGATTGGGGAATCGAGGAGAAAGTAAAGTAGGAAAATTATCAGGTGGGGAATCACAGAGAATCGCTATTGCTCGTGCCTTAATCAATGATCCAAAAATAATATTAGCAGATGAACCCACAGGAAATTTAGATTCAGAAACGGGAAAATCCATTGTAGATCTTTTAATTAAGCTTGCTGAAAATGGTAAAACAGTCGTTATTGTGACTCATGATCCAAGAATTGCTCAAGTTGTATCACAACATCCATTAGGAAAAAATATTTGGATTAAAGATGGACAACTAAGCGAAGAACCAACATATGATATGTTTTGCTGGGGAGAGTAACATTCAAAATTAAAATATATTTTTTCTCTTTTTTTCTCAAATTTCAGAAATTTTCTAATATAAGACTATAAGACTATAAAACCTAAAAGATTGGAGTTCTATAGAATGTATGAACAGCGCCACTACACATAATAGAAAGATAAGTATGTCTTATATAATATAAAAAAAATAAAAAAAGTATTAAAACAGCAAGCTGATTGATCAATATTACCAGCTTCTTGGAAATGGAAAAAATTAAAATTTTAATCATCCATCATATCCTCTTTGAACAATTTATTTTAATTTGAATAAATTTATAGAAAATTTAGAATTTGATCTAATGATATTCAATCTTTGTTTTGAAAAAGAAGATCCAATCGAGGAAAGTATTCCACTATTTCTCGTTCAAGCTAATTAATTTAATACGGTGAGAAGAGAGCAAGACTATTATCTGTTTCTTTAAAAAGAAATGTTTTCTCGTATCTCAAAATTATTAGCGAAATTTTAAACCAAACGATACAATATAAACACTAAATGGATTTATTGAAAAAAATAAATTTTATAGTAACACAGTTTTTAACATATTATGACGAATAATGAATATGTTTTCGATTTACTTCACAAAGCAGTAAAATTTGGTGAGAAATTAGGTGCTAGCTTTATAGAAGCTCGATATGACAATATTATACTTACGAATTTATCAAAAGTAAATGAAGAACTCGAAAAAGCAGATAGTAAACTCAGAAGAGGGATAGGCATTATGGCTTATTATGAGGGTTCAGAAGGAGCAAGTTTTACTCCAGAATTATCTCAGAAAAGTATAGAGGAAGCGGTTACTACTGCGTTCTCGATTGCAAAAGCAAGTTCACGAAGAAATAAATTGAAGCTACCTATTAAAAATCGATCTCCTAAAAAAGAAAAGATTCCAAGTCGAGGAAAACTTCATCCTAAAGATATAGAAATCTCAACAAAAATTGAATTACTCGATCGAATCGATGAAAATATGCATGAAATTCTTGATTTAAAAGCGAGTAAAGTTCTTTATGGTGAATATTGGGGAGAGAAGCTCTTTGTCAACAGTGAAGGCTCTGAGATTATATGGCACCCTCTAATCGTAAATATTGGGGGGCTTGCTATTGGGATGACTGATTCTGGAGAACAGAGAATGGGAATGGAACAAGCAGTATCATCTTTAGGATTAGAAGCTTTCAAGCAGAAAGAATCCACACCCGAATATGTGGGTAAAAAGGCTGGAGAATATTGTAAAGCTAATTTAAATGCAAAAGCTATCAAATCAGGAAAATATAGTGCATTAATTGGCCCCATTTTATCGGGAGTTTTAGCGCACGAGAGTTTCGGACATTTAACTGAAGGTGATAGAATTGTGAATGGTGTTTCTCCTCTTGCAGGACAATTAGGTAATCAATTAGGAACAAAACACGCAACCATTATTGACGAAGGGATTACGGATTCTGACAGTGCTCATTATTTTCCTTTTGATGACCAAGGTTCTGCAACTCAAAAGACAATTTTACTAGAGAAGGGCATATTAAAGGGATTTCTTCTTAATCGAGGATGTGCTAATAAACTAGATATGGACACTACAGGAAATAGCAGAGCTGTAAATTATATGCATCCCCCCATCCCACGTATGAAAAATACTTATTTTACTCCTGGAACTTTATCTGTGGATGAAGCTCTAGAACAACTTGGAACAGGAATTTATGCTATAAAATCTTCGGGTGGTCAAGTAGGGATGGATGGAAACTTTTTATTCCAATGTTCTCGTGGTTTTTATGTAGAAGATGGAGAAATCAAATATCCGATTAGAGATGTAGCTTTATCAGGGAATATTCTTGATTTTCTAAAGCAAATAAAAGGCGCAACTACCCGATTTAAGTTAAGAACAGGGATCTTCGGAGGATGTGGCAAAGCAGGACAATTTCCTCTATTTTGTGGAATGGGTGGTCCTGATTTATTAGTAAATGAAGTATTAATTGGAGGTAGTAAATAATGGAATTAGAAGAAATTCGGAGTAATATTCTACAAATTGCGGAGGATGCTATCAAATATGCACGAGATATGAACATCCCAAGTGCGGAAGCATTCGTTTTTAAACAAAATCGTATAGATGTGAATGAACAAAAGGGAAAAATTAGTGCTCGTGGAGGAAGAATCGAAGGTGTCGGTCTTCGGGTTGCTATCGGGAAAAAAGTTGGATTTTCATCTTGTACTGGTTTTACTAAATCTGCTTTGAAAGCAAGTTTAGAAAAAGCATACCAAATTGCACAAAAAAGTCCTGAAACTCCAAATTTTCCGGGTTTCATAGCTAGTAATCACTCTGGACAAGAAGGAATTTTAGATCCTGAGATTTTACAAATTGAAGCAGACAAATTAATCGCAGATATAGATATTGCCTTGGATGGATTAGATCTTTCGAATGATTTAATCGTAGCAGTAGATAATGATTTTACCGTGCAATGGCATGGTTATGCAATTGCTACTACTGAAGGATGTCATCAAGCAACTCTACATACTTCTCATGAAAACTCATCTGGAGTCATATTAGCAAAAGGAAATCAACGAAAAACTTATTATGAAACTCGATCTGGAAGAACCTACCAAGATTTAGCTGGAATCGCTAATTTTGCTTTTCAGAAAGCAATGAACAGCCTAGATAATGTCCCGTTTGGAAAATCCGAAAAATTAACTTTGATCCTTCATCCAAAGACTGCATCAATAGTCTTTAGTTTCGCTATGAATGCCTTATTTGATGGTTCCACATATGTCCAAAAAGCAAACCCTTTACAAGAAAAATTAGGCAGTCAAATTGCTCCAAAATGGCTAAATTTATATGATAATGGTCAAGATGTGAAATCCATCGGGACTGTTGCTATTGATACCGAAGGATCATCTGTTCAGAGGACACAAATAATTTCTGATGGTATTTTCAAAACATTTCTTTATGACCATCGCTATGGGAACGCAGCAGAGACATCTAGTACTGGAAATGCAGTAAGAACCACTATGTTCGGAGGAATACCTTTTGAACAAACACCCTTAGTTGGAGCACATAAATTTATGATAAATCCGGGAAAAAAAGATTTTAATCAAATCATTGCTGAACATGACCATGCTATTTATATTGAAGGTTATCCAAAAGGACTCCATACTGCTAACGTGCTATCTGGAGATTTTAGTTTGATTTCCAATAATGCTTTTTTAGTAAAAAATGGAGAAATTCAACATCCATTAGATAATATTAGCCTTTCTGGAAATTTTGTCAAAGCTTTAGAAAAAATTACAATGGTTGGAAATGATATAGCTCGAACTGCGCTGAAGATGGACGCACCGACAATGGTAATCGATGATATCTCATTTTCAAGTTAAATTTTCTTTTTATTTTTTTTATTCTTTTTATAATATATTAAGTTATATAAGTCAAGTATCGCACATTCAATAAAATTTAATATAAAAAGTTTTAATTGATATATCTGTTAATAGCAAATAAAAAACATAAAAGAAAAAGTACAAAAGTTTGAGAAATATGTTTAAAAAGAAAATTACCGTTCTGAAAGTAAAAAAAAATAAAATATTTGAAGTACAAGATGAAGTTTTGATTGAAAAGCCCATTGATATCAAAATTAATTCAGAATCATTTGCAAATATATTATGTTTACCCAAAAACTTGAAAGAATTAACAATTGGGTTTCTGTTTTCGACTGGAGTTATAAACTCAATAAATGATATTAACGAAATAAAATTAAGCGAGGAAAAAGAAAAAATTGATGTTAAATTGGATGATTCAATCAAAATCACACCCGAAATTTTATCATTAAATCCATTAGGTCGTGTTGTGGATATCACTTCTGGGATTTCTACTCCCTTAAGGAAAATAATAACAAAGACACTTGGTTCAGGCGAGACAATTTCTATATCTAAAAATAAAATAATTATAACAGCTAGTTCTATTTCAAATTTCATCAAGAGAATGCAATCGGAAACTAAACTCTTCCAAGAGACGGGAGGATGCCATGGATGTGCAATCTTTAACAAAAACGGGAATTTAATAACTATAATGGAAGATATCGGGAGACATAATGCTATTGATAAAGCAATAGGAGATGTTTTATCAAATACCATCTCCTTTGAAAATCTAATTTTGTGTTCAACAGGACGTCTAACAGGCGATTCTGTCTTAAAAGCTGTTCGTGCACAAATACCTATTGTAGCATCAATTTCCGCACCAATTGAGTCAGGAATCAAATTAGCTGATAATTATGGAATCACATTAATCGGATTCGTTCGAGATGAAGGAATGAATATTTATACGCATCCTTTTAGGATTAAGTTATAAATCTATTTCTATCCCATTTTGAATACAAAATTTTCTTAACAAAAACGCCTATTTGTTTTTTAAATAAATATCTTTTTAAATGGCTAAATTGGAAAATAAAAAATGGATGGTTTTATGTGCAATCGGCGGAGTTCTAATGTTAATAGGATCAACAATCGGAGACGTTGGTTTTTTGCTACTATTTTTGCTATAATAACTTCTGAGGTTCCTGAATTGGCTCCTATATTGAATTTAATTTTGAGAATTTTTAATTATATTGCCTTAGGTGGTGGAGCATCTGTCATCATCGGAGTTATTATTGTAGCTTTGGGGCAATATGGTATTGGAAAATTTATTATTTCTTTGGGGGCAGGTTTGGGTCTTATAGGCTTAATAGTATATTTTATTGCAGGAATCTATGCAGGAACATTATCTTCTGAATTACTAACGTGGATGATTGGACTTTTAGCCTTGAATGGAGGATTTGGATTTTTAGGTGTTATTTTAACAATTATAGGAAGATTTAAATTGAAAAAACCTGAGTAAAAATTAAACATAAGTTACTAACAAAAATCTAAAAAGGAAGTAAAAAGATCTTTTATTTTTTTTAATTAAAACTCTCCAGTTTTATTAAATAAAATCTACTTCCATATAATAAAATTAAACTCCTTTCTTATCCGAGATAATAATAATTTTTAATTTTGATCTACATTTCTCTTTATTAAAGTTTAAGTTTTTGTATAGAAAGTTCTTATAGAAAAGAACATCTTACAAAAACTCATTTGACAAATTTTATAATTTATTTAAAATTTTCAAAATCAATAATAATTAAAATACTCGAAAGAATTGAAAAAAATATGCCAGTTAAAGTAGCTTTCATGCAGCTCAGTTCTTGCTGGGGTTGTCATCAGAGTCTTTTAAATGCACATCTTGATTTATTGCCGATATTACCAGAGTTAGAGATTGTATATTGGCCAGCAGTCGTAGATTTCAAGATAGATTCATTGGAAGAAAGAGATGACGGGGAAATTGTTGTAGGATTCATTGAGGGCGTCGCGCGAACAAAGGGAGATACTGAACATGTTAAATTAATGAGAAAAAAGTGTCAAGTAATAGTTGCACTTGGAGCTTGTGCTTGTTATGGCAGTGTAAAAGGTTTAGCTAATTTATATGATCCTCAAGATTTAATTAAAAGAAAATTTATGGATGTTGAGTCAATCACTGATAATGATCCTAAAGAACCAACAGAACATGTACCAGGGTTTGAGGATTATATTGTGAACGTAAAAGAAATCATAGATGTTGATATGTTTATCCCTGGATGTCCTCCTCGCACAGAAAATATTATCGCAGCTATCTATTATCTATTAACTTTAGTTGGAGAGGGTCCAGAATCTCTTAATAAAGAGGGTTGTGTTTGCGATACTTGTGAATTATTTGAGAAAGGATGTTTTTTAGACAAGGGAGAGTTATGTTATGGTCCAATAACAGCAGCAGGTTGTGATCTAATGTGTCCTAATAATGGAGATTATTGTTATGGTTGCTTTAAACCTACTGCAAAACCTGGGGAAAAAGCAGAACAATTAAAAACCATGATTGAGAATATTGATTTATTAGATGAAGAGACCGCAGCCAGCTTACAACATTTTCTCGATTTATATCTAAGTGTCTCAAATATCACCAATTTTTACTTTAGAGGCGATTTACTCCAAAGATTAGCATACGAACCTGGAAGCTTTGATACTAAAGAAATTGAAACTGAAGAAGGGACAAAACTTACATTAGATGTTAATCAAACTGGAAATAACATAATTGACGAAATTCTAGGACTCGCATTATATGTATTAAGAGATGATCCCAATTTCAAATTTAGTTCTAAGACAGTGTGTAGTCACTGCGACAGAGAAGTAGCTGACAAAGTACCAGTAGCATTGAAAAGAGATTATGAAGGCCTTCCTAATCAGGAGGATTGCTTTTTAGAGCAAGGTTATATTTGTTTAGGACCAGTAACGCAAGCAGGATGCGGAGCAATTTGTCCAAATAATGCAAACGCTCCATGTTTAGGATGCTATGGTCCGCCACCAGGTATTAAGGAACAAGGTTCTAAATTTATTAGCGCTTTAGGTTCTCTGTGCGCAGATAGAGATGTTGAGGAAGTTATGAAATTAATAAAAGATCCTGCTGGTTTATTTAATAGATTTACATTAGCAGATAGTACTTTAGGACATAAATATCATGATACGCATATGGAGGAGGAATAAAAATGGTTAAAGAAATTAAGGTTGAGCCTGTCACTCGATTAGAAGGCCATGGCGACTTACATATAGTAATTGATGATGGTGGAAAGGTTAAGGATGTTCAATTCAATATCACATCCACTCGATTTTTTGAAAAATTTGTGGAAGGGCGATATTGCGAACATGTACCGCGAATCACACCAAGAATATGCGGGATTTGTCCAATTCCCCATCATATTACTCCAACAAAAGCAGTTGAGGATGCATGGGGAGTAGAGATTCCGGAACCTGCCTATAAATTGCGACAATTAATAATGAATGCAAAGCAGTATTCTTCACATATCTTACATTTCTACGCATTGGCAGCACCAGATTTCTTGTTAGGACCGTTTGCCGATCCCGCAAAACGTAATGTTGTTCACGTGATCAATAAAATGCCCGATGTCGGCAAAATGGCATTAAAGATGATGGATTTCGGACAAAAGCTCTGTCAAGAAATTGGAGGGAAGTCAGTCCATCCAATTTCCGCAATCGTTGGTGGGATGAAAAAACCAATGGATGAAGATGCGCGAGACAGATTCTTAAAACAAGTCGATGAACAAATTGAATTTACCAAGAAAACTGTTGAGATTGGGCTAAAAGTTGTCGAAGATTATTGGGATGTTGTTGCTAATGTCGGTGTCGTTCCTACATATTATTTAGGGATGACTAAAGGGGGTGTTCATGATATTTACGAAGGTGATATTCGCATTGTTTCTCCAGAAGGAGAGAAAACGGACTATAAAGTACAGAATTATCTTGATGCCTTAGGCGAACACATTCCAGAACATTCCTACGCGACACACATGTATTATAAGCCCGCTGGATATCCGGAAGGAATTTATCGAGCAAATACTTTGGCAATGATTAATGCCGCCGATAAGATGGCAACACCATTAGCACAAGATGCTTTACAGCAATTTCGAGATAAAGTTGGACAAATTTCTCATCATACATTTGCATATCATTGGGCGCGATTAATAGAAACCGTGGAAGCAATTGAAAATGTTAAAATTCTCCTTGAAGATCCCGACATCGTGAATCCCGATTGTAAAACCTTAGATGTGGAACCAAGAGAAGGAAATGGGGTAGGTGTCACAGAAGCTCCACGAGGCGTACTCTTGTATCATATCTGGTCGGATGCTGAAGGCATGTGCAAGAAACTGAATCTGTTAGTTGCCACGAATCATAATATCGCAGGAATTGAGAAATCACTGATGCATACAGCCAAACAAGTCTTTGAAGATAAAGCATTAGAAGGATTAAATTTACCAGATCCATGGATTAAATAAAATAATAATATTTTTTAATTAAAATCAAATATAAAAAAAGTGAGAATTATGGTAAGTGTTGATTATGAATTTAGAAAGTTAATTATGGATGCTCATATTCATGATACGTTAAAGTATTGTTATCAGTGCAATCGCTGCACAGATAATTGTCCCGTCGCAAAAGTCGCTCCCGGGAGATATGACCCAAGAGATATCATTTTAAAATCTTTTTTGGGCATTCAACCAAGTATTTTAGATTCAGAAGATTCATTTTATCTCTGGGGCTGTACTATATGTGATACTTGTGATGAAGTATGTCCGCAAAACATTGAATTAACAGAAATTTTTACAGTATTAAAAAATATGAGTGTTAAAAGAGGGGAGGGTCCTGAATACTATACTCAACAAGCTACTACTATTTATGAAAATGGAAAAGCAATACCTATGCAATCTGCTATAGAAAGAAGAAGAGATGATTTGGGACTACCCAAGATCGAAGCTCCTAATATTGAGGAGATTCAAAAAATTTTCAATAAATCTAAATTAAATGTGATTTTACAACAAAATAAAGAGGAATAAGAAATGGCAAAAGTAGAGGAATACAAATTATTCGAAGGATGTGTGATTGGAAATAGAATTCCATTTATAGAAGCTTCTGCTAGAAAAGTGTTTAATATTCTTGGAATAAAGACATCTGAAGGCCCTTTTGGTTGCTGCCCAGATCCTACTGGTTTTAAGCAAGTTGATCATACAAGCTGGTTAGCGATGGGTGCCAATAATCTAATTATCGGAGAGAATGAAGAGAAAAACATTATTTCATTATGCAATGGATGTTTTCAAACTCTTAAATGCGTAAATCATGAATTAAAGCATGATGAAAAGGTAAGGGAAAAAGTTAATGAAATTTTAAAAACAATTGATAAAGAATTCAAAGGTACTATAGATGTAAAACATTTTGTGGAAGTTCTCTATGATATTAACCCCGATAAAATAAAAGAAAATGTAGTCAATGATTTATCCGGTCTTAAGGTTGCATGTCATACAGGGTGCCATTATAATAGACCTTCAGAAATCCTGCAAACTGATGATCCAATGGAACCAGTAAAATTAAGAGAGATTGTAAAACTTACCGGCGCGACTCCAGTAGATTATGAGGAAGAAGTGCTTTGTTGTGGCAATGCAGTCGGAAATGCTGAAGAAGAACCATCGATGCAAATCTTAAAAAATAAATTTGATAGTGCTTTAAAGGCAGGTGCCGAATGTTTTGTTATCAATTGTCCTGCTTGTTTCCAACAAATGGACACCAATCAGAGAAATCTTAAGAAATTATTCGACGAGGAATATAATATTCCAATTCTATATGTTACGGAATTATTAGCATTATCTTTTGGAATTAGTCCAGATGATATTGGAATGAAGTACCATCGAGCTCGAGCTAATGATCTCTTAGAAAAATATAATCTAAAATAAGCTACAGAAATTATTTTTATTAAAATTTAAAATATATTTCCAATTGAAACAACCTAGTAAATAAAAATGAGTGAAGAAATTGATGAAGGGTTAGTAAATCTCTTAGAAATGATAGTTCGCTGTTATGATTGTTGACTATCATGCGCCGCCCATATCACTTTTGTTAATGAAGAGGGAGACGAGATTTACTCACGAAATCTAAACGTTGGTTTAGGATGAAATATCTAATAAAAACTATAGATTGGATATGACTGCCCTGCGCGGGTACAACCAACAAATTTTCTATTTTTCTATCTTTTTTGCGTATAAATTAAACCCATCAACCTTATACACTTCCGCCTCAATGAATTCCCCATAATTCCCTGAATAATTACCAACAAACACATTTTTATAAGCAAAATTTCTCCCAAAAACCTGGTTTTTTTCTCCCCCTTTATGGAGTGTTAACATTTTACCTCTCCATCCTGTCCATTTTTCATTAATAAAATCTAAACTATTTCTAAAAATATTAGATAATCGGGTTGATCTCTCCTTTATAATTTGACTTTTTAATTGCTCCATCTTTTTTGCTTTCGTTCCTGGACGGGGTGTAAATTGAGAAATATTTAGGATCTCTGGTTGGAGCCATTTGATAAAATTGAGGGTTTTATAAAAATCATATTCAGTTTCCCCTGGAAACCCACAGATAATATCTGTAGAAAGAGTAAGATAGGGGAATTCTGTTCTTAATTCAGTTATTTTCCCAATAATATCCGAGAGGGTATAGGGACGATTCATTTTCTTAAGTATTTTAGTACTCGCCGACTGAATGGGAATATGTAGAAATTGATAAGTCTTTGGATAATTAAGAATTTCTTTTATCTGATTTAAATTGTCAATTATAAAACTTGGATTAAGCATGCCTACTCTTAGGAAAAACTCATGGTGAAGATTATTTATTCTTCTTATAATTTCACTTAATTCAATTCCATTAAATTTATAGGTGCTACAATCTTGTGAGGTGAGATATATTTGCTTGATACCTTGCTCTAATTGATGTTTCACATTTTTTATGATATTATCAGGAGAGTAGGATGTTAATCTTCCACGTGCGTTTTTTACACAGCAGTAAGTGCATGACCCTATGCATCCTTCTGAAATAGGAACGATACCAGTGATCTTCTTTGGAGTATAATCTACCATATAAATAGCTTTATCATGCTTTTGATTCGTAATTAAAATTAGATTTTCCTCATCATTTTGCAGTTTTTCGAATACATCTACTATTTTAAAAATTGAATTTAATCCGATAATAGCGGAATAATTTGGTATAAGTTCTTTAATTTTTTTCATATAATTTGAAGAAATAAATGGTAAACATCCAGCAATGATGAGTTTCTTTTTAGGATTATTATATTTCAAATCTGATAATTTTCTTAGCCGCGCTCTGATCTTATTTTCGGTTTGTTCTTTTACGCCACAAGTATTGATTATAATATATTCTGCAGATTCAAAATTAGCTTGCTTATAACCTGCCTTCTGTAAAAGATCAATTATAATATATGAATCGAATTTATTTGCTGCACATCCATAAGTCTCAATATAAAACGTCTTATCTTTAATTATCGACAGTTCCAAATTTAGCCCTTATAGTTAATAAATTATATATTTTCTAAAGGAAAATAATATAGTAGAGATAAAAAAATTTTTTAGTAAATAATCTCTATCATTAAAAATATAATATCATCATTATCTAAGTTGAGAGGAGAATGAAATGGTAACTTACTATTATTGTCCCGTTTGTAAAAAAGAAATTGAACCCGAAGACCGAATACGCAAACCAATGACTTCAATGCAAAAAGTAGTCTGGGTAATTATAATACTAGGCACAGTTGGGATTGGACTATTCCCTTTCTTGATCTATTATTTTGGATACAAAAATAAGCAATACTGCCCAATATGTAATAGTAAATTAGCAACCTCAACACAAGCTTTTGAAAAGCCTGAAGAGGAAATAGAACCAAGAACACCTAGGGAAAAGGTTCTAAAAAAAGCGGGTAAACCGATCACTCGAAAAAAAGAGGTTAAAAAATCTAAGAAGCCTAAGAAACCCAAAAAAGACAAGGAAGAGGAGATGGAAGAAGATAAGATCTTCTGTCCATATTGCGGCGCAGAATTAAGTAAGAGATCCGCTAAATGTACAAATTGCGGGGCAAGTCTAAAAGATAGAATTGAAAAATAAATTCTCCTCAAATTAATAATAAATTTAATAACTAATATAATAAATTAGATATATTAGTACATAGATGAGTATCAAATCTATACAAAATAATATATTAAATTGAGTAAATCATGCCAAGAGGAAGAAAAGCTCGAACCGCTCCAGAAATGGGCCCCGACCCACTTGATGAATATAGTATGTGGGATAAACGAATCGCAAAATTCTTTTTATATACTACAATTATATGCTCAATTTTCATTGCTTCAGGTATATGGGCGTATATAATAGGCAAATTAATTGTATTCGGTTTATGGGCAGAATTTTTTGCATTAAACGTTGGGCTCCAAATTGCCATGTGGGCTGGGATCATAACTGGTCATCTGTTGATTATCGTGCTGTTTTATACATTACTGAGGGGAGGAATATTAAAAATTTGCCGTGCGATTTTTAAAGATAGAAAAGTCGCAAAAAAATATGAAGATTATGACAGCCTTCGTTGGTTAATTGGTATAGCAGTTCTAGGAGGACTAACTGTATTAGTTGGTTTATTAATTGGTCTTGTACCTGGTTTCTTGAATTTGATTCTTCAAGGGTTTGTCTTTTTATTTGGTCATATGAGAATTTGGCAATGGCTATTAGACATAGGAATATTTGGATTTATCATTCTAGGGATTTTCTTCACTATTCTCTATTTTTGGAACCATGGGGTATATTTTGTTGTGAAAAATATAAAGCAAATAGAAGAGGAAATTGAAGTCGATGAACGTATTAAAGAAGAACAGCTAAGGGGTGCTGATGAGAAGACCCGTAGAAAAGTTTATAAAAAGCAAACCGGCAAAAAAGCAATTTATAAAGGAAAAGAAACTAGTGGCTACATTGAGTGGAAGAAAAAATACGATCTAAAGTAATTTTAACTAAGCTATCAATTTATTTTTAATTTTTTTGTTATAGGTTCTAAGAAAATTAGAAAAGAAAATAATAAAATGTTATTTATAAGAACTTGAATTTATCTTCTCATCATTCTCGGGTTTCGGAAAAGATCGCGTTCAGACTTCGGAATTTTATAGTCGGAGGTTCCAGTTTTTTTCATCTTTTTAAATAATCGCTTAATCATTTTCTCACTCTCATCCATAAATTCACAAGAACACGCAAATAGGATTAATTGCTTCACAAATGTTGTGTCTTTTGCATAATCCTCGTTGTAGATTTCGATTTCATACTCTTTTTGTATGGGTTGTCCATCAATTCTGGCAATCAACACATCTCCTAGATAAATCTTATAATTTCTCCCTGGTCCTATTACCCCTTTCGCCAAAATCATCTGAAGTTTATCTCCTTTCTTTTCGGGAAGTAAAGGCCAGCTCCATCTAGTTCCAATTAATCTCCATCCTGCAACAACCCGATAGAGATTTATATCTCTTGGTAATTGAATAAAGAATACTGGTGCAGGTCTTTTTACTTCAAAGCTCTGAACTAATGAATGAGTAATACTTAATTCAATACCTCCATGATAATTTCCACCCTTAAGATCCTTTCCGTCAAATTCCTCTTCCATTATTGTAAAGATACGTAAGATAAATCGTTTATTTGCATCTTTCGGAGCATCTTCCCAATCCTTCTTATTAAACGCAATGACATATTCTTTTTTATCATCAACCTCAATAAGCCCTTCCATATCAAAACTCTTGGAATACCAACGTGTCTTCGCTTGATATTTCATTTCTTGGTGAAGACCGAGTTCCTCATCATGCAAACGAGTTCGCCAGAAACTAACTTTGATGTCCTTATAGACGATTTTCTCCCTTTTTTGTTCTTCATCTTCCTTTTTTTTTTTCGTCAAACTGATCACATTTTTTTAATTTATAAAATTTATAATATTTTCTTATTACTTTATTGATTAATTTATTCATTTATAATTTTTGTTTCCTAATTCAATATCTTAAGGAGAGATATTATTAAATTTTAAATTGCAGATAATGATCTCAAAGGAAAAAACAAGAACCAGAAAAAATGCTTATTATACAAAAATACTTGAAGGCGGTTGTTTAGTTTGAACCCTTTTCATTACTTTTTCAACAGAATTTAAAAAATCTGCTTGAGAAATGATATCTGAATTTCTCCTGATTGCGTACATACCTGCTTCAGTACAGAAAGCTTTAATATCAGCTCCCGAGGCATCTTTCGTGATATGGACCAAATAGTTAAGATTGACAGATTTATCGAGATTGAGCGTTTTTGTATGTATCTTAAAAATTTGCTCGCGCGCAACTTCATTTGGCATAGGAAACTCTATAATTCTGTCAAATCGTCCTGATCTAAGCAGTGCGAGATCAAGAATATCTATTCTGTTAGTTGCGCCTATAAATTTAATATCTCCTCGTGAAGAGAACCCATCAAGTTCACTGAGCAGTTGCATTAAGGTTCTTTGAACTTCTCTATCTCCCGAAGTAGCATCCGTCAATCTCATCGCTCCTATGGCGTCTAATTCATCAATTAAAAGAATTGCAGGTGCCTTTTCCCGAGCCAAATTGAAAATTTCCCGTACAAATCTCGCACCCTCTCCAATATATTTTTGAACTAATTCAGAACCGATAACTCTAATGAAGGCCACATTTGTCTCATGAGCAACGGCTTTTGCTAATAAAGTTTTTCCAGTACCTGGAGGACCATGAAAAAGAATTCCTTTTGGGGGTTCAATTCCCACTTTTAAGAAGAGTTCCGGTTTTTTTAATGGTAATTCAACCATTTCTTTTACTTCTTGAATTTGTTCTTCTAATCCACCGACATCTGCATAGGTCACATCCGGGACATAGTCAATGACCTCCATCCCTCTCACGAGGGGATCATAATTCATAGGTAAGATTTCCATGATAGAATACGTATGTTGATTCAACGCTACTTCCATACCAGATTGTAGCGATTCTTTTATCTTTTTTGAAGTGGTCACGATAAAACTCGGTCCACTTGAGCATCGAATAATGACACGATTTTTATTTGGATCAAGAACATCTATAACTGTACCAGTAATAAGGGGAGGTTCTCTTAAATGGTCAATCTCGTTTCGTACTCCATGAATTTCTTGTTCTAAGCGCAATCTTTCAGATTCTAATAATTGTCTTTCTGATTCAAGATTTCTAATTCTTTTTTCCAGATGCTTCACATAATTCAAAAGATAGAGATTATCTTTCTCGTTTTGATTATCTTTATCCTTATTGAGAGGGGTTTCCATCTATTCATTATCTATATTTTTTTTAATATCTAAGCATATTGAATTGTTTTGCATATAAATCATTTTCCATTTATTTCAGCAATAAAAAAAGATTGAAAAAAAGAGAAATTTAATCAGATTTTTTTAACCCAATTAAAGGTAAAGCTTCCCGGGTAGTCATAAGATGTTGTACTTTAAATTCAGAACCATTAATATTAAAATACCCCGAAAATCTATTTGTAATTGCCATTAAACCTTCGTGAGTCTTTTCATTCTCCACCTCATAGATAATATAATTTTTAACTTGTCCATCTAACACGACAAATACTTTTTCTTGTTTTACAAATTCAGGCAATTTAGGTGCCTTTCCTGAAAGAAATGCCTCCCCAACCTCTCTCGCTTTATTCGGTGGATACGTAAAGGTTACCATAAAAAACGCCATTAAGACTTTTCACCTCAATTTAATTATTCATATATTTTTACATTTTTTTTCAAATATTATAATATAAGAATAGTTGCTAATATAAATATAACTGAAATTGAAAATAGATTTGATTTTAATGATCGTTTTTGATCAAATAGTAAAAAATTGTTACGATTTTCTTTATTCGTGAATTTTTTGAAAATAACTTTTTTCTTTAAATGAATATATAGGGTTAAAAGGAATTCATAATAATTCTATTATATAAAACCTGATAATAATAACTTGTTAATAGAAATATGTCCAATAAAACGTTAAAGGTAGGAGTAATAGGCTGCGGGATGGTGGCTAATATTGGCCATTTACCAGCTTATCAGAAATCTCCTCTTGCTGAAGTAGTTGCCGTTGCTGACCCGCTTAAAGCACATCTTAAGAAAGTTCAAAATAAATTTAAAATACCAAAAGGTTATGAAAATGCCAATGATTTAATAGACGATCCTAATATTGAAGCAGTAAGTATTTGCTCTCCTCATTGGCTTCACACAGAACAAGCAATTAAAGCAGCAAAAAATGGCAAGCATATTTTATGTGAAAAACCAGTTGGTCAAGATTTAGACGAAATCGATGAATTAATTAAAGTGGTTGAGAAGAACGATGTTATTTTTCAAACCGCGACCCAGAAGAGATTTGATTTGGGAAACCAATATATTAAGGAAGGAATTCTCAAAAAAGAGATAGGTACTATTTTCCAAGCATCAGTATTTTGGTATCATTCTATGGCTCAATTTTTAGAAGAAAAGCCTAGCAAAGAATTGATTCAAGAAATTGGCTTATGGAGATTGACAGATGAACGGTGTGGTGGCGGAGATCTTTTAGATCATGGACCTCATTACTTTGATCTATTCAGGTGGTGGTTTGGTCCTGTAGAAAGTATTGATGCGCGGATACGGCGTATTCATGAAACTAGAGTAAATGAGGATCATTCGTTAGTTATATTAACTTTTAAAGATAGCGATATCGTTGCGCTTTTCGAACGATCAGAAGCCATTGTAGGTGATGTATATGGTGATGAGAGAGGAAGGATTCATGGAACACAAGGAAATTATACTTTCAGCGTTCAAGCGGAATATAAAAAGAAACCAATGGAGCTGGAAAAATATATCAAAGACGAGAAAACCTATAAGCTTGTGAAAACAAATATATCTCTCTCGAAAGATCCTATGGAACAACCTTATGCTCGAGAAATACGCTCATTTATCAATCGGGTTCTAGAAAGATCAAATGAAGATGTTGGATTTCCTGAAGAATGGATTCCTACAATTTATGATGGAAGAGCTGCCTTGGAAATTGTTTTAGCTTCATATGAATCTCAACGCAGGAATAAGAGAATTCAATTACCCTTGAATGATTATGCCACACTTAATTGGTAAGGAATTTCTGTTCGGATGTTGCTGCAGGAAGACACAGAATATAGCTTCATAAAAAAGATTGAAATAAATTTTACCTTTCTAGATAAATTTTTAGAGGATTTCAAAAATCTTGTTTAACAAGTAATATTGAAAATAAGAAATAAAAAAGAGCTAATTGACCCAGATTCTTTTTGGGATAAGATTTAAATGAGAGAATTGTGCTTAAGATATTGAAGAATCATAAAAATTACATATATGAAATAGGATTCATCTGAGGGTTTAATCAACTATTACTTGAGAAATGTTTAAAAACCAACTAGAACTTAAAAATTGAACGTTAATAAATCAATATATTAATATTAAAATAGTCAAAAGAAATTAACATCATAACGATGGATGAAGAGCGATTATTAAGATATAAAGAAAAATTGAAATATTTGGAAACAACAATTGGAAATTTAACGGATTGGACGTATGATATTGAAGATAAGGTCTTTATTAAGGAAACAGCATTACAGAAAAGATACAGTATTTATCATGCTTTTCAAATTGTAGTTGAAATTATATCAGATATAACCGCTATGATAATAAAGGATGAAAAAATCTTACCTAAAGATGATTATTCAAATATAAATTCTCTTATTGAGAAAAATATTATTAAAAATGAACTTGGTGTTAAGTTAAAGGAAGCAAATGGCCTTAGAAATAGGATAGTTCATAATTATAATGGTCTTGACGACTTAATTGCATATGAGAGGATTTTAGTCTTAATAAAAATTTTTAAAGATTATAAAGAGGAGGTGAATAGATGGTTAGTGAAGAACTCTTAATCCAATTACGACAAGATTTTTTACCTATTATTAAGAATAAACCCATCTTAGGAGTTCTTTTATTTGGTTCATATGCAAAGGGGACACAAACAAATAGAAGCGACATCGATATATGCGTCGTGGCACCAAATGAAGACCCCGTGAAACTTATTTCATTTATATTGCAACATATTAATGCTACTTTAAAAAAATATGATATTAGATTATTCCAAGAATTCCCTCTCTATATTAAAATTCGTGTTATTCAAAATGGAATTATTATATACAGCCCAAATAAATATGACCTTTATGAATTTTTTTACTTTTATAGAAAATTATGGAATGATCAGAAACATCGCCAAACACTTTCTAAAGAAGAATTGCTCTCTTTATGAATAATAAATTTAATTGATTTTCAATAAAAGCGATTCTTTGAAGAATACGTTCATAAGCCACTATCAGATTTAAGAGCGCTCCCGTATAATATGGCAGCTAGAATATCTTCATCTTGCTTTAGTTTGGTAATTATTTTGTGAAATCTTTTTTTATCATTATCTGAAAGATGCATAGACACTCTCAAACAAATTTTTACATATATTAATATAAAAAACACTCGTGGAATTTCAATACTAAATATCAGTAAAAACTTAAACTGAGATTTAAAATCATAAAATGCTCTTATATTTAAAGGATTTTTAATAATGCCTAGATTTATAATTTTTTACTAAGAGCCAGAGCCGTGAAAGTAAATTCCATAGTTAAATTAATATTCTAATGATTAATATTAGTGAATAAAATAATAATAAGAATAAATAATAAAAAGATTGGTGATTGCGATTTCAACTAAAAGGTTGAAAATTGGGAAAAAAAGATTAGCACTAGTCCTGATAATACTTTCAGCTATAGCTACCTTTATAACCATTTTCTTAGTTATCACATTGAATCAACCTAACAGCGGAGAGCCCTCTGGATGAGCATATATTATGTCCCTAATTCCCTTTTATTTTGATATGTTGCTTATCTAAAAAATAATTCAATCCAAACGGATGATTCTTATGGAAAAATATTAGCTATAAGAGGACTGCCTTGCGAAGGTTTTGGAATGAAAAATTTCAAATTAATAAGAAAAATCAGTTGAAATTTAAATTATTTAAAATCATCATGCTCAAAATTCTACTAATCTGATAAAATGTGTTCAGGATCTGGATTTACTGTACCAATTCATTTATCAGGTATCTGGGAGGAATAATACCCTTTTTAGAAATAAATTTAATTTTTTGGTGAGAATGATTATATAAAGATTTAATTTTCTAACCTAAAACAGTGTAGATGTGAAACTTATTTTTATAGCTAAGAATTTAAGTCTAAAAGATTTTATTTATAGTAGGTGTGAAATTTAAGTAATTAGAGAGTTGGAATGGATCGAAGTAAGGATTGGTTAGAGCAAGGAAAATCAGATTTAGAAGCGGCAAATCATCTTTTAGATACAAATGATTTTTCTTGGTCTTGCTTTTTAGCACAACAGACAGCGGAAAAGGCATTAAAAGCCTTGGGGGAATACATAAATATTTTTTTATGGGGTCATGATTTAGTGGATTTAATAGAAGAGTTAGAAAAAAAGATTAAAATTCCGGAAAAAATCTTAGATAATAGCAAAACTCTAAATTTGTATTATATATCTACAAGATATCCCGACGCCTTTACAAGTGGGCATCCTTCTGAAAAATTTTCTAAGCAGCAAGCACTAGATGCAATAAAATTAGCAAAAGAAATATTAGAATATGTACAAGAAAAAATTAAATAAAATAACAGAACTCTTGAAAAGTCATCCAAAAAGGGATAAATTAATTGAATTTTTGAAAAAATTTTATTCACAATATCAAGCAGAATTCATCATTCTTTTTGGATCGAGCGCTAAAGGGAATTTCAATTATAGAAGTGACATTGATTTGTTAATTGTGAGTGATTCTATAGAAGGAGATTATTTTGAAAAATTGAGAAAAATGTATGATATTTCATCTGGTGGAATCGACTTTTTTGTATATAATATAGATAAATTTGATGAAATGGTCAAGGAATTCCATCCAATTACTTTAGAGGCACTATATAACGGAATTTTATTATATGATGAGGGTGTGGGAAAAAAATATAAAAAACGAGTTAAAAAATTGTTAGAAAATGATACTATTCGAAGATCTAAGAATTCATGGATATTAAATAACTAGTTTGCTAGATAAAATAATTTTTCTACCATCTTTAATAATTTCTTTTAAGCTGATATAAAATTCATAAGCCTTATCTTGTTTATCAAAAAATTTAAAAAATTGAATAAAAGGGTGATTTTAAGATGCAAAAATTTCTAAAAGGAATTCTGGTTAAATTAGAAAATCTTCCACTTATTTATTTTCAGTTTCTAATCTCTTCCTAAGATTTCAATAATTATCTAATATTTATCTATTATTGTAATATAATAAAGTGAAATTAAAAAAAAGATAAGTCTCGGCAACAACTGTAAATTAGAATAACCAGGAGATCCTTAAGTTATATATAGTGTTACTAATTATTACTTACTGCTTATTAATTTGGTACTTTGTAAAGCTTTTATTTTATATGGATCTTATTACGCGATAATATAATGCTATAAAGAACAGAGCATTATTTAGTAGAAAAAACCTACTTAAAAGCGAAATCCTCTTTTCTCTTTCCGAGGTGCTCTTTCTGTTACGGTAACGTTCTCTGCTTGAGGACCTTTTTTGCCTTCTACTTTATTAAACTCAACTTTATCATCTTCGTTTAACGATTTGTATGCGGCATCATCTCCCTCAATAGCGGAGTAATGAACAAATACATCCTCATCATCTTCGGAATTAATAAATCCATAGCCTTTTCGGCTGTCGAACCATTTTACTGTTCCTTCTGTCAAATTTAAAACCTTTTGTTAAAAAATATAAATTTTTTCCCCAAAAATTTTTATTCTTTTTTTAAATTTATGAGATAATTAGACACACAAATTCTAATCCTTCTTAGTTTGATCCGATATTTTGCTTTTTAACTCTAAGATCGATAGTAAAAATTATGAAAAAAAATAAAAAAGAAATTAAAATTAGTTATGCTCGAATCTCTGATCTTCGAGATGATAATGAATTTATATCGCTTTCCTAATCAGATATATTTTTATAAAGAAATTCTTATTATTGATTTGAATGTAATTAGAGAACTGAAAGATCAAAATAGAGAGAAATCAAATAAAAAGTTTTAATAGGAACTTAAAGGCAGTTTATAGTCTCTTTTTTTACCAATCCAATTTCCAATAAATCCTCCCACCACATAAAGAAGTAGTTGAAAAGTTAAATTAATCAGAAATCCATAGGGCTCTAAATTGTTTAGAAAATGGCAAAAATTTGTTAGCCCACAAAAGACAGCATAAACCACCCATAAACCAAATCCAATAGGAGTGATTCCCAATAAAATATATGCAATTTTATTTGCTTTCTTTGAGGGATTAACGCGAAAATAATAAGCGAGCCCCAAAACTATCAAAAAAACAATTTCAAGAATAAGAATGCGTATAAAATCACGGGATAAAAAAAAATAACTAAAAATTCCTGAGCCAATCATTGAAATTCCCATCGCTATCCAAAATGGTGTCCACCATTCAGGCCTCTTAGATTTTTCTCCCTTTTCATTTAAATTATGTTCATCCTTATTGTCATTCATTTTTTCATTACAAGAATATGAATCACTCCTATATGTTTTTACCTACTTATACTCCTTTAATCCTTCTGTAAAAAGAAAATCGATTTGGAATGATCTCTAAAGATTTAATTAATTTTCAATTCAAAATTTGGATTTAAATCGAATTAACAAGATTTTTAATTGGAATATTTCAATTAGATTAGATTATTATTAATTTATATTATACAGGGAATCTTATGAAAGTGTTTTTGAGCTGCATGGTGGATTCTTTAGTAGCTTGGAAACCAATCTTTCCAATTTAGACTAAAAAACATGCGACTATAAGTAAAAAATTCTAATTTAACGAGTAGTCTAAGAACATTTGATATCTTATCTTATTGAATCTTATTGGAAATAATAGAAAACTATTTATTTTGGTTCTTCCAATTAGAGTATATGAATATTCCAGAAAGAATCGTTATTGATGAGAAAAAATGTGCGGGAAAACCTTGCATAAAGGGTACTCGTCTTTCTGTTGATTTTATTTTGGAATTATTAGCCTCAGGTTGGAATTTTAACCAGATCCAAGAAGAATATGAAATTAAAAGAGAAGATATACTGGCAGTTCTTAAATATGCCTCCAAAGTAGTACGTGAAGAGGAAGTTTTTAAAATTTTTCCATAAAACTATTCGTCGTCTCTTATTTTGTAATATGTAATTTAGGAGAAATCTATAATGTCTTTTAAACTAATAATGGATGAAAACATTCCAAATTCAGTAATATTTAGATTAAGAAACTTAGATTTTGAAATCCTTTCTATTAGAGAAGATTTTAGGGGGATTGACGATGAAAAAATAATAGAATTAAGTAAGAAATATAAGAGACCGATTATCACAATGGATAAGGATTTTGGTTATTTGGCATATCGTAAGGGTACACGTCCCTATGGAGTAATTTTAATTAGAATACATCCACAATCATCGGAATTTATTTTCTCTGTAATACACCATATTCTTAACCAATTAAATACACAAAAAATCATTATAAAAAACAAATTCATTGTTTCAGATGGAAAAACCTTAAGAATTCGAAAAATCTAGATGTTCTTTGTCATTTAAAACACCACTACTGATTCCATGAATCAATCCCGTAATTTCAATATATTATGCAAGTTTCTGGTCGTTTTTTGCTAAAATTATCTTTTTCTCGATAATGAATTTTGGTTTATGTTATTTTTCAAAAATCAGGGAAGAGGAATTAGAGAAGGAGAGTTTGTGAAAACCGTAGTATGTATAGATACGGGGATTATTACTCAATATTATTCAGAGAGTCCCCCTGATGAAATTCTTAATTTAATGAACAAAATAAAAAGCAAAGAACTTACAGCTCATATTATTTAACCTTTAATGGTTGAAGTATATTATCATATCTGTAAATTATTGGGAAGAGTTCAAGCAGAAATACGAGTCGCATCGTTCTTAACCAATATGCCAGTTAAACTCGTATCTCTTAATAAATCACTGATGTTTAAGGCAGGTGAATTAAAATGTTCTCATTCAAACATCCTCTCTTATAATGATTGTCTCATTGTAGCATACGATTTAAACAGGAAAATAACCTTGCATACCCTCGAAAAAATCTTCAAAAATTCTTTCCTTATCTTAAAGTTAAAGAATATATCTTTTAGTAAATAAATAACTTCGTAGTTATAACTTGTTTCTTCAAAGATTTTAAATTCGTCTCGTGTTATTTCTCAGTTAAATTTATAAAATATATATTTTTTTCCCCAAGAACTGAAAGATCCAAATAGAGAGAAATCAAATAAAAAAGTTTTAGTAGGGACTTAAAGGCAGCTTATAGTCTCTTTTTTTACCAATCCATACCGCTTTTCCTAACGCTGTTAGACAAATAAATAGTGATTTAGGTGTAAGTAGAAGAAAGCCAACCCTTAATGAATCCATTTCTACAATTCCTAATAGAAAATTATAACTCTAAACATTTTTATAGATCCTTTAAATATAAGAGCATTTTATGATTATATATATCAACTTAAGTTTTTACTCATATTTAATATTGAAATTTCACGAGTCTTTTTCAGATTAATATATGCAAAAAAGTACGTTGTGATTGGGTATGTATCTCTCTGATAATGATAAAAAAAAATTGTACAGAATAATTACAGAACTAAAGCAAGATGACGATATTCTAGCTGCCATTTTATACGGGAGCGCACTTAATTCTGATAATTATAATGATATCGATCTTGCTATAGTTAGAAAGCCTAACTCAAATTCCAAATCTTTAAAATATCTTTTACAGTTCCCAGAAAAGTTTGATGCGCATTTTCTAACCGATATGCCTATAATTATCGCGAAAGAGGCGATTAAAGGAAAAATTCTATTTTACAAGGACTACTCTCAAATATTTGATATTTTCATTAATATTATAAAAGAATGGGAATCATTCCGACCATATTATGAATTATATTTGGAGCCGGTCAAAAATGGCTTATGAACGAATTCTTCAAAGAATTGCTTTTATTGAAAATCAATTAAATTTATTAGGGCTATGGACACCAGAGAACAAAGAAGTGTTCCTCGGAGATTTAAAACTTCAGGCTGCGATAGAGCGAAATATGCAAAACATAATAGAAGCAATAATTCAAATTTGTATTCAATTAGTGAAATTTTTTAACTTAGGACCTCCGACATCTGAAGATTCGATCCTTGAACTTTTAAAGCCAAAACTTGAAAACTATGATTTAATTAAAGAATTTAAGAATTTAAGAATTTAAGAAATTTTTTAGTACATCAATATATTAAGGTCAATTCTGAAAAGATCTTTTCCTATTTAAAAAACTTTCAAGAGGATACACTAAAAATAATTCAAGAATTTAAGGAAATTATCAAGTAACTTAAAATGATTAATTCTTTAACTATGATATTTCAGCCTTAATGAATCACGGATAAATCACCCTTTAGGGCGAGCTGGGCTGTTTAATAAGAAAGATATAATTATAGTTAAAATAAACCAAAAGATAACCTATATTTCAAATTAATTTTTTTTGGTCTAAACCTTAATAATTTTTCCGAGATGTTGATCAATTTCGATCACTTTTCCAGACTCAATTATTGTAAATCTAATTCTTCTCTTTCTTAGGATATGAATTTCATTTTATAAATATTCATTCTCAAAAATGGTTTTCATTATAATTATCGTGAAATGAAAATTATACTCTTCTGAGATTATGATTTTCCTAAATATTATTTTAAATTTGTTGTGGAATTCTATATTATGCAAGTTTTTGGTCTTTTTTTGTTATAATTATCTTTTTCTCGATAGTGAATTTTGATTTATGTTCCTTTTCGTGGATCTCATAGAGATTTTTGTCACTTTACAGAGCTTTTGCACGATTCCGATCATTAGATTTATATAGGTGACTTGAATAATATATCACTAAGATTCTTGTGATAAAAAAATCACAAACATCTCAAAAAAAAAAGAGTGAAAAAAATGTGTAATAATTGCGAATGTGAAAATTCCTATCTTTGCTCTATAGTCGGACATTTGCATTTCGGCGCGTGCTGTGAGAAATGCGTGAATTACGACCAGCGGCATACGTGTTCACATTATATAAGCCAAGTGATAAAACCGAAAGTGGAAGAAATGGTTATGTTCGAGGTTCTTCCCGAGCCATTTCAAGTGAAAACTGGCATAACATTAGAAAGTGGATTAGAAAAATCGGTTGAATTATATCCATAATCAAAAACCTGAGTGATGTATCATTTGTAACTATTGCCAATGTGATAACCAATATCAATGTTCAATTGTAGGGAATATACCCTTGGGATTTTGTTGTCCAAATTGTAATTTTTATGAAGAGGGAACGACTTGTAAGAGATTAAAAGAGCAAGTCCAGAAAAAAATAGAGGATCATAAAGAAGATATTGAAATTGCTCAAAAGTTCTTAGAAAAATTAAAAATATCCGACAGAGATTTAGAGAATTTTCCGTAAAAATTCCTTAAATTAGAGAGGTGAGGCCAAGAAGTTGTGTAATAATTGTAATTGCGACAATTATGAAAAGTGCAGTATAGTGGGATATATGCCTATTGGGTTTTGTTGTTCCAGATGTAATCTTTATGATGAAGAGCATACATGTTTGAATATGCAACAACAAAAATCAGGGAAGCCAAAACCGAAAAAAATAACGCCAATTAGTACAAAAATCGAAGATGGAATCCTTAAGGTGATAATTCAGAAGGATGAGGAACAAATCCCCATATTCATTGATATTGATAAGCAATTAGGTCAAAAATAGGATTTTCTTAAAAAAATTAAGAATTAAGAATAAAAATAATAAGGTTGGAAAGAATTGAGATATTTTTTAAAAAGAATTTGTAAATTTGGGTGATAAATATTGAGTTTAATTAATTTTGAATTTAGAAATGAGATTTTGCAGTATAATGCGTCATTAAGTTATTGTTATCAATGTTCTACGTGTTCAAGCGGATGCCCTGTAGCGTTAATGACTAAAGGAAAATATAATCCAAGGAAAATAATAGAGCTTGCACTTCTTGGATTTGAAGAGGAGTTAATTGAGGAGCAAAACCCAAATGTGTGGTTATGTTCCACATGTCAAAAATGTTTAGAATTATGTCCTCAAAAAGTAGAATTAACAGAAATCTTTTCCGTGATTAAAAACCGTTGCTTTGAGAGAGGTAAATTGCCAGAAGCATTTTTATTACAAGCCCAAGCTATTGTTAACGAAGGTATTGCAATCCCCTTCTCAAAATCTATTTTATCTAGACGAGAAAAGATGAATCTCCCGGAGATTAAAACAGCAGAGATGAAGGAATTAGAGCCAATTTTTAAAGAAACGGGAATAGAAAATAAAATTAAATTAGGTGAGAAATGAGATGGAGTATGATTTATTTTTGGGATGCGTAATCCCAGCCAGGCTTCCTTTCCTTGAGGCTTCTGCTCGAAAGATTTTTGACAAGATGGGGATAAAACTTAATGATGTTGATGGGTTTAGTTGTTGTCCGGACCCAACAGGGATAGAGCAGATTGATCAAAATACCTGGTTAGCATTGGGGGCTAGAAACTTAAGTTTAAGCAATAATGGAAACGGTGGGATTATTTCGCTTTGTTCTGGATGTGTCGAAACGCTTAAGGGAGTAAATTATCATATCAAGAAAGATGAAGAAGTCAAGGCAAAGACTAATAAAATATTAAAAAAAGTCGGAAAAGAATATGATGGTTTAACAAGTGTAAAGCATTTTGGTCAGGTTTTATATGAAAATTTAGAATTGATTAAGAAAAATCTTGTAAATCCTTTAGATGGGTTTAAGGTAGCTGTGCATTATGGTTGCCATTATTTAAGACCATCAGAAATAATAGATTGGGATGATCCTTTTGAACCGTTTACTATAGACAGCATAATTCAAGCTCTTGGAGCTGAAACTATAGAATATGAGTTGAAATTAGAATGTTGTGGCAATCCTGTTGATAAATCCGATAAAGATTTATCCCTTCTCATGATTGGGAACAAACTTGAATCTATCATTAATTCTGGAGCCAATTGTGTGGCGTTAGTATGTCCCGCGTGTTACCAACAATTTGATTTTAATCAAAGGGAGTTAAATAAATTAAATGAAACTAATTATGATGTTCCGATTTTTTATTTATCCGAATTGGTTGCTTTGGCATTTGGGATAAATCCAAACGAACTAGGGTTCAATTATCATAGAGCTAAACCTACTGCTTTACTGCAAGAACTCAATTTTCTTAAATAAATTGGCTTTCAATAAGAAGTAATAAAATAATTAAAGAGAAGTGAGATCCTTGAAAAATTCTAAAAGTGTAGTTGTTGTTGGCGGAGGAATTGGAGGAATTCAATCTGCCTTAGATTTAGCAGATATGAATATTCATGTTCATTTAATAGAAAAGCAACCCTGTATTGGTGGCAGAATGGCCCAATTAGACAAAACTTTTCCCACAAATGATTGTTCAATCTGCATTTTAGCCCCAAAATTGTCTGAATGTTATCGACATCCTAATATTACTCTCCATACGCTTTCAGAAATAACAAAAATTAATGGAGAGAAGGGAAATTATTCTATTGAAATTTTAAAGAAGCCACGGTATGTAAAAGAAGATGCGTGTATTAATTGTGGTGAGTGTGCTGAAAAATGTCCAATGCGCGTAGAGGATGAATTTGATAGAGGTTTAAGACACCGTAAAGCCATATATTTATATTATCTACAAGGTGTTCCAGCTGTAATGACTATAGATTCAGAACATTGTTTATGGTTCACAAAAGAAGCGTGTCGAATATGCGAAAAGAATTGTGATAAAGATGCAATAGATTTTGATCAAAAAGAAGAAATATTAAAATTGGATAACATTGGCTCTATAATCGTTTCTGTGGGTTATGATGTTATAGAAGATTCAATCCCACTAAACCACTATGGTTATAAAGAATTTAGAAATGTTATTACTGCCTTAGAATTCGAAAGATTATTAAGTGCTTCTGGACCCCAAGGAGGGCATATTAAAAGGCTTTCAGATGGAAAGAAGCCAAAAAAGATAGCATATATTCAGTGTGTTGGATCTAGAGATAAAAGAAACAAAGATTATTGTTCTTCTATTTGTTGTATGTATACTTCAAAAGAAGCAATGATAGCCTATGAACACGATAATGAAATTGAATCTTATATTTTTTATATTGATATTAGAGCAGGGGGAAAAGGATTTACTAAATTTATAGAAAGAGGGGAAAATGAATATAATATTAATTATATTAAAAGTAAAATTCCTGAAATTAGTATAGATAAGAAAGAGAATCCCATTATAACTTATGAAAATTTTGATACTTCAGAAATCCAAAAATTGAAGGTTGATTTAGTTGTTTTAGCTACTTGTATAGTTCCACCAAAAGGAATACAAGAATTAGCTAATGTTCTTAGTATTCAATTAGATGATTTTGATTTTATCAAGACAGATCCTTATTTTCCAATAGAGACTTCAAGAGAAGGCATTTTTACATGTGGATGTGCTCATGAACCTATGGATATCCCACAAACAGTGGCCGAGGCGAGTGCTGCTGCATCAAGCGCAGCAGAGATTATTAAAGGAGGTGAATTTTAATTACTAATAATGATGATATTAGAATAGGGGTTTTTGTATGTCATTGCGGTTCTAACATCGGGGGCTTAGTTGATTGTAAAAAATTGGCTGAAGAGATCAAAGAATTTCCAAAAGTTGCATATAGTGAGGATAACCTCTATACGTGCTCTGAAAATGGGTTAAATTCTATAAAAAAAGCTATAGAGGAACATAATTTAAACCGTGTTGTTGTTGCCTCTTGTACTCCAAGAACTCATGAACCTTTATTTAGAGAAACTGTCCAAGAGGCAGGCTTAAATAAATATCTCTTTAATTTCGTCAATATTCGAGATCAATGTACATGGGTTCATGCAAAATATCCTAATGAAGCTTATAATAAAATATTAGATTTAATTAAGATGGGAGTCTCTAAAGCAGAAAAATTAGAACCTTTAGAGGATATCTCAATTGATATTGAGTCTAAAGCGCTTGTAATTGGAGGGGGAGTCTCAGGCATATCATCTGCTTTAAGTTTAAGTAAACAAGGATTTGAAACATTTCTTATAGAAAAAGAAGAGAGAATTGGTGGCATGCTAAATTCATTAAATACGATTTATCCCGATAATATTAAAGCATCAAAATTCCTTGAAGGTTTAAAAAATCAGATAGAAGATGCGAATAATTTAACGATTTTAACATCATCAACGGTTTCAGAAATCAATGGATATTTAGGAAATTTTAATGTAATTATTGAACAAAATAGTAAAATCCAGGAATTACAAGTGGGAGCAATTATAGTTGCTACAGGCGCATCAACCTTTCAACCTGTAAATATATATGGTTATGATGGGAAAGTGAGAGTCACTCAACTTGAATTAGAGAAAATATTAAAAGAAGAATCCTTTGACAAGAACAACATAGTAATGATACAATGTGTTGGGGCTCGCTGTGAAGAGAGAAATTATTGCTCAAGTATCTGTTGTATGACTGCTTTAAAAAATTCTTTAATTATTAAAGAAAAAAATCCAGAAGCAAATATAAGCATTTTATTTAGAGATATATATACTCCAGGTACGAGAAATGAACAATATTATAGAAAAACAAGAGAATTAGGAATATTATTCATTAAATATTCACCTGAAAAAGAGCCAATAGTGAAAAAAGAAGAAGTTCACGTTTTTAATGAGTATTTAGGAAGAGATATGAGTATTCCCTATGATTTACTGGTTTTATCTACTCCTTTAATAGCAAATGAGAATAATAAAAATCTTGCTCAACTTTTAAAAATTCCTTTGGAAGAGAATAACTTTTTCTTAGAAGCACATGTAAAATTAAGACCTATAGATTTTGCTACAGATGGGGTATTTTTATGCGGTTCTGCTAAATGGCCAACTGATATCGGTCAGGCGTTAACTCAAGGTAGAGCAGCGGCTTCAAGAGCAAGTACAATACTTTCTCATGATACTTTAGAGATCCAAGGAAGTACCGCTTATATTCCAGAATGGAATAAAGAATTATGTAAAGGATGCGAAATTTGTATTGAAATATGCCCTTATGGAGCAATAAGAAAAAATGAAGAGGACGAAATAGAAATTATTCAAGCATTATGTAAAGGATGTGGTCTTTGTGGTGCCTCTTGTACAAAGAAAGCAATCCAAATCAAACATTTCACAAATGAGCAAATATTATCAGAAATATATGCCTTAGGAGGGAGAGAAATCGCATGAGTTATGAACCGAAAATTTTGGGATTTCTATGTAATTGGTGCTCATATGCGGGAGCTGACTTAGCAGGAGTGAGTAGGATACAATATCCCCCGAACTTGAGAGTAATTCGAGTAATGTGTAGTGGAAGAGTGGATCCCGAATTCATCTTTCAAGGATTTCTAAGTGGAATAGATGGTATTATTGTGATGGGATGCCATCCGGGAGATTGTCATTATCTTGAAGGCAATTATGAAGCAGAAATAAAATATGAAATGATCACACAATTCTTAAGTTTTGTTGGCTTTGAAGATCGAATCAGATTAGAATGGGTCTCAGCATCAGAGGGAAATCGATTTGCCGAAATAATTACGAATTTTACAAATCACATCAAAGATTTAGGACCCTCTCCTCTACAAAATAGGAAGAAGAATATCGAATTGGTTGATAAAATAAAATCATTAGAGATGGCATCTACGAGTTATAGAATGAGGGCATTAGTAGGCAGAGAAAGAGCATTAACAGAGCAACAAAATGTGTATGGAGAAAAAATTCCGGAGGAAGAATTTAAGGAACTCTTCATTAAAGCAATTTATGATGAATATGTTCGCCATCGTATTCTCGTTTCATTAAAGAAAGATCCAAAATCAGTAAAAGATTTAGCGATTGAGTTTGAAATAAAGCCAAGTGAAATTTTGGATCATATTTTAGTATTGAAGCAACGAGGTCAAATTGCTATGGATAAGATTGTAGGAATTACACCAATTTATCTAAATGTGATGGAGGGATAAAAAAGGTGGAAAAAGTTGGAGCAGTGATGGTGGTCGGAGCTGGAATTGGCGGTTGTCAAGCGGCCCTAGATTTAGCCGAATCTGGATTTAAAGTTTATCTCGTGGAAAAAACAACAAGCATCGGAGGAGTGATGGCCCAGCTTGACAAAACGTTTCCTACGAATGATTGTGCAATTTGTATAGTCTCTCCTAAATTGGTTGAAGCAGGACGACATCCAAATATTGAAATTAAAATAAACTCTGAGATTGAAAATATTTCTGGTGAATCTGGTAATTTTAATGTTGAAATAATTGAAAAAACTTTATATATAGATCAAGAAAAATGTACAGGATGTGGAGTTTGTGGTCAAGAATGTCCAACTGAAGCAGTTGACATATTCAATGAGGGGTTATCATTAAATAAAGCAGCTTCAGTAAAATATCCCCAAGCAGTTCCTTTGGTATATGCAATTAACAAAGATATCTGTATTGGATGTGGGATTTGTAGAGGAGTTTGTAAAGCGAACGCTATTAATTATGATTTAAAAGATAAAAATTCTAAAATAAATGTTGGTTCAATCATTTTAGCTCTTGGATTTGAGGAGTTTGAACCTACTTTAAATAAAAATTTGGGATTTGGGAAATATAAAAATGTGCTCAGCAGTATTCAATTTGAACGTATTTTAAGTGCTAGTGGCCCCTACTCGGGAAAAGTTTTAAGACCTTCTGATGGAGATGTCCCGAAAAAAGTCGCATTCATCCAATGTGTGGGCTCACGTGATCTCAAATTTGGAAATGAATATTGTTCTTCTGTGTGTTGTATGTATACAGCAAAAGAGGCTGTAATCGCCAAAGAACATATGGAAAGTTTAGAGCCTACTATATTTACAATGGATATTAGAGCATATGGTAAAGATTTTGATAAATATATTGAACGAGCGAAAGATGAATATGGAGTTCGGTATATCAGAAGCAGAGTGGCATCAATTGAAGAAAATCCTTATACTCATGATTTAAAAATAAAATATGAAAATGAGAAAGGAGAGATTAAAGAAGAGGTTTTTAATATGGTGGTTTTAGCGGTTGGATTAAATCCTCCTAATGACGCGAAAAAAATAGCAAAAATATTCAATATTGAATTAAATGAATATGGCTTTTTAAAAACTAATCTCTCTTCTCCAGTTAATACTACTAGATCAGGTATTTTTGTCTGTGGGGCATGTTCATCTCCCAAGGATATACCTGAAACTGTGATTGAAGCGAGTGCTGCAGCGGGACAAGTTAATACCGTTCTTTCATCTACGAGAAATACATTAGTGACTAAGAAAAAATATCCAAAAGAGAAAGATATTTCAAATGAACCTCCTAAGATAGGAGTTTTTATTTGCCATTGTGGTATCAATATTGGAGGGACTGTAAATGTTCCAGAAGTCGTCGCATATGCAAAAACCTTGCCAAATGTAGTACTAGCAGATAGGAATCTTTATACATGTTCAGCTGATACACAGTCCTTAATAAAAGAAAAAATTGAGGAGTATAAAATCAATCGAGTCGTTGTTGCTTCCTGCACACCCCGTACTCATGAACCACTTTTTCAAGAAACAATTAGAGAAGCAGGATTAAACAGATATTTATTTCAAATGACAAATATCAGAGATCAATGTTCATGGGTTCATATGAAAGAACCACAGAGAGCGACTGAAAAAGCAAAAGATTTAGTGAGAATGGCAATAGCGAAAGTTAGAAAAACATCTCCGATAGCGGAAATGCCGTTAGATATAACTCAAAGTGCTCTATTAATAGGAGGAGGAATTAGTGGAATGTCTGCAGCAATTAATTTTGCCAAACAAGGATTTGATACTTATTTAGTTGAAAAAGAAAATGTTTTAGGAGGTTTTGCTCGAAACATTCATAAAACTCTTGAGGGTATTCAAGTAGATGAATTTATTGAGAATTTAATTGAAAATATTAAAAATAATAATAAAATTCATGTTTTTTTAAATTCGACTATAGAAAAAATTGATGGATATATAGGGAATTTTAAAACAACTATTAAAAATAAAAAAGAAAAAGAAGAAATAGAACACGGTATTATTATTCTTGCAACCGGAGCTGACCAATATGTTCCATCAGAATATTTATATAATGAGGATTCACGCGTTATTACACAAGTAGAATTAGAAAAGATTCTATTAACCTCATCCTCAGACCTTAAAGATAAAAATTCTATTGCTATGATTCAATGTGTCGGATCAAGAAATGAAGATCATCCATATTGTTCCAGAATATGTTGTTCTGATGCAATTAAAAACGCTATAAAAATTAAAACAATCAATCCAAAAATAGAAGTTATTATTTTTTATCGTGATATAAGAACATATGGATTTAAAGAGAAATATTACCGAATAGCCCGAGAGAAGGGAGTCATATTTATAAGATTTGATGATGAAAAACCTCCGGAAATTGTTAAAAATAAAAAAGATTTAACAATTAATCTTGAATCTCCAAAATTAGGAGAAATTTCTGTTAAATGTGATCTATTAATATTAAGTACAGGAATAGTAGCTCCTGTAGAAGACAATTTATCTTTAGCAAAAATGTTAAAAGTCCCTTTAAATGAAGATAATTTCTTCTTAGAAGCACATGTTAAACTCAGACCTGTAGATTTTGCTACTGAAGGTATTTTTTTATGTGGGACAGCTCATGGTCCGTCAACAATCAGTGAAAGTATTGCACAAGCCAATTCCGCTGTATCAAGGGGAACGACAATTTTATCGAAAGATTCATTAATAGTAGGAGGTATTGTATCGCATGTTGATAAAGATCTTTGCACTGGGTGCAAAATCTGTGTTAGAATATGCCCTTTCAATGCTATAGTCAAGGATGAGGAAGGTTATGCTTATGTTCAAGAAGCACTCTGTAAAGGTTGTGGTCTTTGTGGAGCTTCTTGTCCAGAAAGAGCAATTGAGATTAAGCATTTTACAAATGAGCAAATTTTATCAGAAATATATGCCTTAGGAGGGAGAGAAATCGCATGAGTTATGAACCGAAAATTTTGGGATTTCTATGTAATTGGTGCTCATATGCGGGAGCTGACTTAGCAGGAGTGAGTAGGATACAATATCCCCCGAACTTGAGAGTAATTCGAGTAATGTGCAGTGGGAGAGTAGATCCTGAATTTATCTTTGAAGGATTTCTAACTGGAATAGATGGTATTATTGTGATGGGATGCCATCCTGGTGATTGCCATTATCTTGAAGGCAATTATGAAGCGAAAATAAAATATGAGATGATTACACAATTCTTAAGCTTTATAGGTTTTGAAAATCGAATTCGATTAGAATGGGTTTCAGCATCAGAAGGAAATCGATTTGCTGAAATAATTACGAATTTTACAAACCACATAAAAGATCTAGGTCCATCCCCAATAAATTCTGGAAAAGCTAAAGATAAATTAATTGATAAAATAAAAGCATTAGAGATGGCATCTACGAGTTATAGAATGAGAGCGTTAGTAGGCAGAGAAAGAGCATTAACAGAGCAACAAAATGTGTATGGAGATAAAATTCCGGAAGAAGAATTTCAAGAACTCTTTGAACAAGCAATCTATGATGAATATGTGCGCCATCGTATTCTCGGTTCATTAAAGAAAGATCCTAAATCAGTAAAAGATTTAGCAATCGAGTTTGAAATAAAGCCAAGTGAAATCTTGGATCATATTTTAGTATTGAAGCAACGAGGCCAAATTGCTATGGATAAGATTGTAGGAATTACACCAATTTATCTAAACGTGATGGAGGGATAAAAAAGATGGAAAAAGTTGGAGCAGTGATGGTGGTCGGAGCTGGAATTGGCGGTTGTCAGGCGGCCCTCGATTTAGCCGAATCTGGATTTAAAGTTTATCTCGTGGAAAAAACAACAAGTATCGGAGGAGTGATGGCCCAGCTTGACAAAACGTTTCCCACAAATGACTGTGCTATGTGTATAGTCTCTCCTAAATTGGTTGAGACTGGAAGACATCAGAACATTGATTTATTGATTAATTGTCAAATTATTGAGGTTGAAGGAGAAGCTGGAAGTTTTAAAGCACATATTTTAAAAAAATCTATCCATATCAATCAAGAAAAATGTACAGGCTGCGGTGTATGTGGTCAAAAATGTCCTGTTGAAGCAATTGATATCTTTAATGAAGATTTATCGATTTGCAAGGCTACTTACGTCAAATATCCTCAAGCAGTTCCGTTAGTTTATGCGATAAATAAAGAATATTGTATTGGTTGTGGAGTATGTGAAGGGGTTTGTAAAGCAAATGCTGTAGAATATGATTTAGAAGATGAAAAGTTAGAATTAGATATTGGAGCAATAATTCTCTCACCCGGATTTGATGAATTTGATCCAAGTAATATTAAAAGATATGGATACGGTATTTATGACAATGTAGTTACAAGTATACAATTCGAAAGGATCTTAAGTGCAAGTGGTCCTTATAGCGGAAAGATATTACGCCCTTCTGATGGAGATGTTCCAGAAAAAATTGCTTTCCTTCAATGTATTGGATCAAGAGATCTTAAAGAGGGGCAACCTTATTGTTCCTCGGTTTGCTGCATGTATACAGCAAAAGAAGCAGTAATTGCCAAAGAACATATGCATCAAGTTAATCCAACTATTTTTACGATGGATATTAGAGCATATGGCAAAGATTTTGATAAATACATTGAACGAGCAAAAGATGAATATGGAGTTCGATACATTAGGAGCAGAATAGCATCAATTGAAGAAAATCGTTTTACAAATGATCTAAAAATACGATATGAAGATGAAGCAGGAAAAATTAAAGAAGAAATTTTTAATATGGTTGTTTTAGCTATAGGGTTAAATCCCCCCCATGATGCTGAGTATCTTTCTGAAAAATTTAATATTAATTTAAATGAATTTAAATTTGCTCAAACGAATTTATTTAATCCAGTAGAGACAACAAGAACAGGAATTTATGTTTGCGGGGCATTTTCTTCCCCAAAGGATATCCCTGAAACTGTAACGCAAGCCAGTGCTGCTGCTGGATGTGTCGATTCATTATTATATCAACAAAGAGGTACCTTAATTACTGAAAAATCTCTTCCTCCAGAAAAATTTGTTGCAGGTCAACCTCCTAGAATTGGAGTATTTATCTGTCATTGTGGTATTAATATTGGAGGTACAGTAGATGTTCCAGAGGTAACGGAATATGCTAATAATTTACAAGATGTAGTTTTAGCAGATAGAAATCTTTATACATGTTCAGCAGATACTCAAACATTAATAAAAGAAAAAATAGAAGAATTTAATTTAAATCGTGTTATAGTTGCGTCTTGTACTCCACGTACACATGAACCTTTATTCCAAGAAACGATTAGAGAGGCTGGATTAAATAGATATCTATTTCAAATGGCAAATATCAGAGATCAATGTTCTTGGGTACATATGAATGATCCTGCATCCGCAACTCAAAAAGCTAAAGATTTAGTGAGAATGGCGGTAAATAAAGCCAGGAAAATACAACCATTAGAAAGAATAAAGTTAAATATTACACCGAACGCATTGGTAATTGGAGGAGGAATAAGTGGTTTGACTGCAGCATTAAATCTTGCTAGTCAAGAATATGAAACTTATTTAATAGAGAAAGAAAAAGAATTAGGTGGACATGCGAGAAATATTTTTACAACTCTTGAAGGAGGAAACGTTCAACAATTCTTATCAGAGATAATTGAGAAAATTCAAGAAAATCCAAAAGTTCATATTTTTACCCAAGCAGAAATAGAAAATATTGATGGGTATATTGGGAATTTTAAAACAACAATTAAATATGGAGAGGATAATAGAAAGGAAAATTTTGAACATGGCGTAATTGTAGTTGCGACAGGTGCTAAAGAATATAGACCAAAAGAATATTGTTTCGGTCAAGATTTAAGAATTATTTCTCAATCTGAATTTGAATATGTTTTAAATGAAACAAGTGAAATTGAAGATAAAAAAAAAATTGTAATGATTCAATGTGTCGGATCGAGAAATGATGAACATCCCTATTGCAGTAAAATGTGTTGTGCAGAGGCAATTAAAAATGCTCTTTTAGCAAAGGAACAGAATCCAAATATAGAAATTGTTATTTTATATAGAGACATTAGAACCTATGGGTTTAAAGAAATCTATTATCGTAAAGCACGTGAAAAAGGGGTTATTTTTATTAGGTTCAATGAAAAAGATCCACCGAAAATAATTCCAAAAGAAAAAAAAGTCCAAGTTAATGTTAAATCTCCAAAATTAGGGTTAATTAATCTAGATACTGATTTACTAGTCTTGAGTGCAGGTATAGAAGCCCCCAAACAAAATGAGAGGCTCGCAAAATTATTAAAAGTACCCATTAACGAAGATAATTTTTTCTTGGAAGCACATGTAAAATTACGACCTGTTGATTTTGCAACTGAAGGAATATTTGTGGCTGGTTTAGCTCATGCACCAAAAACGATTCAAGATTCAATAAGTCAAGCAAATGCTGCGGTTTCGAGAGCGTGTACAATTCTTTCAAAAGAAGAAATCGAAGCGGAAGGAAAAATTGCTAAAGTGGATTTATCCCGTTGTGTAGGATGTGGAATGTGTGTTGAAAATTGTGCTTATAACGCAATTGAATTAATAGAAGATAGAAGATTTGGAACCGTAGCTTCAGTAAATCAAGCCTTATGTAAAGGTTGTGGTGCTTGTTCAGGAAACTGCCGATGTTCTGCTATTGATATTTTAGGATTCTCTTCAGAACAAATATATGCAATGATAACAGGGAGGTTATAAAAAAATGAATGAATTAAGTATTGAAAAAAAAGTAAATAAAGAACAAGAAGATGAATGGGAACCGAAAATAATTGCATTTCTATGCAATTGGTGTTCTTATGCGGGAGCTGATTTAGCAGGAGTGAGTAGAATCCAATATCCCCCAAATATACGAATTGTTAGAGTTCCTTGTTCTGGGAGGATAAATCCATTTTTTATAGTAAAAAGTTTATTAGATGGTTGGGATGGAGTTGTTGTATCTGGATGTCATCCTGGAGATTGTCATTATATAAGTGGCAATTTAGTAGCGAGACGGAGATTTGCAATTCTTAATGATTTATTAATATTTTTTGGTATAGAACCTGAAAGGATTAATTTTATGTGGGTATCTGCTGCTGAAGGAGAGAGATTTGCAAAACTTATAAAAACAGCAACAGAAAGAGTGAAAAAAATTGGTCCTAATAAAAAATTCAATAAGAAATGGTGAGAGTATGGAAGATATACAAATACAAAATCAAAAAATAACAGATAAAATAAGAGAAATTTCTACACAATTACTAGAAGAAAAAGAGGTTGATCTTATCATTGGTTATTCGGATGGAACATTTCCCTTAAGTAATTTGCCAGTATTTGTTAGAGAAGTTGATGAGGTTGAAAAATTAATGTGGAATAATCTCTGTTATGTTAATTTAGCATCATATTTAACCTCAAATATCTCAAGATTTATCCGTAAGGAAGAGTCAGAGGAGAATTTAAAAATTGGGTTAGTAGCGAAAGGATGTGTAGCTAGGACTATTATTCAACTTTCACTTGAAAATCAAATTGATTTAAAAGACATTATATTTATTGGAATTAAGTGTAATGGAATAATTAATCGAAAAAGAATAGAAAAAGAAATAGGAGAGCGAGAAATCACAAATCTTTCCGTAAGAGGGCAAGATATTATTGTAGAAGGGAAAGATTTTGAGGAGGAATTTCCATTTGATGAATATTTAATGGAATTATGCAAAGTTTGTAAAATTAAATCCCCACCTCAAATACCAAAATTATCAGAAAATATTAAAGGAGATTTTCAAGATATTTCCGATTTGGATTTGAACTTCGATGATATTAAAGAATTTGAAGAAAAATCACCAGAAGAGAGATGGGAATATATTAACGATCTTTTACAAAGTTGTACAAGATGTTATGCATGTAGGGAAGTATGTCCATTTTGTTATTGTAATTTATGTTTTGTAGATCAGAACATGCCTCAATGGTTTGGAAAGACTACAGAAATTCCAGATATAATTTCATTCCATTTAATACGCGCCTTGCATTTAGCAGGGAGATGTGTAGGTTGTGGTTCATGTTCTAGTGTTTGCCCAGTAGGGATTGACTTATCATTAATTAATAGAAAAATTGAAGAGATAGTAAAAGAGAGATTTAATTTTTTTAGTGGTGCAGATCTTACCACGATACCTCCGATGATGACCCACGATATGGATGATAACCAAAATTTCATGTTAGAAGAAGAAGGATAATGGAAGGTGGAAAAAAATTGGAAAAAATCATATTTAAACAAGATTTGAATAGACTATTAAAAGAATTTTTGAAAGATTACTCAGTTTATGGTCCGATAGAGAAAAAGGGAAATATCGTTTTTGAAAAGGTTGATAAAAGTGATAGATTAAAATTAGATTATCTAAATTCAAAAATACCTCCAAAATCAGTCATTTTCCCTCAGATCGAGACTTTATTTGAATATGAACAAAAAAGTGATGAGATTGTCTTTAAAGAATCAAATAATCTAGAAAAAAAGAGAATAATTCTTGGTATTAGACCTTGCGATGCTCATAGCTTTACATTATTAAAGACTTTTTTTAGTTTTGGGAAATTTGAAGATGATTTATTTTTGAAAAAGAGGGAAAATACAATTCTAATTGGAATTGGATGTAATACACCAAAAAATACTTGTTTCTGTACATCTGTTAATGGTCATCCATTTAAAGATGATGATGTAGATATATTTTTAGTGGATTTAACGGAAAAATATTTAGTTACTCCAATTTCAGATAAGGGGAAAGAGTTAATTGAGGGAATTTCATGGTTAAATAAAGCCAGTAAAAATGATTTAAAAAAGTCGGTGGAATTAGCAAATAAAGCTGAATCTGCGATTGAAACTAATTTAAATTTAGAGAATATCTCAGAAAAACTTGATAATAACTTTTATAATTCATTATGGAAAGAGATAAGTGAAGTTTGTATTGGATGTGGCACATGTGCTTTTTTATGTCCAACATGTCATTGTTTTGATGTCATAGATGAAGAAGATCATTATAATAACAGAGGTAGAAGAGTTAGGATTTGGGATACCTGTCAATTTCCATTATATACCCTCCACACTAGTGGACATAATCCAAGATCGTCTAGAATTCAAAGATGTAGAAACCGAATTTTGCATAAATTCTGCTATTACCCAAAGAATTATGATTTAATAGGATGTGTTGGATGCGGTAGATGTATTCAATATTGCCCTGTAAATAATGATATAAGGGTAATTTTAGAGAAATTTCAAAAACTAAATAAAGAGGAGGAGGAGAAATTACTTGTTGCCTGAACTCTATATGCCAAAATTGACTGAAATTAGAACCATTAGATCTGAAAATCAAGCTAATGATATAAAAACATTCGAATTAATATTTAAGAATCAAGGAGATTTAGAAGAATTCAATTATATTCCAGGTCAATTTGCTGAATTAAGTATCTTAGGGAAAGGAGAATGTCCTATTGGAATTGCTTCCTCACCAACAGAACCAGATTCGCTTAAATTTACTGTAAAAAGAATGGGAACAGTAACGACTGCTATGCATAATAGTAAAGAAGGGAATATAGTTGGAATTAGGGGTCCCTTTGGGAATGGATGGCCAATTGAAGATATGAAAAAGAAAAATATAGTCATTATCGGAGGAGGATTTGCTTTTTCCACATTAAGATCATTAACAGAATACCTCATACATGAGAATAATAGATCTGAATATGGGAATATCACAGTGATTTATGGAAATAGAAATCCAGGAGAACTGCTATATGAACTTGAAATTGAAAGATGGAATATACGTGATGATCTTAATATATATTTAACTATTGACCAAGAGGCAGAAGGTTGGGATGGTATGGTTGGATATGTCGCACCAGTTGTAAAAGAAATTTCACCATCACCAGATAACTCCATAGCAACAGTCTGTGGACCCCCGATAATGATCAAGACAACAATCGATGTCTTGAAAGAATTGGGTTTCTCCTCAGAACAAATATTAAATTCATTAGAAATGAGAATGAAATGTGGAGTTGGGAAATGTGGGAGATGTAATATTGGTGATAAATATGTTTGCATAGACGGACCTGTTTTTTCTTTAAAAGAATTAGAAGATATGCCGGATGAATATTAAGCGAGGGAAAGTGAAATGACTAATAATTTAAATGAAAATAAAGTAAAAGAAACATTACCGAAATCTTTTGATGATTTAATAAATGAGGTTCATGATAAAGGGATATGTGGAGAATGTGGAGGATGTGTAAGTTTCTGTTCTGCAGATGAGATAAAAGCAATAGGAATGTCGAATTCCGGACCTCCAAAATATGTCAATAAGGATAACTGCCTTGAATGTGGTATTTGTTATTTAATTTGCCCTCAAACTCATGTTTTAGATGAAGAATTAAATGAGAAATATAATTATAAAACATCTATAGGAAATTGGGATAAAATAACATCAAGTCAAGCCACTTCAAAAGAAATTTTAAAGAACGCAACGGATGGTGGGGTGGTAACAGCAATATTAACATATCTATTAGATAATAATTTAATCCAAGGAGCGATTGTCTCAAAAGAAGAGAGTTTATTCAATAGAATTCCTTTCTTCGCTAAAAATAAAAAAGATCTCATTGAAGCAGCAGGATCTCACTATGATCTATCACATGGAGTAGTTAAATTGGAAAATTATGATTCATTTGTTCCCACCATTACAGAATTAAAACATTTAGTAGATTCTAGTCTAATGGATATTGCTATTGTAGGTACTCCATGCCAAATTCATTCTATTAGAAAAATGCAGGAATTAAGTATATTACCTGCTCATGTAATCAAATATACTTTAGGTCTTTTTTGTAATTTTAATTTTTCCTTTTCAGAGAATGAAAGAAGGAATTTAGAAGAAAAATTTCATTTTTCATTTGATGATGTTAAAAAAATGAATATAAAAGAAGAATTAATCTTACAACTTAACGATCAAAATAAGATTTTTATTCCTTTTACGGAATTAAATGGGATAATTAGATCTGCATGTTATGCTTGCAAAGATTTTTCAAATATTTATGCTGATATCTCTTTTGGGGGTTTAGGATCTCAAAATCATTTTACTACTACATTAGTTAGAACTCCAATTGGCAGAAAAATCTATGATAATGCTTTGAAGGAAGAATATATAAGGGAACCCAACGATTTTAATACATCGATTCAAAAGTCTGAAATGCTTGCTAAAGTAATAAGTTTCGGAAAAAGAAAGTATAGAAGATATAAAGAAACCATGAAGAGTATTCAATAATTCACTTCGCATGAATCTGAATCGCAAAATTTCTCTCCAATTGCTCTGTCTGCTGTACTTGATAAATTTAAAGGCTTTAATTTTGAGGACATTTCTTCATATTTTTCTTTTGAGATTTTTTCATACGGAGCTTGTTTATATCCATGCTCTTTTATAGGGAGGAAACTCACTGCTTTTAGTTTGTCTTCGAAACATTCTAATACACGCTCAATCTGATCAGCCTCTTCTGGAGTAAACGTGATTGTAATTGAAACTTGGTTATCGGACCAATATTTTTGATATGAGGCTGCATTTTCTGCTTGCTCCCAGATTGATACGTCATCTTTTCCGCGATCATAATATTCTTCGTGGACGGGAAATTCTACGACCACTGAATTTTTCGAATAATGATCGTCCTCAATTTTATAGCCCGATTCTTTTAATGGTGCAATTAAATCTGAGTTACTAGATACTCTAATTCTACGGATATAATATTCTGAATGTGGATAATGAATTCCAGAACTCACACCTGGAAGTAGCGAAACTGTACCACTGGGTTTAACTGTGGTAATTTTAATTGATCTTGGTACGCATAACCAATGTGAATATTTCTCATCTAAAGTGTTTAGAAATTTATAACCTTTGTCACACCACTCAAGAATTCTATGCCTTCCATGTTTAATAAATGCTTCAATTATGCCCGTTTGAGAAACACCCATACGTCTATTTTTTAACATGACTGCATTAGTTTCTTTCCAATGTGTATTTACTAAAGTGACTGATTTTGCATATAAATAGGCATATTTAAGAGTTTCCTCGAATTCCTCATACGATTCATGACGGGAAGGGAAAGTTTCAACTAAACAGCATAACTCAAAAGATTCTAAGGTTTGTTCCCCGCAAGGATTAACACCTGCTGCCTTTTTGTCTTTATAATCTGGTTTCTCCTTCATTCTAGAATATGCACGAGCATTTTCGAGCCAAAATATTCCGGGTTCTCCATTTATAGCGATTTGGTCAGCAATGAAAGAATAATCTAATCCCTTCTTGGCGAATAAACTATTATTGCTTGCCCACCTGTGATGATATAGTTTTTCCTTATCCTGCTTACATGTAATAAAATCAAAATCAGTCGCATCTCCTAATGCTATTTCAGCACTATTATGAACTAATATTCCATCAGCTGCTATTAATTCATGGACATTTGCTACTGAGATATCAAAAGTATTATATTTTGAATTATCACTATTTATGACCTCAAAAACTTCAATAGGTATTAAATTGTTTATTTCTCCTCCACATTTCATATATGTCGCGACAGTCATTTGTTTTTGACTAGGTGTCCACTTCCTTCCGTACTTAAAATTACTTTCTAGAATCCATTCTCTGGGATAACCAAAGTCATTTTGGCTTCTTTTTGTTTTTCTATTAAAGGTAAATTTTAATGAGTAATTTTGTACAATATTTAGGAATCTATTTATTGCTACCTCACCCACCAGATCTAGGTTAAAGATATCTTTCCAATTATCTAAATTTGATCGATCTAATTTCTTAATTCGGGTAGGAATTCCCAATGAGGCATATAAAGCTTTAACTTGTTGAATAAATTTGGGATAAATAGAAACAACTAGATGAATTGGGCGAGTTAAAGAAGAACCATCAGCGTCAAAAAGTCCTGCTAAATAGGCTGCCCTAATTTCAGGTTTTCCTTCCATAATATAATCTGGGATTCTTATTGATGTATTTGATTGTTTAAAGTGATCAAAATACCAAGAAAGTTGTTTAGATATACATCTTAACTTTACACACTTTTCTTCTAATTCTGGAGAATAAATATTCACTCCAAACCGTTGTAATTGCTCTTTACACTTTTTTATAATCAATTTATGCTCCTTATCTATGGCAACATTTATTTCAGCATTGAGTCCGTTATTTTCAAAATTTGGAATTACACATCCATCACCATGAAAGTAACCCAAAAACCATGCTAAGTCTTCATCTAATGGAGGAATTGTTATATCTTTACAAGTTGTTGAATGATCTGGTTTATCATATGACCATTCTGGAAGGTGAGTATCCCTTCCTTTGGAAATGTGTATCGGGAATACAATTCTATCTCCCCTTTTGAGATCTATGGCTTTTTTCCAAGTATATTGTCCAATCTTTGTCATAACCGCAATTTGATGATTTTTGGTACAGAGAAATTCTCCAATCTGTGAGTTAATTCTTATAAGATTTTGTTGACCTTGAGATATTACTTCTAAAATGGGATAATATCCTTTGGTAGTTTCTATTAGGGTTCCTGGATTTAGTTTTTCTATAGGAATTAATCCATTTTTTGTATGAATTAAAGTTCCCTCAGGCAAACATCGTCTTACATTACCGGCTACGACGCATTTCCCAATAAGATTCATTATATCTAAAATATCTACTGAGGTAATCGGTTCTCCAATTCTTTTTTCTAATATTTTTTGTTGATCTTGTAACATTTCTTTTAGTGGTTCTGGACCAGACGCGATACCCCCAAAACCTCTGATAGGAGTACCTGCGGGCCTAATTTCGGAGAAATCATATTCTGGAATTTGTTGCCCTATGAAATATGCCTCCAGCATAAGTTTGAGGGCTTCAACCCAACCTTCTCTACTATCAGAGATGACAAATTTAAAATGACCTTCTTGTGGTTTTTTGATTACTATTTTCCCTGCTCCCTTAGTATCAAATCCTACCCCTACCCCTAACATAAGCGCATCCATCACAAACTCAAAGGCTTTCGAATACTTTAAATTAATATCTTCTGTGGATGCAAACCCGCAATTATTCAATGCCATAGACCCATGTCGAGCTATGAAGTCTGTACCCATCATCCATAAACCTCTACCAGGTGGGCAAAATTTAAAATTCCATATTTTCTCAAACATTTTTTGGGCAGATCTTTGAGCTTTTTCAGTATCCCAAGGTAAACTTAGCTTCATACAATGTTCTTTTTGAATAGAATAGCATCCTTCAACTACTCTTCTAATGGTTTCCCAGAATTCTTCTTTTCTCCCTTCCTTCTCAATTATTCTCGCATATGTTCTTTTATAAGTGAAGTGTCCGAGAGGACCCCAATCTGGTTGTTTATGTTTATATTTCTCAATAAATTGATCATCTAGCTTAAAACTAATATTTTCTAAATTGATTGCTCTCGCGAATAGATTTCGATATTTATTCATACCTCTTTGAGTAAGCTCAACACAAACTAGTTCTCTAAGGTGATTAGTAGTGATTTCATCAACCCCTAAACCGATAACCTTTCTTAAAACATCCTCGGCTATACTCTCGGCTATGTGCATATCGAGACCCGTCTCTCTATTTAAAACGGTGGCAATTTTGGTCTCCTCGAATGGAATTTTCTCTCCTTTACTATTTATTACATATTTAGGATAGAGATCTTCGAGAGAGAATGATTTATTCGTCAAATTAACTCCTCATTTCACTCTTTTTCTATATTATTAGATTTTGGTTTAATATTTTATATGAGAATTATCTAAATTAATATATTATTATTAATCAATAAATAGAGTCCATCCATTTACTATTAAAATATTTCATTATATTTCTTCTTTTTCAAGAATTCTTACAATTGCCATTGAATTCCAAATTCTATAAATTGAATTAAAAATATTTTTGCATAATTATATGGCTTTAATTTACATTTAAAGAAAAAAGGAAACGAAATTAGTCGATTAAAAAACGATTTTCATATCGAGAAATTTTTTAAGAGTATTGAATTTACTATTAAATAAGCACGTAATCTATAAGCTGTTATAATATGGCTCAATAAAATAATATCTCGCTTTAAAAAAATTAAAAATTAATATTCTTTCGAGATGGGACTCTTTGAAAAAAGATTCAAATAATCAAGAGCAAGAAGATAATAATGAGGATCTGGATATAATAAAGAGAGAACAGCCAATAAAGTGGCATTGGTATATTATTGGATTCGTCACTGTTTATTTCATTTCTTGGGTTATTCCTGGGATTTTATTTTTCTTATACATATTTTTATTTTTTGTACCATATTTTTTAGATACATCTAATTTTATTTTAATCTTCACAGAATTAGAACCTTTGCTTTCTCTCTTATTTTTTCCAATTGTTTTAATACTATGTGCTTTCTTACATATTTTCTTTGCTGCTGCGGTAACGAAATTTTGGTATGGATTTACCCAAAAAATATCTCCAGCTAAAGATGGGGTGATTCCACGAAATATACCCAGTAAAACTGCTTCATTATACCATATTCGGTCATTTTTATTGAAATATCCAAAAAACACTATAATGAAGGGTATGTTTCCCTGGCTTTTTACATGGATGTTTAATTTCATAGGATCAACTGATTATGGAAAAGGAACTACCGTAGAAGAGGAAGTATGTGGAGATAGATTTGCAATAACAGGAAAGAACTGTTATGTTGGTCCAAATGCTTCATTAGCAAGTCATCTTGTAGAGGGAATTTTTGGGAATATTTACTATTTCAAAGTTAAATTAGGGGATAATTGCACGGTTGGTGCTGAATCTCCTTTAGCTCCTGGGACAGAATTAGGAGATAATTCATATGTCTTTCCTGGATCTGCGACTCTGAAGTTTACAGTAGCAAAAGGAGGATATTATTATTTTGGTATGCCTATTCGAAAATTGTTTTCACGTAAATTAAAAAAATTCTTAGATTTGACTGATGAAGATCTTGAAAGAGCCGAAAAATTAGAAGAAAAACAAACACAAAAAAAAGAAAAAGCCGATTAAGATGGAGGAAAATAATAAAAAAGAAGAGCAAGATGAAGAAGAGGAATATTTAGTAAATTTTATTACTTCCTCAGCCATTAGTCGAATAAATTTAAAATTTTTATTAGTCTATTTACCTATCATTTGGTTAAGTGGGATGATCACATTGATATATTGGTGGTTTTACCAACCACATTGGAGCGGAATTATTGTCTTCTTCCTTCTTCTTCCAGCACATATTTTAGCGATGTTAACGATCTTTACATTCGCCTGTGTTATTTTTAGTAAGTTATTGTTAATATTAGTAAATCTTCTACATAAACCAAAAGAGGGAATTTTTAAAGCAGAACTGGGTGATAATGATTTTGAATTTTGGTGTTTACGAATTGAAATAAAGAAACTTGTGCTTTGGCTTTTTAATAATTGGCCACTTCCATGGGTAGATATATTAGCTTTTAAATGGTTCGGGATGGAGATAGATACATCAAGCCATCTCTTTGATGCTTGGTGTGATGCTGAATTCGTTAAATTTGGAAGAGGAGTAATGGTCGGTCAAGGTGCAGTGGTAATGTCAAGCATGGTAGTAGGAAAATATTTAATAATTAAGGAAGTAATTTTAGATAACCACACAGTGGTTGGGGGGCAATCAACGGTTGCTCCAGGAACAATTTTAGGGGAAGAATCCGTTATAGGCGCTGCCGGTAGTACTGCATTTAATCAAATATTGAGTCCAGGGTGGATTTATGCTGGAATTCCTGCTCGAAAGTTAAAACCTAATGAACATGCGATTAAAACACGAGATATTATTATTAAAAAGAAAATTGATGAAGAAGAAAAAATAGAAATTAAAAAAGAAGTGAATATAGAAGAAGATAAGAAAGATTTAGTGTAACCGATGTGATAATCAAATGAGTGTACCAACTAGTATGAGAGTAGGACCGTTTGCTCCTACAGAATTACCTAAGAAAAGATATCTATTGCTTTATATTTTTTTAATTTGGGCAACAATTATTCCAATTATGCTTCAATTCTGGGGATATTGGCAATTAACATGGGATTATAATAGACCTATTCATTTTTATATATATTTACCATTATTTGCTTTTCTCTGCTATGTGGAATTAGTATTAATCTCATTAATTTTAGCAAGATTCCTTTTAAGTATCGTTAATACTCTTCATAAACCAAAAGAAGGTACATTTTTACGAGATAGAAATGATAAAGATTATTGTTATTGGTGCATTCGAAATACAATAAAAAGATGGCCAGTGTGGTTAGCTCATAAATTTCCTTTTCCCTTTTTAGATAATCTTTGCTTTAAAATGTTTGGAGTCAAAACAAAATTTTCAAATTCTCTTTTTGAAGGATGGGTAGATACAGAATTTATCGAATTCGGAGAGAATGTTGTTGTAGGTCAAGGATCACACATTCAATCGGCTGTAATTATGGGGAATTTACTGATTATTCGTAAAACTATTATTGAGGATGATGTCAGAATCGGAACACATTCTGTTGTTATGCCGGGAACTCATATAGGAAAAAAGGTTGCTTTAAGTACTTGGTCCCTTACCACTATAGGTCAAGAGTTAGAAGAAGGGTGGATTTATCATGGTTGTCCCGCAAAAAAATTTAAAAAGAATCGCTTTTTTGAAGATGGTTTAGAAGATAAAATTCAATTTAGAGCAGAAACAGAGGAAAGATTGGAAGAAGTGTACAAAAAATATTACAGAAAACATCAAGAGGAGCATGTTTCTTATATTGAGCAACTAAAACCGCGTCATGAGAGAGAAGATTAGATTTAATCGTTTAGGTTTTTTCCCAAGTTCGTTTGTATTAAATAAAGGATAATCATAACTTATAACAATAAAAAGAAATATTGATTCATGTTATTCAAGATTTGAAATGACAAAATGCTTCTACTGCAATAAGGAAATCCAAAAAATTCCATTCCGATGCAAATATTGTGGTAAGACATATTGCCATATTCATAGATTACCTGAAAATCATGAATGCAATTACTTTTTTCAAGGAGAATTTGAAACTATTTTATATCAAGATACATTAGAATTTATGAATAAAAACTTAAGCGTAGCAGACGTTTATCATTATTTCACAACAAAAGAATATACAGAAGATCAAACTATAGATTTATTAGAATATTTTATTGTGAATAATAATGACCCTGATATACGAATATTAAGTTTAGAAGCTCTGAAATTATTGGATTTGAATAAAGATAAAGTTTTTAATATCTTGGAAAGTTCTGTTCTCTCAGATGAGAATTCTAGAGTACAAAAAGTTGGAATAGAAATTTTGAAAGAAATCTTTCCTAAAAAGAGTGAAGATATTTTAAAGTGGATTAAACAATCTGAATGAAAATTTCATCCAATCTTATATTTTAAATCTTATTTTCGCATTTTAATTATCTTCATAATACTTTTTTCGATCCATAAAAATAAACCTTATAAATAGCTTTAACATAAAAACTATAAGAAAAAATGAATAATGTACTTAATTAGCCTCGAGATATTTTATGTTAAAAAATGATACTAAAAAAACAAATTCAGAAGAGAAAAAGAAAAAAAAGCTTGACGTAGAAAAAACGGAAATAAATCTTCAGTTTCATTGGTATATTTTAGGATTTGGTACATCTTATCTAATATCTTGGTTTTTCCCAGGACTTATCCTCTGGTTGTATTTAATGTTCCTTTATATTCCCTTTTTTTTGAAAGCGAATAATTTTATTACCATATTTCTTGACATTAGAGCGCTTCTAGCTTCTATATTTTTACCATTGATTATTATCCTATGTTATTTGATACATTTATTTTTTGTAGCCCTGATAACTAAATATTGGTGGAAACTTACAGAAAAGATAAGACCATCCAAGAATGGGATTATTCCCAGAAATATTCCTAGTAAAACATTGAACTTATACCATATCCGTAGTTTTCTCATAAAATATCCAAAGCATGCATTTAATAAGGGTCCTTTTCCTTGGTTGATTAATTGGCTTTATAATTTTGTTGGAACAAATAAGATAGGAAAAGGTACTACATTAGAAGAACAATTTGGGGCAGATAAATTTATCGAGATTGGAGAAAATTCATATATTGGGGTGAATTCAGGATTTAGTTCTCACGCTGTTGATGGGACTTTTGGTAACGTAGCATACTTTAAAATTAGGGCAGGAGACAACGTGACCGCTTCTGCTCTAAACTGTATCGCTCCAGGAGTAGAGATTAATGATAATTCCTATTTATTACCAATGGCAGGTGCAACTAAACATAGCATTCTCAAGGGGGACAATTATTATTTTGGAGTCCCTTTAAGAAGAGCATTTTCAAGAAAGGCTGCAGAATATTTAGGAGTCACAAAAGAAGAATTAGAGCACGTGAAAAATCAGAAATTGAAAACTACAAAAAAAAGTAAAAGTTATAATGACTGAAATAGAGAAAAAACAAAAGCAAGGTAAGACTGATGAATTAATATTACCAAAAAGTCATGGATTATCTGAATTAGAAATTGATTTTGTTACTACCAGTGCGATAAAATCTATGCAATATAAATATAGTTTAATACTCCTTCCAATTTTCTGGTTAGGTTCATTTTTGATAGCAATTTTTTGGGCAAATTATTTTTTGATTTTAGAATTTAGTCCTCTCTTACAAATAATACTTATCCCAGTGGCCATATTTGCCTCGTATTTTATTATATTAATTGCTGTAATAATTGTGGGAAAATCAATCTTGATTATTCTTAATTTGATCCATAAACCAAGGGAGGGAATTTTCATCGCTGAAAAGAGTAATAAAGACTATGAATTTTGGTGTCTTAGAATTCAACTTAAAAAATTTGTAATTTGGTGGTTTGATAATTCTCCGATTCCTTGGCTTGATATTTTGGGTTTTAAGTATTTTGGATTAAAAGTTGATTTTTCAAGTCATATGTTTGATGCGTGGGTCGATCCAGAATTTATAGAATTTAAACATAAGGTGACAGTCGGACAGGGAGCGACAATTATGAGTTCCATGATTGTGGGGAAATATCTAATAATTAAAAAAGTAATTTTTGAAAACTACACTGTTATTGGAGGAGTTTCAAATATCGCCCCAGGAACGAAAGTTGGAAAGGAAACGATTATAGGAGCTTTCAGCACAACAAATTATAATCAAGAATTAGAGCCTGGATGGGTTTATTTTGGAATTCCCGCTTCAAAGCTTAGACCTAATAGATATTCAGAGATAAGAACTGGTATGGTATATAAAAAAGATGTGGATGAGGAAACAAAATACTTAGTGGAAGAAAAAATAAATATCGAGGAAGAAGAAGAGATTAATTAAATCTATAATAATTAAAAGTGATTATAATGTCAAAACCAGCTTCATTAAAGGTCGGTCCTTTTACATCGAATGTTCTTGTGAAGAAGAGATACCTATTATTTTATATATTTCTCTTCTGGATAAGTGTGTTCACCATACAATTTGAATTCTGGATCTATTATAAATTATTGATCAATGATGCAATACTATTTATTTTCTTATTACCACTTTTGATAATAATAATGTATATTTCAATAGTAGTGATTTCCCTCATTTTTGCTAAAATATTAATATGGGGTGTAAATTTTATTCATAAACCTCGTGTGGGAACATTTTTACGAGATAAGATGGATAAAGATTATCGTTATTGGAGTATTCGTAATACTATTAAAAAATGGCCAATATGGCTTTCACATAAATTTCCTTTTCCTTTCTTAGATAATCTTTGCTTTAAAATGTTTGGAGTAAAAACAAAATTTTCAAATTCTCTTTTTGAAGGATGGGTAGATACAGAATTTATTGAAATGGGTAAAAATGTTACTATAGGAGAGGGGAGTATTGTTCAATCCGCATTAATTGCAGGAGATTTATTTATTATTAGAAAAACTAAAATTGAAGATAAAGTTATAATTGGAAGCCACTCAATTGTTATGCCGGGAACGAAAATCGGAGAAAATTGTATTCTAGCAGCCAGTTCTGTTACTACAGTCGGACAGGAACTTGAACCGGGATGGATTTATTTAGGTGTTCCCGCTAAAAAATTTAAAAAAAATCGATTTTATGAAGATAATCTTGAATATTTAATTGGTGATTCTGAAGATATTGAATCACTTAAGGAAAAATATGATCTTGTGTATGTAAAACGAAAAGATAAAGAGAAATTACCAAAAAAGAATTAGAATCAATATAATTCTTAAAAAATTTCCCAATCTAAGTTCCAAAATAATTTTCTCCCTTATGATTATTAATTTTTTAATTCCAACTCATATGATTTTTTATTAATATTAAATTTAAATATTAGGCGAATCTGAATTAATCAATAAAATCTAACGATAAATTAAATTTACATTTCAAGGGAGAAAAAATAATGGAAATGCTTTTAGAGATTTTACAAATTCTCGGCTGGACTGGATTATTTTTACTAGGATATTTGTTCTTAGCTTTTCTTGTCGGTGCAATAAAAAAAGATAATTCTGTAATGGATATATTTTATGGTGGAGGTTTTATACTTGTAGCATGGTCTACATTTCTATTGAAAGGAACATTTGCACTCAGACAAATAATGGTTACTATTATAGTAACTATTTGGGGATTGAGATTAGCAACATATGTGATGATTAGAAACTGGGGCAAAGGTGAAGATAAAAGGTATCAAAATATGAGAGAACGGTGGGGAGATAAAGTTCTGATTAATAGCTTATTGCGTATTTATCTTTTCCAAGGTCTTATTCTCTTTTTAGTAGTTTCACCAGTTACATTTATTAATGTAATTGATAATCCGCCTTTTTGGTGGTTTGATTTAATAGGCATTGGCGTTTGGATAATTGGATTTTATTTTGAATCGGTGGGTGATTTTCAACTATATAAATTTTTGAGTAAAGCTGAGAACAAGGGAATGGTATTTGATAAGGGTCTATGGCGTTATACTCAACATCCAAATTATTTTGGTGAAGTAACTCAATGGTGGGGATTATTTTTAATCGCGATCAACGTGTATTTCCCATATGGATTCATAACTGTAATAGGTCCGATTATTATAACTTATATGATTATCAATGTTTCAGGTGTAAAGTTATTAAACAAACAATTCGAAGGTGATAGCGAATATGCTAAATATAAACGTCGCACAAGTCAATTTATACCCCTCCCACCCAAAAAACAGAAAGAATAACTCTATATTTCTTTTTTTTATTTATCTTATAACATAAAAGGATTTAAAAGAAATTAATTAAGAAATCGTTTAATTAATTTTCATTATATTATTAAATCTTGGAAATATAAATAGTAAAAATAGAAATAAAAAATTTTAAATATTTAAAAAAAGGAATAAAATTTATTCTTACTCTTTTTTATATAATGGATCTGCTTCTTGAAGTGCTCTTCTCTGTACTTTTCCTAAGACATTTTTAGGTACTTCTGGAATAAATTCAATCTGCGTTGGTACCTTCCACTTGGTCATATTTTTAACGCACCAATTAATTAATTCCTGCTCCGTAATTTTTCCTTCATATTCAGATTCTAAGGCTACCCATGCTTTAATTATCTCCCCAACTTTACCTTCCGGATCTGGTAAACCTGCGACAGCCGCTTCATTTACTGCTTCATTTTTCATTAAAAATTCTTCGACTTCTTTAGGGAATACTGAATGTCCGGACATTTTAATCAATTGTTTTTTCCTATCTCTAATAGTTATTAACCCATCATCTCTCATAAAACCAATATCCCCTGTTCGAAGCCAAATTCTGCCATCCCATTCTTGAAGAGTAGCAGCGGTCTCCTCGGGTCTATTAAGATACTCTTTCATTACTTGTGGACCACATACACATATTTCACCGGTGTTTTCTTCACCATATTTCGATTCAGGAAGTCCATCAGCGATTGGTCCATCTCCTAAATCATCAGCATTCGAATCAAAGATAGCCCAATCTGTTCCAGGAATGGGCATTCCAATATTACCTAAAGGACTCTCTCCGAATAAACTGCCAGAACTAACAACGGGACTAGCTTCAGAAAGACCATATCCTTCTACTATTTTCCCTCCCGTGTTTTTTTGAAACGATTCCTGAACAGGTGCATGAAGTGGGCCTGCACCAGAAATACATTTCCTAATCTTTCCCATAATATCATATTTATCCAAATCTTCAAATTCTGCTAATCTTTTGAAAAGAATTTCTGCACCTACATATGCAACACCTTGAGGAGCGGGTAACTTTTCAATCGTTTTAACTAATTCTTCCGTTTCTGGTGGTCGTGGAAAGAGCATCATCCATCCTCCAAGACCGATACATGCGTTCATTACCGCTGTCAATCCGAAGGAGTGAAATAATGGTAATACTCCTAGATCTGCGATTCCAGGCTGCTCTCCTCCCAACCACTCCACACATTGAATCGCATTTGAGACAACATTAAAATGGGTTAGATTTGTTGCCTTAGGCACGCCTGTGGTACCTCCCGTCATGATATAAGTTCCAGTATGCTCAGTTGGGTCAAAAGAAGCGTAAGGTAATTTAGCGGGAGTATTTAGCAACTCCATGAAATCATAAGTAGGTTTAAAATCAACTTTTCCTTTAGGAATTTTTCCAACCAGTTTACCAATAAACTTCAATGCCGAAGATATCCCAGAGGCAAGATCTGCGATGTTAGTTGATATTATAAATTCCATTTCTACTTTTGAGATGATTGGTTTTATTAATTCGTCATAAAGAGCATCTAAAAGAATTAATGCTTTCGCTTCAGTGAGTTCAATATGATGTAAGACTTCCAGAGGTTTATAGGTGGGATTTATCCCAGTAGCAATTACACCGATTTTTGCGCATGCATAAAAACTAATTACATATTGGAAACTATTTGGTAATAATAAAGCGACGCAATCTCCTTCTCTTAATCCTAAATCATAAAGTGCAGTTGCTAAAGAATCAATCATCTCACCAGCTTCTTCATATGTCATCCATGTTTCCAAGAACCACATCATATTCAAATCTCCATATTTCTCTCTCTGTCGTTCAAAAAACTCTCCTAAACTAAGTGACTCAAAAGTTAGATTTTTCTTTACTTCTTCTGGCCACCATTTTTTAAACCATACTTTCTCTTCATTAACATGCCATTTTTTCATAAAATTTCACATCTTAATTAAAAATTAAATAATCACTTGATTATTCATTATATTATCTTTATTAATTATTAAAGATTAAGAATTAAAAAAGAAAATTTGGAAAATATAGAATTGATTAAGCTATTCCATATAAACCGGTTAAAGAATCTTGAAATAAAGGTATTTGTGGAGGAAAGTAGGTAAAAATAATAAATAGTAACCCCAAAATGGAAATACCTAGCATTGATAAATAATTTATATTTTTTGAAAAATTTGAAGTATTTAGCAATTTATAGCTTACAGTCTGACCAACAAATACGGATAATACAAAACTAAAAATGTCCAAAAAAAGGATATTTTCACCAAGTATTGCTGTATAACTGTAAAAAAAAACAATAATTATCGTCACTATTAGAATTGCAGAAAGAAACTTAGCAAGGAAGAAATTTTGAGTATCTTTTTTTATATATTTATATTCGATAATTCCAAAAAACACTAAAGGCCAAAATCCTAATTTCAAATGTTCCCAAACGCTTTCATTTACAGCACTAATGGCTCCAACTGGAGGGAAATTTCCAGATAATTCGAAAAGAAAATGTAAAAAAGATCCAAAAAGAATAATAAAAAATCCTCCAATAATTTGCCAGGTTAAGATTTTATTTTGCATTTTTATAAAGAATTTAATCTATAGATTAGTTTATTAATTGGATAAAAATTGAATGATATTAATTAAATTTCTCTCTATTTTATAAATAAATTTTAAGTTTAATAACCCTTTTTTAAAAGAAATTGAGATTTAAATTATAAAAGAAAAATGGTTCTTGTTAATTTTAATTTATAGGTCAAGAAAAACAAATAGAATAAAAATAATTAAAAATCATTATAATAGAAATCAATTTATTACCAACAAAAACTTAACCTTTTTCTCTATGCATTTTAGCTAAATTCTTACGTGGCTCCTTTACTCTTTTAGGTTTTTCTTCCCTATCTTCCAATTCTTTTTCATTGATCCCTTTTTCTTTTTCTATTTTTTTCTGTTTCCTTTTCTCCTTTTTTTCATACTTCATAAATTTACCATCTTTTGTTGAATTTTCTATAGATTTCTTCATATATGATGTTTTAATTGAATATATTAAAGATTGGGGTTATAAGTTATTAGAAAAAATGATATTGAAATTAATTATTTAATCGAAAAGGTTTTGGACATTTCTATGATTCCATTATCATTTTTGCTCCACAATTAGGACATATCTCTTCAGTACATGGGATATTCTTAGTCCTTGATTTAGTTTTTCCACAGAGGGGACAAATACATACACCTCCAGGTCCTGAAACATATTTAGGCCCTTTAGTTTTGTCTTCATTATCATTTTCCATTTTTATTCCTCCAAAATAATTTATTTATAATTAATTTCATGTTGCTCTATTTTAATTCAGATATAACTTGTTCTAGGGTATTTTCTTCGATAAATTTATTAATTTTATTCAAATCTTTAGGTATCCCTTCACGAACCCCTGTTTTCATAGCTTCAAAAGAAGCTATAGCTGAAGCAAATTTTGAGGTTTTCTCCAAATCATAATTGTTTAAATGAGAGAAAATTATTCCACTCATAAAAGCATCTCCAGCACCAGTCATGTCCTTTATAGAAATATCATATACACCATTATTAATAATGTTCTTACCATCTGAGAGGACGGATCCATTAGAGCCGTTGGTAATAGAAACCAGATCTAAACTTTTATCCATAAGCTCTTTAATGATATGTACAGTTTCCTCTATATTTGTAAATGCTTGCGCCTCTTCTTTATTTAACGATAATACATCACTTTTTGAAATGAGTTTTTCAGCCCATTTTTCATTATTTTTAATAATAGACATACTTGGAGCAGCAAACACCTTTCCTCCATTTTCTTTAGTTAAATCTATACATTTATCAACTGCTTTACAACTATTCTCTTTAGTTAATGACGTCCAAGCAAAAGCTTGTATTTTTTTGAATAGATCTTCATTAATATCAGTAGGTGATATCAAATCATTAGCTCCTTTATATGCTAAAATGCTTCTATCTTTCCCCCAATTTGTTTTCAAAATAACAGAAAAGGCTGTTTTATCCTTTTCTGTTTGGTTCACATGTGAGATATTAACGCCTCTACTTTTCATATCATCTAAGCACATTTTTGCTGAGAAGTCCGTTCCAATCATCCCTATATAACTACTCTTTATATTCATCATTGCACAATCGGAAGCGATATTTGCTGCTGATCCACCAGGAAAAAAACGTACATTTTCAATATTCAGTTTTTTACTATACTCGATAGCTGTATATTTCTTAACCTCATCATTGCTCAATAACTCAAATCTCAATATATCTTTAATTTTAATAATACAATCAAGTGTACAACTTCCTATTGTCAATAGATCTAAACTCATAATTTTATAATCAACTCCTTTACAATAAAGTTAAAACAGGATTATTTTTCTCTTAATTGGTTCATCAAAAATCTTTTTTCGACTCGTGCAATAAGTCGTCTGGTAGGTTCAATTCTGTCTGGATTGACACTTATACTTGTAATGCCATGTTTTACTAAGAACTCAACTATTTCTTCATATACTGAAGGTGCTTGTCCACATATTGAAACTGTTTTTTCATTACGCTTACAACCTTTAATTACCATTTCCAAGGCTTTTAAAACAGCAGGATCACGTTCATCAAATAGTTCGCTTAGGTTTTGATTGTCTCTATCCACTCCTAAGGTCAATTGAGTAAGATCATTGCTTCCAATACTCACGCCATCAACATATTTAAGGAAATTATCAATTAAAAATACTGTACTTGGTACTTCGACCATTATCCATAATTTAAAATCCTTATTTCTTTCTAATCCATTTTTTTCCATAATTTCAATTGCTTTTTTAACTTCCCACTCTGTCCTAACAAATGGCAACATTACATGAAGGTTTTTATGATCAAATTTATCCCTTACCTTTTTGATCGCTCTTAACTCTAATTCAAAAACACCTTTGCTTTTGACATTCCGATGGCATCCTCTAAAGCCTAACATCGGATTATTCTCCTCAGGTTCAGCTTCCTCCCCTCCAGGTAATTCTCTATATTCATTTGTCTTAAAATCAAGTGTTCTATATACTACAGGTTTGGGATCAAAGGCAGCAGCTACTTTTTCAATGCCCTCGGCTAATTGATCTGACCAATCTTCTCCTTTTCCTTCTTTTAATGCCTTTTGTGGGTGTATACCAATCTGAGCTGCGATGAATTCCGCTCTAAATAATCCCACTCCATCAATATTTCGTTTTGCTACAGTTTCAGCGGAATCTGGAGAAGAAAGATTTACATAAAGATTTGTGCCCGTAATTATTGCAGACCTGGCAACCTTTTCGTGGGATTCTTTTTTAGTATGTTCTTCAAGCATATCTTTTTGAATTCCCTTGTATACCACCCCTCGTTTGCCATCAACAGTAATTTCATCTTCCTCTTTTAATTTTTTTGTAGCTTCGCCAGTACCTACAGTACAGGGAATTCCCAATTCTCTAGAAACAATCGCAGCATGACTGGTCATTCCTCCCTCATTGGTTACAATTGCCTCCGCTTTTTTCATCGCTGGAACCATATCTGGGGTTGTCATTGTAGTTACAAGTATATCATTATTTGCAATTTTGTCTAATTGGCTTGCATCTTCAATTAATTTAACTGTTCCAGCACCTATACCTGGGCTGGCAGCAAGACCTTTTAAAATTACTTCAGCATTTGTGGATTTTGATTCTCTTGTTTTCTCTTGTTTTTCTGGAATAGTTGTGATAGGTCTTGATTGAAGTATATAAAGCTTGTCGGAATATGCCCATTCCATATCTTGTCCTTCGTTATCATAAAATTTCTCAATATTTTTTCCAATTTTTGCGAGTTTAAGGATATTATCATCAGATAACTTTTGCTTATTACCTTCATTCTCAGACAATTCTATTTCCTTCGTGTTATTTCCTTCCCGAATTATTTTAAAACTTTGATTTGAAATTTCTTTATCTATAATCTTCCAATCTTCAGGATCTACAAGATAGGTATCTGGAGTAATACTTCCTGAAACAATTGTTTCTCCTAAACCTAATCCTGCTTCAATTAATACTTGATTATCCCCTGTGGAAGGATGTTTAGAAAACATAACCCCTGCAACATTTGCGTCTATTAATTTTTGAACAATCACAGAAATACCAACATCCATGTGGCTAAAATTATTATTCTCTCTATAATATATCGCTCTTGCAGTAAAAAGACTCGCCCAACATTTTATAATAGAATCAATATAATTTTCTTCATCAATTCCTAAATATGTATTTTGCTGACCAGCAAAACTGGCTTCAGGTAAATCTTCCGCGGTTGCTGAACTTCTTACCGCTACATATAATTCATTTCCCTCTGCCTCTTTTAATTCATTAAATGGTTCGAAAAATAAATTCTTAAAAAAATCAGAGATTTCCGATTTTAGAAATAATTCTTTGATTTTTTTTGAAGATTCTTGAAGTTTTTCAGTTTCTTCTACATCCAAATCAGTTAAGATATCCTTAATTTTTTCTTTAATCCCCACTTTTTCAATAAAATCGAAATAAACTTTTGAAGTAATAGCATATCCAGGAGGTATGGGAAGATCTTGATTTGACATTGCTCCTAAATTAGCTCCTTTTCCACCTACCGCCTCAATATCATCTTTGCCAATTTCATCAAACCATAATATATCTTTCATGATTATTCATTAAAAGATATTTAAAAGAATATTTTATAATTTCTTTTAATAAGTTATAAATCCAGTAGCATTTCCAAAAACTTAAGGAATAGTATATAATCATCAATAGAAATTATTTCTAACAAAATTCTAAATTTTTTGATTATTATAATGCTATTTTAAAAAATTCCTATTTTTATAATAATCTGATATAAAAATTAAGAAGGCAAAATTGCTATTTCAAGGGGATTTATGTCTTGATTATTTCATTAATACTTTTAAAGTATAAGATTTATTAAGTTTTAATATTGAGTACAATCAAAGTATGGATACTCTATTATGGATTTTAGTTTTTATTATTGGAATGAGTGCAAGTTTCATTGATAGTGCATTTAAAATGGGTTATGGGTTAGCAACACCCGCTTTGATTTTGCTGGGACTTGATCCTAAAGTTGTGGTTTCAACTCTCTTATTCTCACAACTATTCGCTGGTTTTACCAAGACAATTTATTTTTCAATATATAGAAATGTTCCTTATGTCAAACAGGAACAAGAAGCAAAACTAAATATTTTTTATATCATTACAGGCATGTTAGGCATGATCTTTGCAATTATTCTTGTATATCTATTGTTAGAAACATTTATCTTGCTATATGTGGCAATAATGATTATTTTTGTAGGGGTAATAACTCTCACGAAGAAAAAGCTTAAATTCACGGCAAGGAGATTTTATCTTATAAGCATGATTAGTGGATTCAATCAATCAATATCTGCAGCAGGTTATGGTCCTCTTGCCACTTATCAAGAATTTATGAAAGATGGAGATTATAAGAAGACGAGAGCAATTACATCAATAGCGGAAGCAATTTTATCTGGATTCGGGTTTCTCCTTTATTTTATATTATTTGATGATGTAATTATAGAAGTTGATTTGTTGATAATTCTCATAACAACGGGAATGATATCTACACCTTTTGGCTCTCTCACATCCGATATGTTAAACAAAAGAAAGGCTAAGATAATTATTGGGATAACTTCTATAATAATCGGAATCTTGCTTTTACTGAGGATTTTTTCAATTATTTAGGAGGTAAATCTGAAATAAAAACTATAACAACTATCCATTTTCAAAATTTGTTCAAATATAATAATAGAAAATGTATAATTTAAGAGAAAAAGAAAAAAGGGGATTAAATTGTTGAATATATCTGTCGAGATATTAGTTATCATTATAATTCTGGGTATAATAGCAAGTTTTATCGATAATGCCTTCGGAATGGGATTTGGAACTTTGACTCCAATCTTAACAGCATTGGGATTTAGACCGATAATAGTAGTACCAGTAATTCTTATTGCTCAAATGAGTGCTGGTTTGAGTGGTTCTATATTTCATGCAATATTTCGTAATGTAGACCTTGATTCTGAAGAAAAAAGAGATGTTAAAATTACAGTTCTTCTTACTGTAGCTGGAATAATAGGAATGACTGCGGCAATATTTTTAGCCATTAATCTTAATGAATTGATTATAAATATTTATATTGGTGTGATGATTCTTGTTGTAGGAATCATCATGGTAAAAGAATTAGGATTTCGGTTTTCCTGGAAAAAAATGTATATAATCAGTGGTTTAGCTTCATTTAATAAAGCTATTTCTGGCGGAGGTTATGGTCCCATTACAACTTCAGGTCAAGTAATTAGTGGGAGAGATCATGAAGAATCAGTTGCCACATCAGTGATTTCAGAATCATTCCTTTCAGGGTATGGTTTCTTATTATACTTCTTATTTGAAGGATTTCAAAATCTTGATTTAACACTGAATTTAATGATTGTTTTAATGATTTCATCTATTATAGCCACTCCATTAGGAGCATTGACAGCAGATAGATTAGATAAGAAAAAAGCAAAAAAAGTAATTGGGTATGTTTCAATTGGGTTAGGAATATTTACATTAATTAGACTATTTTGGTACGTATAAATAAATATATAGAAATTGATTATTATGAAATTAATTTCATGGAATGTAAATGGTATTAATGCGAGTTTGAAAAAAGGGCTTTTTAAATTCATCGAAAATAAAAAGGCAGATTTATATTTGTTTCAAGAGACAAAATCTTCTAAGGATAACGTTAATTCGAAACTAGATGAATTAAAAGATTATGAAGCTTATTGGTATAGTTCTACTAAAAAGAAAGGTTATAGTGGGATATTAACTTTGTCAAATAAGGAACCTCTATCAATCCAGAAAGGATTAGGTATCGAACAAATTGATGAGGAGGGACGCATAATGACATTAGAGTTTGAAAATTTCTATATTTTAAATGTATATTTTCCTAATGCTGGAAGAGGATTAAAAAGGCTTGATTTTAAAACATGGTTCAATAAAGAATTCCAGAATTTTTATGAAAAATTACGGAAAGATAAAGCGTTGATCATTGGAGGGGATTTTAATGTTGCTCATAAAGAAATCGATTTAGCCAACCCAGAATCTAATCAGCAAAATGCTGGATTTACAATAGAAGAGCGTGAATGGTTCTCAAATTTTCTAAATAAAGGATATATTGATACTTTCCGAGAATTTGAAAAAGAGGGGGGGAATTATACATATTGGACATACAGATATAATGCAAGGGAAAAAAACATAGGATGGAGAATTGATTATTTTATTATAAGTAATGAAATAAGAGATATATTGGAAGACAGTTATATTTTAGATGATATCAAGGGTTCAGATCATTGCCCTATAGGTTTAAAGATAAAAGAACCCTAAAAAGAATAGGAAGATATTATGAGGGTTCTAAATAAAAAAAAAATAAAATAAAATTTTATAAAACTTCAATTTTTTCTTGGTTATAAATTTCTAAAGCCTGTTCCACAGTTTTACCTTCAAATATTGCTTTATATCCCAATGCCTTATTAACCGGTTTTGGGTCTTGGAAAATATTTCTTCCTATTGCCATACCCTCAAGTTCTTGAGCGATTTCATATGCTGTTTTATATGCTATTTCAACAGTATCTAATTTTGCTCCTCCAGCTATCAAACAATATATTCCTGGAGTATAATTCTTGACTTTTTTCAAACCTTCTCTATTTTCAGGATAGTATAATTTAACGAAATCAGCTCCCATTTCAAATGCAAACCTTGCGGCATATCTTACATTTTCCATTTTTCCTTCTTCTTCTTTTTTTCTTGGATCATGTTGTCTGATATAAGACCATAAAATTAAAGGTACTTGAAACTTCCTAGCATTTCTTACAATCTCCGCCAATTCGGTCATTTGTTCTGCTTCTTCTTGACCTCCAACATATAAACTATATCCAACAGCACATAAACTTGGGCAAATCGCTATTGCCTCTTCAACGGAGCAATCTAGACCTCCTTTTGGAGCCCTATTATTATAGAACATTTCCGTTTTACCATTTAATTTTAAAACCATTGGAAGATCAGGATGTTTGTGAGCATATCTTATATAGGTACCCTTATGAAAAACTAGAGGAATACCCGCTTTTTCAGCAATAGTCATGACATAATCTGGATTGGAGGATTCTGGAATTGTGAAATCAGCTTTGTGTTCTAAGCCATGATCATTTGCTAAGAATAATGCCTTATCTCCGATGGAACCGTGAATAAGCATCTTTTCCATTCTTATTCTAAATGCAGTATATGGACTTTTAAGTGACATTTTTTTATTACTTCTCTTTTGTTATTAATTGCTGTATTATTTTTGAATTTTTAAAACTAACGATTAAAAATCTTAATCTATTTAATTTATTAGTCCTAAGAGATATAAAAATACAGAATAAATTTCAATAAATAGCAAACTAATTATAATTTGAATATTTAAAAGATTATGTTCACGGATTTTAAAAAACCATTATAAAATTTCTCTTAAGCTTTCTAAACTCATTGTATTTGCCATATTTTTCTTTTCTAACCATCCTCTTCTAGCAGTTGCTACTCCAAGTTCCATATATCTTAAGTGATCTTTACTATGGGAATCCGTATCTATGGAAATCAATAAATCATAATCTCGTGATTTCATACAACCAATATCCGTTAAATCTAATCGTTCTGGAAACGCATTTAATTCAATAAAAATTCCCTTCTCTTCAGCCTCTTCGAAGATTTTTGTAAGGTTTAAGTCATAGGATTCTCTTTTATTTAGTAACCTTCCAGTAGGGTGTCCAATAATATTTATATAATCATTTTGCATAGCATTAATTATTCTATTGGTCATTTCTTCTTCAGAACTTTTAAATCCGGAATGTACACTAGCAACAACGATATCTAAATCCTTTAATATATCATTGCTAACGTCTAATTTACCTTCAGAGTCTATGTTTGCTTCTATTCCAGATAAAATTGTAATATCTTCTAATTTTTTATTGATTTTTTCAATTTCTTTCAGTTGTTCTCGGATTTCGTCATTACTCATTCCTTGAGCAATTTGCAAAGCTTTTGCATGATCACAAATTGCTAAATATTCATAGCCCAATTTCTTTGCCTCCTCTGCCATTTCCTCAATAGAGTGACTTCCTTCACTCCATTTAGTATGCACATGTAAATCCCCTTTTATATCCTCTAATTCTATCAAATTGGGTAAGTTTCCTTCTTGAGCCGCTTTTATTTCTCCTCTATCTTCTCGTAATTCAGGTTCAATGAAGTCTAAGCCTAATTTTTTATAAATTTCTACCTCATCTTCTCCTGCAATCTTTTCATTATTTTCTTTATCAATTAGACCATATTCACTGAGTTTCCAGTTATTATCTAATGCAATTTTTCTGAGTTTTATATTATGGGACTTTGACCCCGTAAAGTATTGTAATGCTGAGCCAAAACTTTCCTCTTCAATTACTCTTAAATCTATATGCAAATTCTCTGACACTATGATTGTACTTTTAGTAGAACCTTTAGAAACAATCCTTTCTACATGTGGCAAATTTGTAAAATAATCCATCACTTTATTAGAATCAGAAGATACCACTAAAATATCTACATCACCAATGGTTTCTTTTTTTCTTCTTATAGAGCCGGCTATATTGATTCTCTTAACCTCATCTTGATTTGATAATTGTTCTTCGATATCTTTCGCTATTGGTAATATATAACCTAGTAAAAAACGTTCTTTATATTCTCTATATCTCTGGATATTTTCAAGAAAGTTTTGCTCTGAAACTTCACCAAATCCCTCAATATCTCGAATTTCTTTATTTTTTGCAGCAGACTCGAGTTCATCAACTGATTCTATTCCTAACTCTTTATATAATTTTATTAAGGATTTGGGGCCTAAACCTTCAATCTTCATCATATCTTGCAAACCTTTTGGAAATTCCTTTCTTAAATCGTTTAGATATTCCAGTTCTCCAGTTTCAATAATTTCCTTGACTTTATTAGCAATACTCTCACCAACCCCCTCAATATCCTGCAAATTATTATTTTCATAATAAGTTTTTATATCTTTAGATAACGTTGTAATATTCTGAGCCGCTCTTCTATATGCTCTAGGTTTGAATTGTACTCCTTTTAAATCTAGTAGATCTGCTACTTCAAAAAGATATTTCGCAATTTTTTTATTTGACACGTGACTCATAAAAATCACATATTACAGTTTTTTAATTCAAAAGCCATAGATAGATTTTCTATAATTATTACTAGAAGTTATCAAATTTTTAATCTTCAATTTATAGATTATTTATTGTTGAAAAATCTAAGCAGAAAATTTAAATAATTTATGAATAATTTCTAACTCTGAATTAATAAAAAACCAGTACTAGTTCGATTCATATTATTAAGCCAAACCTTACTATAGTAAAAATTCCAATTGAAATTGATAACAACCCAATGATTTTTTTAGCCACTTTTTTATCTAGTTTTTTTGTAAAGAGAGCACCCAATGGAGTTGCAATTAAACCTGAGATTATCATTATTAATCCTAATTCTATAGTAAGAAGAACTCTTTCACTAAAATTTTCAAGAAGAATATATAAAAAGAATCCATACCCAGAAAGAATCGCTTCAGACAAATCTGTAACCGCAACAGATTCTTTAGCTTCTCGACCAGAAGTTATTTGTCCTATTGTCATTACAGGACCATAACCTCCACCAGAAATAGCTTTATTAAAAGATCCTATTCCACTAAGAATATACATTCTTTTCCAGGAAAAATCAAATTGTTTTTTGGGAAGCATTAAAATTCCCGCAATTATGATTATTATTCCTATATATAACATAACAAATTCTTTGCTTAAATGAGTGGCTATAAATATAGCAACAGTCATACCAATAAGCCCAGTTATTACAAATAATATTGTAGATTTTAAATCTTGTTTATCATTTGAACTTAGATTGAAGTTTTTAAATAATACATGAAAAATGGTAACAGATAAACCAGTTGTCATCTGGGAGAGAAGAAGCATGGGAACTACAACTAAAGGATCCAATCCTAATGCAATTAATATAGGAGAAAGTAAACCATATCCCATTCCTAATGATCCGTCCAAAAAGGCTCCTAAAAAACCTAATATTATGATGAGAATTAATATCCCTTCTAAACTTTCAGCTAACATTTGTTTTTCACCAATTAATAATTGAAATTGAAATTAGAAGATATGGAGCCATATTGAGGTGTATATTTGTCCTTACAATTAGTTGATTTATTAAAATTATTACTAAATTTTAAACTTTGGAAATCTCACCAAAAATAAAAGGTTTTTAAAATATTTATAATCATTTCTGAGAATTGAAGTTTGAAAAAGAAAAGAAAATTATATTATTTATTAGATAATTATTGATACCCTTTCTTAGATCTATAAGCTTTCAATGATTAGATTGTCATCTATATCAACTACACCAGCAGTAAATTCTGCAGCATCCATCACTCCTCTATAAGCAGTCCAATCTGCTACTGAACCGGATAGGGTGACTTTACCTTTTTCAACCTTTACATCCACCTTTTCTGCATTAACATTAAAATTCCGACTAATGGATCCAATTATATCTTCAGCTATTTCCTTATCAATGAAATTTTCAGAAGGTACTATTGTTAGTTTATTAATTATATCAAGGACACCTGATACTCCAGAGGCAATGCTTTCTGCTCTTGACTTTTTCCAATAAGCATCAACAGATCCTTCCAAGGTCACAATTCCAGCTGTAACAGAAACATCAATGTCCTTAGCGTCTAAACTTAAGTTTAGTTCATATGAAGTTTCAATATCAGCCTTAATCTCTTCATCCGTAGGTACGCTTACAGACGGAGGATATTCAACGTCTATGAAATTATCAACTTCTTGGACTCCATTGATAGCCCATGCATCAGCTGAAGCTGCTCCTTTGGCGCTGTAATTGGGTACTTTTCCTTTTAGTTTGACTTTACTTCTATCTACTTCTACCTCAACTTCTGACGCATCAACTCGAGAATCCCAATATAGCTGATCTACAATATCTTTTTTGATTTTTTCCTCAGATATACTCACAATTTACACCTCCTTTTATTGCTAATTCTTTAGGATTCTTTCTATTTTAAAGATATTAATATTAATTTTTAATATTTAAGTTAATAGATTATATATTTTAATGAAATGAGAGTTATCAATGATAAAATTAAATTAAAATCTATATAAAAACTATTAAATGGGAATAATCTTTAAATTAAAATTTTAAATTATTAAAAAAAACATTATAAAGACTGAATCTATAATAAAATTGAATTATGAGTAACAAAAAGTCTGATTTAATGATCACCTGTCCAGCTTGTGGATATACGTTCAAGTTTTCAGATCTAAAAAAGCCTGGAAAGAAGATTAAATGTCCAGCTTGTGGATATGAAATTAAAAGAAGACCATTAGGTCCTGATAAACCCGATTTCGATCAACCAATAGTATAAAATTAAGTGAGTATAATGTCTTTAAAAGAATATAAAGAAAAAAGAAAGTTTGATAAAAGTCCAGAACCTAAGGGTGCTATAAAAGATACAGGTAAAAATATTTTTGTAGTTCAAAAACATCAAGCTAGTAGCCTTCATTATGATTTTCGAATAGAAATGAATGGAGTTTTAAAGTCTTGGGCTGTTCCTAAGGGACCATCTACAAATCCAAGTCAGAGAAGATTAGCTGTAGAAACAGAAGATCATCCTATTGATTATGCTGATTTTGAAGGAATTATCCCTGAGGGAGAATATGGGGCAGGTGTAGCAATAGTCTGGGATTTTGGAACATATCATAATAAAACACGAAAAGAAGAAACAGAAATATCTATACAAGATGCTCATGAAAATGGTCATATCACATTAATTTTAAATGGAAAAAGATTGAAAGGAGAGTATGCCTTAATAAAAACAAAAAGGAATAATCAATGGCTTTTGATCAAAAAAAACGATTCAGAAGCAAATCGAGAGATAAGCATCACAGAAAAATATCAAACTTCCGTTCTATCCGATAAAACCATAGATCAAATTAAAAATTCAAAACAAGGAGATCTCACAACATTTTTATAGATTATCAATTTTAAAAGTAATTAAATTATTTGTTTAAATGTATCTCACATTCCTCTGAATCGCAGAAAATCTGACCTCTCGCTTGTTCTTTTAATTTATCTAAATATAATGGTTTAAGAACTTTTGAAAGCTCTTTATATTTTTTTTCTGAAATCTCTTCATAAGGAGCTTGTTCATACCCATGTTCTTTTAAGGGAAGAAATGCCACGGCTTTTAGCTTATCTTCATAACTTTGAAGAATATATTTAATATCTTTTTTTTCCTCTTCCTTAAAAGTTATCGTCACGGATACTTGATTATCGGACCAGTATTTTTGATACATAGCTGCGTTTTCTGCTTGTTCCCAAATAGTCACATCCCTTTTTCCTCTTGTGAAATATTCTTTTTTTACTGGAAATTCAATTAACATAGTGTTATCAGAATATTTATCTTTAACCACCTTATAACCCGCAGTTTTCGCAATATCAATAAGTTCAGAGGTTTCTTGAATACGGATTCTTCTTATATAATATTTAGAGTGAGGAAAATGTATTCCATGAGAAACACCGGGAAGAAGACTAACAGTTCCGCTTGGTTTAATAGTCGTAATTTTTATTGATTCTGGTACACAGAGCCAATCTGAATATTTTTTATCTAATTTTTTTAAATAGGAATACCCTTTTTTGCACCAATCAATCATCTTATTTTTTCCATGTTTAGTAAACGCTTCAGTAATTCCCGTCTGAGATATACCCATTCTTCTGTTTTTAAGCATAACCGCATTCGTAACCTTAACATGAGTATTCACCAATGTGACCGTTTTGGCATATAAATATGCATATTTTAAAGTTTCTTTAAATTCTTTCCAACTATTATGTCGAGAGGGATAGGCTTCCGCCAAACAACACAGTTCAAAAGATTCTAATGTTTGCTCTCCGCATGGGTTGATTCCTAAAGCCTTTTTATCCTTATTATCAGGAGGATCACCCATACGGGAATAATTTTGGGCATTTTCTAACCAAAAAATACCTGGTTCTCCATTTTTGGAAATCTGTTCCGCTACAAAAGAATAATCCATACCTTTTTTGGCTATTATACTGTTATTACTCACCCATCTGTGATCTTGTAGTTTCTCTTTATTTTGTTTTGCCTTTATAAATTTTTTATTCTCTGGTTTCCCTAATGCAATTTCTGCACTTCTTCTAACTCCACCAGCAACCACACACTTTCCTATGAGGTTCATGATGTCTAGAATATCTAAAGCCCCTATAGGTTCTCCTATTTTACTCTTTAATAAGGTATTTATATCATTTAGCATATTTTTAAGTGGTTCTGGTCCTGACGCTACCCCACCAAAGCTTTTAAGTGGTTCTCCTTTTGGACGAATTTCTGAAAAACCAAATTCCGGCTTTTCATTTCCAGTAAAATATGCCTCCAGTAATTTCTTGAGAGCGTTCACCCATCCTTCTCTACTATCTGGAATAGTGAATTTTTTATGTCTCTCACTTGGTTGCTTTATTTTAATTTTTCCAGCACCTTTCGTATCAAACCCAACCCCAACACCAACCATTAAAGAATACATAAGAAATTCAAATGGTTGGGTATTTTTTATATCAATATCTTTAGTTGAAACGAATCCGCAGTTATTTAATGCCATCGAGCCTTGCTCTGCGATAAATTTAGTTCCCATAATCCAAAATCCTCTCCCTGGTGGTGTAAATTTAAAATTCCAAATCTTTTCATACATTTTCTCTGCGGAACTCATAGCTTTATTCTCATCCCAAGGCAATTTTAAATCATGATAATGTTCTTTTTGAATCGAAAAACATCCTTCAACAACTCTTTTCACAGTTTCCCAATATTCTTCTTTTCTTTCATGATCGTGAATATATCGAGCATATGTTCTTTTATAAGTGAAGTATCCTAAAGGCCCCCAATCTGGTTGTTTCCCTTTATATTTATCCAAAAATTCTTTGCGTAGTTTAAAAGAGTTTATATTTAAATTACCAATCAAAAATAATTCCTCAAGATTAAATTCTTAGCAGACTTATAGATATAATAAAAACCCCAATAGAGAACTTAAACATTCCGTTTATAGGTTATATAATTTGATGAATTTAATCTATGTAAATTAGTAAATTCTTACATTCTTTGAGATCTATAAATAAATAACAAACATTTTCATATGTATCCTTATAAAATTAATAAAAAATTTTTAAAACACTTAAATCATTTTGGAGATTATGAATGTAGAGAAAATAGCTGAAAATATCTATGAAATAAAACCTCATAAGATTAAAAATTTTGAAATGAGGGTTCCAGTTAAGATATATGCTAACGATTATATACTTAATAAAATAAAACAAGATAGAACTTTAGATCAAATCAGTAATGTTGCTACTTTGAAAGGTATCAAAAAACATGCTATAGCACTTTCTGATGCTCATCAAGGATATGGATTTTGCATTGGAGGTGTTGCTGGAACAGACGCAAATAATGGTATGATTAGTCCGGGGGGAGTTGGATATGATATTAATTGTGGTGTAAGATTATTAAGAACAAACTTACACGAAAATGATGTAAGAGATGTCATTTCCGATTTATTAAACACTATCTATAAAAACATTCCTAGTGGCTTAGGCTCAGAAGGAAAAATTAATATTTCTTATTCAGATTTAGATGATTTAACTAATAATGGTCTAAACTGGGCATTAGAACATGGTTATGCGACAGAAATGGACTTAGATCACGTAGAAGAAAATGGGTGTTTAGATGGTGCTAATTCTGATTTAGTATCTAAGAAAGCTAAACAAAGAGGAATAGACCAGGTTGGCTCGTTAGGAAGTGGAAATCATTTCATAGAAATACAAAAAGTTGATAAGATTTTTAACCAAAATATTGCAAAAAAATTAGGAATCAAAAAGGAAGGGCAAGTAACGGTAATGATTCACACGGGAAGTAGAGCTTTTGGACATCAAGTTTGTACTGATTCATTGAGAATGGTTGAAAAAGCCATGAAAAAATATGGAATCGAGGTTCCAGACAGAGAATTGGCATGCGTTCCAGCAGACAGCAACGAAGCACAAAATTATTTAAGTCAGATGGCATGTGCTGCTAATTTTGGTTTTTGTAATAGGCAATTAATTACTCACTGGCTTAGGGAGTCATTCGAAAAATTCTTTGGCAAGAATGTGGATGATTTAGACTTGAATTTAATTTATGGTGTTTGCCACAATATATTGAAGATTGAAGAGCATAATATAGATGGAACAAAAATGAAATTAAATGTCCATCGTAAGGGAGCAACTAGGGCATTTCCACCAGGACATCCAGAGATTCCGCAAGATTATAGAGATATAGGGCAACCAGCATTAATACCTGGAACTATGGGATCATCTTCTTATTTATGTGTGGGAAAAGAAAAAGCAATGGATTTGTCATTTGGATCAACCGCACATGGAGCGGGTCGAGTAATGTCAAGAAGAAGTGCTGATAAAAGATGGCCTGCTCGTAGTGTTTTAGATGATCTTTCTAAAAGAGGGATACATATTAAAGCAGCAAACATGCGAGTCGTAGCGGAAGAGGCACCTGGGGCCTATAAAGATGTTGATCAAGTGGTTGATGTAAGCCATAATTTAGGAATTGTAGAAAAAATCGCTCGATTCACTCCTATAGGAGTGGTAAAGGGCTAAAAATTTTTCAACCCCATTGAATTTATCATTTCTTTTCTTTTGGTCTCTTCCTTTAATATCTCGTGAATCGTATCCCGAAATTTAAGATTCAAATTCTTCTTAATAAGATTGTCAGAATACATCTCTTTCATATATTTCTTTATAAATTCAAATTTAATTTCTAGTAGGATATTTGACATTTCTTTCGATTTAATCTGTGGAGAACACTTTGCTACAATGAAATTACCCGTAAAATCATCTTTAATGAAAAAAAAGCATTGTTCCTTCATTCTAAGACTATTTATACCATTTTCACCGGTTTTTAAATTAAAGTTTTTTAGAGCTGAAAATAAATTAGCTAAAAGAGAGTAATTTAATTCTTGATCCTTTTGCTTAAAAGGATCATAGGAAAAGACTGAGGTACCTCGTTGATTGATAATATATATACCTTTTATGCCCTCCATCAAATCATCTCTTTTAATTACCAATATTTAATTATTATTATTTCTTCCCCAAATAATCATTATGCAGATCGATCATTTAAATCTTATTTTTATAATTGTATTATTCATTTCTCCGGATTTTTTTATCAATTAGATAAAAAAGTAAACCTACCAAGAATCCAAATGTAATATTTATAAATAAGCAAACTAAAGCGGACACAAGAACCATTACAATTTTTTTCCAATCGCTAATCTTATCTAATGCAACTTTTCCTAACGTAAACGAAGTGTAAATCAACATAGCGGCTAAAATCCCTTCCGGAAAAAAGAGAAAAGTAGTAAAAAGTAAATCTGAGAAAAATAAACCTAAAAAAACTTCTATAATCCCCTCAAAGATCATAGAACCTCCCGTTCTTGCTCCAAATGCATATTGAGCTGCTAATCCCCCAGACCCATGACATAAAGGAATTCCTCCGAAAAAAGGACTAATTAGATTAATGATTCCCATATTGGATGCTAAATTATTAGCATTAATATCTCCTTCATCTTCCGGAAATAATTCTTTTAATAGCGCTATTGTAGCAATCATTACATTTGTTAAGGTAAGTATTAATTGACCGATCCCAGCAATGAAAAATCCAATCAGAATATTTTCCCATGTTGGAAAGTGAAATGTAATAATGGGAACATTAAATTTTAAAATGTCTATATTGATTTTACCAGAAAAAATTATCATCACTATACCCAATACAACCAAAAGAATTGCGGTCGGGAATTTTTCCCAGCGAATGAAAACAATGATAATCATTAGAGAAATTAATCCCAATATATAATCATTTATAAACATCAAGATAGCAGCCCAACCCAGAATAAATGAAAGACCGAGTTGGATTCCGCGTACAGAGAGTTTAGGGACTTTTTTCGATATTTTTTCAAGAATTTTAGTGGCTCCAAGTATAAACCAAACAACACCAGTGGAAAAACCTGTGGAAATTACTCTATTCGGAGACCATTTTTGAGATAAAGCAATAGAACCTATACTTTTTTGAGGTTCTACGGGTAATGGGAGGTTATATCTTATCCCTAATATAATATTCGTAAGTCCTAAACATAGAAAAAGCCCTGCTGGATTTAATTTCACTATTGATATATAACCTATTATAAAAGGAATTAATGTTCCCCAATCTCCGAATGCTCCGCTTAGTTCATTCAGAGTAAATTTTTTTGATACCTTTTCTTTTAATCCATCAATTTCAGATAAAGTTACTCACCATTCTTAAAACCAGTTAAATATTTCCATATAAAAATTAATAATAACAAATTATGTTAAAATCGGGTAACTTACTTTTATATTTACTTCAAACTCTCTATTTAAATCCTCAGCAGTCCCTCTAATTATATCAGATTCATTAGAATCAATTTTAATTCTATAAGGTTTTCCTAACATCTTATATTTCTGTTCTCCAAAACTATGATATGGAATTAATTCAAAATTTTTAAAACCCATTTCCATTAAATTTTTGAGATGTTCTCGTAGTTCATTTTCAATATCTATAAAATTATATCCAATAATAATAGGAGTTCTAATAATGATATCAATATTAGAATTCGAGCATTCTTTCATGTTGTTCAAAATTAGTTCATTAGATACCCCAGTTAATCTTTTATGCCTTTCATTATCTAATGTTTTCACATCAAATAATACCATATCAATCAAATCCAAAATCTCCCTAAATTTATCTCTCTTTGCATATCCGCTGGTATCTAAGCATACATGGATATTATGTTTTTTTAATTCTATAATTAACTGCTTTAGAAAAGTAAACTGCATCATTGGTTCACCTCCAGAGATCGTTATTCCTCCCTTAGATGATAAATAGAATTCTTTATCTGTCATAACTTCATTGATTAACTCACTAACAGAAATAGGTAGCCCACAAATTTCAATAGATTTTGTTGGGCATTTTTCAATGCAGATTCCACATAGATCACAATCGTTTCTATTAATAAATAGTTGATTTTCAGTAAGAGAGAATACGCTATTCGGACAAATTTCAATACATCTTTCACAATGCATACAACTAAAAGATTTATAAAGAAGTTCTTTTGATTGGTTGATTCCCTCAGGATTATGGCACCAAAGACATTTTAAAGAACAACCTTTCAAAAAAATAGTGGTTCGAATACCCGGTCCATCATGTAAAGAAAATCTTTGAATATTAAATATTAATCCTTTTGTTTCAGACATATTTTTCAATTCTTTATTCTCATTATACATTTCCATAACAATATCTTGAAATTATATCATCTTGTACTCCTTTGGGTAAATCTATAAATCGTGCACTATATCCCGAAACTCTCACCATGAGATTTTTATATTTATTTGGATTTTCTTGCGCCTTTTTTAATTTAGTGGGTGAAATTGCATTAAATTGTATATGGGAGCCTCCTAATTTAAAATATGTCCTCAAAAGGGATTCAATAATATTCCCATCCTCAATCCTAGCTATTTCAGGATTTATATTAAGAGTACATGCTAAACCATTACCGAATAAAGAATGATCTATTTTAGTAATACTTTTAATAACTGCGGTCAATCCTTTTTCACTCGAATTTCCAGGAGCAATATCTTTAGTGAGAGGTTCCCCTTTTTTTCTGCCCGATGGTAAGGCATTAGTAAAAACTCCAAATCCCACATGGGTTGTCATTGCATGTATTCCAACCCGATAATCATCTCCTCTATCACATTTAAAACCTTTCACTGCATTTCTTATACTTTGAGCAACTCTTTTGGCGATTCTATCTACATTTTCATTATCTGAACCGTATTTAGGGCATTTTTTCTCTAAATATTGTTTCATTATTTCATTCTTTCTGAAATTCTTTTTTAAAGCCTTAATTAATTCATTCATAGTGAACTTTTTTTCCTTGAAAACCGCCTTATCAATAGCAGCTAAAGAATCAACAACATCAGAAAACCCCGTTGTATGTATCCCTGAAAAATTATATTTGGCTGGACCCTTATTTACGTCTTTCCCCTTCTCAAAACATCCATCAATACATAATGACATCAAAGGAGCAGGTTTTAATTCTCGATGAGCTTGTTGGAAAGCATTCCCCGCCTTAATTGATAATTCCATGATAGATCTTAAACATTCTTCAAATGAGGTAATAAGATCATCAATTGAATTATATCTATTTGGCATGTGATGATTCTCAATGATCTTATGAATTATGGTTTTATCTATTCCTAATGAACATTCTAATGCTTTTGGTAAACTTAAAAAAATAGCTCCTGTATTATCAAAAGATGTACCTGATGTAGATAATCCAACACAACCTACTACACCATAATTTCTAGCTTCTTCTAAAGGAATTCCATATTTCATTAAGGCTTCAATTACGACCTTATCATTATAAAGTCCTAATAGGTTTTTTCCGTTTGCCAAAAAGTTCGCGATTCTTTTGTATAATGCAGATGGTGTTGATTCATGACATCTTACGACCACATTTGGACTTGGAACACCAATTTCTTCAAACGCGTCTAAAATAAGATAGGTTAATTCGTTAGTGGCATCATTTCCTTCACTATCAATCCCACCTATAAGCACATTTTGGGTAGTTGCCATTCCTCCGAAATATTGTGTGGCGATAGAGTCATACAGAGCTATAATCTCATTAGTTTTTAAAAATAGATTTTTTAATAAGCGGATCGCTAATTGAGAATCTTTAATATAATATTTTTTAAGATATTGATCCAATCGACCAAATGAAATTCCATGTTCAAAATTCTCAATATGAACTGCCATATGTATAAACCAGATAAATTGAATAGCTTCATAAAAATTTTTGGCGGGATTAGCCGGAACATTTTTACAGACTTCTGAAATTGTTTCTAATTCTAATTTTCTAATTTTATCGGTTTCTGCTTCAGCCATCTCTTTTGCTTTTTTTGAATATCTTAAAGCAAAATCAATTAATGCTTGTCCAACAATTTTAATTGACTTGTAAAATGATATCTTTTTATCTGCACCAGGAAGCTTACCTAGTAAATCTTTATAGTATTCTATTTTTTCCTTGGCTATAGATATATATGCCTTCAATCCTTTAGATAAAAGTCTTGGATAACTTAACACAGCATGAGCAATTCCTCCTACCTCAGTCGGTACATAAGCACCTCCACTAAAAAATCCTTCAAAAACTTCACTTGGTGCTATTTCATGGGCGTATGTTTCAATTCTGAAATTATCCCAATAGGGTGCAAGTTCCTCTTTGAATGTTTTTTTATCTTTCTCTCTGACTCTAACTGGGTTTACTAGTCTTTGTGGAAGCATATCTAACTCTTTTAAAATTCTCAAACCAGAAGATTCTGGTCTAGGAATAGCAACAGGGATATCTTCATCAAAAGTTCCAACAATTAGTTCATCTTCTCGTATAATAATCGGTAAATCTTCCAACGTGTATTGAAAGCCTTGCGCTTGTCTAAGTATCATCGGTCTTCCTGGAGCTTCGCGAATGGCCTTAGTATAATTTAATGGCACTTTTAGAGAGAGTATAGGAGTATTCAGAACTGCCTCCTTTAGTAATTGTTTATTCATAATAATTCCTATATAAGGTTAAAATCCTAATTTCTTCGTTAATATGAATAAATATAATTTCAAATATAATAAATTTTAATTTTACATTTCTTAACATCAGAATTTCTCTAAAAGTATTCTTAATGAAGAT
>JAWOFX010000162.1:0-3920 GCA_046497275.1 Promethearchaeia archaeon | reverse complement strand
AATGATTGGATAAAAACTCCCAATTTGGATGCATTCGCAAATGAATCTGTAAAGTTTACACGAATGTATCCGGATTCATTACCTACTCTCCCTGCTAGAAAGGCGATATATACAGGAAGAAGAGTATTTCCATTTACTGAGGATAAAACTGGGGAGACAAGAATGGTGCGAGGTGATTTTATTGGAGATGCCCTTGGAGCTCCTGGATGGAGTACTATCTCAGACTCTCAAGATACACTCGCAGAACGTTTTGCTAGAAAAAAATATGTCTCAGCCTTATTTTCTGATGTTTATCATCAATTTAAACCAGGATATAATTTTCAGCGAGGTTTTGATCAATGGGAATGGATCCGTGGACAAGAAGAAGATGCCTATCTTTCAGGTCCAGAAATACCAGATGAAGTAGTACAACAATATTTAACCGCTAAAAAGAATGGTGTGACAGCGGGAACAGTATTCGCTCAAGTTATGATGCGTCAATTTTTAAGAAATACTCGATGGTGGCGTTCAGAAAGTGACACGTTTCCCGCACAGGTATTTCGTTCGGCGGGAGAGTGGCTTGATATGAATTATAATAAAGTATCAAAAGGTAAATCTTTTTTAACAGTTGAGTGTTTCGATCCTCATGAACCTTGGAATCCTCCAATTCAATATATTCGAATGTATGAAAAGGATCCAAATTGGGAAGAAGGGTGCCGAAAAATTACTCACTCTATTTATGGCCCTGCAAGAATACTTACAGATCAAGAATTAAAAAATATTCGAACAAGATATGCAGCAGAAGTTTCATTGGTTGATACTTGGTTTGGATATTTCATTGATTATATGAAAAGAATAGGAATTTGGGATGATTCGATAATTGTGGTTGTCTCTGATCATGGCCATATGCTTGGAGAGCACGGCCTAGTCGCAAAAGCAGCCAATCCATTAGGACGCGAAGTTGCTGATCTTGTTGCTATGATACGCTTTCCTGGAGGAAAACATAGTGGAAAAACATGTGATAAGTTTTGTTATCATTATGATATTCCAACAACAATTGCTAATGCTTGTGGAGTTTCTTCCAATAAAATGGAAGGTAAAGACCTCTTAAAACTAGTTGAAGATGATGATCTAATATATTATGACCATGTAACGGTAGCCTGGGGCGGTTCTGTTGCTGTTTTTGATGGGGAGTATTGGTATAACGGTTATGTATGGGACACTGAAGAAGGAAGCTTATATGATGTGAGAAAAGATCCTAAATTAACGAATAATATTATCTCAGAGAAACCTGAAAAAGCTAAAGAGCTATTAGATCTATCATGGGAGGATGCAAATGATCCCATTGATATGGATTTTATGTTAAAGTTTAAAGAGGTATTGGGATGTACACCAGTAACTACAAAATTAACAAAAGATGAATGAGCAGTATAGCTTCTAAAATCTATTATTTCTTTATCTAATTATTTTTTTAACTTATTTTTAATTTATTTTAAATTAATTTATTATTTCTTTAAAATTAGAATTTCATTAAAGCTTTTAGAAACTTTGGACTGAGAGATAACTTCGAAAGCGTTGGTAATTTCTCGAATAAACGTTCACCTGCCCATTTATCCCTACTCGTATCGTATTTATCTAAATTATGCATTCTATAGGCTTCCCAAATATTTCGCCTTAATTTCTGATTGTCATTAATAAGATCTATATAAGTTTTCCAGATAGTTTTCATAGCAGAAACATTAGAATCATAAAAAACATACTCACACGCATCCCCATTATTATAATAACGCTCCAGTAGGATTTGCTTAATTTGTTGATCATATTGTTTTAGCTCAGATGAAGAGAATTTGCTTTTCTCTCCTAAAAGTGGTTTTAAGGTCCTTACTGCAGCATCAGCAGATACTAATCCAGATAAAAGTCCTTCATAGAAAAAGGCAGTAACTAAACCAGCGGCTTCTCCAAGAATAAGTACACGATCATCGGAAAATCTCCCTATAGGATGTTTTGAGATTTTCCCAGTTACAAAATTCGACTTGTCCCATTTCAAGTTTTTCACATTTGATTGAATATATTGATAATTTTTTAGGATGCGATCTAATTTATCAACTATTTCAGATTCCGATTCTCCAGAATTTCCTAAATATCCTGTTAGAACCCTTTCTTTTCCTACATTAAAGAAAAATGGCCCATTTTTACTAATATTAGGATTAATGTGAAACATATAATCAAAATCAAAGTTGTTATCGATCTGAGTTTCTGAACCATATAAATGAGTATAGATCCCAAGATAAGAATCAGGAATGTCAAATCCTAAAGATTTTTGTATATCAAATCCTCTAGATCCAGTAGCAAGAATTAAAACCCTAGCCGAGTATGATATATTCTTATTTGTTTGAATTTCTACTTTCTCCTTTGTTATATTTACCTTTTTCACTTTCTCATTAAATTTGACAAGTCCCCCTTTTTCTTCAAATTGTGAGAGCAATACATTCAGCAATTTATCTGTGTATACAATTTTACCTAATGGTTCCCCAAACTCTTTCGAATTAATAAATCCTCCTCCTTCCTTCCCAAGATACAATGTTTTTATATGATCGCGAGGAAAAATTTCGGAATTATCCATAGATATGTGATGTAAATATGGTCGGTTATGTTCTGGGAAGACATTTGTTTTAGTAGGTATTTCTTCATTCTCATCAATAAGTAAAGTATCTGCATATTGAACAAGATCACAGGCACAGCTAATACCCGATATTCCTGTCCCTACTATAATAACATCAAAAATATTATTTCATCTCATTTGATTATTTTAATAATTAATGATGTAGATTTAATTTATTAAATTCAAAGAGTTATTAAAAGATTATTTATACCAAGAAATATAGTCGTTTAAAGAGTAAATTATGATTATTAAATTAAATTTAACATCTGTTTAGATATTTTCTGAAGGTTTATTTCTGCCATCCCTAATGGTGTGTTCTTTTCAAATAATAATACTACAAGAAAGTTATCCAATTTCCAAGGGATCTTAACATATTTAGAAAAAACTTTTCTTCCATCTTCCAAACTATAAAATAATTCAGGTAACTCAACTGCTCCAGTCATAAACCTGATTTCCAATTCTTTTAATGATCTTAACAAAATATCATTCGGTAAAGAGGAATAAATTATATTTCCGTTAATATTTAAAACTGCAGCTCCCACAATTTCATTCTGATTAATTTGATTTTTAAATAATTCGATCATTTTTCTGTATAATATTCTCTGTTGAAAAATTTCCTCTTCTCCTTTTATAATTGAATCAACCATTTCATCAAATTCCTTATCTTCAATCTCTTGATAATCTCTAATTGATTGTTTATCGTGAAATTTTTTAAAAAATATATCCCCAATTTTTTCCAATCGTGTGTTTACAAATAATATACTGACCGAGGAATCTGATAACAAAACAAAAATAAAATCATCCTTTATCTCGAAAAGAAATCGTAAACCCCCCATCTCCAATACTTCCAAATCTCGTGAAATAACTTTATCTGAGAAACTAAAGATTGCGGAGAAAAAAGGAGTGATAAGATTAATGTTATAATTAACCTCATTCGTAAAATTGCGACTATAAATACAAGCTCCATTTTTTTTCAATATAAAAAAGGAATGAATGTTCATTTCTAACCTTATCTTTCGATTTTTAGGATAGAGTAAAGAAAATAATCTATTTTAATATTTTTATTCTAATTTTTAAAATTTTAATTCTTAAGACTATGATCATTGAAATTTAGATCATTAATGTAGTTTTTCCTTTAACGATGGTGAGACGATGATAGGGCAAGAGAGACGCTGAGAGATACGCATTTGAAGGTTTTCGATCGTGCGCTTTCCGCATTGAACTCGATATAACTTATTTATATGCGTATTAATCGATTCATTTACTACTTTAATTGCAT
>JAWOFX010000029.1:0-44791 GCA_046497275.1 Promethearchaeia archaeon | reverse complement strand
ATCATCACTCAAGTCTGCATACATGGCGTTTTAAAACTCCCTTTTACATGATTTTTTATTATATTTTTATTGGAATAATACACTATTATTGAAAATAGTTCTTAAAATAAAACCTATTAGGTTTTTTAAATTCTTAAGTATTTATATCGAAATTCTTTCTATTAAATTTAATTAAATCTTTCTCTAAATATCGAAAATTATTATAACCAATAGATAAAAAATAATCATATTATTTGTAAATTTCTTTAAGAATAACTCTTAAGGAGAAATTAATTTAAAATAATTGTAATTTTAATAAAAAAAATAAGTATAGAAAAAATTTTGTCTTGTATATAGGTAAATACCAATTTATTTATTTTATTTGATTATAGGCTTTCTTAAGATATTCTTCACTAGAACTAACAATTTTATCTATTATATCCTTAACATTTTGGAGCATATCTATGGTTCCAATGCTTTGACCTAAGAGTACAGCGCCATCTTGGACATTTCCTTTATAAGCCATTTCATATTTTTTTCCCTCATCAATTAAATCTTGTTGGGTATATTGTTTTTCCTGTGCAAGTTTCTCTTCTTTGCTTGAAACTAGATCATGGTGTAAAGCATATTCATTTCTCCATAATCGGATGGGACCAAGAGCCCCAGTAACCAGTATTGTGTCTTTAGCAGTGGCGTTAGGAACAATATTTTTATATTTTTCATGAAATTCACTTTCATGTGACGCAATAAATCTTGAACCCATAGCAATGGCTCCTGCACCCATTGCTATAGCGGCAGCTAGTCCTTCTCCTGTAGAAAATCCTCCACAAGCTATTAAAGGTAAATCTGGATATTTATTTCTAATTTGTTGAAGTAGAATTAAAGTACTCACTTCTTCATAAGATTGATGTCCTCCTCCTTCCCAACCTGTTCCAACTACACCATCAACATTTGCTTCTACACACTTATCCGCAAGCCATAAAGCTGGAGCAACATGAAAATGCTTAATTTTAGATCCACTTTCCTTTAATTTTTGAAAGGATCTTGATTTAGGAAGTGTTTTAGCCGAACCAGCGCTAGTAATTGCATATACACATTGTTCCTTTATTTTTGGGTTATTCATAATAAATTTCGGAATTTCTCTACAAAGTGCTGCCGCATCAATTTCCCTTCTATTTGTTCGTATATTAAAACCAAAAGGCTTGTCTGTATGTTCTACCACATATTTCATATCTCTTTTCATTATCTCCACACCATTTCTTCCTTCCATTATATCACTAATGAGATAACTATGTGATAAAACTCCTAAACCACCCGCTTCGGATACCGCAACAGTTAATTCTTTAGTATAAAAGGGTCCCATCGGTGCCGCAATAATGGGATGTTTAATCCCCAACATCTTTGTTACATTTGTTTCAATTACCATTAAACTCACTTTAATTTTTTTTAATTTTTTTTGAAATTTATAATAAATATTCAATCTTTCTACATTATAAAGTATTCTGTTGTTATACTAACGTACATATAAAATCAAGAAATCATTATATTGAAATTTATGAATTAAAAATAATTATCACAGACAATCTATTGATTATGAAACCCAAACCTAAAGGAAAACAAATAAATCTTTCAACAAATTTCTCTTTTGTTTTTATGTAGTAATTTTTTTAGTTTTATTTCATTCATATATATAACAACTAAATTTTAATTATTTTAGCTAAAAGTGATCTCTAATGCCAGATAAAGATGATGATTATGATGAAGAGGATGAAGATGAAGAAGAGGAAAATTTTGAAGCTCCATTTGATTTCTTTAAATTAATGCAAGATCCAAGTAAACTCTTTAATTCAAAAGAATTTAAAGAAATGTTTCAGAATGTTTTTCAGAATTTAATGAAAAATCTTCCTGAAGATCTGAAAAATCTCTCCCCTGAGGATCTCCAAAAAGAGTTCATGAAAAATAAATCAAAATTCGGATGGAAAGGACCATTCATGGCAGGTTTTAATATTAATTTCGATTCAGAGGGAAAACCCATCATCGATTCATTTGGGAATATAAAAGATAAAAAACAAGAAGGACCTAAGATCGATGAGACAAGGGAGCCCTTAGTTGAGGTCAGTGAGGAAAGCGACGAGATTATAATAATAGCAGAGATGCCAGGTGTTCTAAAAAACAATATCGAATTAAAAGCTACAACGCATTCAATTACAATTTCTACGGAAAAAAAAGCACCTTCGGGTATAAAATATTATAAAGAAATAGAGTTACCAGCCGCGATAAATTCTGATTTCGCAAAAGCTCGATATGCTAATGGCATTCTAGAAGTGAAATTAAAAAAATTAGATGAAAAACATACTAATATAGACATTGATTAAACTCTTTATTCTTCTAGTTAAATCAATATTTAGATCGTATACTCCAATAAGTCTCTTTTCACAATTTTTATCAGCTTGAATTTGTAATTCTTCAATTTTTTTATAGAGTGATTAAACATATCTTCCATTTATCTGGGAAGTCTGATGGAAAAGATTTAGGCATATCAAACTTAGTTCACACATAACACATTTTTGAATAAAATGAAAATGCTTATATAAATACCTTTGTTTCAAGATTATAGATTTTTTAACATAAATATTTATTAAGAGATAAATCAAAACATTTCTATATATATTCAATTAAAAATGGTAAATGAAATGTCAGAATATAATTTTGAAGATCGGATATCATATAAGACTTTAATAATAATGGTATTGATTATAATAGTTACCGCTATTATAGGATTAGGTCTCGTGAAATATATCGATGCACTATATATTGATAACAACATTGTTCAATCTATCTTTAATGTGATTACATATTTTGGAGATACTATAGTTTTCATAGTCATTATCGCAATAATTTATATAATCTATGATAAAAGATATGCTAAGAATTTAACTTTTGCACTTTTAACAACTGTTTCAATCAACAGCTTTCTAAAGGATATTTTTATGGATCCAAGACCTGCTGAGAATGTGATACCTGGAGGATTAAAAGAAACTGGATATGGTTTTCCTTCCGGACATTCTCAAGGATCCTCAACCTTCTGGGGTTATATTGGATATCAATTCAAAGAAAAACCAAAACCTAAAGTGGTACCTGTTATTCTATCTGGGGTGATCTTTTTAGTAGTCCTCTCAAGATTAATATTGGGGGTTCATGATGTTCAAGATGTAACGGGAGGGTTAATTTTGGGAATAGGGATATTACTCGCTTTTATTTATATCGAACCAATTATTTCGGAAAAGATAAATTCTCTAAAAATGCTCAATAAAATTCTTTTGGGTGTGGTGGTGTCACTTGTATTATTTATTTTTGGAACTCTCTTATTCCCAACCTCTGGAGAACAATTACTACCTAGTCCAATACCATATGCTGATACTGGTGCATATGCACAAGTTGGTGGTGTTGTTTTAGGTTTATCAATCGGCTATGTATTAGAAAATGAATATGTGGATTATCAACCCTCTAGGCTTGAGAAAAAATACAAAATAATTAACTTAATTATTGGGTTAGTTATCGTATTTGCCATTTATTTCGGCCTAGAATTTCTCAAAGATATATTTAATTCAGTAATATATAGATACTTTAGATATGCAATTATCGCGCTGATTTTAACGCTTGTGGTACCCTGGATCTTTACAAAAATAAATCCAAATGTAAAATAATTTATATAATTTTTTTTCTTTTTTTAAGAAGAAGCACTTTTTCTAAATTTTAAATCAAAAAATTATAAATCAAATTACTGAGCAACTAACTCAGCTAAACTTAATTCTTTTCGCAATACTCTTTTGATCATAAGTTTATCGTGTTCCTTTACCTTATCGTGTGGAACAATTACATGATTAATATAAATATCATCACGATAAAGGTGGTTTTGAACCATTTCTAATAACATTATAACACCATTTAAACAGTATTTTGGGTTTTTCTTATTTTTTTATTTATTTTATATAATAAAAGATTTTCCTTTTTTTCCTATTAATAAAATGACTATTTTCTCTTAATTAGATAAGATAAATCTCATTTAGAGTTTTTTTTATAATTAAATAAAGTTAGATGTTAAGGGTTTAACAGATCCACCGACTAAAAAGAAAAATTTTTTGATTATGGGAAAATTTTATATCAAATTATTTTTAATTTCTGAAATTAAAATTTCCAAAAACTGTTTTTTTATATTAGTATCAATCGAAATCTTATCAAATTTAAATCCTGCTCTATTTTTATGTCCGCCTCCATCAAATTTCACAGCAATATTTCTGCAATTTACCTTGGTGCTGTATAATACAAGTTCATCATATCGCTGGTCAATTCCTAGATATCCATTTTTATCTGGATAATATTGTTTTAGATACTTTGCTATCGAACCCGCACTCATTTTAGCATAAGAAAGAATTAATTCTCCAAAATTGTTTATTTCAATCAATTGGATATTCTTTTCAATTCTTTTTTGTTCACTTTTTTGCCATTTTTCTGATTTTCTTAATTCTTCTGAAAACCATTTATTCTCATATTCTCCATTAGATAATAACTTAACAATTTTTTTTTTATTTTGATCATTTTTCTTTCCTCTATTAAATGAAATAATTGATTGTAGTTCGATTGCTTTTTTAGATTGATTTATCCCAAAATCGGTTTCATGTGCGAATTGCGCAATTTCTTTGGCAATTTGATCTTCTGGAAGGTAAAAATCTTTAACAATTTCCGCCGAACATTTCTGAAAATCATTATAATAAAGTTCAATTGTATGAATCAATTCTTCTGCAAACGCTATATCGATAAGATGATGATCAAACCAATAAATTTTACAATTTTTGTTTATCAATTTTTTAAATAGAGGAAATATTTCCTTATAATCCTTATTAAATCCAATATCTGTTATGATAAGACTTTCAGGTATAAAATTATAGAAAATCTCATTTATTCTCTTTTTAAAATTAGTATAATGAGCATAATAAAGGGAAATCTCTTCAGGAACTATTCCCAACTTTTTTTCATAATATCTTTTAATGATTGCTTGGGATCCTAATCCATCAAGATCAACTTCATGAGTTATGGAAACAATCATAGTTAAAAATTATTAATTTATTGAATCACAAGATTAATTGAGAAACTTATTAGCAATATTTTAATAATGGCTTGATTTTTTCTTTACCTTTAGGATCTTTCACATTTCTTAAGATTCTTTTTGCTAATTCCTTTTTTTTCTCAAAATAGTGTTTTAATCTTTCTCTTTCTCCCATTTCTGGATAACGGTTTTTTAAAGCGGTATCTCTTCTGGGACATCCTCCACGCCTCATACAACAGTAAGACATCGATCCAAAACATACGATATCAGAATTCCAATCATGTTCTTTAGAAAATTTTTCTTTAATTTCAATAAATTTTTCATGTGTAAGACCCAATTCAGACAGAGCCTTATCTCTTTTACATTTAAATCCAAAAGTGAGTGAATAGCCAGGCTTGCAACAAAATGTTAGTGCTCTATAATCCCCTCCCATACAGATAGGTACGGGGGCATTTTTCTCCCATCCTGGGATATCTCTAAGCTTATCCTTTTCTAAATCAAGCATTATAAACATAGGCTTTATTATATTATAGAACTAAATTAATCAAAACTAATATTATATTTGATTTTAATTTTCCATTTATGTATTATTTACTATTAAACATAATTTATTTCGATAATACAAATTAAATAATGATAGTTTTTTTGATTAGATTTAATCTCTCATTTTTTCAATGGATAATTAAAGTGTTTATCAAATTTATTATGATTACCTAGAAACTTAAATAAACTTACATCAAATTAGAGGTGAGGGCCCGGTGCGGGTATCGATCCCGCTTCTAAGGATTCACAGTCCCCAATACTAACCACTATACTAACCGGGCCATTGATATTTTTTAAAAATAGGTGATTTAGTAAGGAGTATAATTTATATTCTTAAAAAAGTTTTATCGATAAATGACTTTAAAGGATTGAAGATTTAATCATAACCGTTCAATAATTAGCATTAAATACCTTATTCCTGCTTTCATCGTTTTGAATAAAAACTTTAAAGTAAACATTTTCTTCATCAATAAATTCCTTAAAATCTTCGTATATTTCTTCCAAACTCTTTGGTTTTATTTTCAATAATTTTTTATTACCTTCCATTATTGAGATATTCTCATTAGTATGAATCTTATTATGGTGATTTTTATCAGTATGGAAATCTTTATTATTGATTTTTTGATTCATATTCTTTGGTTGGTATTCCAGATAATTTCCTTCTATTAATAAATTATTCAACAATTTTTCATTCTCATTCAAATTTTGGGTATTATGTTTTTCTATGTTGTTCCTTGATTTCAATTCAAAATCTACTTTTTGATATCCTCGTATCTTATAATTTTTATCAATATATGCCTGAAATGTATGTTCACATACCAACTCTTTATGAATTGAAAGAGTTGAGAGTCCTTTAGTCTGATTAATAGCATTTTTCGGAAGAACCACTTCCTTTTTCTTTTTACATATTGGACAAACGAAGATCACTTTTACAAAATCATCCATATGACTCTTAATTGGATTCGTACAATTCTTAACTGTCATCTAATCTTCATAATATTATTTTGATTCAATAATAAAAACCCCTCAATCATTAGCAGATTGGGATTATATGAAATTTAAAATTTTTCTTAAAGATGTAATATAATATAACCTAAGAGCTTGTCAACAGCATAATCCAAAGAGCTTGTATTATCAATCACATAATCTGCTTCTTCAAATTCCTGATGGGTTCGAGCTCTCTGAATTCTTTCCTCAATCCGATTCTCTCTTTCCCTCCCTCTTTCCTTTAAGCGTTCAATACAGACTTTTAATGGAACTTTAATAAAAATAACTTTTAGATTCTTGTATACTTTACGAGCTTCTTTAATAATTGTTCTACTAACATTAACTACTACTGGATGACCTTTCGAAAGAAGTTGATCGATCTTAATTGGGACTCCATAATCTAATCCATAGATATGCCACTCTAATGCAAACATACCTTTCTCAGATAATTCTTTAAATTCAATTGGAGTGATAGAAATATTTTCCTCTGTTTTAGATGGAGGGCGAGTAATATATCTCTTTGGATTATAAATCTTTTTTAAATTTGAAGGATATTTTTTAATAGTTCCAGAAATAATAGAATCTTTACCAGAACAAGAGTTTCCAACAATCAAAAATAAAGTACCCGAATATTCTTTAACTTTACTCACCAAGTAAAAAAAAAAGACATTATTAAAAAAAATAATTAGAGAAAAATTGAATTATTCTGTGATGGCTCCGAGGTGTTCAGCAAGTCGATCAGGCAAGAGAAAACCCAAATAATAGAAAATGGAGCTTAAAATTAGAATGCTTCTTATGATAACAACCGTCACTTCGGTCATAGTGATTAATGCGTCAAATATTGCTCCTACTATAAATAAAGAAAATGCAATTAATAGAAATCTCCCTTTCCATTTGACTTTAGGATCTTCTACTTTCATTGATTTAAAAGAAAAAATATATCCTGTAATGATGGTAATTAATACAGAAAATAGCTGGAAAATCAACGTTAATAAACCAGGTTGATAATAGAATTTTTGATTTATTTTTCCTATAAAATCAGGATAATACGTTGGATCTAATAGAAGCGAAATTAAAAAAATTTCGTAGAGCACAGAAAGAATTATGAACGGAATCGTGATCTTATCTTTAGAATTTGGATATAGAATAACACTAAAAGAATAGATCCAGCAGACAAGTGCTATTGGAATAAAAACATTTGCGAGAAAAAAGAATAGAAAATCTTCGAATGCATAATCCGCGATTAATATAGAAAGAAAGGAGAAAGAGCTTCCCCACCAAGCAGAGCTAAGAAATATCCATGCAAATCCTACTGTAATTATCTCTTTCCGTTTTAACGATTTATATTTTGTAAGAAGGCGAATGCCTATTATGATTGAGAGGATTACGAAAGTAAGGGTAGTAATACCGTGTAGATAATCAAAAAGATTCAAGTCTACCATATTTTTCACCCAAAACAAAATTTAATATTTTGTATAATTCTAATTTTCTCCTCTAAGTTAATAAATTTTTCTTGTTATAAGATATTTTGAAAAAATAAAATGTATTTTCTGAATCCATTTTTATATACACTTTTACTTTTAAAGGAACAAAAATAAAAATTCTAAATACATATTTAGATTTGTTAAACTTAGATTTTATACAAATAATGTATAATTTTATTTCTCATGAATGAAAATCAGCATCTTTCAGATATTCCGGAATCATATCAAAGATATTTAGATGAGATTTATTTAATTGCTAGTAAAAAGCGAGGCGGTTGGGTAAGCAATAAAGAAATTGCTGAAAGTTTAAATGTTGAACCTGCTTCGGTTTCCGGAATGTTAGAAAAATTAAAAGAAAAGAATCTGATTAAATGGGAGCCAAGAAAAGCAATACGACTAACAACAAAAGGAAAAAAATTGGCTCGACAACTAAATGAAATACACTTATTATTAAAAATATTCTTCAAGAAAGTCTTGAAACTTGAAGATGAAGATACTATTGAAGATCTCGCATGTCAAATAGAGCATCACATCAATCTAGATGTTAAAAACTCTCTGAAAGATTTTTTAGATAAATATTTAAAGTAAAATGAATTACTTGAATACAATTAAAATATTTACTAATAATCATCACTATTAGGGCTTAAAATGTCAAATGAATTAATTCATAAGATAGAAATCATTAAAAACTACTTTAAAGGATTTTCTAATTATCTTGAACTTAATAATTTTAGAGATTTTTTATTATTCACCTTAAATAGCCAAGTTTCTTCTAACCTTTTAGCCCAGTTAGGAATGGGTGGAGAAAAAGATGTTATTAATATTCCGTTTAACCCAATTTATAACATTTTTTATCAAAAAATCAACATAATTTCAGTAGGAACCTTAATAGTGTATTGCCAAAAGGAATTAATTTCTGATAAATTTATTCTAGAAAAAGATGATCCAATCTTTAGAGAGTTTTTGAGAGAAAAAGAGATAGATTTAGCTTTTAGAACGAGAGAAAAATTTATAATCCCTAAAATTAGTGATTGCACTCCTTTTCAAGATGAAGAGAATGAACCATTGACTCTAAAGATTGATGATCTCTATCATGATCTGAAGAGTTTTATGGCAGTAACCGAACCTAACATATTGTTTGTTAAAAATGGGCCCCAAGAGTCCGATCCCGACCTATTATTTGCGTTTAATTTAATGCCAGATATGCCAGGAAAAACGGATAAAAAAGTTCTTAAAATGGATGTGTATTTAGATCCAGAACATAAAACTCGAGATATTAAATACTTAAAACGGGAAAAGGATTATAATCTTACTTTTCTGAGTGAAATTAAAGATATCGGGCATGCTGAATTATTTAAATCTTCATTCTCGCTCGTGATCCATATAAAGTCTTTTAATAAACCCTTCTGAGATTAAACTCTCCAATCTTATGAATATATTATTTTCCCCTTTTTTTCAAAATTGAAAAGCATATATCAATTTATTAATAATGTATATTTTGAAAATATTATTTAAAGGGAAATATTCATCAATCATTAAAGGGTTAACAAATCAAACTATTAATATTATTCTTTTATAAGCAATCCGACAAAATATATAATCTATATAATGAATGTATTTTTCAAATTTGATTAAAAATGAGAATAATAACAATTAATTTACCTGAGAAATATTTGGATGCTATTCAAATCCTTAATGACCTCGATATTTATCCATCAAGATCAGAGGCAATCCGAATTGCCCTAGAGAATTTTTTAAAAGATGAATTAAAAATGTATGAGGATCTTGAGGAAAGTAAATTCCAGATGCTTGTTGAAAGTAAACAAAAATAAACTCTCTTTTTTTCTTTTTCTATTTTTAGAAGCTTAATTAATTTTAAATAAAAAAGAAAAGAAATATTAATCTTCTATTTGCTCAAATTGGGACTTCGGTGCACCACACACTGGGCAGATCCAATCATCGGGTAAATCCTCAAAAGATGTTTCCGGTTCTATATCATTGGTTGGATCTCCTTTTTCAGTATCATATACATAACCACATACCAGACATTCCCATTTCGCCATAATTTTCACATTATATACTTTAGATATTAAAATAATGAATAATTAATTAAATCAATTCTATTTTATAAAGAATTATACATGAAAGCTGCAAAATATTATAATAATACAGATATAAGAGTAGAGGATATTCCTAAACCTTCAATTAAAGATAATGAATTATTAGTCCATGTAAAAAAATCAGGAATATGTGGTTCAGATATATTAGAATATTATCGATTGTCTAAAATGGAACGATTAGGTGTAGATTATCTTATCTTGGGTCATGAAATTGCTGGTGATATTGTTGAAGTAGGAAAAGAAATTCAAAATTATAAAGTTGGGGATAGAGTATTTGTATCACATCATGTACCTTGTTTTGAATGTCACTTTTGCGATCAAGGTCATCATACCGCGTGTCACCTATTACATAATACCAATTTTGATCCTGGTGGTTTCGCAGAATATGTGAGAATCCCCCACATTAATATTGAGAAAAAAGGGGTATACAAACTCGATGAAAATATGTCTTATGAAGATGGAGTATTCATAGAACCATTAGGCTGTGTTTGCAGAGCACAAAGATTAGCAGATATTCATGAAGGGCAAACCTTACTCATATTAGGGAGTGGGGTTTCTGGATTACTTCATTTGAAACTTGCAAAAGCAAAAGGTGTCAATAAAATTATTTGTACGGATATTAGTAAATATCGGCTAAATAAGGCAATCGAATTTGGAGCTGATGCCATATTTAACGCCTCTGATGATATACCAAATAAAATTAAAGAAGTTAATGATGGGAGGATGCCTGATGTGATTATAGTGTGCACTGGTGCTTTATCTGCTGCGAATCAGGCATTAGATTGTGTAGGAGCAAGTTCTACGATAATATTTTTTGCGGTCCCGAAACCGGGGATAAATCTTGAAATTCCAATTAATTCCTATTGGCGAAATGAAGTTAAATTGATGACTTCTTATGGGGCAGCTCCACAAGATCTTGATGAGTCCTATAATTGGATTAAATCCAAACAAATAAATACTATTGATCTCATTACTCATCGTCTCCCCTTAGAAAAAGCAGAAAAAGGATTTCAAATAGTCTGTGATGCCAGTGAATCTCTTAAGGTTATTTTAGAACCTTAAATAAAAGAATTTGTTTATATTTGGATTTTCATTTCTTTCTTCAATTAATATCCTTTTCTTGAAAGAGTAAAGAATTTTTAATTATCCAATATTCCCAAAATGTGTATATTTCTTTTAAAAATCCATTCATCTTCTTTTTTGGAAAGAATAAATCCATTTTCAATAATTCTTGTATTTTATCTTCTAAACCTAGATGAGTATCAATCTGCTTTAAAGCGTTTTCGATAATCAATTGATTTTGCTTGATTTTTTCTCTCATATAGATGAATGGTAATAATTCTGGCTTTTTAATAATATAAGAATGACTCGAGGTAAGATAATTTGCATTTTCTTTATATATCTTCTCTGCTAAATCGATATCTTTTATGTATTGTTCAACTGAACATTGTTTAAATCCATACCAAGGTCCAAAACCATTATCAACGGGATTAGAGATATCAAATCCCATACAACTAATATGAAATATTTTATCCTCTTTCAGTAAAAATCCTACTTGAGATTTTGAATGGCCTGTTAATGGAATCGTCTGGATTACTAGGTCTTCTAATTCCAAGGCCTCTCCTGGTTGAAATGCAGTAATCTTTTGACAATGATTATATCTATTAACCTTCGCGAATTCCTTAATAGAGGAAAAGCTTACACCTTCACTAAATTCATAACATCTATAAAAATATTTTAGATTCAATAAATTTTCTATTTCTCCTTTAGGACCGAGAATTTGGGCACCTCGTTTTTCCCACTCATGCACATGAGCGATATGATCCATGTGACCATGAGTATTAATATAATAAGATGGTTTCCCATACTTTTCAATTATGAGATCGATATATTTAGGTTCAATGTTTAAATCAAGAACAATCAAGTTTTGATTCCTCCCTTTTTTTGGTAGTAAAATTAAACCATCAGAACAAGAGAAATAAAATGGAGGATTAATCTGTTTTACAAGCAGAATATTATTGGTTACTTCCTTGATTTTAAGATTTTTGAAATCAATCTGAGCCATTTTTATGAGAGAGAGAGTATACATAGAAATAGTGATGGTTAAATCTTAAATGTTTTTTATAGAGAATTAGATTTAAAAATAGATCTTCTAAAACTTGATTTTATTTAATTTTATTGCGAAATCTAAAATAATTAATAAATTTTTTAATATTACAAATTTATAGCCTTCTAAATGAGAAAAAATTTGAAATTAATCTAGCAAATCGAGAATGTACATTAAATGAAATTACTTAATAGGAAAATAAAAAAAGTGTTATTAGTATATCCAAATTTCGTAACGAAGACAATTACAGACAATATCACAATACCTCCATTAGGTTTAGAGACTATTGCCGCATGTATTTTAGATCATGTTAAAGTTAAAATTATTGATGCGAAAGTTCGGAATCTAAAAGTTAAAGATCTTGTTAAAGAAATGAACGAATATGAGCCAGATGTAGTAGGAATTTCTTGTTGTTTTACGATAGGTATAAATTTTTCATTAAAAATCGCAAGAGAAGCGAAAAAAAATGGATACGCCACAGTTTTGGGAGGGTGGCACCCAAATTTTGTTCCCTTTGATGTATTAAAATATAGTTTTGTAGATGTGGTGGTTCGTGGGGAAGGAGAGATAACCTTTAAAGAATTAATTCAAAATAAAGATTTCGAAGAAATTGATGGTATATCTTATAAAAAAGAAGGAAACATAATTAATAATCCAGATCGCCCCTTAATTAAAGATATTAATAAATTACCTATTCCCGCAAGACATTTAAGAGATAATAAATCTTATTATCAAATTTTTCAATTACCTGTTGACGCTCTTGAAACAAGCAGAGGTTGTCCATATAAATGTACATTCTGTAATATTCATCTATTTTTTCGAGGAACATATCGAATGAAAACTCCAGAACGTGTTTTGAAAGAATTGAAGATTATATATGAAGAAAAAGGACGTACGAACGTGTTAATAGTAGATGATAATTTTACTGCTAATATGAAGCGTGTTGAGAAAATCTGTGACTTAATTATTGAAGAGGGAATTAAGTTGGATCTAATGTGCCAAAGTAGAATGGATGTTATTAATAGAAATCCAAGGATAATTAAGAAAATGGCGAAGGCGGGATTTTGGTCTTTTTTCTGTGGAATCGAATCATTTAACCAAAAGTCTTTAAATAATATTGATAAAAAAGTTAATTTTAAGGATATAATCAAATCCATTCAAATACTTCATGAAAATAATATTTTAATCGTAGGAAGCCTGCTAATAGGTGCAAATCTCGACGAAGTAGAAAAAGATACTGAAATAATGATTAGGATTGTTAAAAAACTAGATATTGATTTTCCGATTTATTCAGTCATGACACCCTTACCAGGCACCAAATTTAGAGATCTTATAATTCAAAAAGGATATTTATTATCTGAGGATTGGAGTCAATATAACTTTACAACCGCCGTAAATAGATTGAATTATTTATCTAAAGAAAAATTGGAAGAACTTCTGTTAAAAGCATATTATAACGCATATTTCAATCGAAATTGGAAGGATACTATTCTCAGACTATTACGAAGTAAAGGTCTCAGACTCATATTTCAGAAAAATATTTTCAATGTTTTAAGGGAATCCTTTAATTTTTTAGATAACGTGAGAAAAATTAAATGGAGATTAGATAACCAAACTTCTACAAAAAGTGAAGAAATTACTACTTTTCAAATATAAACAATTATTGTATATTTAAAAAACAAAATTAAAAAAAAGAGAATAATATTTTAAAGACCTTTTGGTCCTTGTTGATAAATTTCGTATGCTTCGTCTACAGAAGCATTTTTATGGACAATCTCCCTTACTGCTTGAATCATTCCAACAGGGCTATCACTTAAAAAAATGTTTCTTCCCATATCTACTCCAACGGCTCCCTTATCTATTGCATCTTTAGCCATTTGCAGGGCATCCCTTTCTGGGATTTTTTTCGGCATAGATTAGGAATTCAAATCTATTTTTCCGCCTGCAATGACAATTGGAACGGGGCAAACTCCGATAACATCTTCGAAATCATCGCAGTAATATGTTTTAACAAAATTGGCTCCCATTTCTGCTGCTAATCTACTTGCCATTCCTAAATATCTAGCATCCCTTGCCATTTCCCTCCCTACCGCTGTGACTGCTAACACTGGGATCCCATAATCTTGGCCCCAATTCACGAGTTTTGAAAGATTCATAATAGTTTGTTTTTCAAATTCTCCACCAACAAAAATAGAACATGTTATTGCCGACACATTCAATCTAATTGCCTCATCAATAGTTACATTAATCACTTCATTAGATAATTCCTTCATCATACTGGCTCCAGCCGATACTCTAAGTACAATTGGTTTATCGATCTCCGCTGCAACGCATGACCTAAGCATACCTCTTGTAAGCATTAATGCATCAGCATATTCAAATAAGGGATTTAAATCGCTGAAGCATTTAAGTTGACCGGGTATATTTCCAAAATACCCATGATCCATCGCAAGCATTACGCAATGACCTGTTTTTGGATTAATAATACGGGATAAACGATTCTTCATACCCCATTGCATATTTTCCATATTTTTTTCACTTCTCTTCGATTATATTTATTCTATTATATGTGCTTATTAATTATTAAATTGTATTAAATTTTATAGTTTATTACCCTTATTCTTTAAGGTGGAATAGAGCTTTCTATTTAGATTTTACAACTAAAGAATTAATAATTTCTTGGAAAAATAGAATTCAATAATGGAATTTTTAAAGAAATATCTATATAAAAACTAGATGAAACATAATCAATTTTATATTACAATTTTGAATACAGAAAATTAAGGCTAATTTATTTATTCTAATGTAAATTATAAGAAATTCAAGAACTCTTGGACCTTGTTTTTAACTTTGTTAGCAAGATCTTCTGATATATTCATTTTTACAAATTTTCTAATTAAATTGAGTCGAGATTTGCTCATTTTTGGGATTTTTAAATCCTTGGAGAGAGTTTCGATTAATTCAGTATCATAAATCTCATCAGTATCCTCCAATACCTTAACAGTATGGTCAATCTCCTTTAGGAGATTACTTATATCCTGTCGCAAAAGAACTTTCTGCTCATTTTCATCAATTATTTCTAAAGCTTTTTTAACAATAAACTCTTCAAAATCCAATTTCTCTTCCCAAGGAGTTTGAAGGATGTTGTTATGAGCATCTATCAAAAGAGTATTATTTTTTAATTTAATATCATCGTATTTAGTTTCCTCAATAAACTGAATTTGAGATGTTTCGGTAAATTTATTTTTAGATACATTATTAAAGAATTCATTTATTTGTTGACTTAATCCCTCTGGGGGATTATCCCTGATAATATAGGCAGGATAACCAAAAATTTTTGAATGGATTAAACTAAAAACCCCATACAATCCAAAAATATTAATCAATTTCTTAAGATTTATTTTACCTTCAATAACTTTTTTTGCCTCCTCAGGCTGTGTTTTCATTAGAATATCTATCTTTTCATATCCTCGGATCAATCCCTTTGGGTCTAGGAAGACGATGAATTGATGATCGGGACACACCGCTCCTGGAGGTACTTGGATTTTGATGCTTCCAAATTTCTTTTGAGCAAAAACTTTATTTGGAATACGAATTTTTTTCTCTTTTTGGCAAATGGGGCACGTTAAGCGTATTTCTCTCTCTCCGTCCGTCATAATCTTATTATTGATGATCAAATTTTTTGACTTTAATTTTCTTATATAAATAATTCTCAAATTAACAATATATATTTTAGTAGTTTTAACTATTTCTTCAAAAAAACTCATAATATAGAGTCAATTGAATAATTATAATAAAAAATGTAAATCTATAAAAAGAGAGTTCTATTAATCTTTCTCTATTAGATCATTTCCACATTTGGGGCATAAATAAGGAGGATTGGGAGGAGGATCATATAATATCAATTTCCCTTGCTTTTCAATCTTCTCTTCCCACTCATCTACTTCTTCATCCATTCCAGCGAGACTTCCTTCTCCAACAATAATTACTTCTTTCTGACATTTTTCACAATATAACATGATCTCAATCTAAAGTATACGCCATATTATAAAATTTTTTCTAACCAATTTATAATATTTTCTAGAGATTCTTGGATATTTTCTTGAAATATCAGGTGTGATGCATCCTTTATAATTACCAATTCTTTGTTTTTAGAATTTATTCGATTATACAATTCCTTCATATAACCTACAGAAAATAAATTATCATTTTCTCCATTAATAATCATTATAGGTGTATCAATTTTCTCAATAGGTCTTTTCAATGGTGCTCGCATTTGAGTTTTTATTGCTGTCAAGGTATATTTTTTATTGAATAATTTATCTTTTAGTAAAAAATCGATGGACTCAAGAATTTTATCAGATTTAGCTAGTTCATAAAAATCTAAGTAGATAAAAACACTTAGTTTCAATTTTGGAAATAGTTTTGTCATAATTGGAATGATTCGTATTAACAATTTCAAAACTCCATTTAAATTTATGATTCTTTTGTAAGCATCCTCATTAAAAATTGCTGCATTATGACAGATGGCTCCTTTCAGTCTCGAATCGTTAGCAGCGCAATATAATGTCGTAATTCCACCTAAACTGGATCCCATAACCACAACATTATTCCCATAATTTTCTATTATATGAGTTGTTAGGTCATAAATTATATTTGTAAAGTTTTCCATAGTGAAATGACCTCGTGTTCCATCGCTTAAACCATGTCCAATTAGATCTGGAGCAAAAACCCGATATCCTTGTTTTAGTAAATTATAGCAAAACTCAGCATAAAATTTACCATATACTGAAGTACCATGGATAAAAATAATATTTTTATCTGTTAAAAATTCATCTCCATATATATCTACATGGATTTTAATATCTTCAGAAACAATATTGGTTTCTTTAATTGCCTCCTTAATTTTTATGGGATTCTCAGATAAGACATAATGAAACCAATAATCATCATAATTTTTTTGTTTCATATCTAATAGTATTTTGGAGTAATATTAAAAAAATATTCATTAATAAAATAATTAAGATCTGTTAATTTTTAAAAATTAGATGAATAGGTATGAAAATTGAAGGAATAGATAATGTAAAATGTATAAAATGCTTAGAATGTGTCAAAGATTGCCCATCAGGACTCTTTATCAAGCCTCCAACGAAGATTGGGGAAAAAAGGAAGGTAATATTTAAAGATCCAGATAATGGATGTATCGAGTGTGGGCATTGTATAGCAATATGCCCAACGAACGCAATCATTTACAAGGCGGAAGATAAATCTTTAGAGTTTGATGAAGCTAAAACTCCAGAAAAAATTTTAGATTATGAGAGTTTGATGAAATTTATTCGAGTAAGGCGTTCAGTTCGGAGATTCGAACAAAAAGATGTCCCTAAAGAAGAGATTCAAAAAGTTCTAAAAGCAATGCGCTATGCACCAAGTGCTAGGAATGACCGATCATGGCAATATATTGTTTTAAAGGATCATGAAAAAATAGACCAAATAAGACAAGCTGTTATTAAAATGCTCGGATTATTGAATAAACTTGTAAAACATAAAAGAATTATAAAATATTTCCTTCCAAAGAGTATCAAACATATGGTGACTGAAAAGAGAACAGAAGTAAGTTTGAATGATTTTTTTGATCGTATAGAGAAAGGAGAAGATCCAGTTTTTTATGAAGCTCCAGTCGTAATTATTTCTTATGCTCCTGAACTTGGTTCACTCGCTCCTAATGATGCCGGAATTGCGTTAACACATGGTATGCTCGCAGCTCAATCAATTGGTCTGGGAACATGTTGGATAGGATATGCGCAGGAAGCATTAAATCGATATGATGAGTTAAAAGAAGTCTTGGAAATTTCCGATAATATGAACATTAATGGATTGTTCATTCTTGGTTATCCTGATCTAAAATATTATAGAGCTCCACCACGAGCTCCATTAGAGGTCTCTTGGATATAAATTTGGATTAACAATTAATCTTCTTTTTGTTTTTTAATTACCTATTGAATTTTAAAGAATAATAAAAAAATAGACTCCTTCCTTAGGATTTTACTATAAAAAATAGTTATATATCTTAATTTAAGTTTCTCCCCCACCATATAAGAAAAAGTCTTGAATTAATTTCGCTCCAGGAATAACAGAATATTTCTCCAGATCTGTTATTCCATTTTCCATTAAAACCTCATCATCTATGAAAAAATTTCCCGTATATTCTTTGCTAGGGGAAGTAAGAATATAATAAGCAGCGTCTGCAACTATTTCAGGTTTCCGAGAATGTTTTATCGATGTTTCCCCTCCCAATAAATTCTTTACGGCGGCTGTTGCTATGGCTGTTCTAGGCCATAATGCATTTACAGCGATTCCATCCTCTTTAAATTCTTCCGCCATTCCCAATACACACATACTCATCCCATATTTAGACATTGTATAGGCTACATGGTTTTTAAACCATTTCGGGTCGAGATTTAATGGAGGAGACATATTCAGAATATGAGGATTTTCTGCGTTCTTCAAATGAGGAATGCATAATTTAGAACAAAGAAAAGTCCCTCGAACATTTACAGAAAACATGAGATCAAATCGCTTCATAGAAGTGTTGAGAGTAGAAGTTAAATTAATTGCGCTTGCATCATTTACTAAGATATCTATTCCACCAAATCTGTCAAGAGTTTCTTCTATTGCATTTTCAACTTGATCTTTAAAACGGATATCAGCAATGCAAGGCAGTCCGTGTCCTCCAACCTTTTCTATATCCTCTACTGAAGTATATACTGTTCCGGGAAGTTTTGGATGTGGTTCTTTAGTCTTTGCGACAACAGCTATGTTAGCGCCATCTCGAGCTGCTTTTAAAGCTATTGCTTTACCAATCCCTCTACTTGCTCCTGTTATGAAAAGAGTTTTATTTTTTAAATCAGCCATTATGAATCATTGTTATATTTTGAATAGATTATAATAAGATGTTTAGGTAATTATTTGTTTTATTTATATTTTAAAATTAAATCTACTTTAATATACAAATTTATTTGGAATATTTTTCTATATAAGATTTAAATTGTATTAAGCAGATGATTTAGTATGAATATTGAAATATCTTCTGAAGATTCTGCATATTTATATGATATTATCGATAAAATAATCGATCAATGTGGACCACGAATGCCTTGTAGTGAAAGAGAAGAAAAGGCAGCAAAAATAATTAGAAATGAACTGGAAAAAGTATGTGACGAGACAAAAATCGAGACCTTTACTTGCGCGCCTCGTGCCTTCTTAGGATTCATTAAAATAAATGTAGTAATGGTTTTTATTTCTTTTCTACTCTTCCTATTCCAACCAAAAGGTTATGGATATTTAATAGAACTAGTTTTTTCATTTTTAATTTTCCTGCTAAATGGCATTGCGTTCATAATTATTTGGAATGAGTTTTTTAATTATAGAGAGTTTATTGATCCAATTTTTAAAAAGCGACAATCTCAAAATGTAATTGGAAAAATACGAGGAAATGGTGAAATAAGAAAAATTCTTATATTTTCCGGTCATCATGACTCAGCACTCCAATTTAATCTTTTACGTTATTTAAAAATTGGATATCCAATAGTTATATTTCTTGGATTGGGAATAATGATCACTTGGTTAATCGTTTCATTATTATATTTTATCTTTACAATATTCACTATAGAATTATATCACATTTTATTAACCATAGCATATTGGTTGTTAATAATTGGGATTATTCCCTTGATAGCGTTATTTAATTTTGTCACTCCCGGAAAAACAGCAAATAAAGTTCCTGGCGCTGTTGATAATTTAAGTGCAGTATCGATAGTACTGGGAATCGGAAGACATTTGAAAAAACATAATAATCTTATTCCTAAAAACACAGAAATTAGATTAATCTCCTTCGGATGTGAAGAAGCAGGTCTAAGAGGTGCCTATCGATATGTAGAAGCACATGAAGAGAATTTAAAAAAATTAGATGCTGAAAACGTGAATATGGATGGGATTATGAGTAAGAATAAGATAAAGTTTGTAGAATATGAACCTACCACCAGGACTAAGCATTCCGAAGAGGTTGTTGAAAAACTTATTAAAGCGGCTGAGAGTGTAAATATTAATGCACAAGCTTTCGGATCATCTGTTAAAGAAAAACTTATTGGACAAATAAGTGGTGGAACCGATGCTGCTGCGTTCTCTAAAGCTAATATTAAAGCTAGTACCATTTCTGCGATGGAATTGGAGGAATTAATGAAATTTTATCATCAACCAACTGACACATTGGATATGATAGAAAGAGGCTCACTTGAGCAAGTCTTAAAGATCTGTTTGGGATATATTAATAGTGAATCTTTAAATTCAAAATAATAATAAAAAAAATAAAATTATTTAATCAGTTCCAATCATTACGCTAGTTGCTTTAATCACGGCTTTGGCTTTTTTCCCTTCCTTAAGACCCAAACGTTCTACAGAATGTTTTGTAATGATGGAAGTGATTTCAATACCACCGGGGAGCTCTATGATTACTTCAGAATTTACAGCTCCTTCGGTGATTTTTTTAATAGTACCTTCTAATTGATTTCTCGCACTTAGATTTGCCATATTTTAAAATCAAAAGAGAAAATATTTATTTATTGCGATTTCAAATTATTAATAAGATCCAAATGAAGCTTATATTTTTCTTATTCTTCTATAATGGGAATTATCGCATTTTCCGGACAGGATTTGAAACATTTCAGGCACGCTGAGCATTTATTCAAATCACTATCATCAAAAACTATTTGTTTCTTCTCTTCATCAAATGAAAACCTATCTTGAAAACAAAAACCTTCTTTTGTACAAGTTAAGCATAGACTGCATCTTTCTTTATCAATTTTAAAACCTTTAAGAATTCCTTCCTCAATAGAAATGACTGAAACGGCTCCATGCTCACAAACTTCAACGCATTTTAAACATCCCTTACATTTATTATAGTTTACATATCTCATAGAAGCCTTCCAAAAAATTGCTTTCGTTGGACAAGAATAAGAACATTTTTGACAACGTTTACATAAATCAGGATTTACACTTATAGGATATAATTTTTCGCTCATTTTATGATCTTTTGATAGAATATAGTTAACTCTAGTTAAATATTAGAGAATTATTATTCAAAAAAAAAGGCTTAATAAAAAGATAATTTTTTTAAAATAAAACCTTTATCTCTCGTTTGATTTGGTGATATATCTAACGAATAGGATAGTTATAAGCGTTGGTAGAATTCCTATAAATACAATCAAGTATATTGATGTCGTTAACCAATTACTAAAGTAAACATTTAAAAATAGCTGACCAACAGAATCCACAAGATAATGAAAAGTGATGCTAGGAATTAGACTGCCAGTTTTTAAAAACATATATCCAAAACTGAAACCCAATAACGACGCATAGAATATTTGAAAACCAACATATAATGGATTTAGTCCGGCAAGGATATTTAAAAAGTTGATTGAATGAGCAAGACCGAAAATGATTCCACTTATTAATATCACTGAAACATCCGAATATTTTCTTTTCAAGTTTGGCATAATCACTCCTCTAAAGGAAAACTCTTCCCATATCCCTGGGATTAGCATAATAATGAATAAAAACCACCCAAGATTAGATAGATTGGGGTTTCCAAATAAAATATCAAGATCAAATGTAAAATCTCCTAAAATTACTCCACCGGGTACTACTATTAGTACAAAGAATATAAAAGCGCAGACTCCAATTAAAATATTTTTAAATATCGGTTGCTTCTTACCCAACCCGACATCTTGAAGATATTCACTAAAATTACGATCCTTGAAAGGAAGTTTAAATCCAAAAGGAACTACATATAGAAATAAGAGGGCTAAGAAACCAAATATGAAAATGAAATCTATTAATACTAAACCCAGATATGATAAAAAAGGGAATAATAGAAGTATGAGAAGCGCTTCTAAGAAGCCTGGTAAGATTTGGAATCCAAAATATGTCAGTGTTAAAACTACACCTCCAATGATTGGAGTTTCTCTTAGAGCACCCCCAGTTGCATAATCTCCCATTTCTTTAGGTTTTGGAAACAAACGATTGAATGAATACCAAGTGGTTAATGTACCGATTAAACCCATTATAAGAACAACACTTGAAATTAGAATAATATCGGTTATTAAGAACGCGATATTTAAAACAATAATTAAAACTAAAACAAATAAACCTAATTCTACGATAAGCATAACAGCCCATTTTAAAACTTTTTTTTCCCTATTTATTTCTTCAATTACATATTTATATCGCATCTGTCCAAATAACCTGATCTTAAGCTCAAAAAATAGAATCATAAAAGTCCATCCGAGAGGAATGGAAGCACCAATTAATAAAAAGATAGTCCATACTCCAAAAACAATGGAAAGTATTAATGGTGCAATTAAAAACGAAGCAGTTTGAATTGATAACATTAATAAGAGTTTTGCTTTTGCTTGATCTCTAGGGATAATAGGCAAAGAGGATAAAATAGTAGCTCCTGTTTCTTCCATATTAAGCAATCCTGAAACTAAAATCGCTGGAATATAAGCCAAACTTGCTAGTATCAAAACCCAAATAATTATTACATCTTGAATAGGATTCGTAAAACTTATTGCCGCTGAGCCAGAAAGAACTAAAATAAGTGGAAAAATTATAGGCATTAATAAAAACATAAAAGTTTGAAAATCTCTTGTAGCGGTTGTGAGATCTTTTCGAAGATATGCCATAATAGGGGTTCGTGTTGTTATTTCAACTTGGATCACTTCAGTTTTTCTTTCTATCGGCTGTTCAATTTTTTCCTCTTTTTTCTCGAATGCAGTGACTGCTTTAAGTGAATTTACTGCTTTATGATATATTATCCACGTTAATAATACGAAAAGAATAAAACCAATAATAGTTGTAGTCCAAATAATAGGTGAGATTTGTAAGGGTGCAGAAAAATTAGATATTAAAAAACTAGGAGCGAATGGGTAAGGGATTAAAGTGAAAATGATGCTGAGGATTAACATATCTTCCGAAACTATAAAAATATTAAATAAAAAATCAACAGCTTGAACAGATAAATTTATGATAAAACCTAAACTCATTGCCATCAGTATATAACTAATCATTGTCACCATTCTAAGAATAGTTGTTTTTTTAGTGGTTTTTTGTTCTCCATAAAGAATTCGACTAAGTTTCTCTCCGATAAATATTAAAACACTAAAACTCAAAATAACATTAGGTACAGATACTATAGCTGTAATTATCATTAATAAAACATCCCGAGTTCCGATTACGATAATGATAGGAAAAGATACCATCATTACAATAAGAGGAAGGTCTAAGCTTCTAAAAATAGTTAAAAAACCTAATTTCTTCATCTTTTTCTCAGATATCGGAAGTGTATGTAGCCATTCGAACGATTCTCCTGACATAAATGAACTTGTATTTAACATTCCGAATAGAATTAGATACGCAAAATTTAATCCGAAGAATATTGAGAAAATGATACTTTGTGTAAATATAATTGCTTCAATTGGAGCACTTCCTAATAATTCTCTTACTTGAAAATATGAGATTAGAGGAATTATAGGCATAAAAGATAAAACAAAAGCATAAACAATCTTTAAAGCAATTACGTTATTGCGCATATAATTCTTATTTTTTTCCATCTTTTCAAGCAATCGCGCTTGGTTTGAGCCAGCAGATTGTAGTTGAGATTCTATAAAAACTTCTCTGGTTATATATTTTGTCTGTGAATATAAATCAAGAAGATTTTCATCCAAAAGATCACATCAACTCCTTCTTTTTCTTGAAAGATTCTCTTAATTTTTTCACAATGTCATTAACTGATGTATCTTGTTCCGTTAGACGTAAGAAAACATCCTCCAAACTCGCCCCTAATTTATCTGATTGTTTTCGTAATTCCTCTATGGTTCCAATTCCAACTAGTTTCCCTTTATTTATAATCGCTATTCTATCACAAATATCTTGAGCAATCTCCATAATATGAGTTGAAAATAGGACTGCTCCTCCATTTTCAGTATGTATATCAAGTATTTCCTTCATCACTTTTACTGATTTCGCATCAAGTCCTGCTAATGGTTCATCTAAAATTAACAAATTAGGATCATGCAAAATTGACGAAATAATCTGGATTTTTTGTTTGTTCCCATGAGATAATGTAGCAACCATTTGATCATAGAATTCAAGAGCATCCAAACTTTCTAAGTATTCTTTAGCTCGTTCTTGGACTTTTGTTTCATCAAGTTCACGGATTGAGGCAATAAAATTGAAGATATCTTTCGGTGTTAAGGATTTAAATATCAAAGGTTCTTCACTGACATAACCCGTATTTGCCTTTATTTGAACATCATTACGTTGCGGATCTAACCCGAATATCTCCATTTCGCCATCATTGGGTTCAAGCAAACCCAGAAGTAATTTAATCGTGGTAGTTTTTCCTGCACCGTTCGGTCCTAATAATCCAAAAACCTCCCCTTCACTAACATTAAAAGAGATACCATCTACTGCCTTCACGTTTTCGAAGTATTTCTTTAAGTTCCGTACTTTTATTATTATATTATCTGACATTTTCAATATTTTCTAAAAATTTTTGTCCTATAAGTTTTACTTTTTAGGAGAAATTATCAAACAATAAAATACCCGATTTAATAATCTATTTCTCTCTCATTATTATAATGATAGACACGATTATGATTAAAGTGCCTAAAAAATCAAAAAATGTAAATGTTTCATGTAATAACAGAGTTGCAAATAATGCGGTCACAACTGGAGTCGGAGAAACGAGGATACTTGCTTTAGAAACATCTAAGGATGAAAGAGTTTGATACCAAAAAAACAAACCTATGCTATAAGTCGCTCCCATTGCAAAACCCCAAAAAACATAAACAGGATCTAATAACATATTTATTACTTGGATTGGAAAAATAATAAAAAAAATACTAAACAAAATAACAGCACCTATTCCATTTCTAATAACAACTATTTGAGAAGGGAACCCCTCGTTTTTCTCAAATATAGGTTTTGTTAAGGTATGAGCTATCGTCCACATACATGTTAGAATAATTATAACAAGAACTCCTAGATTTAATGTTAATAAATTAAATGAACCTTCAGTAACAGCAATAATAAGTCCAAAGAAGAGAAATATCGAAAATAATATCTGAAGTTTTGTGATTTTTTCTTTTAAAAATAAAAATCCAAACAAAAGAGAGAAGAAAATTGTAGATTTCTGAGCTAATGACCCATTTATTGAACCTGCTAAACGATATCCAATAAAAAACAGAATTTGACCCATCCCAAAAACAGCTCCAATAAATATTAAAACTAATTTATTTTTTCTATATCCATATAGTAGAGAATAAAAATCTTCTTGAGAAATTAATCCATCATTAAAATCGTTTTTAATTTTTCTTCTTTTTATTATCATGATGGGTAAGAAAACAACTGATTCAAATAAGACTGTCAATGCTGCATAAAAGAAAGGATCAATATACTCTGGTCGAGCGTTAGCTACTATAGGCTGTAGACCTATGAAACAATTGGCAAAAAACCCAAATATTATCCCTTTTTTTATATTCTCTTTTACCAAGATACTCTATAAAACTCACAAAAAATTAAAAACTTTCATCCATACCAAATTGAAATATATTTAAATAATGGATTGAATTATTTTTTTACAAGGGTTTAATGTATTTTATAAAAAATCTTATTGATTGAAAATGAAGAAAAAACTATTATTAACATTAATAATAATAAGCCTTATGTTTTCTACGATATCTTTACAAGGATATTCTACTGCTCAAACCATTCCAAGTTATGTGGGTGTTTCTGAAGGAGACGTTTATGAATGGAATATTGTTTTGAGTAACAGCACTATAGATAAAATTATGGACGATTTGGAAGGTGTTAAAGATGACTTTAAAGAAGAATTGAATGAATATGGAGATTTAAATTTCACTGAGTTCTTTAAACAAATAAGCATTGATATTTTCTCTGATATCTTACCTCCTAATTGGGAATCCCTCAATTTAACCGAACTCTTTGAAGGAACAATTGAAACCTTGGTAGAATTTGTAAATACTGAATATGATTTGGGATTAACGAATTGGAAATCTATGAATTTAACTGCTTTTGCTGATCAAATAATTGAAGCACAAGGTGCTACTGAAGATACTCTTTTTGATATAATTGACACAATTATTGAGGATATCGCTGCTGAAACACCAGTAGAAAGAGCTTTACCTGATGGATGGGAAAGCTTAACATTTAAGGAACTTCTAATGTGGCAATTAAATAATTTTATGAATGATCTTTTGACATATTTCACTGGTGGCACATTTGAAATCCCCGATGATTGGGAAGATCTAACTATGTCCGGCTTTATGGAGGGCATAATTCCTGGACTTGACAGTAATTTCATTGATTTCATTCTGTATATAGTTAATTTTACTTCTGATGGAGATGAAGTGGCAGATTTCCTTTTAACTTGGGATATGGAGGAATTATTAAATGAATCAATTTATATACTTAATGAAACTGCTGGTGCTGATGGTTTCCCCTTAGATCTTGTTACTTGTAGCATGTCTGATCTGTTAAATCTTACTATGATGGGAATCAATTATGACATTAACGCAGCAATTATCCCCGAAGATTGGGACGTCCTCACTATTTCAGAGTTAATTAATGAAACATTAACCAATATTAACGAAACTATTGAGGATCCGGGATTTGACATTTTGAGTATGAATATATCATATTGTATAGAATTCATGAAAATGGGTATCAATCAATCTCTCTATATGGAGAATTTTCCATTTGCACCCGATATTACTGCAGGTGAGATTCTAAATAATGCTTCTCTCGAGTTATTATACGCAATTAATCAATCCGATGATGGCGGTTTTTATAATTTCTCTATTAAATATTTCGGAGTTCCGTGGTATGAACTATCCATAAATGAGTTAATTGATGAGTTATGGGAGTATTCAATGCTGAGCTTTGATATGCTTTTTAGTGAAGTAGAAGAACTCGCAATGCTTACGACAGGAATTAAACTTCGATTGAATATAACTGAAATATTAAATGAGGCCGAAGTTGTAAGCGGATTAAATGCTACCCAACTTAATTATACAATACATGCTGATTTTGGTACTGGAGAATATTATGATATTACCGAGGATTTTCCTTTTCCTGAAGATGGTATATGGATTTTTGATCCAGCTGACCTCGAAGTTGCCTTTTCAGATCCTATGGAAGCCTTGGTTTATCCGGCAGTTGGTAATTTGTTAATGTTTCTTGGGAGTACCTATGACAAAACACAAATAACATTTAAATCTATGCAAATGGATATGCCAGACCCGATGCCAAACATTAATATTGATATGGATTGGGATAGTAACGGCGTTCTTCGTTTCGCTAGCGTGAAATATGGTTCTGCGACAGTAATCTCGATATCTCAACCAGGAGGAGAAATTCCAGGATATGAACCAATCGTTCTCATTGCATTCTCAACCACGAGCATTATTGGGCTTATTTATATATTAAGAAGGAAAAAGATAATACTTTATAAACACTAAATTCTTTTCATTTTTTTTTATTTATATTAATAATAAAGAGATATTTCACTAAGAATGCAGCTTCTATACGCGATGGTATTTTTGTTTATAATCTTATTTATTGCATACTCTTTAAAAGCAGATTTCTTTTTAATAGTTTTTTTGATTTCTGTATATCTTTACATTTTGGTATACTTATTTATATTGAATCCCTTTGAAATTGGTTTAAGAATATTTTATGATTTAATCTTAAATCCTCAGAATTTACTCTATATCTTAATTCCTTTTATTCTGATTTTTATAATTTGGAAAATCTTTATTCAAATTAAGAACAAAAAAAACCCAGCTAAATCTTTGAATTAGTCTCTAATAAATCTCTATTATTCAATTTTTTTAATTTTTCTATAACCTAAATATAAAAATAGAGGGAGGAAAGAGCAATACATCAATAATAAATGCAATAATAAAATTTGGTGTAAGATTGTTAAATGTAAACTTGATTCTGGCACTAATGGAATAATTAACATCAAAACTATAAAAAATGATATAATTTGGATAAAAATAATGTAATAAATGTTAATAAGTACAGTTTTAGTTTTGTATTTAAACAGTGGATTGATACATTGGAATCCAATCTCTAAACCTATTGACATTACTCCATAAAAGAAAAATAATATGAAAAAGTATAATATTAGAATTATATCGAATAGATAAAGTAAGGAAATTATTATTGTAACGATAACATCTATTAGTAGGATTAACTGGATTTGAGAATAAAAATAAGAAAAAATGAGGGCTTTTACTCCGCGTGGAGATTTTCTATAATATAAGATTAAATCTTTTGATTCTAAAAATGAAAACACAGCATTTAGAATAGCTAAAAAAAATGAACCTAACCATGATAATAATGGTATTGCTATTAACTTAACATCATTTATATTAACAACAGTTATTCCATTATTTTTTAGAAAAGTTATTAGTTGATCATAAGATAATAACAAGGCTAAAGCCGAAATAAATATAGTTGCAATTGTAAATATAATTTTAACCAAATTTTCTTTATCTCTTAAATATTCCTTAAACTGAGTTAAAACTAAAAATTTCCAATTTTTAGCAGTGATAGACTCTATTAATGAGAAAAAACTAAATTTTTTTTGTACTTTTTTAGAATTTTTATTAAACTTTTCCATTTCCACTATTCTGTCTAGCTTTTTATAATATACAAGTAAAACTAAGAAGGGAATGATTATTGAGGTACTAACTGAAATTAAGATATTAAGGTTAGGTAGAACTAGTAATTCTGGATCAATAAGATAAGTAACTATATTTGAATACCAAAATGATGGGAATATTATTAGGATAAAATTTAGCTCTGGAATTTGAGTTAAATAAAAAATAAGAAATTGAAGTAAGTATATCACTCCAATAATTATGAGTGTTATAAAGAATAGAACGTAAGCGCTATTTTTTTTTATTTTTTGACTGTCTAGAACAGTTCTTTCTAAATAGACCATAAGAATTGAACCTATTAATAGACTAAATATAAAATTCCCTAATAAACACAAATATAAAAGAAGGATTTCCAATATATTAAGCGGAGTAATAAGATTTATGGTTCCTGCTATTAAAGGCCCCAATAATAAAACTACTAAAACATAAAAAGGAATCCGCCATAAGAAATCAGCAAAAAAAATGTCATTTAATTTAACGGGGGCAGATAAACATAATTCTTTTAGATCTACTTCAGATCTTCGATACGAATCATATATCGGAACTAATAAGTTTATTAAGAAGCAGATTGTGAAAAGAAATCCCAAAAAATCACTATATCTGCTTTTATATGTAAGTGCAGAATCATAAAAGATTTGTGGAAATATTGATCCGATAATATTAGGACCTAAATAGAATCCCCATAAAATGAGGATTAAAGTTAAAAGAATTAAAATTTTTTTCCTACTTTTTTTAAATCTGTATGTAAAAATTCTAAATTCTTTCTTGCTTATTGCCCACCAAATCTTAATATTTCTTTTCGTTATCATTATAAAAATATAAATAATTTTGCTAAAATTCTCTCACAGATATATGAATAATCAAAATAATATAAGTCAATAATTGATTATTAATATCCTTTTCATCATAAGAATAATAATTTAACTATTAGAATATTTATTGGATTACTCATATGAAATTCTTATAATAAAACCATATTCTTAAAATTAAGATAAAAAATGAAAGAAAAATTCGCAATATACACTGATAATTTAAAAAAAAATTATGGAGAACTCACCGCAGTTAAGAATTTGAATTTAAAAATCAAGTATGGAGAAACATATGGTTTAATAGGTCCAAATGGTGCGGGAAAAACAACAACGGTTAGAATATTGAATTGCATAATTAAACCTACATCTGGGAGTGGAAAAGTTCTTGGATTTGACTTACTAAAACAATCTTCTGATGTTAAGAAGAATTCAGGATATTTACCAGAATCACCCGCTCTTTATCAAAAACTAAATGCTGTAGAATATTTAGAATTTGTGGGGGAATTATATTATATGCAAAAAGAATTGATTAGAAGCAGAACGGAAGAATTACTCAATCTTTTTAAATTGGAAAAACGAAAAGATGATCTTATTGAAGAATATTCCCGAGGAATGAAACAGAGATTATGTTTATGCGCAGCATTATTTCATGATCCAGATATAATCTTTCTAGATGAGCCCACCTCCAATTTAGATCCTGTTGCGGCAAAAATGGTTAGAGATCTTATTAAAAATTTATCAAAAAAAGCTAATAAAACTGTTTTTATATGTACTCATTTATTAGATATTGCAGAAGATTTATGTGATAGAATAGGTATAATAAAGGAAGGTTCATTGAAATTGGAAGGAACTATAGAAGACATAATAAATTTAAATAATACTAACAATTTAGAAGAAGCTTATCTTAAAATATTTAACGTGTCAGATTCTACAGATTTATTGGCTTGGAGAGATAAAAAAATTGAAGATTAAGCCAAGAATCGAACCTGATTTTTTAAATTAAATACGAATCGAAAGTTTACTTAATTTATAAAAACATTTCTCACATTTCAAAAAATCCCAATTTCTCTATGCAACTAAAATACTTAAATATGATAAATGCATCTATTCTTTTCAAATCTTATTCATTTTAATAAAAAGTAAGAGGTGAAAATAAAATAATGGGATTTGTCGGAGGAGATGGAATCACGATTCCAGGTTATGATCTTTATATACTCTTCGGAGTTTTTATTACAAGCTTCATACTTATTTATCTTTTGAGTAAAAAAAAGAAATTAAAACTACTTTCTTAATTACATCTAATTTTTTTTGTAATTCTTATTTCTATTCTTTTTATTTTATGAAAAATATATAGGAAAAAGTTAATAATGATACAATCTATCATTAATTCACAACAAATTATGGAGATTAAAAAAAATGCCAAAAGGAATAGAGTATGATTTTGAAGTTTTAGAACGACCCACTTTTTCTTATTTGAGGGTGCACTTAAGAAAAGGACAAAAAATACAATGCGAAGGAGGTACAATGATTTATTTTGATCCTACATTAGAAATTTCAACAAAAAAAGCCTCTTCTGGATTTTTAAAATCTTTAAAAAGAGCTCTTGCTGGGGAGACCTTTTTTATGAACACTTTTGAAGCTCATGACGATGGTTATGTAGGATTAGCCCCTGCTTTTCCTGGAGATTTAATGCAAATCCCATTAGAGAAGAATGAAAGTTGGGTTCTGTTTAGTGGTTGCTTTGTCGCAAGTTCAATACATTTTGAAACCGAGACAAACTTTTTAGGATTAAAACGTTCTTTTTTTGGTGGTGAGAGAGCCTTTTTCTTAAATGTTCAAGCTTTAAATGGACCTGGAGATTTATTTATTGGTGCAATGGGCGCTTTCCATGAAATCACGTTAGCAGATGGACAGATTTTCAATTGCGATAATGGTCATCTAGTATCTATGGAATCTAGTGTGTCTTTTGATATTAAAAAGGTTGGTGGTCTAAAATCAACGGTTCTCTCTGGTGAAGGCTTAGTTGCTCAATTAACCGGACCAGGAAGAGTAATTATGCAGTCGAGGAATCCACGAGAATTCGCACTTTGGCTTTACAATTTTATGCCTCATCCAAGTAGTAGCCAATAAATTTAATTTTTTTATTTTATATCTTTCTTAATTTATTTTCAGTTTTCTCCCACATTATAATTATTATCGATCCTATTATTAGAATCATCCCAAGGAAGTGAAATAATGTAAACAATTCTCCAAAAAGAATGGTGGAGATAATTGCTGTGAATATGGGTGTAGGAGCAATAATAATTGTAGCTTTTGAAATATCTAAATATTTTAGACTTAAATACCAACAAAACAAATCAACGCTATAGTTAAGAGACATTAGTATAAAAAACAATTGATTGGTCGGATTTAACAGTAACAAAAAATTTTCAGCAGGGAAAAATATCAGATAGCTAACTATTAATATAGATGCATTTAATAAATTTCTACTGAAGACGATCTGAGAAGAAATAATCTGATTATTTTTTATAATTGGTTTTGTTATGCTATGCGCTAGCATCCATAACATAGCCACAAGCATCATTAAAAACACACCAATATTGAGTTCCAATACATTAAAATTTCCTTGAGTCGTTGCTAACATAACTCCAAAAAATAATATGATTGAAAAAAGAATTTGCTTCAAATTCACTTTTTCGTGATTAATCAAAAAGCCGAACAATAATCCAAATAAAACAGTAGTTTTTTGACTAAGTGAGCCATTAATCGCACCTGCTAAATCAAACGCAAAATAAAATAAGACTTGAGTAATTGCAAAGTTGACTCCCAAATAAATAATTATATAAAATGTTCTTTTATTTTTCCAACCATTTAATAATGAATAATTTTGGTTAAATTCAAATGAATTACTTTCAGAATTATGTAATTTTTTTTTTAAAATTCTTCTTTGTTGAATCATTATGGGTAAAAAGAATATAGATTGATACAAACAGGTAATAGAAGCAAATAAATATGCATCAATATTCGAATCTCTTGCTAAAGCAATGATTGGTTGAAAACTTACTAAAAGCATTGAAATAGATGCAAATAAAATTCCCTTTAGCAATGTTTTATTTATCACAATGGATTTAAAAGGCAATCAAAGAGTAAATATTTTTGGTTTTTGAAATGTTATTCCTCAAAAAGTAAGAAAAAGTAAAATATTAAAAGAAAATAATTTGGTTTTAAAGATTATTTTTCATAAGTTCCAAATTGAGGGAATTGATTTAACTGATCTCTTGTGAAAATAGGACCATCTTTGCAGACTGTAATATCGTTTTCCTCCCCAATGCAGCAAGATCCGCATAATCCAACCCCACATTTCATTTTTCTTTCGAGAGAAGCTTGTAATTCAATATTTTTTTGGCTGGCGATCTCAAGAACTCGTTTCATCATAATTTCTGGACCACAAGTGATTATCAAATCAATTTTGTTATTCTCGATAATCTCTTCTAACGGATCAGTAACATAACATTTTCTCCCAACAGAACCATCATCAGTGGTACATAGGGTTTCTGGAATATAATTTTTAAGTCGTTTTTCAAATATCAATGAGGCCTCATTTTTAGCACCTATTGCAACGAATACGTTCTTTCGGTTTTGTTTTAAAGGTTCAATTATCGAAGTTATAGCTGCAATGCCCATTCCACCACCGACTACAAGAATATTAGAGGCATCTTCATAATTCCATTCATTACCAAAGGGACCTCTTATCCCAATTTTATCCCCTTCCTTCATATTAAAGAGTGCTTCAGTACCTTCACCAATTTTTTGGACGGTTATTTCGAGTAAATTTCCTTGAACTTGAGATACTGACATCGGCAGAAAATCTACATCTGGTATCCATAATACCACAAAATTTCCAGGTCTATAGGCCTTCGCGATTCGTGGACTTCTAACCCAAAAACTCTTGATTTCTTCTGAATGTTCTATAATGTTCTCAATTTCAACAATGTCAACCTTATTCCTTGTAGTATCAAGAACAAGTTCTTTATTATCCTTATCTAATTCTTTAATTTCTATAAATCCCTCTTCAATTGCTAAATCAAAGATCTCCTCACCTCGTTCAGTTCTTATAATAACAGTATCCCATTCATCATCACTCCCAACATTTCCTACAGAGATATCCGCAAATGAGGCACTATAATCAGAACATGCAAAACACGCATTTCTAATAGAACGATCATATAAAATGTTTAGAGGGATTTCCTTATATTCTGAATTTGTATAGAATCTCAATTTGAATTTATCCCGATCTTTTTCCACTTTTTCAATTTGTTGCGGATTGATTCCATATTCGTTAAGAATTTGATTCATTTGCTGATTATGAAAGGTGCCGAAACAAAAGGTGCCAATTGCTAAGGAAACTAAATCGTATGCTTCAAAATCAAATCTTGGATGATTTTGGATTTTTCGCAAAGCTTGAATTTGACATGGTGTTCCCACAACTGCAATATCAGTAAACCCTTCATTAATAGCTCCACCAATCAATGATAAGGTTGGTGCTTGACTTGGTTTATATCCGATTGAATCAGATAAATCTTCTTTTTCTTTAGCAAGATAAGGGATAGGGTAGTATTGTTCATCTTCTTTATTTACGATAGCAGAATCTATTTTTTTTGACTCCATAGCAGCTGCCAATAATGCAGTGATCGTTCCCGTGTATACATTCTCAACTGTTTTTTTTGCTTTTTCAGTTGGTTTCACAGACATTATATTTTTAAAATGCCCTAAAATTTTATCATGTTCCTTCCCAAAAACCCATTTATCAAGTAAATCTATTGGGAAATCTTCTATGCCCGTTTTAGGACAGAGATTATAACAAATCCCATATCCATCTCTGCAAGTATTCATTTCCTCACAAGATCCATCATCATAGGGTTTCTCAGTTTCCTTATCAAATTTCACATTTGCACAAAATGCTCCACAAGCTCCACAATATACGCATCGCCCTGTTTCAATAACCTCTGATTCTAATTCTTTCCAACCTTTTTTAATTCTCTCCATAAACATTTTAGTTTCCTCCATTCTGATTTAATGTTCTAAGAAATTCTTCTGCTTCTTTTTTTCCCAATTCAAACGCCTCTAAATTAGTTTCAAGAGTATCTGGTGGTACAAAACGTTTTATTGTCTCAATAGCGGACTCTTCGGAGAAAATTTTTGCTATCGTTGTAAACGCTCCAAATAAGATGGCATTACCAAAAACAGTATTATCAAATTTTTCCAAAGAAAGTTTTTGAACAGGCAGTCCTAAGGATTTAACTCGTTTCGCTGTTCTAAATTTACCGATTGTGGATGTATCCCACATAAGATAGCCCGTATCATCTCCACTTTTCAAATGATTCTTCTTTACATCAGATGCTCCCTCATCGGATAATATAATAAGGAAATCATAAGGTTCTAAGGCTTTTGGATAATCAATAAGTTTTTGATCTTTATCCAGATCAACTACCACCTCTGCCCAACACTTTCCACCTCGTGCTGCCGCACTGTAAGCTTCAGTTTGGGTAGCAGCAAGCCCCTCATACAGAGAGGATGCTGTAATGATCATTTTTGAGAGAGTAATGACACCTTGACCACCGAATCCCACTATGCGAATTTCGTATCTCGTCATTTTTTACTTCCTCCCTTGAGCAATCTCTTTTATCGCATCATATTGTTCTGAATATTCGGGTTTATCTGTTTCATATCTAAACTCTCCAATTACATACTTATTAAATAATTCTTCTTCTGTCATAAATTTAGCTTGATTTTTTCTTACTGTATTTTTTTTAATCCAATCTATCATCTTCCCAGCATTATCCATTTTCTCTCCTTCTTCTGGAGTCTCTGAAAATTCTGATCCTAATGTATTAATGTTTTTTCTTCCAAAATAGGTAACACATGGCGTAATAACTTCAATAACAGATGTTCCCTTATGGTTAATTCCTTTTTTAAAATACTTCATAAAGGTTCTCGGATGGGCAACCGTAGTTCTTGCTACATAAGTGGCACCTGCTGCGAGAGCTAGTTCCACTCCATCTATTCTATTTTCAAACATTTTATATGGAGTGGTTGTGCTTTCTGCGCCCCATAAGGTTGTAGGAGCTCCTTGTCCCCCAGTCATAGCATAAATACTATTATTAAAGATAAAAATCACCGCATCAAGATTTCTTCTGCACATATGTATGAAATGATTTCCTCCTATTCCTAAAGCATCTCCATCTCCAGAAAATATGATTGGTTTCATTTCTGGATTAGCCATTTTAATTCCAGTAGCTATTGCTGGTGCGCGACCATGTAGAGTAAGAATTTTTTGGGCAGAGTAATGAACTAATAACATGATTTGAGAATAGCATCCTATCCCTACTATTAAAGGAAATTTTTTAGGATCTAAATTCTCGTCTTCGAATGTTCGAGTATATAATTGAGCAATAATCCCATATCCACAACCCGCACAGAATCTTGAGGAATAGTTTCCAAGAAGATTACCCGCATATGAACTTTCTAAATAGGGATGTTCTGGTTTCTCACTAGGGTAAAGGGGACCTATACCTGAAATTTATAATCACCATTCTTATTTATAAAAATTTTTTATATAATTATTACATAATAAAATTTAGTTTCTAAAAAATCTTAATAGAAAAAAATAGTTTTACTACTTCAATTAGTAAAGTTTTTAAAATCAGATGCTAACTTTTTTTTGTATTGTTCACTAGTATTCCTAAGGGATTTAAAGGCTTTATCATTCCTGAATGCTTTTATTCCGAAATCCCTAACCTTAGTTAGCTCATTAAGAACTTCATCAACTCTCTGTCCACTAAGTTCACTTATATATTTCAAAAAAGTTTCAAAATTGATAATCTTAATATTCTCAACAAATTTAACTGATGAGTTATGCTCAATTTCATTTTGAAAATAATCGGCATTTAATTTTGTCCCTTCTCGTAAAAGAACGATGATTAAATATCTTGTTTGGGCTTGATAATATTTATTACATTTCTCTAACATCACAGTTAAATTTAAAGAATATGTGAAATCTAAAGAAATTTCTTTAATAGAATCTGAAATACTTAAGACATCCTGAAAAGAACTTAATCGTTCTTTAAAAACTTCAGTACAATAGATAAGTAAATCGGGATGAAAAAAATCATCAGATTTGATACAATGCTCATAATTAACAGTAATTCCACTATTACTTAATAGAAGAAGAGAATAATATTCTAATATTGGATGGATATATGTCCCAACTAAAACAACCCTCTGTCCACATAATGGACAGCCCGATCCATCCCGTATACTCGCGAAACTGGTTTCCCATATATGATTAGGATTCACTTTGCAACGCCATTTTAACCTTCCCACCCTACTTTTTTGTATATTACCCCTCTCATGCATAGCCTTTTGGAACTCCTCTTTAGTCATTGCAAACTCAAGATCATTCCTTCCGTTTCCTAATTCCACACAATCCTCATAAGAAATGCCTATACATTCTACACACCCACTTCCTCTACTAATGCTATCCCAAGTGGAATTCCAAGTTCCATGATATGGATTTTTAGTACATCGCCAGTTTACATAAACCCTAGAAGGATCGGTTCCCGAACCCCTCTTATGCATAACTTTTTGAAACTCTTCTTTAGCCATTGCAAATTCAAGATCATCCCTCTCATTACCTAGATCAACATAATCTTGATATGATTTCTCCGCTTTTGGTGCACATAATGGACAACCGCTTCCTTGCTTGATAATGTCATATCTAGTCTTCCAAGTTCCATGTGTGGGATCCTTTAAACATTTCCATCTCAACTTTATTTTTGAAGGCTTTTTTTCCCCCCGATTTTTCATTGCTCTATTAAACTCTTCTTTAGTCATTGCAAATTCAAGATCATTCCTTCCGTTTCCTAATTCCACACAATCTTTATATTTCAACCTTGCTTTTGTTTTAACAATTGGACACTTAGGACATTTTCTTTGAACCTCATCAACCATCCTCTGAACGGACAAACGAAACGTCCCATGTGTGGGATCCTTTAAACATTTCCATTTTAATTCAACACGACTGGGGTAAGTCTTTCCCCGATTTTTCATTGCTCTATTGAACTCCTCCTCAGTCATCGCAAATTCTAAATCATCCCGCTCATCTCCCAATTTGACACATCGCTTATAAGTTGTTTTAGAACGTGAAATAAAAACATGAGGGGAATTCCTTCTAGAAACATTATTATTCTTCTCAAATCCTTTTAAAACACTACCACCAGATTGGAGAATGTCCTTAATTTCCTCAACAAATGAAGGACCCTTGTCCGAATAGCAAGCGATCTGTTTAATGGAGAAATCTGAGTCGCAAGATAACAAAAAGATGGAAATACTCACAGACATTAAAAACCTATTTAGAGCATTATCATCCTCCTTAAAAGCTTTTCGGAGCTCCCTGAGCCAGTCTCGTTTGTTGGCTTTCAGATACTCAAAGACAGGAGAAACAACTCGAAATTGAATGTCATGCGAAAATTCAAGATGTTTTCTCTGAAGAAGCGCGCGAATATCGGCGTTCCCGCTCATAAAACCAAAAATTGTCCGAACCAAAACCTCAGCGCTTTCCATAATAACCAGTTAATTTAAAATTATTATTTAAAACATAGTTTTTTTTATATTTATATTTACGCATCAAAAAAACCACAAAGAAACAGAGAGAGAAAAGAATTCAACATACATATCAAAAAATCCAAAATCAGAACGAATTCTTTATAATGATAAGAGATCTAATAAAATCAAAATAAAAATAAGGAAGTTCTTTATGATCATTTCCCTAAAAGATCATAATTAAGATGAGTATTATTGAGGGAATAATGATCACCAAGATACCTGAATTTATACTTATATTGAGAGTCTGAGCCATACTAATAGCTGTGTTAAACCAAATTAAAAAGGTCAAAAAGAGGCTTAATATTAGCGAAATAATTCCAAGAATGATCAAGAAGAAATTTGTGTTAAAAAAAGGGACCAAACTTACTAATCCTAACATGAGTATAGAAACACTCAAAAATAAGCATCCCCCCGCGAGGATATTGAACAATAATTCTTGCATCTTAGTATAATGAAATCTTATTATTTTTATTGGAAATTTCTTTTTGGTATGAGGTTCACATATAAGGGAGTTTTGAGAATTTTGAGAACACTCCTGATCTTCAGAGTATGCTTTTATTTCATAATAATCCTCACATGAAAGGTCTTCCTCGGTACCAAACCCATCATCATTCTCGTTATAATCAAATGGATCTTCTATAACGTCATCCTCTTCTAAAAAAGAATCAAGAGAATCTAATTCATCATCAAATGGATCTTCTATAACGTCCTCCTCTTCTAAAAAAGAATTAAGAGAATCTAATTCATCTTCAGTATCTTCATAAAACATTCCGTCATCAAACTCTTCATCCGATTTAGAAGCAGTATCCTTATTATTATATGTATCACCGAGAAGGAAATCTTTAGATCTCTCGCCAATGAATAAATATGTATATTGAGGAAGATCGTCAAATATGTGTATTATGTCTAAATTGATGGTAATTTTGGTATCTGGGTGATGAATGTCACTAAAAGAGATTATTTCTTGAGATTTTAAATACTTTAAAGCGATATAATAATCATTTTTACTAATAAAGCTCTGAGATTCTAGACGTTCTTGGTCCTTTCTAATTAGAAATACCTCATTACCTTCTATAAAATACTCTTGATCGCGATCTATTACGCTTTCAATTAAATCTCGAAATAACTCTTCGATGGATATTGAGATATCATATTTTTTTCTGTATTTTCGGTACAAATCTGATAAGAGATATCTTACTATTTCTACTAAATTCATTTTCACAATAATCTCCTTTTTATGAGTTCATATTATGTAAAGTGAGAGTTTTTAAGTCTCTAATCTCTTTAGAGAGAGTTTTTTCCATATAGTTTTTATTTTTTGATGCCATAAGTTTTACCCTAACATAATATACAAAAACATATATTTAAAGAAAAAGAATAATTTCATTTGAAAGAAAGAGGATTCTATTTAAATACCATCCCAAACCATTCGGAGAGAGGGGGGTGATTGGAAATACATCTGACAATTTACAATCAACCCCAAATAATGAAAATTTTTTTAATTCATTATGTTTTTGAATATCGGATAATTTCAAATGTTCTCCTAAAGAAACTGAGGGTTGAAAAAACCATTTCTAAAGCAAGAAGGGAAGGAAAAGAGCCAGAAATACTTATTGATGGGTTAAAGCGTAATCTAAATATAAAGATAGAGAGGGATGAAAGTTGATAAAAGTTCTCAAATAAAAATAGTGACTTTTTAAAATTTCTCATTAATTGCTCTAAAAAGTGGGGAAGCATTTTTGTGATATTAGTAATAGGAATATCAGTTCTTATTTTTTAAAGTCTCGCTAAATCTTTAATATTGTTATAAAAAAAATAAAAAAAGATTTATTTCTGAGTGTCCATTTTCTGGAGCTTTATAGAGATATTATTAAGTTTCTTTTGGTGTGCAGAAATAGAATGTTCTCCTAATTTAAAGACTTCCGAAGCATAATTAGAAGCTTTTTTGTAATATTGAGACGCTTCTTTGAAATTACCTTTTCCTTTTGATACTTTTCCCTTAGTCTCAAACTCTTCCATTTTTAAGACTAATTTATTAATCTTTGTTTGTAATATTGAACTCTCAAGTTCCCGAGAGAGTTTAGAAAAATCCCAATCTATTGCAATATGGAGTGCCTTATTATAAAGATCGATAATTCCCTCAAAATTCATAACCGACTTCTCCTTCTTTGCCTTTTTTAATATCTTGTCGATCTCTTCCTTAGCTTGTCCTTTATTGATTATCTGAATCCCGTTATAACTCTCCTTAATGGGAGCAGAAACAATACGTTCTCCAGACACAAGAGACTGAATATATGCCTCTCTGGCATTAGGTGTCTTGAATCTTAAACTCTTAATAATATGATCCTTTTCCCTTTCAGAAAAACTTTTTACCTTATCCAATTTGGAACGGATTTCTGAAATCTCTTCTTCGCTCATTTTGGTCTCTTCTATGAACTTCCTTTCAAGAGGGGTTAGAATCCCTGCATCTCTTAACTTAACTATAACAAACCAAATCTCTGGTCTCTCCAACCCGTCCCGCATGGAAAGATTGACTAGTTTAGACATATTAATGGTATCATGATCGTTATTCAAGTAATCCTTTGCTATTTTTAAAACTTTTTTCATTTCTTTGGTCATATCAACCTTTCCAGTATCCCTTTTACTAATATAATGGGGGAGAAATAAAGAAGTATTGAAATATTTATCAATTAAAACAATAGTATTCTTGAACGGATTCAAACTCCCCCTCCATTTTTCCAATGTATTATGATGTATCTCCTCGAACTTCTTAATAAACTCTCTCAACTGACGTTTCAAAAGATAGGAAGGCTCGGAAGACAAAATTAATGCCGCTCTGATGAATTGACCATCACTTAACAGTATGCTTTTATCTTTATATTTTACCTCGTTTAAACTCTTCTGTGTTTCTAATTCATGTCCAAACGTCGATACAGCAGAAATAAACCCCCCAACTAAATCGGCAGATACTTTTCCCTCTGATAATGAGTGATAATAAATACAAATGCCTTGATGCTTCACCAAGATAAGGATATGGTCTAGATTCAATGCGTCTTTTATTATCGTAGTTGTTTCTCGTAAAGATTGTTCCTTCACAAGTTTCAAAGGAATTACCACCTTTTTTCTATACAGGAATATTATGGTTCCAATTATGAGAGCAATAATGACTCCTATTATATAAGGAAGTAATTGTTCAAAGGTAATTCCTATAGGAGGAGATGCCTCTTGTACAGTAATTTCAATATCTAAAGTATGAATTTCGTAATTGGTCAAAGAGACATAGATTGTAAGGGTATAGTTAGTAAGAGGATCTAATTGAGATGTATTCACGGATCCCTCAAACAACCCCAAAGAGAGAGAATATACAATACCGCTTGATAATACCTCCCCGTTGCATCTTACTATAAAATTAGCCTCGAATGAAGGATCAGCAACAGTTTGATTCCCGTTGTTGGTGTCAAGTAACTGTAATGAAATATCAATGTTGTTTCCTTGGTGAAATGCGTATCTGCCTCCAACCTTTGGAAGAGGATTATGATTCGCTTCTACGGAAACCAAATCAATAACGGTTTCATTCCCTTCAAGATAAAAGGAAATCCATTTCTCAGAACTCTCGTAAATGGGATATTTGCTTACATTTAAAAAGATAGTATAATTCCCCATGTTTAAATCATTTAAAGAAACGTTAAGCGTATAATAATTAGAATGAGAAATTAAAGTGATATTGTTGGACCATACCGAATTATTCTCCCTCACTATAATATCAGAAACATTTAAATTAGAAATAAATTCATGTGTAATAGAATGATTAAACCAAAAATCGATTGTTTGATTGTTTCCTGTTAATCTTTTGATATTGTTATTATAATTAAAGATTTGCAAGGTTGTTTCTATTAGTTCGACGTTAATATTTACTGTAATATCTTGCGGCTGTTTTCCAGTTTTAGAAACAGTAAAATTAACAAGATAAGGGTTAGAAAAAGCAGAAACATTATCAATGCTGATATCAATCGAATATGAACCGTTAAGCAAATCTTCTGAAAAAAATGTCATTCCTGAGGGAGTTTCAATATTTGAAAAAGAAGCCCCAGAAATCGGTAGACTATTTGTGCTATCTACATAAGTAAATTGATACGTGACATTTAAAAAATTATAAGAGGAAAAATTACGTCCGGCATCATCTATTTGTGTAATGTTAATAATATTGAACCCAAAATCAAGCGATTTATTTTGATAATATTGAATAGAGGTATTAAAGCGGATAAGATGGTATCCATAATCATAGTTGTTTGGATTGATGGTAAATTCAAACTTTCCAATAGATCCGTTATTTGATAATATGCCTTGATCAGTCTCGTTATCAAAATTCAGAGTAGTATCAATATATTCATCAAACCCCGTATCATAAAAACTAAGACTGACAGTAAATGCAGGATCGGTTTTTGAATAATAAGAATTATTTGTAGGAGATAACAATGAAAGATCGGTCTCACCAATTAGAGTAATAGTATTGGTAACATATCCCGCCGTGGTCTCATTATTCCACGAGCATTCTACATTAAAAACCCCATACTCTTCAATAGTATTACTTATGTCCCACTCGGCAAATTGAATCTCCGTTCCGCTTGGATTCACAATCGAATCCGAATGATTCTCATAGCCCGTAGGAGAAAAGACCGTCAAGATCGCTGTCCCATCTGAAAGTATCTCGGAGAAGGACGCATTTATCTTGACAATGTCCGAATAGGTGAATTGATTGGCTAATGTATCGACTCCCTCGTAGGTCTCTATTCCGCTCATTATATTCGTCGAATTAACCAGCAAATACCAATCGCTTCCGTTCTCGGCATTCAGAATCCGTGCCTCAATCCGATCCGAATATAGCGTATAGTCCATCGATTTCGGAGTGCTTCCCTTAAAGGCGCTGATGGTGGCTTCATTCCACGAGAGCGGCAAGGAAAGGTTAATCGTTTGCGTGTGGCTAATCCGTGCGTCAAAGAAGTCAAAATCGTCCCGAGTCACGTTCCATTGCACACTTGCCCCGCTGAACGGCACATAGAAACTGCTATTCGCACTCAATCCCGTTTTTGTGTAGTTAATCTGAATGCGGGTAATGTCGCACGACACATCCCACCAGTCGGCAGTCATCTCGAAGCCAAGCGTTCCCGACAGGTCGGGCAGAATGCCCTCGGTCGTATTCCAATAGCCCGTTCCATTGACATTCTCATACACATTCACAGCAAGGTCGTTAATCTTCATATTGATATCTTCGGGACTGGGCGTGTTATTGAAGGGAGAAAGTCCTACTTTCATACTCATCGTTCGAGTTGATCGTAAGATATTTCCGTCCCATAGAAAGCTGTCAAACTCTATATCTGTTGCGTCATACCAAAATCCGCTGCTCCCAGCTAGACTTCCAACTCGAATAAAAAAGGTATTATCATAGGTGTTTGACACATCCAGTATCTCTGATAATCCCGTCACGTTTACCCAATTCTTAAATCCATTAGATAAACTTTCTGTGGATAAATCGGCGATCTTCGAATCATATTTTGTATCCCCACTCACTAATGTAGCATTAAATAGGCTAATAGCAAAATTCTCTGAATATCCAGCGAGATTCTCTAAATAGACGGACACATTCTTCAAAAGACCATCTCCTTTCACTTTGAATGATGCATAAAGGTTATTCCCTAAACTCGCATAAAACGAACCCGAATCATAATCATTCATAAAATACTGGTCGGGCGCTTCAATATTATCCACGGTAATGTTCGCAAAGGTCGTATTGTAGCCGTCAATGGTCGGTGCGGGGTGCGAAAACGAACCGCTCTCGCTGAGATTAGAAAACCCAATCGTGCTCGTATTTAACAGCGATTCCTGAACGGAGCCGAAAATCACAACCCCGTCGTCAGAAAAGTCCGCGTTCTTCGGAATGAACGGGTCGCTCGGTCGCGATTCGGACATCTGCTCACCTAACCCCGCCCACATACTCGCAACCGAAGCCCCCATCACCAACCCCACACACAACACACACAATATCCCCACACGCACGCCTCTGCGTGAAGGGAATCCAACTCGTTTCATACTCATAATCATACCTAGTTTGTATTTATACTCGTCTTTGAATACTTATATGGTAGAACTATTATTTAAAGGTATTCTCGGCTTTGAGTATCGGCTGTA
>JAWOFX010000177.1:0-3180 GCA_046497275.1 Promethearchaeia archaeon | reverse complement strand
TCAACAGATTTCGGTAATTTCTGATCAGAATATATATAATTCCATTTCTTGGCTTTTTCCAATAATTCATCTCTGAAATCTGGATGAGCAATATTAATCATTTGCAAAACTCGCTCACGAATACTTTTTCCGTACAAATATGCAATACCCCACTCTGTAACTACATAATGGACCTCATGTCGAGGAATAACTACCCCAGATCCAGGTTGAAGATTTGGAACTATTCGAGATACTATTTCACCATTATCAAGTTCCGCGGTTGATGGTAATACCATAATAGGTTTTCCCTCCGGCGCTCTACCAGCACCTCTAACAAAATCTGCTTGACCTCCTATTCCACTATAAAATTCATGTCCGATAGAATCCGAATTCACTTGACCCGTGATATCAACAGAAAGCGCAGCATTAATAGCAACTTGTTTTCGATTTTGGCTTATAATATATGGATCATTTGTATAATCAACCGGGTGAAATTCAATCATCGGATTATTATCTACAAAATCGTAAAGTCGTCTTGATCCCATCACAAACGAACAAATAATCTTTCCTTTATGCAGGGATTTTTTCTTACAAGTAACTACCCCCTCTTCAACGAGATCCACTACCCCATCAGAAAAGACTTCACTATGGACACCTAAATCCTTTTTATTCATTAAAGCTTTTGTAACAGCATTTGGAATTTGTCCTATACCCATTTGAATAGTAGATTCATCTTCTATTAAAGATGAAACATAAGTGGCTATTTTTGTTGCAACTTCATCAGGTTCGTCATATGAGAATTCAATTATATCGTGATCAACTACAACAAATGCATCAATATCGTCCATATTGATAAAAGAATCACCCAAAGTTCTTGGCATATTTGGATTGATCTCAGCAATTACATAGTTAGCCGCTTCTGCTAAAGGTTTGACTATATCTACATTAATCCCGTAACTGCAAAAACCAAATTGATCAGGTGGACTGACTTGAATTAATGCTGTATCCAAATGCATTTGACCACTTAAAAATAAGGCAGGTATTTCTGATAAAGGCATAGGAGTATAATCAGCTTGACCACGCTGAACGGCTCCTCTTAAACTTTTTCCAATAAAAAACGCATTATGTCTGAATAAATCCTCAATTCCCCCTACTTTTTTATAATATTCAAGATCAGATAAACTGAGGAAATGGATTATTTCTATATCTGGCAATTCAGGACTTAATTCTATTAACTTTTGAGTTAAATCTAATGGTTCTGATAATCCCGAATCGATGAAAATACGATCAGCGGGATTTATAAAGTCTCGTATAGCTTTTTCAAGAGAAACTTCTTTATTTTTGTATTTGCTTAAATACTCATTATCAATACTTTTCTTTACCGGTTTTTTTTCTTTTTTTTCAGAAACCTTTATCACCTAATTAATTATAAAAGATAGGTTATGATTAAATTTTATTTTAAAAATTATCCAGAATTCTAATAAATCTCAGTATTTTAAAATTGCTTATGAAAATCAATTTTACATTTAAAAATTATAAATAAGTAAAAAAAATATGATATTTATTACAATAATTCTTTATATTTCCTCTTTATTTTATTTATTCGATTTCTGTTCGTATTCCAATCGTATCCTCCTATACGACTTTGTGATCTCATATGTATAAGGTTTTCCTTGTCATCAAAGTAGATTTCAACATCATCTTTCATCCTTAATATTAATGTGGTGAATTTTACTCGCATATATTTATTTTTATTCTCTAGAATCTCAGTTCGACTTATTGAAGTGATAACTTCAAGCATTTTTTGCTTGGCTTCCTCTATTGAAGTTGTCAAAGGGAGTGGCTCAATATAATGTTTTTCATCATCCTTAGGTGCTTGAGTTGAAACACAGACGTGCTTTTCTGGGCACGGATAAAATTTTCCATCCTCCATTAGCCCAACTTTTCTCTCTTCAGAAGGCATGTTTATTAATCATCTCTAAAATTGGATTAATAGTTATTAACTCAAACAGATATTAAAGATTTGAGTCTTTAAAAAATAAAAATTTCAACCTTTTAATTAACTAAATAAAGCATAATGGTATTTGGAATTTATAAAATGATTATTAGCAATTTCTATTTTATAAAAACTAACTTTAAGTAGAGAGAATCTCAATTCTCCTTATTAATAATTTTTATTACAAATTTGGTGAAGTCGGTGAAAGATAAATTTGAGATGGTAGGAAGTAAAATTCAAGAGTTTTCACTTTCTAATTCACGCGGAGAAGAGACAAACATACGAGACTTACAGGGGAAAAATGTCGTAGTGATATTACTCAGAGATATTAACTGACCTTATTGTAGATGGCATATTGGCCATTTAAGGAGAGATTACGATAAGTTCCAAGCACAAAATACAGTATTATATCCCATTTTAGTCGATAAAAAGGAAAACGCAGAAAAGATGGAACAAAAATATGCGAGAAATACATATCCTATATATTATGATAAGGAAGAGAAAGTTTCGAAGATGTTAAACCAAGAGAAAAAATTACTTAAATTAGGTAGAATGCCCGGTTTATTAATATTAGACAAGAATAATGTCATCCAATATGCATATTACAGCGATTCGATGAAAGATATTCCCGAAAATGAAGATTTATTTGAAGTCATTGAAAATTTGAATAATTAATGATTTGGATAAAATAGAGAAATAAATGATGGTCTCTATTTTTAAAAGTTAGCCACACTTCCAAATCTTACCTATTTTTTCTTTTTATTTTATCAATATAGAATTTCGAATGAGAAGACAATTTCTTTTTCATACCTAAATACTTTCCAATGGATAAAGGCTTATTAGCTTACAAAAAAAACTGATGAAATCTGTTTTAAAATAAATCATTGAATCTAAGGATTAAATATAGGGTTTATATGAAGGAAGGTTTTTATTTAGATTTGTTAAAGTAAATGATTAAATTTTTTATTATAAAATGTATATAAATCCTAAGAAATCAATTTATGAAAAATTAGTTAAAAAATATTTAAAAATAAATAAATGTGAAAAATATGGGATTAAAATTAGCATCTACATTAGCAGTAACAGCATTATTTGCCCTTGTATATGCTGTAGTGTTCGCGATAATGGTATGGTTTGTCGGAACTGCATGGTGGTCTCTGGTATTAATGATTGGGTTTACTGTTGTTATTATTTTGATCCAATAT
>JAWOFX010000152.1:0-14121 GCA_046497275.1 Promethearchaeia archaeon | reverse complement strand
TTGAAAAGTATATATTATCTTAATCTTCTAATTTTATAATTGATCTAGTTAAATTTATTCAGATTCTTTTAAATTTTGAAATTCTGGTATATTTTTTATTTGTCCAACTTTTCGCTCTCTTAAAATTGATTTTTGTTCTCCGTTTCTCATTCTGCGAAAGAGAATACTTAAAAAGTGTGAGGAAGGCATTAGGCTTCTTTTTCGTTTTTTAATCCGATTTTTCCATTTATTATAATAACAAATCTTTCCTAAATCTTTTCGAGGAGTTGGAGGCGGATAATCATTTGGATATCCTAGAACCGCTAAGGTCGGGATGTGCCAATATTCGGGAATATTTAATATGTTCTTAGTCATTTCACGGTTAAATGCACCAATCCAACATGAACCGATACCTAAGGAATGAGCTCTTAAAAGAATGTTCTGAATTATAGCTCCAGTATCACCCTCAGAGTAAAAAGCGGCTGAATTATTAGAACAATCATAGGCTAATACATATATTAGTGGAACTTGTTGAACATGTTTTTGTCTTCTAATTACTATTTTAGAATTGTTAGCTATTTGTTGAATCTTATCTGAATCCTCTAACATTATGATTTTTATATATGGTTTAGAAATTGTAAGGGGAACCATTATTGCAGCTTTCATTAATTCATATTTAATACCCCGGGGAATATTTTTTTCTTCATTAAAATCCCTAATAGAACGTCTGTCAAGAATTGCGTCAACAGCTTCTACATCATATTCATTAAAATCTTGTTGATTTTGATAATTTGAAAAATCACCAATATTTTCCCACATGTTAATATAGAAAAAATCATTAAGGTCTTTTTTATCAATTTCCAGAAGGTTTTCGCTTTCTCTCTCCCTCCCAACAGCTAGAATTGAATTAATTATATAGTTATCAGGAATGTTAAGATTTTCTATAAGATATTTTCTATCAAAATTCCTAATCCATCTGCAATTATATCCTAAGTTATATGATTCGATAATCGTATTAATCACTGCAGCTCCAATTTCACTCGCTCCAAATGTATTTCCTAAAAATTTTTTCGAGTGGATATAAATAATAAAAAGAGAAGCTGTTTCTGCACACCTTATATCATTTTCATGAGAATCTTCAATAAAATCTTTATATTTATCTTTTAATGCGTCAAAATTTTCAGTACTAAAAACAAATTTTGCATTTAATATTGGTTTTTCAATTTTATGCTTAGTCGCGCTTAATCTGGGATCTTGTTTATTAACCGCTTCTTTAACAATCTCCTTAATCTTCCTCTTATCAACTACTAAAAATTTCCAAACTTGTTGATTTTCAGCAGAAGGAGCCCAATGAGCTGCTGCTATGAGTTTCAGAATATTATTTTTATCTATTGATATTTTTTTTTCAAATAATTCTGGATTTTTCCAATTATTAATAATTTGCTTCAGATACATCTTTTATCATCACTTTAATAATTTATAATAACAATAATTATTTAATTTTGAATTTGAAAAACTCTATTATGATTAATATTCGTCCCTATTTAATCGAATTGACTAAATATTATTAACTATAGAATTAAAATCATTAAAAATTTACACATTTTATCTATTTCTGAAATAAGATTCTAATTTTTAGAATATTATTAATTAATATATTATTATTTGAAAAATCATTAAATGTTATAATTGAAATAATAGTTCCAAATCTGATTCAAAATGGTAAATGTTTTGGTTGTTGGACATGGAGCTCGAGAACATGTTATTGGAGAGGCTTTAGTTAATGGCGGGGCAGATTTATATGCTTTTATGAGTTTTAAAAATGCTGGATTGGATGATTTAAGCAGACACCGTATAAAAATTCATTCAGAAACGGATTTTAAAGAAATTATAGCATTTTCTAAAGAAAATAAGATTGATTTTGCGGTCATAGGACCTGAAAATCCTCTTTGCGTGGGGATTGTAAATGCTCTAGAGAGTAATGGATTTGCTTGTGTTGGACCTAAAATAGAAGCAGCCCAGATTGAAGGTTCAAAAATTTTTATGAGAAATTTATTAGAAAAATATAAGATACAATCCAATGCGGAATGTAAAAGCTATAAATCTATGGAAGGTGTTGAAGAATATATAGACAAGATAGGGGCGCAAAATTTAGTTGTTAAACCAGATGGATTAACAGGCGGAAAAGGAGTAAAAGTATTCGGGGATCATCTTTTTAGTAAGAAAGACATGATTGAGTATTGTAAAAAACTAGTTGAGCAAAAGCAGCATTTTATTCTAGAGGAAAAATTGGATGGAGAGGAATTTACACTTCAGACTTTCGTTGATGGAAAGAACGTCGTAAGTAGCCCCTTAGTACAGGATCATAAAAGAGCATATGAAGGAGATGAGGGTCCTAATACTGGAGGGATGGGATCCTATTCTATGGCAAATCATCTAATGCCCTTTATTACAGAAGATGATGTGGAGAGAGCATTAGAAGATATGAAACAAGTTGTTGCGGCCATTAAAGCAGAAATAAACACAAAATATAAGGGTTTTTTATATGGTCAATTTATGAAAACTACTAAAGGAATCAAGTTAATTGAGTTTAATGCAAGACTCGGTGATCCTGAAGCAATGAATATTTTACCAATATTAAAAACAAATTTTGTTGATATCTGTAATAGGATAATTAATGAAAATTTAACCATTGATATAGAATTTGAAAATAAAGCAACTGTATGTAAATATTTGGCACCTAAAGGTTATCCAAAATCTCCTCAAAAGGATCAATTAATCTCTATTGATGAGGATGGTTTGAAAAAAGCTGGGTCAAAATATTATTATGCATCTGTGTATAAAAAAGATGGTAATATATATACCACCACTTCGCGAGCTATAGGTGTCTTAGGAATAGAAAAAACTTTAGAAAAAGCAGAACAAATAGCAGAAAAAGGTGTAGAATTTATCCACGGAAATTTATTTCATAGAAAAGATGTAGGAACTCAATCTTTACTTCAGAAAAGAATTGATCATATGAATTCCTTATTATCTAAATAATTTTTATTTTTATTTCTAGAATCTTTTTTCTCCTCATAAAATTTCTCTTTTAATAAATTCTGAAGATTCCTATATGCAATTATGATTAATAAACATCAATTTATAATAAAATCAAAAATATTTTGAAACTTAGAGATGTCAGAAGAAAAGTCAAGAGATGCGGATTTTAATGAATTAATTAGAGAAATGTTTCATGCTGAGCACTGGGAAGATCGAGTAGAAGCAGTAAGATCCCTTGGGTATATGCAAGACGGTCGAGCTGTAAATCTTATGGTAAAAGCCTTATTAAAAGAAGAGAATTTTAATGTTGTAAATCATTTAATAGAAGCATTAGGTAGAATAGGAAATCCAAAAGCTACTAGGGCGATTATTGAAAGGTTAAATAATGAACAAAATAAAGATTATCCTAATAAATATAGAATAATAACAATAATAGAAAGCCTTATGAGAATAAAGGATAAGCGAGCACTTGCATATATTTCTTCTTTTTTAAATTCAGAGGATGAGGAAATCAAAGAATTAACAATTCAAGCTTTTAATATAATAGAACCTAATTGGCGAGAAATTCTCAGAAAAGAAAATAAAGAAAAAAGTCTGAAAGAAATTTTTGGAAAATTATAAGATCTTGTAATACTTGGATCTATTACAGTTTTATAGAAAAAGATTCTAATTTTAGCGATGAAATTTAAATTTTGATTAGTTAACCATAGTTTTTATTAGAAACAGTTTTCAATATCAATTATTTAATAAAAAGTTTAATTAAATTTTATTACTCGAAAATAATATAATTGGAATTATTAAAATAAAAAAAATAGATAAAATGTCGAAAAGAAAGAAAGTCTGCTGTTGGGATCTCGAAGGTCCGATATCTGTTATTGATTTCGCAGCAGAAATAGGGAAATTATTAGGAGAAAAATCTGAGTTGGGGCTCCAAAATTATGATATGGGCGAATTCTTTTTTATGATTTCCCTATATGATGATTATTTGATTGATACTCCGGGAATAAAAGAAAAATTAGGTATTCCAAATTATCAACCTGGAGACACTTTAAGAATTATGGCACCTATGTATGTTGCATGTTTCTCTGATGAGGAACTTAAGGAATTAGCGCGAGATAATCTCGGCATTCTACCGGGAATAAGAGAGTTAATGGCTATATTGCATAAAGATTGGAAAGTTTTTGTAATTTCTACCAGTTATTCACAATTTGCTTACCAAGTGACTAGTGAGCTTAATATTCCCCAAGATCATGTATATTGTACGGATTTTCCTATTTCAGAATTGAAAAAAAAATCAACTAATATAACCGAGAGTGTCGATAAATTAGTAAAGGAAATATTTCAAAAATATATAGATAATAATAAAAATTTAGCTGCTGTTATAGAAGATCTAAATGAATTTTTTTGGAAAGGAGAGAAAAATGAATACCTCAGAGTAATGAATGAAATTAAAGTGAGAGGAGGTAAGAGAAAGGAACTTGCAGTGGAAAATATTTCAGAAAGGACAAATATTCCTATAAAGGAGATGATTGCGATTGGGGATTCTATAACAGATATTAATATGCTCGAGAGATTGAATACTGAAGGAGGAATCGCAATATCATTTAATGGAAATCGATTTTCTTTAAAATATGCGAATATAGCAGTTACAACTCCAAATGGTTTAGGGATTCTCCCCGTCTTTGAACATAATGAAGAGAGTGGTGAGTTTTTAAATAAATGGGAAGAAAATTACCAAGATTTTAAGGATAATCCTAAAAAGATTCCGGATACTTTCATTTCAAAAATTTGTAAGAATCATTTTATTTATTATGATTTTGTACCTAAACTCGTTAATCTTAAAAATAAAAATTCAGAACAATTGAAAGAGATAATTAACAATCAGGAAGATATGCGGAAAAGAGTGAGAGGATGGGCAGGGAATTTAGGATAAAATCACAAATCATCATCTTTTGAGTCTATAAAGTTTTTATTATAATATTTCATGCCCTTTTCTATACCTTTCCGCTTTTTTATGTATCGATATAATTCGTAATTAAATAAGATAAAAATAATTACTAAGAGGAGAGAGAGTGGAATAGCGGAGAACATATAGCTATAAATTATAATAACAGCCCATAAAAAAATGTTCACTATAAAGGGGATAAACGCTAAATTTATTCGTTTTTTTGAGATTTCTATAAATTTATCCTTCTTAAGAGAATCATAACAAAGGCAACAAACCAATGGAATTTCAATATCATATTTTTCTTTATAATATAGCTTATAGATAATAGTTAACATTCTATCAATTTTATTACCGCATAATTTACATTTGAATACATTTCTATTTTTCCTATCATCCTCTATTAAGTTAATCTGGGATCGTGGAAAATAACAATCATCTTTTAAATAATGAGAGCATGTTTCGCATGTCAATTGCTTTTCCAAAGCTATTTCTTGGGCTCTTGTTAGAGTTGGCTTTTTAAAAAATTCGTATTTAGAATGAGATTTACAGAGCACTCTCCCTTTTTTATCTATCTCAAACTCGGGTTCAACTATATTAGGCATTGAAATTTTTTGGATAAGAATTTCTTGTTAAAATTAATAGTTCCTTTTGATTGAATAAGATAATTTAATATTAAAAATCTAATTCTTTTAAATTAATATTTAAAAATTTAAATGTTCTATAGAAAAAATTTAGTCTCTTTTTAATGATTTTCTTTTCTATAGTATTTGGATTCATAAAGTAAGTATTTTTGAGCAAGAGAACTGAATAATTTAATAAAATAATACAAATATCCGATTTCCTCCTCAACTTCTTCATAATAATCATTTAACGTATGTCTCTGATAATTAAGAAGAGATTGGCTTTCATCCGTCACCAAATCACCACAATGAAAATCGCCTTTGCTAAATGCGGCTTCTGGGAAATCATCAAATCCTATTCCATAGAGATTAAACATTTTTCTCAAATATTCTCTATATATAGTTCTACATTCGTTACCTCCTGCTATATGAAAGATTTTACCCCATATTTTCTCACATTCAATCGCATTAACCATCGCTAATCCAACATCTTTAGCATGACATACCTCTATATGAGTATCTAAAGGCATATCAAACATTATAGGATCCATTTTAATTTTTTTAGGTGAGACGATATATGTAAGTCGTAGAATGACCCAATCTAATTCTGACTTTTTAATCATATCTTCACACTTTAACTTTTGTTGGGCATAATGATCAGTTGAATTCGGATTTGGTTCATCCTCTATTTTAATAAGAGGATTACTTACTCTGTCTCCATAGATCGCTACTGATGATGTGAATATTAATTTTGGTTTATTTTCTTTATTTCCCATTGCTTCAATTAAATTCTGTGTTCCATCTACATTAACTTCTTCTGCTATATTCGGTGCTTTATCAGCTAATGGTGGAATGATGGCTGCTAAATGAATGACAATATCAATTTCTTCTAAGGCATGATTGATATCTTCTTTATTTCTAATATCACCCCAAAAAATCTCTGCATCATCCTTGTAATTTTGAGATTTTACCCAATTATTAAAATTTTTAACTTCAAATATTCTAACTTCATACTTTTTTTCTATTAAAATATCTAAAACACTCATTCCAACGATACCAAAAGCACCTGTTACTAAAATCTTGATGATATTTTTCACCTTTTTATATTTGATTATATTAAACGGATCTATGACTATAAGAATAAGAAATTCTAGAATACCCTCTTAGTTAATAGATTTCCTTTTTTATATTTATTGTAACTTTATTCTTATAAGAATAATATTAATGATCATTAATTATTTATATGGTAGTGATCAATGCTTTTTTATGTATCATTAGCTTTTATTTATTAAATAGGGAAAGAAAATAATCATGAAAATAATTAGACTTCAAATCCCCGGAAATATACTAAAATTTACTGAATTCGCTGGTTTATTTGAAGATATAAAATCAATTGAAATTTTGAAAGCATTTCAGTATGATCAAAATCAATTCTTTTCACTTCAAAAAATTAAATTTAAACCCAACTCAATCGAAAATTTGTCTAAAGAAATTAAAAATAAATTTAATCCAAAAAACATCCAAATATTGGATATAAATAAAGATGAAATAACTTGTATAATGTATCAAAATGAACCATCTGGATTTTTTCCTATAATCGATTCTGGTCCTTGGGCATTTCTCTTTCCTATTTATGCCTCTCGAGACCTTGTTTTGCTAAATTTTATCACACACGAAGATTATATCTCAAATTTATTCGAAACACTTTCTAAATTCACCGAAACATACGAGCTTCTTGGAATAAGAGATATCAAAGATATTAAAAAAGTAGAAGATATTATTGGAAAATATTCTGTTCCATTTCCAGAGTTTACAAAAAGACAAAGGGAAATTGCCCAATATGCAGCAGAAAATGGATATTTTGAATCTCCAAAAAAAATTTCAGCAAAAGAAATTGGGCATCATTTTAATATAAAGGAGCCAACAGTCAATAAACATCTAAGAAATATTAATAAAATTGTGATGGAATTTTTCTTTGGAAAATATTAAAAGAAATTATTAAAAAATCCTAAAAAGTTCTTTATTACTTTAAATGTTTTTATATTTTAAACGCATAGATACATTTATAATAAATTTTGTTTAAGAAGAGGTTTTAATAAGTCATGGAAATTGATAAATCACTAACAGAATATATGTATAATTTTATCGAAGAGATATGTGAGAAATTTGGACCAAGATATTCTTGCAGTGAAGCAGAAAAGGCGGCGAATAAATGGATAAAAAGTGAGTTCGATAATTATTGTGATGAGACTACTATCGATACATTTGAAACAAGACCAGCATTATATCCCCAAGGATTAGTGAAAGTTGCTGGGATTCTCGCAGGGATTTCTCCATTATTCGTACCATTAATTTTTCCTTTCCCAATTTTTACAGCTGTTTTAATTTTTTTAGCTTTATTTGTTTTAATTGCTGAACTCATATTGATGAAAGAATGGATTTGGTTTTTATTTAAGAAAAAAACTTCTAGCAATGTATTTGGTATAATTAAGCCAACAAATGAAATAAAATGGCGCATCATTATAGAAGGTCATACAGATAGTGCTAAAGAAATGAACATAGCTAGTATGAACGAAAAATCGCGATACCTTATTGGGAGAGTAGGTGTTGCTTTCATTATTGTTAGCATCGTAATATCATTATGGAAATTTATTGGAGTGTTAATTTTTCAACAAGGTTTTATACTCTTTCAGTGGACAATCTTTTCAATAAGTATTCTCGATTATATATATTTCTCTTCTATTTTGATTCTCTATCCCTTTTTCATTCTATTGGTTAAGGGTTTTTTAGGAAAAAAAATTGTCTTGGGAGCAAATGATAATTTAGCGGGAACCGCTGTGGCTGCAGGTATAGGAAAATACTTATCTGAGCATCGTCCTCGAAATGTTGAGATATGGATATGTTCACAAGGAAGTGAGGAGGTCGGTGATAAAGGAGCAAGAGTATTTGTTGAGAAATATGGTGAATTGGGCTATTTGGATAACTGTTATAACCTAATTCTAGAATGTTGTGGGGCTGCTAAGGCAATATTGTTAGTAGAAAAAGATATGCATGGGATTGTTTATGATAAGGAGATGAATGAACTACTAAAGAAAATTATTAGTGAGCTTAAGGAAAATGAATCTAATTTTCTCGATTTTAGAACTGATAATCTTAAAATTGGTGCTTGTGATGTTGTTAGATATATAGAAAATGGGTACAAAGCAACAGCTCTTTTTGGAGTAGAAAAGAATAAAAACAAGGCAGTAAATTGGCACTCTTCAGAAGATATACCTGAGAACTTAGATAAAAAAGTTCTGAAAGATTTCTTGAATATTTGTCTAAGCTTTATTAATACAATTGATAAAAAGTACAATTAAAAAATAATAAAAAAAAGAATTAAAATAATTCTGGATATTCTTCAAGCTTTTTTCTCATTTTTTTGAGTTTCTCTCCATAAAGATCGAAGGATCTGAGAAATAAAACAGCGATTATACATCCAATTGATGGAAAAAGAAAAAAGATCAATTTAAGCGCTTATACACCTTACCCATAGATTTATATATATTTTTAAACTCGCTGAAGTGTTTGTCATACATTTCCCTATTTTCGGGATTAGGTTCGAAAATGTTTGCATATTCTACAATGTCAGCAATTTCATTCCACTTTATATATCCAAGAGCAACAGAGGCCATAAAAGCGGCACCATTTGCATTTACTTGAATAGGGTCTTTAATCTGTTTAATCCTACGATCCATTACATCTGCAAAGATTTGACACCAGATCTTATTATTGGCTCCCCCACCTATAATTGTAAGCGCGGGTATAATTTTTCCATCCTCAATCAGTTCTGGTTTTTCCTTCTTTAGTCTTTTCTTGATGAACTTTTCTACTGCTAATAGGAGCCATTTAACATTATATGCCACACCTTCAAATACAGCACGGATTAAATGTTCTCTCGTAGTATTTAATTTAATATTATATAATCCTCCTCTTACAGTATGGTCATCTACAGGGCTACGCTCTCCGAACAACCAAGGTGTAAAAATAAGCCCATTAGAGCCCGGTGGAGTTTTTTCTATAATTTTATCAAATATTTTATAAACATCGGGTACATGCTCTTCTGCAAGCAATTCATCCTTATGATATAAGATATTATCTCGGAGATAGCTTAATGCTCCACCCGCAATCTCTTGTTCATTAATAGTGACATATCTTCCTGGAATTCCCGAGGGCGCACTTGCTACTTGTGTTACAATATCAGTTTTTTTAAAAGGTACATGACATATGAGCCAATCAGAGGTTCCAATGCAAAAGTGTGCTTCATAATCCTTTACAGCACCAGAACCAATTGCCGCAGAATGTAAATCTGGGGCTCCCATAATTACTGGAGTATTAGGATTTAAACCTAATTGCTTAGCTACTTTAGGCGTTAAAGTAGCAAGTACATCAGTTGTCTTCTTTAACTCTGGTAATTTATCTGCATGTATTTTGATTTTTTTAATTAATTTCTTTGAATAGTGAATATTGTTAATATCTTGTATATCAGTTAACCAATGTAAGTGTGCTGTTGCCTCTGATGTAGCATACTTCCCTGTTAATTTAAAAATTATCCAATCTTGGGGTTCGAGAAATTTATATGTATCATTATAAATATCTGGATGTTTTTCCTTTAACCACATTATATGAGCAATAGAGTCCTTCCCGGATAAAGTTGGCCCTCCACCGGTTATCTTAAGCCATTTTAATATCTTGAAAAGATTATAGCCAGAAACTTGAAGTAAACCCTTGTGAAATCTATTAATTTGTTCTGCTCTACGTGTTCCATCCATATAATACAATTCATGAGGTTCTTCCCCTTTTTATCAACAGGAATAGTTCCGCTCCATTGACTTATATTACAGATACCCACGATATCATCCTTGCTTACTTTGCTAGACGACATCATTTTAATAACTCCCTCTACAATACCATTCCACCAATCATCTGGATCTTGTTCTGCGGCTCCTGGCTCTGGCATATGAAGAGGAACTTCCTTGAAAACCCAATCAATTACCTTTCCTTTTGTAGAAACAATCGCGCTCTTGGGGCCCGATGTACCATGATCAATTGCCAGGATATATTATTCCTTAGAATCTGACATAATATCATAAATCTCTAAATTTTTATTTTTTTTTTCAAAAAGCAAATCATTTTGGTATTAATAGAACTATCTCATTTTGTTATAATTATAGGAAATACTAAAAAAAAAAATGCAAAGCAAATTTATTCTTTAGCAATTGGATATTTACCGAATTTGTTTATTGTTTTAAGAATATTTGGAACAGATGAGAGCATGTGCATAAAGGAAGGAAATCCTTCAGATATACCTAATATAAAGTTATTTCCCGGAGCCGCTTCCTTTAACATCTTCTTGGTTGTCTTCTTTACCTCTCTTTGCCCTTGTAAACATACAGGTTCTGGAAAATTTGACCATATTACTTTATCTTTCCATTTTTCTTTAGCCTCTTTTATAGTTAAATCTCCAATTGGAGGTGGTGTAAAACTTTCAATCGCGTCTATTCTGGTTTCCGCTATAAGGTCTGCTAAGCATTTTAGTTCACCATCCATGTGAACAACATAAATTTTATCATGTTTATGAAATATATCTGCAACTTCATTATAAAACTTTAAACTATAATCCTTAAAGAATTTAGGGCTAGTGATAAGGCCAGTCACATTATCTGGCCCCCAAATAACCTCGGCTGGTGATTCCGCAGCAATTTTATATACTTCTAACTCCTTCTTGTAGATTGCGTTATAAAGTTCATTAAATTCTTTTCTGTGTGTATAATAATCAATAGCCAGTCTATGAGGTCCCAGTAACATTATCATCGATTGAAAGGGACTCTTCGGAACGAAAGTTGGAACAATACCATAATTTCCAATTATCATCTGGAATTCATTAACATCATCATAATAAGGAGTATATTCAGTATCTTCAATTAAATATGTAAATATCTCATAATCTTCAAGGGTTTTGATAAAGAATCCATCCTCCGGGAACCAAGGAAGCATTTCAGATAAATCCATAGACTCCATCACTGCAAAAAACTTATCTGTGCCAATAGGGGTTTTAATCTCACCTGATATCTCATGTGGTTTATTCATACTTATCATTAAATCAACAGGAGACCAGCTTGTTTGTGTTTTATAATGATGTATGATATCCATAGATGCATTTGGACATTTTACTTTGTGTGTCTGAACTGCCAATGCAGCAAAAAGACTGAGCCCCTGGTCTAAGAGCTTTCGCCAAGGTTCATATATCGCTAGGCCCACTAATTTTAGGGTTTCTGCATATAATGTAAAAGGGATGTGGTCTGGCTCTTCACGGCGTAAAACTGCCATCAATCTTTCTTTAGGATTCATTCTTGAGCCCACCTTTTACAAATGTTTATACCATCAATAGCATCATTAGCATATCCATCAGCACCAATATCACATACAAATTGTTGCGTAATAGGAGCACCTCCTATTACTACTTTTACTTTTTCTCTAAGCCCTTCTTTATTAAGAGCTTTCATGACTTTTTCTACTTCGGGCATGCTTGCTGATATTAAAACTGAGATTGCTAGAATTTGTGGTTTTTCCACACGCATCGCTTCAATAAATCTATCTGTAGAAACATCTACTCCTAAATCAATTACTTCGAATCCTTCCGCTTGCATAAAGTTTCTTACGATATTTTTACCAATATCATGCATATCACCTTTAGCCGTACCTAGAATAACCTTTGCTTTTGCTTTACCATCACTTTTGATGTATGGTTTTAGAATTTGCATAATTTGTGTGATTATTTCTCCTGACATTATGAGCTCTGTCAGGAAATACTCTTTAGCTTCAAATAAATCACCTACTTTTTTTACTGCACTTCCAATTCCATCCTTTATGATATCAAATGGTTTAATTCCTTGATTTAGGGCATTTTCACATGCATTTTTTGCAGTTTCTAAGTCCATATCTATAATAGCTTCTTTAAATTTTTTTATTATATCTTCATCTGTCATAAATTCTCAAAATCCTATATCTTTAATTTTAGTTTTTTTTTCAATACTTTTTTTTCATACATATACTTAAATTATAAGTTAAGATTTTTAAAGATTTACAGAATTGGAAAGTGGCCCTACAGAATTGGAGAAACCACCTAGACGCATCCTTCTATAGTTTCACCATAATGAAAAATTGCTGAGCAAAAATTAAACGATCATTTTCCGTAATAATGCCCTCATTTATATAGTCTGTTTGATTATATTGCAGCCAGAATTTTTTTAGTCCCAAAAATTCTTTTACACTTCCATATTGCGGATACAACCCAGTATTAAAATTTTTTAACTAAAACGCATCATTCTAATAACGGCTAAGGAAGATAAAGATGGTCATACAGATAGTGCTAAAGAAATGAATATAGCTAGTATGAATGAAAAATTGCGATATTTAATTGCCATAATAGGTATTGCTTTCCTTATTTTTACTTTTATAATATCATTATGGAAATTTATTGGGATTTCAATGTTTCAGAATGGTTTTATATTATTTAAGTGGTTAATCTTTTCCATAAGTATTCTTGATTATATCTACTTTTCTTCTCTATTTCTTCTCTATCCATTCTTTATTTTATTAGTTAAAGGCTTTTTAGGAAAGAAAGTTGTTTTAGGGGCTAATGATAATTTAGCAGTTACAGCTGTGGCCGCAGGTATAGGGAAATATTTATCTGAGCATCGACCTCAAAACATTGAGATATGGATATGTTCACAAGGCAGTGAAGAGGTTGGTGATAAAGGAGCAAGAGCATTTGTTGAGAAAATTGGAAAAAGAGGTTATTTAGATAATTCATATAATTTAATTCTTGAATGTTGCGGTGCTGCTGAAGCAATACTATTAGTTGAGAAAGATATGCATGGGATTGTTTATGATAAAGAAATGAATGAACAAATAACGTCTGTAATTAATAGGCTAAGAAAGGAGGATCCGAATTTCTTGGACTTTAGAACAGATAAACTCAAAATTCGGGCATGTGATGTTGTTAGGTATATAGAAAATGGGTATAAAGCAACCGCACTTTTTGGAGTAGAAAAAAATAAAAATAAAGCTGTAAATTGGCATTCTTCGGAAAATATTCCTGAAAATATAGATAAAAAGGTTTTAAAAGATTTTCTAAACATCTGTCTTAAGTATATAAATGAAATTGATAAAACTTATGAATAAAAATCAATTGATTTTTTTTTTAAATTTTCTCAATACTGATGTCTTTATTGCTCGAAGGAATATTGAAAGGTTTAAAATTACCGGAAAACTGGACATTTATTATTTAGGTCATCTTTCAGATGATTCCATGACTATTATTATCCAGGGATTAAATATTTTGATGAGGATTTAAAAAAAGCTTTGCTCATGAACTATACTGGAACGCATAGAAAATGATTATCTCTATTTTCCCAAATAACAATCATTTAATATATCATGTATAGGGTTAAAAAATTCTTAATTCAAAAATCAGCGAGCTTAAATCTT
>JAWOFX010000014.1:0-7884 GCA_046497275.1 Promethearchaeia archaeon | reverse complement strand
TCTATACAATCACGTATAAAAGGCAATTATGAAAAAGGAACTAATTTTGTGTTAATGATCCCCTTATCTAAAAGCTAAACAAATAAACAAACATTATTTAAGATGGTCTGGGATTTGTTGCTTTTCAATAAGATCTTCAAGTTTTTCTCTTTCTCGGATTAAAAAAGATTTTTTCTCATATATTAAGACTTCAGAAGGTTTTGGTCTTGAATTATAGACGCTGGACATCACAAAGCCATAAGCTCCTGTATCCATAATTGCTAAATAGTCCTCTTCATTGACTTGAGGTAATTTTCTATCTTTTCCTAATATATCTCCCGATTCACATATCGGACCCGTAATATCATATTCTTCTAAAGCTGTGTCATTTTTTACCCTACAAGGAATGATGTGATGATAAGATCCATACATTGTAGGTCTTATTAATGTATTGAATCCGGCGTCCACTCCTATAAATTTTTTATACCCATTATCTTTAATAGTGTTTATTTGTGTTAAAATTATCCCAGCTTCAGCTACAATAAACCTACCTGGTTCGATCTTTAATTCTGGTTCTCCTATATCATATTTTTCAATTAAATTTATCATTGACTCTAATACAATTTTCTTATATTCATTCAAATCTAAAGGCTCTTGATTAGGCTTGTAAGGAATTCCCAAACCTCCACCAAAATCAACGAAATTAAATTTTATATTTAGAGTATCTGCTAAATTCATTATGATTTCTAAATATTTTTCTATCGCTTTTTGATAATCTTCAGCATCAATAATCCCCGAACCTATATGAATATGAGTACCAAATTGATTAAATCCGTATTCTTTAGCCTTTTTGTAGGCTCTTATAACTTGCTTGTTTAAGATTCCAAACTTAATATCTTTCCCAGCAGTGATGGTATGGGCGTGATGTCCGGCTCCAAACTCAGGATTAATTCTAAAAGAAATTAGCCCTTTTTCTTTATTTAATTCTTCATAGATCTTTGCCAATCTTTTTATTTGACTAATGCTATCTAAATTAATTCTCACATTATGTTCGACTGCAAATCGAAAATCCTCATCTGTGAACATGTTTCCTGTATATATAACTTGATCTGGAGAAAATCCCGCTTTTAAACATAAAAAAACTTCTCCAACAGAACTGCAGTCCACACTAGATCCTTCAGTGTACAGAATTTTTAAAACGGATAAGTTTGAATTCGCTTTAACAGCATAATGAATTTCATTATTTTTATAAATTGAGTTTAACAAGTCTTTTAGTGTTCTATATCTTTTTCTTATGAGTCTTTCATTTATGATATATACAGGGGTGCCGTAATTGCTAGCTAAATCTGTGCATTTAATATCAGCAATAAAAAGCTCATCATCTTCATATTTAAGATCTTTCCTTTTTAACCATTCGTCTATTTTCATTTCTCTCTCCTAAATAAGATATAAATATTGAAAACTAGATCATTAAAATTCTATTTTTTCAATTTTTCCAGAAAATACTTTCTCCACTGGACCTTCCATCAGAACAGTTTTTCCATCATATGAAATAATTAAATCACCGCCATCATTGTGAACTAAAACTCGCTCATCTTTAACAAATTTTCCTAGAATAACACCCGTTACCACTGAAGCACAACTCCCAGTTCCGCAAGACTTTGTAATCCCAACGCTTCTTTCAAACACTCTCACAACACACTCTTTATTAGAGAGGACTTTTACAAATTCAACATTTGTTTTATTTGGAAAACGCTTATGCGTTTCAATAGCCGCGCCATATTTGTTTAAATCGTTATCATCCAGTTGCTTTTTTACAAAAATCACCGCATGAGGATTTCCCATTGAAATCGCTGATACATTAAAAATTTTGTCTAACACGGGTAATGGTTCATTTAAACATTCAAAACTGTCATTCTTATCAGGTATAACAGGAATTTTATTACATTCTAAAATTGGCTCTCCCATATCAATTTCAACATCTTTTACAGTCCCATCTTCAGTTAATTTCAATTTAGCTGAAACATTCTTTTTTGAAGTTTCCACCTGCATTTCCTTTTTTTTTACAATCTCATGTTCATATACATATTTCGAGAAACATCGTATTCCATTCCCACACATCTCCGCTTCTGTACCATCATTATTAAAAATTCTCATTTTTATATCCGCAATTTCAGAATCACAAACATAAATTAACCCATCAGCTCCAATAGAGAAATGTGATTCGCAGATCTTCTTGGCGAGATCTTTCTTTTTCTCTTCTGGGATTTGAAGCTTTCTATCATCAACTAGAATGTAGTCATTCCCTAACCCATGATATTTTTCAAATAAGAAATTTTTTAGAGTAATAATTTCCATTTTTTCTATTTTTACTGTAGTAACTAATATAACTTATTAAAAATAACTCAAAAAAATTTCTAAAATTCATTAAAAATTTATTATCTGTAACAGATTCTAAGAAACCACACTTGCTTCAGCTCGAACAAAATTAATATTAAGATCCTCTAAAAGCTAATTTATAGATAAAAATCAATTAAATCAGTAAATAAGCCTAAAGAATAAAAATTTAAAGAATTAATAATTTTTTTAACTAATTAAATTGTGGTTAGAATACTTTTTATTTGATTAAAATATGGGTTTAACAATAACTGAAAAGATTTTAAGAGAACATACTCAAGACAAAAAGGGCGTTGCGGGAGATTTAATATTAGCTGATATTGATAAATGTTTAGCAAATGATATAACTGCTCCCATAGCTATTAAAGTATTTGAAGATATCATTAAAGAAACTGATCGTACCGTTTTTAATTCAGAACGTATCATCCTCACACCAGATCATTTTACTCCAAATAAAGATGTCGAATCTGCTGAACAATGTAAAATTTTAAAAACTTTTGCCCATAAATACAATATTTCGAATTATTATGAAACAGGAAGAGTTGGAATAGAGCATTGTCTTATTCCAGAACAAGGTTTAGTTTCTCCCGGAGATCTCTTTATAGGAGCAGACTCTCATACGTGTACATATGGTGCTTTAGGGGCGTTTTCAACTGGAGTTGGCTCAACGGATTTGGGAGTCGCAATTGCAACAGGAAAATGTTGGTTCAAAATACCAGAAACTATAAAATTTATCTATTCTGGAAAGTTAGACAAATGGGTCTCGGGAAAAGATTTAATATTATATACCATCGGTCAAATTGGAGTAGATGGAGCAACATATAAAGCTATGGAATTTACGGGAGAAATTATACAAAATCTTTCAATGACTAATAGATTTACTATGTGTAATATGGCAATTGAGGCGGGGGGTAAAAACGGAATTATTATCCCAGACGAAATAACAGAATCATATCTACATAAAGGTGGTATTAAAAATTATAAAATGTATGAAAATGATTCTGACGCAGAATATGAAGATATAATAGAATTTGACTGCAATTCTATTGAGCCACAAGTAGCTTATCCTCATCTTCCAGAAAATAATAAACCCATATCAGAAGTTTATAACGAAAAGATACATATAGATCAAATAGTAATAGGTTCTTGTACGAATGGAAGATTAGAAGACTTACGAATTGCCGCGAGCATTCTTAAAAATCACAATATAAATTCTAATCTGAGATGTATTATTATACCTTGTACACAAGAAATATATCTTAAAGCTCTTAAGAAGGGGTATATAGAGATCTTTCTAAAAAGTGGAGCAATAGTTTCGACACCAACTTGTGGGCCTTGCCTTGGAGGACATATGGGGATCTTAGCTGCCAAAGAAAAAGCTTTGTCCACTACTAACAGAAATTTCTTAGGTAGAATGGGACATATAGAGAGTGAAGTTTACCTTTCTAATCCCGCAATCGCTGCTGCTTCAGCAATTTCAGGATATATTACATCTCCTGCATATCTTTAACTTAAAACCATAGGAGCATAAAAATGAATGGAGTTATAATAAAATATAACCAAAATAATATAAATACCGATCTTATCATTCCGGCAAGGTATTTAAACAAATCTGATCCGGAGCATTTAGCAAAACATTGTTTAGAAGATTTAGACTCCGAATTTCATAAAAAAAAGAAAAGTATTAAGGCAAATATTTTAGTTGCGGGATCTAATTTCGGTAGCGGATCAAGTAGAGAACAGGCCCCCCTCTCTCTAAAAACTGCAGGGATAAAATGTATCATCGCCCCCTCCTTTGCAAGAATATTCTTTCGTAATTCAATAAATATTGGACTACCAATTATAGAATTTGAAGATATTGCAGAATTCTCAACGGGAGATGATATAGAAATAAAATTGGAAGGAGGAATCATTAAAAATCATAGTACTGGAAAAAAGTTCAAAATTAGAAGGATTCCTTCATTTTTAACAGAGATCATTTCTGCGGGAGGGCTTGTTAATTTTGCGAGAAAGAAAATTTTAGAAAATTAAATATATTTACAAATTATTTAGTATAAACAACCCTAATACTATTTATCTCTTGAAAAAATGAGAAAACAAAAACTTGCTTTTATATTATGTTTTTTATTATTTTTATTACCAATTATCAAGGTTAAGGGTAATTCTGATTATATATTTAATAAACCTGAGAAAATCGAGGTCAGCTCGCCCATATTTTTTTTATTTCCCCTAGATGTAAATGAAAGTGTTCAAATTCAGATATCAAGAGAAAAAATAGGAAATATCTCTTTATTTATATTTGATACGAGACCTATAAATAGCTATATCTACCCAAATCTGACATTAAATCCTGATATTTTTGTTGAAGCTATTGACCAAAATATTTCTCAAAATCCATTCATCAATTATACCGCTTCCCAGAATAAGATTTTCTACATAGAAATCCTTATTTTCACTAATGGCTCTGATATAATAACTATCAAATCAACAAAAGCATTAACACGATACTATCTTCCACAGATTCCGGGATTTCCTTTATTTATTATCATTGGAACCTTAATTTTTCCAACTTTATTACTTATGATTTATAGGAAAAGATATGTTATAATGTGCAATTTCTAAATTTTTTAAATATTACATAATAGCTTTTAAAGCTTTTTTTATTATTCTTTTTTAATCCAAATAAGAAAAAAAATGATCTTAAATGGTTAATTTAGAAAAAAAGCAATTATTACAAATAGGAAATATTCTCGCCGTTATTGCGACAATAGTAGTGAATCTCTTAGCCAATATTATTCCGATAGGTGGAAATAATACTGGAGAGTTAGCTGATTTGTATCCAAATCTATTCGTACCCGCTGGATATGTCTTTTCAATATGGTTTATCATCTATGTGTTAATAACTATTTTAGCAATTTATCAAGCAAAAGACCTCTTCAAATCAGAAAAGGAAGAGCTTCCTTTTATAGAAAAGATTAGCGTATTTTTTATTATTGGAAGTTTAGGTAATATCTTATGGATCTTCTTCTGGCATTATAGGATTATTATCGGATCAGTGATAGCTATTCTCATATTATTCATCTCGTTGCTTATCATATATTTGAAATTAGAGATTGCAATTTCTGATGCACCCAGAAATGAAAAATTATTTGTGCATTTGCCGATTAGTGTATACTTTGGTTGGCTTACAGTTGCTACAGTAGCTCAAATAACCGTTCTATTGGTCGATTTAAAGGTTCCAAATGATACTCTTCTGGCAGAATTTTTAACTGTCTTCGTTATCATAGTCGTCCTTATCATAACACTGTTAACACTTGTCACGAGAAAAGATATAGCATATAGTTTAGTTGTTATATGGGCTGCGTTTGGAATCTTCTTAAAACAATTAAGTGTTTCTTTACTGATTTCAATTTCAGCTCTTATAGCGGCGATTATTATTGGCTTGGCAGTTCTTTGGGTAGCATACAAAACATATATTCAAAAATAAAATTCAATTATCTTTTTATTTATTTTTTTAATAATATCTTATTTTAGAATTAGATAGTCTCATTAAGATAAGATTTCTGTTTTTGCAAATAGATTTGATTGAATTATTAATTTTTTATATTTTTGTTATAATTTTATATACTTTTTCGATATAATTTTTATTAACACTTTAAAATGTGATTATATTGGAAAAACAAGTTAAAAAAGAAAAAAAAAGTGTTATTGTTATTGGAGCAGGTATGACTGGGTTGGGTTCTGGCCTAACTTGGGCATTGAATAATGATGTTAAAGAAAAACCCGTTTTATTGATAGAGAAAGACCCTAAAACAGGAGGATTTGTCACTTCATATGAAAGAGAGGGTTATCTTTTTGATACTTGCCAAATGATACCAAACATTAACGATTTATTAGAATATTTTGGAATAAATGCGGATTTAAGGAAATTCCAAGGATATTATATGAGGATTTTCGTAGTGGATCCTGAAACTGATGATATAAACGTGATTGAACTTCCTTCTGGGGTTGAAACTTTTAAAAATAGTCTAATGGAAAAATATCCTCACAACGCAGAGCAAATTGAGAAATTTTTAGATTATTCTCGGGATATGTATCATGAACTATTTAAGTTAAAATTAGAATCTAATATTGTTGATATCTTAAAAATGTTGTTTACATGTCCAAAAATAGTAAGAAATGCCTCAAAGACTTTTCAAGAGTATTTTGACAAATTCGGTATAACCGAACCCGATGTAATTGAAATATTTAAAGTATTTGCTGAATTTAGTGCCCTTCCACCCGGAAAGGTTGCGGCAGTCGTCCCAATCTCAGTTATGAACTCATTACTGGATGGAGCCTTTCGACCTCACAATGGTTTTGAAGAGTTTTCCAAAAAACTTGAAGAACGTTACCTGGAATTGGGAGGAGAATTGCTCCTTAATACAAAAGTTAATAAAATTTTAATTGATCAAGGGAAAGTTCAAGGAGTTGAATTAGAGAGTGGTGAGAAAATATATTCTAATATTGTGATAACTACAGTGGATCCCAAATTAGCAATGAAAGAAATGGTCGGGTTGGATAAAATTAGAGAATTTGATGAAAAATATGCTCAAAAAGTGGAAGATGTGAAAATGTCTTGTTCTTCTATGAATTTAAGTATCGGGTTAGACAACGAGATTGATTTAAACACATTAGGTCTTGATTGTGGATATAATGTAATTACAACGGGAGGGGACACATTTGATCGTTTATTTGATGAGTATGAACAAGGAAGGATCGGATTTGCCGATGATTTATTTCATATAGGAGTTATTTGTCCGTCACTTACGACAGGAGGAAAACCAAATATCTCAGTGCGAATTACTCCTATGGCATTAGGGGATTGGGCAGAGTTGAGAGAAAAAGATTATCAAAAATATAAAGAGCGTAAACAAAAATGGGCTGATTTTTTCATTGATAAAGTAGAAAAATATCTCATTCCCGATTTAAGAAAACATATAAAAGTACTCGATATTTCTACTCCTGCCACCTATGCGCGATATTCTGGATCCCCAACGGGTTCAATATATGATATGTCTCCATATCCAGACAATTTCGGAAGAACACGGTTGAAAATGCGTACACCTATTGATGGATTATTCCAACCAAAATTTATACATAGTGTTTTTGCATGTTTACTTGCCGGTATGCAAGTTAATGATATGATTCTTGATGGTAAAGTAATGAATGGATATGCAAGGTATAAAAAAAGAAATTGAAATTTCAAAATTTTACTTTTTGTTTTTTCTATATAAGAGATGTATTCATCAAGATTAAACACAAAATTATGTAGATATTTAATGTGATAGATCAATTCAAAGATTTATTATTAGAAACTAAATTTTAAACAACTATTTTAATCATTGAAGTATTTAAGGAAATTACTAATTACGATAAATCATAAAGGCTAAAATTTTTCATAAGTATTAATAATTCCCTATTCCGTAAAGTAGTGATTGAAATTACATATAAAATTTTATATTTCAT
>JAWOFX010000119.1:0-3229 GCA_046497275.1 Promethearchaeia archaeon | reverse complement strand
TTTTGGTTGGCTCGACAACTTTCTATTCCATTTATAGAAATCCTTTTGTTAAGATTGTTTGGTGCAAAAATAGGGAAAAACTGTTCTCTCCATGAAGGATGGATAGACACAGAATTTGTTGAACTTGGAGATAATGTAAAATTAGGACAAGGGAGCTTAATATTATCCTCTTTAATTGTTCACGATAAACTAATCTTGAAAAAAACAATTATTAAGAAAAACGCTATTATCTCGATGCATTCTGTGGTTTTACCTGGAACAAAAATAGAATTCAATACAGTTTTAGATGCATTATCAAGCACTAATATTGAGCAATATCTTGATCAGAATTCTATATATCGCGGAAGTCCTTGTAGGAAAGTTATGAAAAAGAAAGATATCAAAAATAAAAGTGAACTTAGGAATCTTATTTTTGATAAAAAAGAAGAAGATAGATATAATAAGGAAATATTAAGGGAAGAGGCTAAAGAATTGGCAGTACCTTTTCATTTATATATCTCTTCTGGGTGGTTTATTATAGGATTTTCATTTGTTCTACCGGGATTTTTGTTTTATGTTTATATCTTCGGACTTTTAGAACCATTTTTATTATCCTCTTTTATAACTATCAATTCTTTATTAAATTTCACTACTTCTATTATTCTTTTAACTTTACCACTCATATTTATCGGATTATATCTTCTACATTTGTTTTTGGTTGCTTTATTTACTCGAATTTTTTATAAATTCGCTGATAAAAGAGGTCCAGAGCAAGGAGTATTTGACAGAAATCTTGATAAAGAGTCCAAGATATTAGATTATTATCATTTTCGTTCATTTTTATTTAAATATCCAATATATGTATTTATCCGTTCACCCTTTCCATGGCTAATTAACTGGGAATTAAGATTTCTGGGGTCAAATAAAATTGGAAAAAATTCTGTAATCGAAGAAGGCTTCCTTCATAGTCATATTAATTTAGGAAAGAACTGTTATCTCGGGACTTATACCCATATCACTAATCATTTAGTTGATGGGGTGTATGGTGAAGAGAATTTAACATTTTTTGAAATCAATTTAGGCAAGGACTCCGTTTTTGAAGCATTAACAGGTGCATTACCTGGGACAGAAGTAGGCCAAGATTCAACTTTTATTCCTATCGGTTCTACTGTTAAGTTTGATGAGCTTAAAGGATATGCGACCTATTCAAAATTCCCAGCAAGTAAATTAGATAAAGATGAAATAAAAGATCGTTTAGGTGAAGAGCTTAAAAATGAATGAATTGGATGATGATTTAACTATAAAAGATCTAAATGAGGTGGATAGTTCTCAGTATCCTATAACAACAAGTGCAATAGTATATCCTAAATTGGCTATTATTCTTCAAATAATGCTTCATATTTTTTCATTACTTATGCCGAGCGTATTAATCCTAACTTTTTTTCAATCAGCGATGCTTTCAAACTTTTTACATTGGAGGATATTATTATTTTTCATTGATATTATGGCATATTGGGGTGTATACTTATTGACAAGTCTGATTTTTGGAAAAGTATTCCTTATCATTTTAAAATTATTACGTACCCCTACCCAAGGAATTTTTAACATAGATTTTCAAGATAAAGATTATTATTTTTTTTGCTTAAGAGTCTCTGTTAAAAAATTTATTTTTTGGGTGTGGAATAATTTCTGTTTTCCTTGGGTGACTAATTTTGCTTTTAAAATGTGTGATATGAGAGCGGATTTTAAATCCACCTTATTTGATGGATGGTCTGATGTTGAATTTATCGAATTTGGGAATAATATCATGTTAGGACAAGGCGCAGTTGTTTCTTCGAGTATAATAATTGGTGATTATCTGTTAGTTAAAAAAGTGGTGATAGGAGATCATGTTGTTTTGGGAGGAAATTGTGTCGTCGCTCCAGGGAGTGTGATAGGGAAAAGTTGCACTCTAGGTGTTTGGGCGATAACTCATATTAATCAAGTGTTAGACCCAGGATGGATATATGTTGGAAGACCTGCAAGAAAATATCAGAAAGCAGAAAGAAGTAAGGAACTTAGTAGAAAAAAACCCACGAGAAGGATTGTGGATTCTGGAGAAAAAAGTACCTACAAAATCTTATAACCAAATCTAAAGAATTTATTGGATTAGACTTTAATTTAATTCTTTTTTGGCATATAAACTACTCTTTATTAATTAATAAATTAAAAATTTATATTTGAAAAGAAAAAATAATAAACTAATACATAATTTTTAGTGAAAATTTGATATGAGTAAAGAAAAAGAATTAGTACCATCTCCGAGATTCGATACCAAAAAGAGATTTTATTGGGGGTTGGCAAGTTTAGGAGGAGCAACTATAAATGGAATATATGCTTCAATGCTCTCTATTTTTATTATTGATTATTTAGGGTTAGTTGAAGCAGAAACAATCGTCTATACTCTTTCAATTATTTATCTCATCGTGAACGCTTTAAATGATCCTATAGTTGGTCTATTGTCAGATAAATCAAGGGCAGAAAAAGGGAGAAGAATTCCATTTATGAGATATACTGCACCATTTTTTGCTATAACTTTCATTCTAATTTGGTTTGCTCCAGGTGCGGTTTTATCTGATATTTGGATATTTGTTTGGTTAGTAATTACTACGGCTTTATATGATACAGCTTATACTATAATTTTTCTCCTATATTCCGCTCTATTACCTGAAATCACCGAAAATGAAAAAGAAAGAAATAGCCTTCAAGTTTTTGCATCTTTCTTTAATTTGATAGGTCAAATTTTAGGATTCCTAATACCTGATATATTTAGAAATTTGGAAGATCTGTTTGCCTTTAGAATGGCAATGATTGCGGTTGGAATTCTGGGTTCCGTTCTAATTTTATTTATGACATACCAATTTAAAGAACGTCCAGAATTTACAAAAGTTGATAAACCATTGGGAATTATAGATTCCTTAAAGTATACCTTTAAAAGCAGATCATTTGTTACCCTTGTTTCAGCAAATTTTTTCCAAATATTGATGCAATCATTAGTTGTAGGATCCGTATTTTATTTGGCGGATTATGTTTTGGAAACCTCAACAATAATTTTGCTCATATTTATCTTTCTACCCCTAATATTAGGGATTTGGATAACTCCAAAATTAATTGATAAATTTGGTGTCTTGAGGGCGGATCAGATATTGTTAGTAATTGGAGGAATCGGTTTAATAACATTAGTTTTCATGCCTAATATAATAACTGTTGG
>JAWOFX010000001.1:0-32304 GCA_046497275.1 Promethearchaeia archaeon | reverse complement strand
TGCTGATTGCTTTATCTTCACGAGTCATATAGGATGTAAACAATTCGGCTCAGTCCCACAAGTACTTCGGGAAGCACTAAGGGAAGAGGTTGGGATTCCCATGTTAACTATTGATCTCGATGTGGGAGATAAACGGTTTACTTCAATGAAGATAATCCGAGATAAATTGAATATGTTTGCTAAAACTCTCCTTTAATTATATATACTTTTTTCAGACTCTTCTTTGATTTTAATTATTTTATATGATAATATATAAATCAATTGTTATAATTGGTTAAATTAATTTCCTAATACGTCGTATTCCTTTTCAAATTATTAAAACAAGATTATTTAGAAGAGCTCTTTATAGATTTAATGAATTTCAATTTAAAATATAAAGGTGAAAAAAATGTCAAATGGAAAAGGAATTACGATTTTGGGTTTGATTTTTGGGCTATTAGGGCTTGGGCTGGGAGGATATGTGTTTTATGATACTACATTGGCTCCATTATTTGGGCTGAAACCTACAGATCCGGGTCAAGAAATTATAAATTATTATGAATATGATAGTGCATTTGTTCCCCCCTCCGTAGCAGAATATAATATTATTAATACTATGTCAATTGAAACTACAATTGAGAAGATATCATCCCTTTATGTTCTATTCAATTGTTACGTATTTACTAGTAATCCTGACGTGATTATTGCAGAATTACATATTAATGGAGAAGATGAAGCTCGTACGAGAGTGACCACACAATCAACTAGTCCGATTAGAACATCAGCAACTTTGCAGTTTTATAATCAATCAATTCCACCTGGTACATATAATATATCGATCTGGGTTGCTGTTGGTGATGTCGCCACAACGCTCTATGAAAACTCATTATTCGTTCAAATTATAAATCTAAATTAATTTTTATCTTATATTATATTTAAGGGATCTTATACTTCCAATCTAAAATGAAAATCGCATATTTCATCTCCAACTCCTAAGAATTTTTTCCTCTCTAACTCGATCTGTTGATTAAAGTCGTTCAATGCTGGCTCGTAGAGATGAACACACATATTTTTACATATAGAATCAATTTTATCTTGACGTTCTGGATTATTTCTCATAGCCTCCTCATAAGGACAATTTTGTATTTCCATTATAATTTCTTTTTCTTTTTTTTCTCGAATCTCATAGCTATAGCCTTCACAACTCCAAATAAATGAAAGTAACTTAACCAAAGCATTCAAATCATTAGATTTTATCTTCAAATACCTTTTAACTCTTCTGAAAATAATTTGATACAGTCTCTGCCAAACCAAGGTATCCATTTCTATGGATGTTTTGAAATCTGTTTGATTCTCGACCTCAATAATCCAAAGTCCATCCATAGTCTTAAAATTCCGTTCAAAGTAGAAAAGTTTATCCTTTTCGTTCATTTTCTTAATTGGTTCAATATTTTCGCCACTTAGATCATAATTATTAGATTTATAACTTAAAACAAAATTACAAAAATTATCTCCCAACCCCATATATTTTTCTCTTTGAATCTTTATATCTGGATTGAATTCGTTTATTATATGTTTATAAAATGGGATACACATATCTCTACAGATTAAAGGTATTCTATCATGTCTCTTGGGGTTTCTATCCATAGCAGATTTATAAGGACATTTCGAGATTCGAAATTCAATTTCCTTGTTTTTAATATTATAGTCAAATTTCCATCCTTCAACTGTCCAACGAAACGTTAAAATCTTCACAATAGTGCTAATTGTTTTATCTTTTAGACCCAAATATTCACTTAATCTTCTAATTATTATTTTAAGTAATTTTTCCCACACAATAGTATCTATTTTTAAAGCAAGATCCCACCCTAGCTTCTTTTCTGCTTCGATCATCCAAAGTCCATCCAGAGTAAAGAAATGTCTCTCAAAAAAGAATAATTTGTCTCTTTCGGTCACAGAATTCATATGAGAATCTCCTTAATTTTTTATGAGATCTGTTTTAATTAGTCTTGATACAATTAATATATAATAGATCATAAAGGAAAGATTAAATAGTTTATAATAATACAAATCAAACATTATGATTGGAGCATTTTTATTCGGTGTTTTTTTAAGTTTTTTAGCTGGGCTTTCCACCTCAGTTGGAGGGCTTATCGCCTTTTTCTATAAAGATCCCGGTCCAAAATTTTTATCAATGGTTATGGGGTTATCTGCGGGAGTGATGTTATTTATCTCGTTTACTGAACTCCTACAAGAAGCCATCATTACTTTTAACAGTATTTTCATTGGATCACTTTTTTTCTTTGTAGGGATGGGAATTATGTTTGTGATCGACATATTAATAACTCATAAATATCATTTCCAAGAAGATTATTTCAAAAAAGAGTGTACTATTGATGAAAGATTAACGAAAGCTTCCATATTTGTCTTCTTAGGAATTTTTATTCATAATCTCCCAGAAGGATTGGCAACCGTAGTTGGAACAATCGATAATATTGAGATTGGAATCATCCTTGCCGTCGCTATAGCTCTTCATAATATCCCAGAAGGAATCGCAGTTGCCATTCCAACATGTGAAGCCACACAAAGTAAAAAGAAAGGATTTTTTTGGGCTTTTCTAAGTGGAATGTCCGAGCCTCTGGGAGCAATTATATTTGGATTGATTTTACTTCCATTCATTAATGCTCTAATATTATCTGCTCTTTTAGCCGTTGTTGCTGGGATTATGGTTTACGTTTCGATTGATGAACTATTACCCGTGTCTCAGTGTTTTGGGAACGAAAGATGGTCAATAATTGGGATTGTGGCAGGAATGTTTGTTATGGCATTAAGTTTGGCTATTCTGGAGGTTTAATTTTCCTTTTTTTTCTTTTTTAATTTTTAGAGTACTTACTGTGTCTAATAGAGGTTAGTAATTCTAATTAAGACCAATTGAAAATATTTAAAAAACCGAAAGTATTATCCAATTAAACAACTGATATACATAACATTCTATAAGATACAAGGGGATTTAATGCTCTCTTCAAATATTTTAAATTTTTTCAGTGAAAATTTCTTTTTAATAGATTACATAATTGCAGGGCTTATTATTGTGGTTGTTCTAATTCTCTATTTTTCAAAAAAGATAACTAAGTTCATCTTCTATCTTTTTATTCTTGGGTTTCTTATTGGATTACTATGGGAAATCCCCTTAGGACTTGCTAGAGAATTAGAAATCCCAATTGCGACATTTTCAGACTCAAAGCCTCTCACTCCCTTTCCTATTCATTCAATTATTCATTCTCTTTGGGATGGAGGATTATTTCTAATAGGTGTTGGATTCATAAGGTTATATTCAAAAAATGATTTTTTTTCCAAATTTAATATTAAAGAACTACTTATTTTGGAAGTCTGGGGACAAGTACAATCTTTCATCATCGAATTAAGTAGCATAGTAGGTGGAGGGTGGGAATATATACCCTATTGGTGGAATCCGAGTCTCTTCTCGATTCAAGGTCATAATTTCACCTTATTACCACAATTAATTTGGATATTTGCGAGTATATTATTTTATTTGTTGGCGGTACGAATAAAAAAGAACTTAAAAAGTAGTACATGAACTTCTAATAATATTTTCTCTATTATTTAACTTATTTGAAAGATTTTTTTTGCATTATTGAAAAAAATATTCTCATAAAAATTGCGAGATAAATCAAACTCTAATAATCCTTGGGTGGAGTATTTGTACTCATATGGAATATTAGGGAAATCGCTCCCGAACAGTATTCTATCTTGATAAGATATTAACTGCTCTTTTGTTGGCTGCTTTACTTTTCTTTCGGGAAAAATATTATCTGGTATAAATATCATGGTCGTATCTAAATAGAGATTCTCATATTTGTTTAAAATTTGTAAAAATTTCTGGTATTCAAATGCCCCCATATGAGCTACAATGATGTTCATATTGGGATAACGTTTGATTAATTTTACAAAATTCTTGTATCCCACGTATTTATTTCTATATGGAGCTGTACCTGCGTGAATAGTAACCCATTTCCCTCTATCTACTATTAATTTGTAAATTTTATCTAATCGTTCATCAAATGGATAGAATTTCTGAACTAATGGTTGTATTTTAATCCCTTGGAATCCATAAACATCAAATATTTTTTTAATATAATCAAAACGATTTTTATCTTCTGGCCACACACATCCAAAAGGAATTGCATTTTTATGACTAAGAGCAAATTCATGAATCCACTCATTTATATATTCAGCAAACCCTCTCTTATGGGCATAATTATATGTTGTAAAATACTTTACATTTTGCTCCGCTATAAATTCCACCAAGTTTTTTATCGGAAGTTTATATTTAACTGGCCACCCTCTAATCTTTCCATCCACATCTCTACGTTCAAAAAATTCCCAAATTGCCTTGAAAATTTTAGGTGGAAAAAGGTGAACATGTGAATCTATATACTCAAAATCCATATGTCCATAGCTCATAGGATTCACTAATTATTATTCTAAATAAAAAATTATGCTTAGTTGATAGAATAAAAATAAACAATAAGATAGAAAAAAATGAAAAAAAAGAATTAATCCTCTCTTCTAATAAGGGAGCTGAGTTCGGTCTTTAATAAATCCCGAATGGCTACTCTAATTGCTTCAGATCTATTAGGGTAATAGTTTGCATCTACCAGCTCCTCAATGCCTTTTACATATTGTTCGGGGATATGGCAAGTTATAAGCTTAATACGAGCACCTTTGTTTTTATTAATTATGTTAATATTAAGCAGCAATTTATCAGTAATATATTAATATAATATAACAATATTACTGCCAATTTGTATTCCTTCGTATAATATTGTGATTATATTTTGATAATACAACTCATAAAATATTGAATAAACTTGAGAAAAAAAAGTAAAAAACTCAATTATTTTTAATTATTAAGGAACTCCTTTTTCATTCCAGCCCCGCTTTTCATAGTATTTTGGAACTAACTCATGAAGTGGTGGCGTGTAACCTTTAGTGCCGCCTTTTTTAATTGGTATAAAAAATCTTTTTCCTACAGTATCATCATCACTGGATATTCCACATTCCAAATTATATTGACGCTTTAAATTGAATATATCTTCACCTGCTTTTACCCAAGAATCAACAGAATAGTCTCGGCCTGTTATCGCATTAAGACCTTCTACCCATGGTGTAATTTTATGAATAAACCAGAATCCAAAAATGCATCCTCCACTGGCAGAATAGGCTTCACTGGAATTTTGTAATTTTATCACAGCCTTTATAACTTCCTCGTCCTCACTAAATCGATCTATTTTTTCTGTTAATCCAATCTCTTCTTTTAAATTCATTTGAAATGATAAATGCATTGGTTCATAACAATGATATGCACCTCTACTAGTTGTTGCATAATCTAGTGCGGTTAGATTATTTGATCTCGGTTCATGTGCGGGAACTTCTAATCCTTTACCAGTAGTATTAAATTCTTCAGGAAGATTTTTGATTTTTATAAACCTCTCTACTCCTTCAGCTAAGTCTTTCCCAATTCCTTCTTTATTTGCTGTCATTTTTATGAGTTTTTCTATTGGTTTTGTTGCTCCCCAAATTTGATAGTGATTTTCATTTTCAGGATCTTTTTCAAAACCTAAAACATCTAAATCAACATCTAGCAATCCCTTTTCAGCAGCTTCGAGAAAACAACCCAAATTCGCTCCTAACGAAATCGCATCAATTCCTAGATCATTTATTAACTCATTCCATTTTATGAGTGTTTCTAAATCGTCAACCAATAAATTTGCTCCTAACATCGCACATGTTTCATATTCAGGCCATGCTACCCATTCTCCCTCATATTGTAGTTCACCTCTACAGCCTACAGGGCAGTTGAAACAAGCTGTTGTTTTTATTTCTCCTCTTTCTTGCATAGCATAATATCCAATATTTTTTGTGCCTTTCCACCTACTCTCTGAATAATTCTTAATTGGGACATCTCCAAATCTCGTGTAATTATCCATATGAATAACGGTCCCAGAATCTTTCATGATATTGGCTAATGGACTTGCTTTTGTTAGTTGCTGCAATTCTTTAGCTGCATTTAAAACACCCTCCCTATTAGCAGTCTCAATTTTGTTATTCCCCTTAATTGCTATTGCCTTTAAATTCTTACTGCCCATCACTGCTCCTAAACCGCATCTTCCCGCCGCATGATCACCCTCACTAATTATAGACGCATATCGTACCAAGTTTTCTCCCGCAAGACCGATTAAAGCTATTTTCAATTGTTCTTCATTAAGTTCTTTCTTGATTAGAGATTCGGTTTGATGAATGCCCTTTCCCCATAAGCTTGAGGCATCCTTAATTTCTACATTTCCATCATCAATATATAGGTATACGGGGTTTTCACTTTTGCCCTCAAATATTATGTGATTATATCCTGCCGCTCTTAATTCTCTTCCAAAAAATCCCCCAGCTGAAGATTCACCTAATATATTAGTCAGGGGAGATTTTGCCATTACAAAATGTCTTCCACAGAATGGTATTGCAGTTCCACAAAAAGGACCTACTGAAAATATTAATAGATTCTCTTCATCAAAAGCATTAATATCTGCTGGAACCTCCTTCACAAATAGCGAAGCCGCAACTCCCGAACCTCCGATATATTTTCCTTCTTTCTCCTCTGAAATCTCTTCTGTGTTAATGTCCTTTGTTGTTAAATTTATCCTCACAATTTTTTCCATTTTATTTCACCTTAGTTTTTTCAAAATTATCATATGATATTTTGGTCTTTCACTTAATAAATCTTGAAATATTCTTTAATAAGATTTACAAATTGCTTAATTTCAAGAGCGATATGTATAATTAGAGACAACGGATGAAAATCTATTAAGCCTTTTGTAATCTTAATTTTAAAAATTCATAAATATAAAAATATTCAATAGTAGATAAAAAATATAATAAAAATATAAGAAATAAAAAAAATTATAATATTGGGAACTTTAGAGAAAATGTATGCTTCCCGGCTACCATTTTCATTTAAAATCTAAAGTCTCCCCTTTTTATTTAGAATTAAATCGGATTATTCGTTTTCCTCAGTATTAATATCCACTTTTTTTGGTGGTTTCTTTCCTATCTTTATTCTGAGTAATCCGTCTTTCATTTTTGATTTTATTGAATCCTCATCTGCGTTTGATGGTAGAGGAATGTCTAAATTCACATCCCTTTTCCAAATAGATGTAAAAATATCTTTTAAAAAATCTCCTCTTCGAAATTCTGGATGTCTAAAATGATTTTTTTTCACATCTTCTTTATTTCCTTTTCTTTGTGCTTTTATATTCAAATTACTGCTAATTAATGATACTTCTAAATCTTCCCTTGAGAGACCGGGTAGTGGTACTGAAATCATATAATCTGATTCAGAGTCTTCAATATCATATGGAACCCATCCTTCAAATCTTTTCATATGATGTTTCATATACCCAAGCATATCTTTTAACATATAAGGAAATTCTTCTCCAAAAAAATCGGGATGTCCTCTTCTTGAGTGTACATTCCATTCAGTTTCATGACACATTTTCTTTAATTACCTCATTTTTTAATTTTTTTTAATTTTAGTTTTAAAAATCTTCGAATTCGTCATCGTCTTCTACAATAGGTATTGGTTTAGCTTCTTTTTCACGTTTATTTTTAAGATTTTCCAATATCTCTTCATAGTGATTGATTTGATTATTGATATCTTCCATTCTCTTTTTCAATCTCCTCCTATGCCTCTTTAAACCCTTAACTCGTCTTATGATCCTCTCTATGTTTTCTCTTGAAATATCTTTCACATCAATTTCCCTCTCATACCCTGGATCGCTGAAGGGAAAGCAACTAAATATCTTTTCAATATCTCCATCAAAATTTATGCCTTTTGAAATTGTACGTATAAATTTTCCTAAAGTGTGGATACTAGGTTCAAGATTTCCTTTCAATACCTTCTTTAATTCCTCAATTCCTTTTTCACTTATAGTATAAATTCGTTTTTCTCTGTTATTTTCATCGACAATTTCCTCAACATTAACTAATTCTTTTCTCAAAAGCCGCTTCAACAACGGATAAATCGTTCCAGGTGATGCCTTCCACATAGGCTTGAATTTTCTATTAATCTCTTGAATGATATCATATCCGGTTAAATTAGGCTGACCTTTTATTAAAGTCATCACCAAAATTTCCAAACCAGAAACTGATCCCTCATGATATCCGCTAAACCTCTTACCAAAGAACAATTCTACTCTCCTCTATTTTTCATTTTCTTATTCGATTTCGATATATTATATTCGATTTATAATATATTATGAAATCCCATTTATAAATATATCGTAAATCGAACAATTAATAAAATTCTTATATAAAGCATTATATCTGAGATTTATAACGATTAATAAGAACTGGAAGGCTTTCCATACAATAATTATATAAAAATAGATTTATCCTATGAAATTGAGTATAGTAAGAAGATTTTCGTGAAAAAATTATTAATACATTTTTTAGTTTAGTGTAAAAATTATAAAACTTCAACTCTCTCTTCGATTAATAATTCTATTAGTACTCTTTAAATCAAAAACAGATTTGAGAAGAGAAATTATGACTGTAAAAATTGAATCCATTCCTATTATTGAAGCTCAAATTTGCCCTTTTGAACATAGTTGCCCTCTCCCAAAAATAGGTACTATTTGTAATTATCTTGCTTGCAAAATCTGTCCGGAATTTCAATATAGGGTTAAAATATTAAAAATGAAGTCAGTGGCATTTCTTAATTCTAAAAATAAAAATCTATAAATAAAAAAAAGAATAGAAAAAGATTCTATAATATTTTAATATTCCTTTTGTAGAAAAAGGCTAATAACAGCTAACGTAGCACCTATATAAGGAGCAAAAAACCCAAACCATGGAATTACATGATTCCAAAAATCTTGAGTTAAGGTACCAATTATCCATAAAAGCGTTGGAACAAGAAAAAATTGAATTATTTAAAATTGGAAAATCATACAGAGAAGGAATTTAGAAATTATTTATGATTTAATTTTCTTGCTCTTCGGAAGATTTTTCATTTTTAGAGTATTTTTTGAATGTACCTTTTATTTCCTCAAAGTTTAGAGTGATCAAAGTATGCCCCCGGTGTTTTGCCTCAAACTCGTTAATAAGCACGATGTTGCTTGGATTCTCAGGAAAAATTAAGACGTACTCCTTACACTTCAAGCATGCTCGAGCCATCAAATTTATATCAACTTTTATGTATTAATTTATATCCAAATATCCTATTTAAATAAGTGTCGCTGAATATTTAACTTTTTTTCCTATAATCTCTAAATCTTCCTTTTAAATTAGTGAATGTGGGAATTAAATCCTCTTTATCTTTTTGAATTTTCATTTTAAAAAAAGTAAGTGATAAATTTTTTTCTCTGATCTAAGAAATTCAATTGGATTTTGAGAAGTCTATTTCTTTATAGGATTAAATATTTGCTCGCAATCTTTAAAAGTTAAATTTCCATTAAATTTGGAATGGTAGAATCATACAATTTTTTCATTTTTAGAACATCTAGTATTATTTCTCCTGAGCTAAGTCCATTAATGTGTATTTGAGGTTCGGACGAAATATTACCAATATGATACACTGGAACATTAAATTTATCGGCTAATTTTTTTATTGACTCGGTATTGTTAGGATTTGTCTCAATCACAAATCTTCCCACGCTCTCACTATATAATAATTCCTCTTCTGAAAGTTCTCCGTTAAGTAATTCACCTAAATCCAAATCCGCACCATATTGATTATCAAAGCACATCTCAGCAATAGTTATTATAAACCCCCCTTTGTTAATATCATGATTTGCTTCAATTATTTTTCTTTTATATAATTCACCAATTAAGCCCCATATTTTTTTTACTCGGTTTTCATCTACTTTTGGAGGGTTTCCGCCCTGAATATTATGGATAATTGAATGATATTCAGATCCTCCCAATTCTGCTTTTATTTCTCCGATTAATAAAATCTCATTTCCAGATTTCTTAAAAGGCATAGTAATAATATTCTCTTCTCCTTCAATTAATCCAACGATCATAATTTGTGGAGTGGGTTTTATGGCTGTTTTCGTTACCTCATCTTCATTATAAAAGGATACATTTCCCCCCACCACCGGTATTCTAAGATTTCTGCAAAAATCGGCCATCCCTTGTACTGATTTAAAGAAATACCAATAAGATTCTGGTTTTTCAGGATTGCCGAAATTACAGCAATTCACCATTGCCATCGGTTTTGCTCCATTAGCTATAATATTTCCACAAATTTCAACTAGATTTCCTTTAGCACCATTATATGGATCGAGAAAGCAGTGCTTTGAATTTGAGCCCACACTGGTAGCGATGAATTTATTAGTTTCTTTGATCCTTAATACTCCTGAATCCCCCCTACCACATTTTACAACCGATCTAATTCCAACTTCGTGATCATATTGACGATAAATCCATTCTTTATTACAAATATTTTCAGAAGAAATTAATGTATAGAGAATTTCTTCAGGAGATAAATTAGTTTCGGGGGTTTTTTGGGAAAGTAATTTGTCAAGATATTCTGGACGCTTTTCTTCTCTCTCTTTAACGGGTGATTCTGAAAGGGCGACAGCTGGTAAACTCACAACTAAATTATCATTCTCATATACTTTCAATATCTGGGAATCATCTGTTCTACCAATAACTTCGTGCGCCATTTCATACTTTCTAAATATTCTTAAAATTTCATTAAGTCCTTCTGGTTTTACAATGAATGCCATTCTTTCTTGTGATTCTGAAAGCATAATTTCAAAAGAATTCATTCCGGGCTCGCGGATAAATATTTTTTCTAAATCAACTTTAGCCCCAGTTCCTCCATCTCCAGTTAATTCGCTTAACGCACATGATAAACCTCCCCCTCCTAAATCCTTCAAACCTCTCACGTACCCGGATTTAATTGCTTCTAAAGTTGCCTCTATAATTAATTTTTTAGTAAAAGGATCCCCAATTTGAACAGCAGGTCGATCTTCTTCTGATTGTTCAGTTAACGTTCTTGAAGCAAAAGTAACACCATGGATACCATCTCTCCCAGTGGACCCCCCCATTAAAATAATATAATCTCCTGGATTATATGCCCTGCTTGGGGCATGCTTAAAATCTTCTACAGTCCCTAAACCAATACATGCTACATTAACCAGGCAATTGTTTCTGAAACTTTTATCAAATTCAACTTCACCTCCAATCGTTGGGATACCTGTGCAATTACCATAGTCAGCAATTCCCTTAACAACGTATTTAAATAGCCATTGAGAATGAGGATCATTTTTAAGTGGACCAAAACGAAGAGGATCTAATAAAGCAATCGGGCGAACTCCCATGCATAAAATATCCCGGATAATCCCTCCGATTCCCGTAGCTGCTCCATGATAAGGTTCTATTGCTGAGGGGTGATTATGTGATTCGATCCGAAATGCTAAACAATATCCATCCCCAATATCTATTACTCCAGCATCCTGTCCAGGTCCAGCAAGGACATAATCATAATTTTTTTCAGCATCTTCAAATAATTTCAATTTGGGTCTTGAGGATTTATAGGAACAATGTTCTGACCACATGACATCAAACATACCTAATTCTGTAATAGACGGTGGATGTTCTAACGTGTTTTTTATATAATCTATTTCATCCTCTGTTAAATCAACGTCTAACTCATCTTCTCCCACATTTACTTTAGTCACTCAGATCCCTCCTTTTTTTATGAAACTAATCATTGAATGAAAAAATAACCTCCCGTGTGTGGTCTTATTAGGACTTAATATTTCTTCGGAAGCTCGTTCTGGATGTGGCATTAGTCCAAGACAATTTCTTTCTAAATTACATACTCCAGCTATACTATCCAGTGAACCATTAGGATTTGAATCCTGATCGATAATTCCATCGTGATTGGTATATCTAAAAATGATTTGGTCATTGTCTCTAAGTTCCTTAATGTTATCTGTAAAATATCTTCCCTCTCCGTGAGCTATTGGGATATCTAAAACTTTTCCTTTACCCATTTGATTTGTAAATGCGGTTTGGATATTCTCCACTTTAATATTAATCCATTTACAAATAAATTTCAATGATTCATTTTGCAATAACGCTCCCGGGAGCATCTGTGCCTCTGTAAGAATTTGAAATCCATTACAAATTCCAAGTATAGGTTTATCCTCTTTTAACATTTCCTTAGCTTCATCAATAGCTGGGCTGTGAGCAGCGATAATACCAGATCTTAGATAATCTCCAAAAGAAAACCCTCCTGGTAAGACTGCAGCATCAAACCTAGCACCCTTAAACTCATTATGCCATATTAATTCGGCATCTAAATTCATTACGTTATTCAATACATGGAGTGTATCTAAATCACAATTAGACCCTGGAAATTGAATAACTGCAACTTTTAAACTCATTTTATTTTAATTTTGTTCAGTTACATTTATAATGTGAAGATCTTGGGTTACAGGGTTAAAAATTCTTAATTCATTACACATATTAATTATAATTTGTTTCGCATCATCGCTATCTTTTGCTTTAATTGATATTTTTAAATATTGTCCGCTTCTTACATTCGAAATCGCAGAATATCCCTTTTTAGCTAAGAGATCTCGTTGAATTGTCTCACCCGTTGGATCTCTGGCTTTTTCCTTGTTAGTTAATACAACTTCGACCACAAAATCTTTTAATTCTAATCCCATTTTATGAAAAAAAAGTGTTTATACTTAAAATAATTCTTATTAACTTAAAAATAATGGCTACTCATCTAAAAAGCCTAAATAAGAAGTCTCTTCCTTATTAAAACCATCAATCTTAAATAAGTTTATATCATGAAATTCTTATTTCAAAAGCGTGTTAATACAATGATGATACTTAAAAATGTGATAAAAAGAAATCCTCCTAGAAGAAAGCCAAAACTTCTTTTAATGTCTCTAGGGAATTCATTCTCTTCAGTAGATTCTACTTTATTTTTGCTAATCTTCCTGAAATTATTTATAAAATAATAAAAACCAAGAACTGTAAATACGACAGCAAGAATCAAGAGAATTAATTCAATCATTATTAAAAATTACAATTTAATGACTAATATAATTTTTCGTTTTTTAAGGCTTTATAGATATTTATTTTTTTTGAGATTTGATTCGATTCTTGATTCCACGTCCCCAATTTTGGGAGTAAATTGCATACCAGTTATTCTTTCATAGCTCCTCATATACCTTTTAGCTAGTTCAATCTTTATATCGTCAGATATAGGGGGTATTTCTTGATCGGGTGCAATATTTGGAAATATTTCTGGGTAAGTTTCCATAAGCCACCCTCGGAAAATTTCTTTATCTAAAATTTCAGGTTCCTTTTCATTTTCAAATCTTTTTTCATATGTATCTTTAATCCAAAATCGTGAAGAATCTTGAGTGTGAATTTCATCAATTACCATAAGTTCTCCATCCTTAATTCCAAATTCATATTTTGTATCAACTAGGATTAAGCCATTTTTGCTACAATATTCTTGACCAAATTTAAACAACTTCATAGCGGCATCTTCCATCTGGTCGTAAATTTCTTTATCTACCATTCCCCTTTCAATTATTTCTTGCGCTGGTAAATAGATATCATGCCCAGATTCTTCTTTTGTAGATGGAGTTATAAGAATCGTATCTAATTTTTGATTTTTTCTTAACCCTTCAGGAAGAATATAACCAGAAGTTGCTTTCCCCTTTTTATAATTTCGCCATGCAGTGCCAGTTAAATAAGCTCTAACAATGATTTCAACTGGAATTGTTTCGCATTGGTGGACCACTGAGACATTCGGGTCTGGAACTTCTATAAGATGATTTTTAACTAAATTATTCGTTTTTTCAAACCAAAATGATGATACTTGGTTAAGCATCTGTCCCTTGAAAGGGATGGTGGTAATTACGCGATCGAATGCGGAAAGACGATCAGAGGCAATAATAATTCTTTTATCATCCAAAATATAGTTATCTCTTACTTTTCCTTTGTATAATTCACCCAAGTCAGAAAAATGTGTCTCATTTAAAGTGTAATGAAATTGTTTTTTGATAATTTCATCAATATTATCCGCTACCATAATTTAAAATAATAGTATTATTAATTAAAAATCTTTTAATAATAGTCTATTAAATGAATGATTATTTACTATTCTCTAAGAAGAAACCTCTCCGATTTATTTTTTGTAATATTTTCCATCATTGAACTCATTTATAGGATATTTTTTCTCATTTTTCAGCATTTTCTTTATAAATATTGAAGTAAGATCAAAATCAAGTCTATTAATAAAACTTACTAAATAAATGAAAATATCAGCTACTTCTTCTTTAATATTAGCAAATAATTCTGGATTTTCTATTATCTCTTTTTTTTTGAAATCCTTAAATAGAAAGAGTTCCGATAATTCCGCCAATTCTACCCCCATAGCTTGAATCACATTTTTGGGAGTATGATACTTTGCCCATCCTCGTTCTTCTACAAATTTTTTAACTTCATCCTTAAAAAAATAAAATTCTGTATTTGAATCATTATGAGTTTCTGAAGTCATAATGATCTATAAATATAATTTAAACCATAAATAGTTATGATCTTACTTAATGGATCGAATAAAATCGCAAATTATTTTATTATAAGTTTCTTCTCTCTGGGCAGGTCCAAAATGCCCAGCCATATCAATTATTTCTAATCTCGAATTTGGAATTCTTTCCGCTAAACTCTCTGACATTTGTTCTGGTGCAAAATTATCTAACCTACCTCCGATAATAAGGGTCGGACATTTGATATATGAGGGATCATATTCCTTAATCTCATTTATCATTCCAAAAATCTGATCTTCTATATGCATTAATAATTTTTCTTTAGACATTTTCACATTATACAAGGAGTTTGATAATGCTTGAACTATATAAGGTGTTGTTTTATCTAAAATGTTTCCTATTGAATTATTTACAACATCTAAAAAATTCATTCTCACCATATAAGGAAGGAGATTGTAGAAAATATTTCGAATAACATTATCTGTGTTAATGTAACCTGAATTGAGGAGAATAAGAAACTTTACATCATCCATATGTTTTTGACATATCAGTTGAGCAATCATTCCCCCTACCAATGAATGTCCTATAATTCCATAAGGACCTTTAATCCCCAGATATTCTAATAAATCTTCAAGATCTCGAATAATTTGATGTCGTATATTGCCAGATAAATTAATCTCTTTGGTATGATCGCTGCGCCCATGCCCTAAAGCATCAAAACAAATGATACGATAATATTCCTTTAATATTTTTATTTGTTCTTTAAAGAAAGATACAGATGAGGCAAATCCGTGGAGTAATATTACTGTACACCGTTTCGATTGAGGGTTGAATTCTTCATAATATAGATTGTAACCCTCTTGATTTTTGAAGTAAGGCATCGTTTTTGAATTGCAGCATGTATATTATCTTATAATTCTTGAAATATGGTATTTAAAAAATATTTTGTGATTTTTTAATTAACCTTTTAATACCAATAAAAAACTAACCATTCAATAATATTAAAATCCAAAATTTTGGAAGTGTTATTATTAAATAATAAAAAAATTAGGAAAAAGTGATTTTTAGAAATTATAATTGAGGGAACGCCGAATGATATCTTTCCAATTGTTATAAAGTTTTTCTCTTCTCTCCTTACTCATTCGTGGTTCATAAATTTTATCGATTTTTCTGATTTCCCTTAACTCTTCTCTAGAATTCCAGAAGTTAGTTGCTAATCCTGCGATAAAAGCAGCTCCAAGAGCTGTTGTCTCTGGATTCTGAGAATGTTCTACTTCCATATCAAGTATATCTGCTAGGAATTGGAGAACATAGGTATTTTGGGACACACCTCCATCAGCTTTTATTCTATCGACTGATATACCTGTATCTGCAATAATACCTTCAACAAAATCTTTTATTCTAAAGCAAATACCATTTAAAACAGCTCTTATTATATGTTCTTTCTTAGTTTTTAAGCTTATTCCAAAAATGTTCCCTCTTGCCGAAGGATCCCAGTAGGGGAATGAAAGTCCACTAGTGAATGTTGGTAGGAAAAATACTCCTTCAGTTGATTCAACGCTTTTTGCCATCTCTTCAGTTTCGCTCGGATCATCATATAGCTCGAGTTCCTCTTTTATCCAATCTATTATGTTTCCTGAGTTATGACTTAGCCCTTCCAAGATATAAGAAACCTCTCCATTTAATCTCCATGCCACTAAGGGATATAATTTCCTTTTAGATGCGAAAGGTTCATCTCCAGTATTTAAATCTACAAACGAACCCGTCCCATTAGTGACTTTCATATCTCCATAATCAAAGCAACATTGACCGAATAGAGATGCTTGTTGATCTGCCACTACACTTCGAATAGGGATCTCGCCACTGCCAAAGAGTTTAGTCTCTCCAAAATCACCATTAGTATCTTTTATTTCTGGTAAAATGTATAGAGGTATTTTTAATTTATCGATAACAATAGAATTCCAATCTAATGTAAAAGGATCCAACATACCTGTTGAGGAGCAGTTGGAGTAATCAGTTGCAAAAACTCTTCCTTCTGTAAGATTCCATAGTACCCACGTATCAATTGTACCCCAACTAATAGTAGTTTTTGGATCTTGAATTAATTCATTCAATTTGGGATTATTTTTTAGAAAATAAGAAGTTCTTATAGATGCGTAATCTGAATTGAATTGTAACATTGAAGCTGTAAGCATTTTTGTACTTTTAGTCAACATATGTGCAACTTTTGCAAACCCTCTCAAGAATTTAAAAAAGAAACTATTTGACATTTCTTGAGCATATTTTGCAGCTCTTTTATCTTGCCAAGTAATTATATTAGAATATAATTTTCCATTTCTTCTGTCCCATATACAAAAAGATGCTCTTTGAGTGGTAATCCCCATACACTTTATATCTGAGGCGCTCAAATTATTCTTATCGATGACTTCTTCGATAGCTTCTTTACTATACTGCCAAATTTGATTGGGATCTTGCTCTACTTGCCCTTTTTCTTTCATAATATAATCTGGACGACGACGAGCTTCACCAACAATCTCTCCTTTTTTATTAAATAAGAGAGCTTTTATATTGGTAGTTCCAATATCTAATATTAATATTTTTTGTTCCATTTTCGCCAAGCATTCTTAAATTAATTGAATTGTATAATACTTGAAAGAAGTTATATATTATAATAAAATTTATCATTCAAAAAAATGGTTTAAGAATTTATAAAATTAACCAATTTGGAAAGAGTTGAATTAATTTGGATTATTTTCTAATAAAATTAAATTAAAAAGGAAGTATTATAAAAAAATTAAGAATTAAATTGCTTTGCTAATCAATTCGGATAGATCTTTTATTTCAATCTCTTTTTTATCCTCATCCTTAATGCCATAAGCCAAGCCGAGTTCACAAGTTGGACAAGCGGTAACTATAATTTTTGCACCAGTCTCTTTTAGCTCGTCTATTCTATTCTCCGCTTCTTTTATAGAAATCTCTTTATCTGCCCAATGAACCGTACCACTCCATCCACAGCAGTGTGTGTAATCCTTAGTATAAATTGGTTCCACAATTTCTAAGTTAGGAATATGTTCCAAAATTGTTCTAATGGACGTGATATCATTTAAATTTCTCGCTAAAAGACAAGGATCGTGAATTGTGACTTTCTGATATTTCTCTGGAAGTTCTTCAAACGTTAACTTGCCCTCTTCAACTAATATTTTTATATATTCTACGATATGAATTATCTTGGGTCCCTCCTCAAAATAACTTTTAATCACTTTTTCAGTTTTCTCCTCAGCTTCTTCTTCATTCTCTCCTTGTTTTTGTTTTTCAATTTCAATTCCAATGCCAAATTTTTGATATCGATTTTTGAGTGAATTCACGCATCCGGGACAGTCAGAAACAACAATTTCTGCACCGCTTTTTTTAATGAGGTCAAGATTATTTTCTGCAAGATTTTTACTAGTTTCAAAATCTCTAATGTTAAGAGCTGGAGCCCCACAGCACACTCTCTGATCTAAATTTGTTGAGAATTTTATCCCTGCTTTCTTTAGAAACTCTATGTTCGCCTTTACAACTTCCGGAAACTTCATAGTTTGGCACCCAATATAATAAAAAACATCATCATCTCCTTCCGTTTCAATATTTTCGATACCTTTTTCCTTATAGGTTTTAAAAATATTATAATCCTCAATAGTGCCTGTATCTTGGAGTTTTTTGATTTGTTTTTTACAATATTCGGGCATTAATCCTTTATCATTAAGATCATCTCTTACCGTCTCAAGCAGAGATACAACGGAAAATTCAAATGGACACCATATTTTACAATTTTCTTCATTTGAACATTTGTACATCAAATCAACAAATTCTTTATTTTTTGGATCAGAGGGATCTATTTTATTTGTTGTCAGAAAGTAACCTATTCTTGATTTATAAGCCGGAGATAGTGCTTCATTTTCCGAAGCTTGTAATACTCCACAATCAAAACGACACATATTAGGGCAAAGCATGCAATTTATCAGATTCTTAATATCAGCATGAAACTCGCCTTCGGGATAAAAATTTTCTTTTTTCTTTCTTACATTTTTTAATAACTTACGTCTCACATTTCTTTCAGCGTCTTGAATTAGTGGAAGCATCCATTTATATTTTTTTAAAGTATCAAATATCCCCATTTTTAATCACCACCTCCATCTGTTGATTTTTTCCATGTTTTTTCATATATTTTTCCTGGATTAAGAATGTTATTTGGATCAAGAACTTTCTTAAACTCTTTCATTACTTCATACCCATTATCCCATTCCCTTTCCATCCAGTGAGAACGATTGACTCCTATTCCATGATGATGTGCAATAGAACCACCAGAATCCAAAACTGCTTTAATTGTAGCATCCCAACATTCTTTATAGAAATCAAATTCAGATTTTCCTTTACCGGGAACACCTCCAAAAGTAAAGTAAAAACCAGCTCCATTTGGATAAAAATGAGAGACATGAGCAGTAATTAATAAATTACCTTCCACCTTACTTGTGGATCCAATTACAGAATGATATAATTCAGAAGCTTTATCCCACATTATTGAGACTTCAATGGTATCAGCAACGATTTTATATGGTGGAAACATAGAAGTTTCAGTTACTTTGAATCGTGTTTCAAACCAATGTTCTACTGGTTCTTCTCCACAATCCACACCAGATCGTTCGTTACATTTTTCCCGTGTAATTTTTTCTTCTAAATCAACTAATTCTTTATTACCTTCGCAAACAAAAACGGTCATCACTTTATCTGTGGCTTTTTCTATATGTTTAAAATGTCTTGCTGTTTCATCAGCGTCATAAATTCTCACTACAGCAGGATAAACATTCTCTCGTAAAGTTAAACGGACTGCGTCTAAAGCATCCTCTATTTTTGGAAAAACATATGAAATAAGGGTTCTCTTTTCTGGATAGGGCCAAATTTTAAGGGTCGCCTGCGTAACGATTCCTAAAGTACCTTCACTACCAATAAAATATTTATCAAGTTGAGGACCCGTTGCGGATCTCGCTATAGGATCAAAATTTATAATCTCTCCAGTTGATAAAATAACTTGCATGCCTAAAATAATATCCTCGATTTTACCATATTTAGTAGAGAATTGTCCTGCTGCTTTATGAGCGATCCACCCCCCTACTGATGATGTATATAATGACTGGGGGATATGTCCTCCCGTATATCCCTTAGAGTTTAAATATCTCTCTAAATTCATACCATTCATTCCCGTTTGAACAGTTACAGATAGATTTTTATCATTTATTTCAATAATTTTATTTAATCTTTTCATATCGATTATTATTCCACCTCTAATGGGAATCGCTCCTCCAACAACCCCAGAACCTTCAGCAAAAGGAACTACAGGAATTTTTTCTCTATTTGCTATTTTTAATATTTCACTAATTTGATTCGAATTTTCTGGCCATGTAATAATATCAGGTAGTCCCGCAATTTTTCCTTCTATGGTCCAATTTAATGAAATAAGCGATGAATCTCTGGTGTATGCCATTCGATCTATTTCATTAGTTGAAACATTTTTCTTTCCAATCTTTTCTTTTAAATCTTTTAGAATCTCTTCTTTATTTTTGATCTCAGCCCGATTCTCTTTATAAATTAGTTCAAAATCTTCAAACTTCACTATACCACATCTTCTTTCAATTTAAGTGATTTATAAAATTATTTTAATTAAATTAAGATTTTGTTTATAGAATTTAATAACCGGGAAAAATTTAGAAGAAAAACTAATACGATTTAGTAGATAGTCTGCCCTGTCAACTTATTTACTTTTAGATGACGAAACTTTGCTGCTTTTCTGTCAATCCCCCTCTTAAACAATCCATTCTCAAGAATCCCCTCAGGAAAAAGATACCGTGCTAAATGGAATATCATTTCTTTTGTTTCAATACAATTAAAGAGTTTTAAGCTTTCACAAGAATAAAAAATTTCACTCACTAAATCAAAATTAGTATTCCTACAAAAATCGATAATTTCTAGATTCCTATAAATTCTCTCAACAACACTATTTAAAATTTTAAAATTCTTAAGGTATTCTAATTCATCTCTCATATATGCATTAAATAATACATAATAGGATGCCTCAGATGATATTATGCCATCTCTATATTGAAGAATTCCCTCTGGTGTAATTCGTTTATTTATCTCATCTAAAATCGCTTTAATCTTTAAATTGTCAATTTTTTCATAAAATCTTAATAATTTATATAATTTTAAAATAACTACGAGTTGTGAAGTTTCTAAACTTCTTAAGTAATCTTTTTCGAAAAAAGAAGAATCAGCTCTCATTAAATTTTCAATTTCTTCTTCGTAAAGATCCAAATTAATCATTTTAATGGATTTGTAAAAATAATAAATCTGATCAGTCGCTTCTATAATTGGTGCGTCAAATTCATCGATAAACTCATTGTATAACTCTAATAAGAAGCGTTTTACTTCTTCTTTATCAATTTCAACTCCCAAATTAGTTGCTAAATAAAGACCGCAGAAGTAAATATCTGGGTTTTTTAAAGTAATTAATGGAACTGAAGTAAGCCATTCATCTATATTATTTTCTAAGTAAATTTCTATATGCGAAAAATCAAATAATCTCTCTAAATGAAAAAAATTAATAATTCTATAAATCATATAAACTAATTGAAGCTTATCTCCTGGGTCTCTGATATCTTCTAACCTTTCAATTTCACACTTATTCTGCCTAAATTTTTGTATGAGCTTATTTTTAATATTAACATATTTTTTTAGATTTTCCATCTTTTCAGGATTATTCTCCAATTTTGTTTTTAATTTTCTAAGTTCCATTATAAATTCAAGAGGTAATAAACCCTGGGATTTTAGATTCAACATAAGTGGAGCAACTTCAGAATTAACAAGATAATCAACAATTTTTTCCAACAAAATTTCATAAAATATCGGAGCTATTTTCTCTTTATATAAATCAAAGGCAGATCTTATCTTATTTTTCTCTATTTCCTCGAAAGTAAGAAATGGGTCAGAGAATTTATTTTCTATTTCTACCTTAGAAAAACCCAATTCAATTAGTTGATCTTTTAAATTTTCTAGAATAAATTCTAAAGATTCATCTATATCCTTCATATCGAATGGAATATCATCTATATTTTTTTTAATATATTGGTCTACATTTTGATAAAATATTCCACTTTCATTTAAGTATAGATCTAATATATTGTATAAACCTTGGAAAATCATAGCTAAGTTTCAACTTCATACTCTTTAATAAAAAGCATATTCTCTTATAAGTGAATTATTTTAAAATTTAATATTTTACTGTTTTAAAAGTTAAGATTTTCCTTTATCTAATCAAACCAATTTTTAAGTATTGAAAATCTCCCATGTTTTTAGGACATCTTGATTTCAAATCTATGCAAGTTTAAATTGAAACTCATAATCCTGCCTTAATCCTATAATATATTAGATAATCAACAATTAAAATTGTTAAAATCAATCTTAGATACTTTTAAGAGTTCTCAAATCAAGAACTTAAAAATTTAAATTAAATAGTTTTTTAATATTACTAAAAATATCAAATATTATTATTAAATTAAAAGGAAGACAATAATGTCAAGAACAATTTTTGGTACAAGCGGTATTAGGAGAATTTTTAGCAATTATGACAACACAGATGTTATGTTAACTCCTCAGATGGCTTTAGAAGTTGGGTTAGCTCTAGGAACCTATTTGAATGGAGACGCCACTGTTGTAATCGGAAAAGATATAAGAACGAGTGCCTTACCAATTGAATATGCATTTATATCAGGCCTCGTTAGTACTGGGTGTATTGTTAAAACATTAGGAATTGTCACCACACCCACCTTAGCAATGTCTCTACGTTATTTGGGTGCAGATTGTGGAGTTGTTATCACTGCCTCACATAATACACCTGAATATATTGGTCTAAAATTCTGGAATCCCACAGGAATGGGATATATTGAAGAACAGGAAGAAGAAATTGAAAAGATCTATACTGATAAAGCTTTTCTTAATATAGAATGGGATGGAGTAGGGACTGTATCGCATATAAATGATATAAATGATGCACATATTGCACAAATTACCCATCAAATAAAATTCAATGGAAGTAAATTACATGCTATAGTTGATCCTGGAAATGGAGCAGGATGTAATATTGTTCCACAATTATTAAGTGAATATGATGTAAATTTAATGACTATTAATGCTCAAATGGATGGAAAATTTCCAGGTCGCAATTCTGAACCAAGTAAAGAAAATTTAGTTCAAATAGCTAAATTTCTTAGAACATCAGATACGGATGATATTGGAATTGCTCTTGACGGTGATGCTGATCGAGTAATATTTCTTGACGAAAATGGAACAATAGTAGATCCAATTCGTCTCTTAACATTAATGGCAGTTGATTATTTGAAGAGAAATAAAGATCAAATATCAAATGAGAATATGAAAGTTGCTACACCTATTAATTCCTCAAGTCTAATAGAAGACGTTTTAAATCCTTTAGGTTGTGAGGTAATTAGAACTGAAGTTGGAGATATTAAGGTTGCTCAAGCATTAGAAGAGCAAGGGGGATTTTTAGGTGGAGAAACGTCGGGAACTTATATATGGCCTGAATCGCATCTTGGACCAGATTCAATATTTACAATCGCTAATGTTTTAAAAATGATTAGTGACTCAAATATGAGTTTACGAAAATTACTTAGTGACATTCCAGAGTATCCTTATTATCGTGACGCCTTCAAATTAAAGGAAGACATCCCCTTTACTGAAGAAATAAACAATAAAATTATCGATGAAATGAAAGAGATTCTTAATTCTGAAGGAAAAGAAATTAAGAATATTAATAAGAGGGATGGAGTAAGGATTGATTATAATGATGGTTGGATTTTAATAAGACGTTCTGGGACCAGTCCATATTTAAGAATTTCAGGAGAATCAACCGAGAATTTAGAAGCCTCAAAAAGGATGAATAAAATGGCTGAAGAGAAAATGTTAAAACTAGATTTAATATAAGCTAAATTCTATCGAAAGTATTATTCTATAAGTTTAAGTTCTATTCCTTTCTTTTCCAAGACTCTTCCATTAGTCATAAGTTTTTGAGCTGCAATCTTATCAAGGATATAAATCAGATTCCCTCCCTTTTCAGAATATTTCTGACCATAGGAAATCGGTATTTCTGGAGTTGGTATGTTTAATAATGATTCTGCGACAGGATCTGTTTTTCGTCTTCCATTTGCTAATAATATTATGTTTCTAGCCTTATAAACCAGTTCTGCCCCCATACTGATGGCATAATGGGGAGAATTTTCTCTATTTGAAAAATGACCATCTTTAATCGCATTATTGATAGTATTTTCATCAAGCTTAATTAACAGCATATCACTGCCTTCAAAAGGAATTCCTGATTCATGGAAGGCTACATGACCTCTACCTCCTACTCCAATAACCTGTAAATCTATACCTCCCTTGTCTTCAATCTTTTTTAAATAAGCATTTAAAACGGACTCACGTATCCACGCTAAATATTTTGATTCTGTATTTTCTTTTATCACAATAGATTTTCCAGCATCCTTACCCAACTCTGTATAATCATTAGGATGAGTATCAAGTTCTTGTTTGAGGATTTTTTGATCAATCAAATTTCCAAAAGGAACATATGTCTCTCTAAATTTTTTATTAAGGAGTCCAAAAAACTCTTGAATCATAAAATAGCAATAACTTTCAGGATGTAGAACTCTTTGTTGTGAATTTTCTCCAGGTAAACCTATATATTCATCAAGATTAAAACTGCAGAAGCGTTGATTGTTAATTTCATTCGAATTAAGAAAATGTGCTAAATTTTTATATAGCCCTGTGGGTGAATGTCCAGTTGCTAATCCAAAAACTAATTTTTCCTTTTCCTTTAATATTTTAAGAATTAAATCCTTTACAATTTCGGCTGCGACCTCACTCATATCGTCAAAATCTCTAGTAATAATAACTTTTATTGTCATAATAAATTCCTAAATTAATTTTATACAAATTTTTTTAAATTAAATCTAAATATTTTAAAAATTTAATTTTTTAATATAAGATATTGAACTTTTCAAATATAGATTCGTTTAAATTGAATATATTAAGAAATATAGGATAATCTTAAAAAATTTTGATATATTTTAAATTCTAAGAAACGATAACTTAATTTTGTTATGTGTGGAATCTTTGGCATTATTACTGAACAAGCAAATACTTCGATAGGAAAACTTGCTTACGAAGGAATTAAGAGGTTAGAATATCGAGGATATGATTCTTGTGGCATAGTGGCTCAGTATGATTCTAAATTATGCATTAAAAAAGGAGCAGGAAAAATCGACGATATTCATAAAAAAATTGACCTAACTGATTTTCCAGAAGGATCTAAAATTGCTCTTGCACACACTAGATGGGCAACGCATGGAGCACCTACTAAATTAAATAGTCATCCCCATACAGATTGTTCAGGAAAAATTGCTGTTGTTCATAATGGAATTATTGAAAATTTCTTAGATTTAAAGGAAGAACTCTTATCAAGAGGACATAAATTTAAGTCAGAAACAGATACAGAAGTTATTGCTCATTTAATTGAAGAATCAATGCAAAAAACCTCAAATTTAAAACAAGCGGTAAAAGAAGCGTTAGATAAATGTAAGGGGTCATATGCAATTGCAGTGTGTTCCGTATACACTCCTGATTCGATTATTGTTGCTCGTTATGAGTCTCCTTTAGTAATTGGAATAGAAGAGGGTAAAACTACTTATTGTGCCTCTGATATTCCTGCGTTTTTACCTTTGACACGAAATTGTTATCTTATGGAAGATAATGAGATTGCTATATTAAAAGCGAACGAGGTACTATTTTTTGATCTTGAAAATGATCAAAAAATTGAAAAAGAAATGCAGAAAATAGACTGGAGTATCGATGCTGCAGAAAAAGGAGGTTTTGAACATTTTATGCTCAAAGAAATATACGAGGAGCCAACCGCTTTGAATCGAACATTAAAAATTTCTGAGAGGAATTTAAGACTCTTCGCACATGATATTTGGTCTGCAGATAATATTTATATTACTGCAGCTGGTACTTCGTTTTATGCATCTTTAGCAGGTAAATATGTAATAACTCGTTTTTTAGATAAATATATTCATGCGATTGAATGTTCCGAATTTCAAAATCAATTAGGCAATTCTTTAAAAGAAAATTCTGTTATTATTGCTGTCTCCCAATCGGGAGAAACTATTGATACTATTGAAGCGATAAGATGGGCAAAAAAACAAAGAAAAGACATCAAAATATTATCTATTACTAATGTTGTTGGATCTTCAATTACAAGATATTCTGATAGAGTTATTTTGACCCAAGCAGGACCAGAAATTGGAGTCGCAGCAACTAAAACATATTGTACACAAGTTCTTACGCTAGCTTTGCTTGCTTTAGAAATTGCCAAGTTTAGAAAAATTGAACCTCGAGAGGAAATTGAAAAATATTATGAAGCTTTATACTCCACTCCTGAAATTATTAAGAATTTTTTAGAAAATAATGTAGATTTAATCAAAGAGATTGTGGAGACCTTACAAAAAAGTAAAAACTTTTTCTTTTTAGCAAGAGGTATATCTATCGCAACTGCGAAAGAGGGAGGTTTAAAGTTAAAAGAAGTGGCATGTCGATTTATAGAGGGTTATTCAGCAGCTCATGCGAAGCATGGACCAATTTCTTTAGTTAGAGAAGGTTTCCCGATTATATTTGTAGCTCCCCCGGACGAAACATATCAGCGATTAATCGGTAATGTAATGGAGTTTAAATCACGAGGAGGTAAAATAATTTCACTAGTTGTTGAGAATGATAAAAAAATCGCTAATTTAAGTGATATGGTAATAAGAATCCCACAACCCGGTGATAAATATCATAATATTTTCAGTCCTATTACATTTACCCCAGCCTTACAATTATTAGCTTATTATGCTTCTATCAGCTCAAAATTAGACCCTGACAAACCATTAAATCTTAGTAAAACTGTTACTGTTCACTAAAAGAAATTTATACAAAAGAAGGTAAATTCTGAATTACTTTTTCTCTTATCTCATTAATAATGCTCAAGAGCCATTTAATTCCAATTTCTGAAGAATCTTTATCTAATGTTTTTATTGCTTTGATGTAATCTAGATTTGTATCAATCCTTTTTAAAAACTCATCTCTCTTTTCAATATCTCCCCTATATGAAATGTATTCATTAAAAATATTTTCTATAGCTTCAATATTTTCAAAAAGTTCTTTTTTTTGAGTTAAGAGTGTTTTTGAAGCTTGATCACCCATAATCGATTCATATAATTTAATTGATTGCTCCATATTATTAGCTAGATCGATAAATCTTTTTAATCTCTCCTCCAAAATAATCTCTATTTTTTCCATGGCTCCTTCAAAAAGCTTATTATCCAACTTATTTCCTTGAAAAAATCTCTGACGCACAAAAAGATACCATTGTTTAAGGGCTATTATGTTTGCTATATATTGAACACAATTGAGTACTTTTCTTTTTATATTCCAATATATACCAGGATAGAATTCTAAATCTTCCTTGATTTCTTCCTTATTCCTTAGTAGCTTATTCCCTTGGGGACAATCATCTCGATAAATGACACCTGCCGCAATAACTGTATTATATCCAATAATAGCTGGTCCTACTAAACCACCTTGACCACCTAAAAAGATAGGAGGCTTATTAAACATAACTCCGTGAGCAACATCACCGATCAAAGAGGCAGTTGCTTTATCTTGATTAGGAGTATAATTAAAATGAATATAGGAACTCCCCACCTCACTATGATTTTTCCTACTTGTTCCCCCAGCCATTAAAATATCACAAAAATTAATTATACTGCCTAATGTAACAAATGGAAAGAGTATTGTTTGTTTAAGCCCAACAGTATGAGCTCCATTTGTTTTTTCTTCTAATAAACACCCTTTTCTAACTTCTGCACCATCTCCCATATTCGCAGAATCTAAGAAAGTAGATTCTTCAAAGTAACCCCCTTTTAACTCAACATTCCTACCTAATTGACAATTATTAATAGTGACCGGAGATCTAGCTCCTAATTCCACATTTGACATAATAAGAGTCTTTTCTCCAAATATTTTACAACCTGAGTGTATAATAACTCCTTCAGCTGAGATAAAATTTAAATCAACTTCTTCTCCGATCTCAATAGTAGATGGATTAGGAATATTAACTCCTTTTTTAATTAATGCTTCAACTAATCTTCTATTAGTAGATGTCATATAATTTACAATTTTTTCTGTTTCTTAATTATTTTCTTAATTTATATTCATTTTTAAAAATTATTTCAAGACTTCAATCTTTAATAATATATCTTCTACTTCTTTCTTTAGAACGATTTTGGAAAAAAAAATATTTAAAAAATATAATTAAGAATTTATATGGAATATATTATATTTCCAACTAGCTAACTCAACTTTAAAGCCATTATTTTGAATTTCAGAAGCGTCGTATCTTAAAATTTCATCAGTAAATAGATTTTTGAACTTTAATTTTCCCGATGTTAAATTAAGTGTAGGAATTTTTATTTTTCCATTTGAAAAATTCTCGCTAAAATTGATAATAAATAAATAATGTTCTTGGGCGTTCCACCAATGATAAGAAATGATATATTTATTTGATTGATCATCTTGGCTTGTTTGGGTGACATTACATAATTCCCAATTATTTTTTTTAATATCATTATCCTTAATTATTGCTAAAAGTGTTCGATAAAATTCTAGCACATTATTTTTTATCATTTCATTCGTTCTTCTTTTCAATTGAACGGGGATTTTAATTTCATAACCTTTCATCTGACCTTCGTGCACTAAGCCCATCCCTGGAAGACTCAATGCTAAAATTGCAGCCGCTTTTGATTTTAAAATACCCATCTGTTTTACTGTTCTCTGTTCATCGTGGTTTTCTATATATCTTAATGATTTTTTATTGTATTCCCATTCTGCTGTAATATGATTTCGAATTGATTGAGGACTTTCGTTCATAATATAATTGTATAATTTTTCATCATAGGTATAATCAAAACCTTGTTGTTGCAACTTCCACTCCATATCCCAATAAACTTCCGCGATAAATTTGAAATTCCGATGTTTATTTTTGATTCTAGGGATAATTTCTTCCCAGAAATCTTTTTCAGGTGGATTTCCAACTTTATCCCCCCATGTTTTCTTGAAGATCTCATTTGTTACGAGCATTGCCATATCACAGCGAACTCCATCGCAAATTTCTGCAATCGTTAGGAGGGTGTGGATCGCTTTATGTCTTGCATCTTCGGAAAACGCGTTGATTTGAACCGTATCTGTCCATGCTGGAAAATATGGGTCTTTTCCATGCGCCCGTACTTTTCCATATGAGGAAAAATAACCATCAGGATGATTATTCATATCTTCCCATGTTCCTTCTATGAACATATCAGATTTTTCTAGAGTCCACAGATGATCTCTCGCTATATGATTCGGGACATAATCTAAGATTAAATTGACATTTTTATCATTTAATCTCTCTCTAAATTTATTTAACTCTTCTTTACCTCCTAATCCTTTATCAACATGATAATAATAAACAGCATAAGGAGACCCAATAATTTCCTCCTCTTTTACATGATCTATGGCTTTTTTATATTCGTTTTGAAGATCTGGATGATCATGTGCTATTCGTTTGCTTGCCGGGCTCCTCTCCCAGACTCCCATAAGCCAAACTGCATCAAAATATTTGATATATTTCTCGAAAATCTCCTCTGGGATGTTATCTAGTTTAATCTCTTCATTGTATATTTCAGATAATTCTGTTAACCATGGCCAAGTGTTTATCTCATATAAATTTGGATGGGTTTTCCATGTATTTTTTAATTCATTCATTATTTTTTTCCCTCTCTATTGAATATTATTTTATCTTCCAAATATAACTTCTATTATTAATATTAGATTTAAAAATATTTGTTTGATAATTGTAGATATTTATAATGATACTTAAAAATTAATTAAAAAGCTATAAGAATTATAATATTAATAATTAAAGAAAAAGGCAGTACTTAAATATCATTTATTGAATTTTAGTTATAAAATAAATTTAATCTTCATTTAGATTTAAAATCGGTTTTAAAATTCTCTGTTCAATTAATTTATTTATAATAATGATTTCTTCTGGGTCACAAGCTCTCTCATGAACTAAATCTCGAAAAAATACATATTCTGATTCTTTTATTTTTCTAAGCTTTGAAATTTTTGATATCAAAGTTCTTTCTTCTTGATTAAATTTGGATTCATCAACTTTCTCGAGTTTAAGCGGGTGTAATAACTCTCCATTGAGATGCTTTATTATTAATCTGTCGATATATTTGAACGGTCTTATATCTCCATTAAAATTTTCCAAGTATTTACCAAATTTCTCTTCAAGTTCATAGGAAAGATCTTTTATAGAATTTAAAAATTCGTTTGAGGGTATTTCTTTCATAATAGCTATTATTCTGAAATTACTGTATTCATCCATGATAACCTTTAAATTTTTATATTCGAGCTTTATTATTTGAGAACTTTCCTTAGTGTCCGTTAATTCTATTCCAAAAGAACGAATGGCTTGTAAAAATCCAGAAATTAAGTTTGCTTCAAGTGCTTTTTCCACGTATTTTTGATCAAAGAGGGTTAAGGAGCTTTTTTTATCAGTAACCAGAATATGATTCAAATTGACAATATCCATACATTTATCTATAATTTTTTGTTTTCTCTTCTGTTGAATGCGTTTCCTCCTTTTGATAATTTTATAAGTCCCATAAACAGAACTTACAGCGCCAATACTTATAATAGAGATTAAAAATATCAAAAATGGAGTTATAACAAAGGGAATTTCCACTATAAAGGAAACATTTTCAACTCCAGCATCAGTTTGGTTATTCCAAAAGATCAAAGCATTCCAAGTTCCCCTTCTATCATTAGAACGAACAATATAAGAAAAAATCTCTGTTGGAGCATTCACAGATTTAGTTTGGCTAGATTTTTCTTGACCAATGCTATCAAGTAGGATGAAATTAAATTCTCCATTTAAAAAAGAACTCCCTATCTCAATTTCTATCTCATCTGCAGGATTATAACTCGTTTTTTGAATATTTATTGCGAAGTTTTGTCGATCGCTTTGGGCAGCAATTAACCAATCGCTATTAGCTGTTATAGTATCATTTTTAATGGTAAGAGTATAATTTTGATAAATTATTTCTGGATCTGATGAAATTTCTATATCATCTTTATACAGTGACAAATTAAACCAATTAGTTGGAATTTGAAAACTAACTGAATAATAAAAAGGATAACGCTCTAAATTAGGGAAAATTTTCCAGTCATTTTCTTTACCCTCCTTAATATGGAGTAATAAATCTACATTCCTGAGATTGTTAATACTGATTGTATAATTCAGGTTGAAGTTTATCTGAATAGATCCATTCGTAGAAATTGTAATATGTAGAATATTATCTGGAATGATATAATTTAGATTATAAATATTCAAATATCCCGTTCCTACATTTAACCCTTCTAAAATTTCATAAGGAATTTCATTAATAGATGCTGTCATATTAATTTCAGATGGTTTATAGGAGCGATTAACCCATTGGTTAATCTTATGGCAAAAAACATCATACTGGTTTTTCCCCCAGCGCCAGCCTAAAAATCTATAATAATAACCCATATATAATGGATTCGGATTGCTTTCATTCATAAACCAATAATATTGGATGTCATTTCCAATTCGCCCATATCCATCTAATACGAACGCATAATCGCCTGGATCTAAATTAATTGGATTTGAAAACTTTTGGACATACCATGTTGGTATGTTTGAAATATTTATTGGAATGGGATCTCCATAAATAGTATTTAAATCTGGAACATTATCAGCTGAATTCCAATCGGTTATACCTACATAAACTTCTTCATCTTCAGGAATTTGAGACGAAAATCCATAAATTTCAATCGAATTAATCTTGACTTGTTCCGTTACTTTTATTTGCATTGATAACCGTTCGATATTGTTATTTTGTAGAACCCAAACATCTGAAACATCATTTTCAGAGGCTAAAGTGATAGTCTCTTGTTTTAAACTAATATCAGTAAAATTAAATTCTATACTTGTAAGATTCCATCCTGAGGAGGGGATATCTATATTGATAGAACTGATATTAGTTTTACTAGAACTAATATTGGCAAATTCACACATTTCAAAATCAGAAGAGGAATTTAAAGAATTATTCTCTCCATTATTTAAACCAATTAAATCATCTCTTATTTCAGATGGATCATTAAAAAAGATTTGGTTATAGTTTCTGAAGTTGGTAAAAAAATGGAGATTTAAGATTCCAAGCAGAAAAACTAAAAATATGACAAAAACATGAATTTTGAATTTTTTTTTAAGATATCCCAAAAATTTTACCATGACTGAAAATCATAAGGGAGTAATCTAATTTAAAAATATTTTATATAAAATATAAAATCCAGAATGATTCACAAGATATTTTCTAATTTAATGAGTCAGATATAAAAATCATAATTGTTATTATTAAATAGAAAAATAATTACAGAAAATAGTGATTTCGAAATGAGTGAAGAAAAAGAGTCATTGAGAAAATTAATAATGTTAATCTCAGAATTA